>JAZPXO010000026.1:0-118068 GCA_045543735.1 Acutalibacteraceae bacterium
AATGTTGGCGACTATAAGGAATTAGATGTTAATATGTATTTTATTTCTAGGATGTTTTTTGGATAGTATTTTCTTTTGAGCCGATAGACTTATATGAGTATAAATCTGGGTTGTTTGTATTGAACTATGTCCAAGAAGTTCTTGTATGTATCTGATGTCAACATCTTCCTCGGTAAGCATAGTAGCTACGGTATGTCTGAACATATGCGGTGTAATATGGATTTCAACACCTGTTTTGTTGACATATTTATTTATAATACAACGAACAGATTGTTCTTGAAGTTTTCGTCCTCTGTTGTTTATAAAGAAATATCCTGTTTCATCTATGCTTTTTGAAAAGTTGTTTTTATAAAGCCTTAAAGCTTTCAAAACACTTGGATTAGTTATTTGAATATATCTTTCTCGATTTCCTTTGCCGTTTACTTTGATTAGCTTTTGTTTTATGTCAACATCGTAGCTCTTTAATGAACATAGTTCTCCGACTCTAACTCCAGAAGCAAAGAGTAGTTCAAACACAGCTATATCTCTTGATATATTCTTTCTTTGATATTCATTAATTGAATTTGAATTAAAAGAAGTATAGGCATAGTTTAGGATTTTTGAAAGCACACTTGATGGAAATGTTCTGGGAAGAATCAGAGCTTCTTTCCTTTTGTAGTTTATTTTGTGAAAAGGATCATACTCAATAATTTCTTCTGTTTCTAAGTAATGAAAGAATGCTTTTAAACTGGCAATTTTCCTTTTTGCTGTTCGTGGTTTATAGGTTTTATAAGCAAAACTGATAAAGTCCAATATTACCGGTTTGTTGCACCATTCATAATCATTGCCGTGCCAACCTCTGAATTGTTTTAAATCGGTTTGGTATGCTGCTTTGGTTTTTTCTGAAACACCTTTCATACATTCACAGAAATTAATATATCCTTTGATTTGTTTTGACAGATTAACCATTAATATCTACTCCTTACTGTTTTGTGGGTACACTTATTTTAATCATATCAAAAAATTCAAGGAATAGACAGAGTTAAAAACATTCAATTTAATAATGTGATTTTTAAAAAGTCAGCGATAGACAACTTCTTGTTCAGAAGGGTGTCTGTTGTTGGCTTTTCTCTTTTTTGAAAATGTAAACAATTCATGAACGAAACTTTAACTTTTTGACATTTGTTGAAAAGTTTGCAACTAATAAAGTTTACGCTTCATTTACAGCAATAGGAGAGGAGGTGTATGGCTATTTCAAATTCATCAAAGCGACAAGAGAAGATTCTTGAGATTTTAAGTGTTCGACGTTTTGATACGATCGCTAATTTGGCTGATGAGTTTGGGGTTAGTCGATACACCATAATGAGAGATATCAGAATTTTGATTGAGTATTCTCCTATTTATACTGTAAGAGGTCCGGCAGGCGGAGTTTATTTTGAAAAAGGTTGTTTTTATAAAAAGAAAGAGTATATATCAAACAATTATTTGTCAGATAAGCAAGAGAAAGCCATTCGGGATATAATTGATAGATTACCGCCTAATATTTCAGAACTACATACTATTTTAATTGATTTTGCCAGACCTAAATAGATATCTGCCTTCTCCTCCATTGAACATGAAAAGGAAACCTTTCATCTCAACCATAAGGAGAAATGATATAAAGAAAAATATTGAACCTTGAAAACAGAATAGCTTCACGGCAACGAACTTTCCGAAATAGCCGTCTGCGTGATACGCCAAGACCTGATAAGTGAGCGACAAATATCACGGCAAATAAATCGGTTGCTGCCGATTGAGCGATGACAGCGGAAAGTGGATACTCCCCATTGTGAAAGGTCATAGTATTATGGCTGAGTAGAGTGAGAGGCTTCGTAAGTAAATCGGAGGGTTAATGAACGAGAGTGATTTAGCAAATCACAGCCGATCAATGAAGCGTATCTAATATTTGATTTCAAAGGCAGAGTAATGTGCTGATAAACTCAACATATTACTGCGCCTTTGATTTTATCAAAATTTGTGTAAAGAAGGCATAAACGGTAAAGATAAAAACGGAGGTGCAGTAATGGTAATGGAAACCAAGAAATATATGAATGAGTATAATATTGATGGCGGTTGTTATATTGTTGAACGCTCGTTTGGAACAGTTAAAACCGTCAATGACTTGATAAAGGAAATAATTACTAACAAAGAATTAACTTCCCATAGTTGTTGTGAAAGAGAACTTGTGATATAATTTGAGCAAAGCTATTTATTCAAATATGTATTTCACAGGTTCCCCCGAAGGAGGTACATTATTGGAACCACATTAAGAATTGCTGATGTTTATTACAGGTTATCTGTTGAAGATGAAAGAAACATTGGTAAAAAGCAAAAATTATCTGAAGAATCAGAAAGTATTATAAATCAAAGAAAATTAGTTGAAGACTATTGCGAAAGAAACGGTATTATTATTGCAAGAGAATTTGTTGATGATGGTTATAGTGGCTCAAATTTTGAGAGACCCGGCTTTCAAAAAATGCTTCAACACCTAAAAGGCGGAACTGTTAATACTGTAATAACAAAAGATTTATCAAGATTAGGCAGAGATATGGTTGAATCAGGATATTATGCTGAAACCTATTTTCCTGAACATGGTATACAGTTTATTGCTATTGGCGATGATTTTGATTCTCAAAAAGACAATATGATGATGCCATTCAAATTGGCAATGAATGATGTTTATTTACGAGATACTTCAAGAAAAATCAAGCAGGTAATGGAAAGCAAACGGCAAAGAGGCGAATATTGTGCTTGTCCTCCGTTTGGATATAAAAAAGACACACGAAACAGAGATGTTCTTGTACCTGATGAAAGGACAGCACCCATTGTTCAGTATATTTTCAGACTTGCTGTTGAAGGAAAATCAGCCCACTCTATTGCAAACCAACTTACAGAAGAAAAGTATATAACACCTTTGAAATATCGTGTGTTATACCGTGATGAGTTTAGCGATAAGGGGGCTTCAAGAGCAACCGATGTTTGGAATCATACGACGGTTAAAAGGATTTTAAAAAATCGTGTATATTTGGGTCATACTGTTTTGGGCAAAAGCAAAAGAGCGAGTATTAAATCCAAAATGAAAGTTAATCTTCCGGAAGAAGAATGGGTAGTAACTAAAAACACTCACCAACCTCTTGTTACAGAAGAAGACTTTGAAAAGGCTCAAATGTATATGGGTATGAACACAAAGGCGTGGTCTGATAATCCGAGATGTCGAAAGAGTATATTTAATGGTTTGGTGTTTTGCGAAAATTGCGGAACAGCAATGTGTTCGGCAGGTTCAGTTTACAAAGGTGAACGTGAGAAGTATTGGTATCTTGCTTGCAATAATATACCCCAAAGGTCAGCATCAAAAAAATGCGAACACGGAGCAAGAATAAGATATTCTGATTTGCTTGAAGTTGTCCGTTGTGAGTTGAATCAGTTTTTGCGTTTAGATGAATCTGATATGGATGAAATCACAAAAGCAGCGATAAAAAGCGTTGCTGACAATATGGTTTATGAAGGTGCTGAAGCTCAATTAGCTGCTATGGAAAAAAGACTGTCGGAGATAGATAAAATTATCGGAAAATTATATAACGATAATGCACAAGGAATAATTGATGATGATCGTCTTGCCCGAATGGTAAAGGATTTGATTGACGAAACCAAATCCATAAAAGTTAAGATTGAAAAGCTGAAGGCTAATAGAACCGAGGAAGATGATATAAAAGATGCTTATGATGCTTTTTTTAAACTTGTAAAGAGATTTACACATATTGATGAGCTTACAGAAGATGTTGTAAGAACTTTTATTGAACGCATCGAAATTGGTGAGAAAATTTTACCGCCGGGATACACGGTAGCGAGTCACAAAATTCCTTACAAGCAGAAAATAAAAATCTACTATCGTTTTATCGGAAATATTGCAGATGAAGAAATGAAATATTGGAATGATGCGGAAAATTCTGAGTTTGATGGCAGAGAAGCCGGTTAAGGACTTTTTTGCGAGAAAATGCCGCTTTTATTCTAAATAAGAATGAAAACGCCAAAATTAAGATGTGATTGAACATCAAAAGAAGTTGGCGTTAACCTTAAGCAGGGTTACAACGGCGACCTCACTTCCAAGGAAGCAGGTATGGTTAAGAATAAATGTCCCGTTCGAACTATGAAAATTACCCGCAATTACCGTTGGCTTGACGGCCACAGCAAGGTGATTACATACGAAGTGGCTCTTGCAGTATAAGCCTTATATATCAACGGATTTAACCGTTTAAAAAAGGGGGGTATCAATGACAAATCGAATTAAAACCTGTGAATTTAACATCGACACCGCCTGCGTTGAAGTTAAACTTGCCGACGGTTCTATGGTGTCAATTGACTGCATTGCTGTTGAAAACGAATATGCAAACAATATGTACGAAACATCCGAACTTGATTATCTCATCTACAACGAACCGATGAGTTATGTCAGATTTCTACTCAGCGGTAAGATGGAAGAATATCTGCGAAACAGTACAAGACTAGACTCCGTTATCGGAAATGAGATAACAACGAGAGCAATACAGCTTGCATTGAAGCAAATTGTATAGCTCTTTTTATATTCGGAAACAGTTTTCTTGCTTATTACGAAGAATTTTTATCCCCCCACTTATAAAGGAGCGAAACAGAACGAATTTTTTTCGAAAAATGGCAAAAAATAAAACGTTTTTATAACAAAGATTTTATATTATCTTTTTCTATGTCAAGATGTGATTTTTTGCTCCTTGACAACATCAGCAAATGAGGTTATAATAATATGCAATTGAATATGAATTGATAAGATACGGTTTGAAAAGTTGTACGCTGAGTAAATCAAAAGGGAAATCAGGTTCGAATCCTGAACAACCGCCATTACTGTATTTGAAGCAGAGTTTATGCTTTATAAAGTCAGAACACCTGCCGTGTCTTTTTTAGGTTAAAACACAACTTTGGTGAGAAGAGTGCAACCGATTATTCAAAAGCTGATAAGGCATTTGAAATCGTGCATTCTTTTTTTATTACCTGAAAAAGCACAGTATCCGAGGACTGTTTATTGGTAATAATAATGCCGTGTTGCCAACCTTTTGATATGTCTGTTGTACTCTTTCAACCTGTTTCCGGTTGAAAGAGTTTTGTTTTTTGTGAGGTGAAAATGTGATAACTGAGGAAAAGAAGCAGTGGGCAATGGAGCAACTGCGAGAAAAAAACAAGGAGCTTGGCAGGCTCCCGAAAAAGGATGATTTTGATGTGGTGACTTTATCACGCATCAAAGCCTTTTTGGGTCCGTGGCCGAGAGCTTTGGAGTCGGCAGGGTTGAAAGAACCGAAGATAATGCCCTCAAAAAATAAAAAGAAGAAAAAACAACAGACAGCTTTCAAAAAGGAGACAAACGGTAATGACTAAAAAAATTATCAGTATATTTATCATTCTTGCGATGATTTTAACCGCAATACCCTTAACAGTATCGGCGAGCGAACCCGATACAGTTTATATTTCAATCAGCAATGACAGTCAGTTTGTAACCGACAGCAACGGCACTCCAATGGCTTTCTATCCCGTAACTTTGGATGAAATCGCAGAGATTGACCTTGAAGCATACGGCTACGGCGATTATCTTTACGATGCAGACGGTGACGGAAACTATGAACTCACCGCACTTCATCTCTATATCTATGTTCACGAAGCGGTTTTGGGACTTAACTGGTCGGATGTTTATGTCACGGGCAGTGCAGGAAGCATTTATTTTGCAGGCGGTCTTTTCGGTTTCTCCGATGAGAACCTCCGATATGATCTTAACGGTGCATATCCCGCAGTTGACGGTTGGGGTCTGACCGCAGACCAGATCGTCCTCAACGACGGCGACTTTCTGAATATTGCGCACTACACAAGCTGGGCATTCTGGGGTGACAGCACAACAGGATTCCATTACTTTACCGATTCACAAGGAAATCTCAATCATACATATAACACTTCCATTAATGAAGAACTTGAGCTTG
This sequence comes from Acutalibacteraceae bacterium, assembly GCA_045543735.1. GTDB lineage: Bacteria > Bacillota > Clostridia > Oscillospirales > Acutalibacteraceae > CAG-177. The sequence continues at coordinate 6,015 of JAZPXO010000026.1, forward strand.
GTTTGGTTCGCAGTTATTCAGACTGGATGAATGACGGAGCTGCGGCATTTGACCCTGAAATCGGTTATACCGTCTATTACGGAACAGCTTACGGTGTTCCCACAGGCAGCACAGCCACAGACGATAACGGATTTGTAAATATTTCGTTCCCCTCAGGCGGAACATGGTATGTGTGGACTGACGGCGGTTACGGTATGGAAAATCCTGAAGATATTGTTTCCGCACCTGCGTTTGCAACAGTAAAGGTAAAAGATAATACCGATTTCATATATGCCAATACTGTTGAAGAACAGATTTCAGCCATAGGCACGGTAAATATTTTTAATTACAAAAAGATTTATGCAGCCCGTGAAGCATACGATGCACTCACCGATTCGCAGAAAAATCTTGTAGAAAATTATTCGGTTTTAACCGATGCGGAGAATGCTTTCGCAGCCTTGCTTGCAGAAGCCTCAAAAGCTGACCATAAAGCTATTTATGAAGCAACGGGAGCGTATATCAATGCTCTCGGCACGCCTTATGTCGGCTCAACCGGCGGCGAATGGATGGTAATTGACCTTACCCGTTCAGGCTACGGTTGTCCCGATGGCTATTACGAAAATGTTGTTAATTATGTAAAAGAAAACATCAACGATAAAGAGCAGCTCCACAGAGCAAAGTCAACAGATAATTCACGAGTTATTCTCGCTCTTACCTCGGCAGGCTATGATGTAACCGATGTTGACGGTCATAATCTTCTTATGGGTCTGACCGATATGACATATCTGAAAAAGCAGGGTATCAACGGTCCAATCTGGGCATTGATTGCATTTGACTGCCACGGCTATGAAATTCCCATTAATGCGGCTGCAACCGAGCAGGCTACCCGCGAGAAGATTATTGCTTATATTCTTGAAAAACAGCTTGAGGACGGCGGCTGGGCACTTTCGGGCAAAGTTGCCGACCCCGATATGACGGGTATGGCAATTCAGTCACTTGCTCCGTATTACGAAACAAATGCCAAAGTCAAAGCTGCGATTGACAAAGCAATTATCTGCCTTTCGGAAAAGCAGTATGATAACGGCGGATTCGGTTCAATTGACGGTATTTGCAGTGAATCCTGCGCACAGGTTATCGTTGCATTGACCGCGCTCGGTATCAATCCCGAAACAAATCCCCGCTTTGTAAAGAACGGTGTTTCCGTTGTTGATGCAATGTGTCTGTTTGCTGTTGAAGGCGGCGGATTTGCTCATATTCCCGATGCGGGCACAAACGGTATGGCAACAGAGCAGGCCCAGTATGCGCTGGCATCATATTTTCGTTTCCTTGACGGCAAAACATCACTTTATGATATGAGCGATGTTGATATTTACACAAAAGATGAAAAAGCTGCCGATGCAGTTGAAACCATGATTTCTGCTATCGGAACTGTTACTGCAGAAAGCAAATCAGCTATTGAAGAAGCAAGAGCTGCTTACGATGCTCTTACAGACGAACAGAAAGCACTTGTTGAAAACTATGAAACTCTCACATCCGCAGAATCAGAGTTTAATGAACTGTCAAACGAAAAGGAACTCAGTCTCTTTGAAAAGATTATCAATTGGTTTATAAAAATATTCAATTGGATAATTTCTCTTGTTAAAAGCGTATTCTCGTTTTGATTATTAACCCGGTCGGCTGTTGTTGAAACACAGCAGCCGACCCCCTTACTTCGAAAATAATTCGGTTTATAAAACTTTTATATATACCGTCAGGAGGCAATTTTATGAAAAAGAAGAAAATAGCAAATACAGTGATGGTCGCTGTCATTATTGCTATTGCGGCAGCCGGTATCCTTGGCGTCGGTCATATCAAGGGTTGGTTTGACAAATCCGATGAAAAAACCGCCGTTCTTACGGATTTTCGCGGCATCATAACTTTGCAGCGTGACGGAGCTGCCTATGCAACAACGGATGAAACCGTTCTCCGCAAAGGAGATAAAATAACCTGTGATCCCGGTGCAACCGTAAGAATTGCTTTGGGTGAAAACTATATTGTCCTCGGTCAGAATGCCGATGCTGAAATCATAAATCCCGATTCCAATGAATTTGCCCTTAAAGTTAGTTTCGGCGAAGCTTTTGTTAACACAAGCGGTTCTGTTTCATTTGAATTTGCAGAAAAGCAAACCGAAATCAATAATGCCGTTGCAAGCTTAAGTGTTCGAAAAGGTGCGCAGAGTATCAGCGTTTATCAAGGCTCTGTCGGTGAAGCAAATGAAGGACAGATGCTTGAATGGATTGGCGATAAGGAATCCGTAAGAAGCTTCTCTGTTAAAAGCCTTAACGATTTTAATATTTCGCAAATGCGCAAAGCCAACGAAACAAAAACTCTTGTTTTCTCAAATGATGATCTGGATAAACTCGAAAATGAACGATGGGAACAGATACACGGTTCAGGCGAAACAATAACAGTCGGCAATACAGCAGAAGCCGAAGCATCAACTCATCCCGAAAAAACGACTGAAGAAGAAACAACATCATCAATCACGAAAAAAGAAGAGCCTGCGGCAACAGTTGCCGAATCAACCGCAATACCGACAACATCCAGAACACAGACGACCACAGAAAAAGCAACAACCGAACCCGAAACAACAAAACCAACTGCAAACAAACCCACAACCGCAAAACCGACCACAACCAAACCTGCAGCCACAAAAACTACCAAACCCGTTGAAACAACAAAAGTAAAGCATACTTGCACAATCACAATCCGCTGTGACACAATTCTCAATAATATGGATAATCTCGACCCTGCAAAAGCACCGTATGTTCCCGATAACGGAGTTATCCTCAGAGAGATAACGGTTGAATTTGAAGAGGGAGAAACCGTATTTGATGTTCTGAACAAGGTTTGCAAACAGTACAATATTCCGATAGAATATAGCTGGACACCTATGTATGACAGCTATTATATTGAAGGGATAAACAATCTTTATGAATTCGACTGCGGAAGTGAATCGGGATGGATGTATAAAGTGAACGGTTGGTTCCCGAATTACGGCTGTTCAAGCTATTATTTAACGGGCGGTGAAAAAATCGTCTGGTGCTACACCTGCAACGGACTCGGCGAAGACGTCGGTGCAGAACGATGGGAGTAATATGTATCAGGATTCATTCTCAAAACTTCATCCTGCGGTGAATCTGCTGTTTTTCATCGGAGCAATAGCTTTCGGTGTTCTTCTGCAGCACCCCGTTTATCTGCTTGCAGGCATATTTGCAAGCGGAGTGTATTACTTTTTTCTAAACGGCAGAAAAGGAATCAAAAATATAACATTGATGATACCGCTTTTCATATTCATTACGCTTTTCAATCCGATTGTGAACACAAGAGGCGTAACGGTTCTTTTTACATATTTCGACAGACCTTATACCCTTGAGGCTCTCATTTACGGAATAGCCGTTGCGGCAACGTTTGTGCTGATGATTCTGTGGTTCGGATGCTACGGGAAAGTCCTGACAGGCGATAAATTCACCTGCCTTTTTGGCAATCTCGCGCCGTCATTGTCTCTGCTTCTCGTTATGGTATTCCGTATGATACCGAATCTTTTGCAGAAAGCAAAGCAGATTATCGGTGTGAGAAGTTCAATCGGCAAAGGAACGGCGGAGAAATCATCCCTGAAAGATAAACTCGGTTCGGGAATGACCGTTATCGGAGTTCTCACCTCGTGGGCGCTTGAAGGCAGCATCACAACAAGCGATTCAATGCGTTCAAGAGGCTACGGCACATCAAAGCGGACAAGCTTTATGGTTTACCGAATGACAAAAACCGATTGGGTATTAACATTTGTTATGTTCGTCTTACTCGGTATTATAATCTTTTTTGCCGCAAACGGCGGAATGAATGCGGAATTTTTGCCCGAAAGAAACATTACACCGATAGACGGTTTTAACATAATCGGATTTATCGCATATCTCGGATATCTTCTTATTCCGACATCACTTCACATCAAGGAGGTTATACAATGGAAAATTTCAAAATCGAAAATTTAACTTTTTCATATCCGACCTCAAAAGATAAAAAGTCACTTGATAATGTATCGCTCAAAATAGAAAAAGGTGAATATATTGTTCTCTGCGGAAAATCGGGAAGCGGAAAAACAACCCTTCTCCGACATCTCAAAACCGTTCTCACTCCCCACGGAAAAAGAAGCGGAGAAATATATTTCAACGGAATCAATTTAAAAGATGTTGACAACCGTGAACAATCATCAAAAATCGGATATGTCATGCAGAATCCCGATGACCAGATTGTGACGGACAAAGTCTGGCACGAGCTTGCATTCGGTCTTGAAAGCCTCGGCTGCGATCAGAAAACAATGCGTTCCCGTGTTGCTGAAATGGCTTGTTATTTCGGCATTCAGGATTGGTTCCACAGAGATGTTGCCGTTCTTTCGGGCGGTCAGAAACAGCTTCTTAACCTTGCTTCAATTATGGCGATGCAGCCCGAAGTTCTCATTCTCGATGAACCCACAAGCCAGCTCGACCCCATCGCTGCATCGGATTTTCTTAATACCGTTCGAAAAATCAACACCGAGCTCGGCACAACCGTTATCATAACCGAGCACCGTTTAGAGGATATTTTCCCCTATGCCGACAGAGCGGTTGTTATGGATTCGGGTAAAATCATCGCCGATGACTCACCGAGAAACATTGGCAGACTTCTCTGCGAACAAAGCAATCCGATGTTTACCGCAATGCCAACACCCGTTCGCGTTTTCTATAACTCAAACGGCAACGGAGATTGTCCTCTGACCGTCAGAGAAGGCAGAGCGTGGCTCAATAAAGAGTTTGAAACCGAACCTCAAATCAAAGAAATTCCCTGCAAAAACATTGATGATGATATTGAAAATCCTGCATTGTCGCTCAAAGAATTATGGTTCAGATATGAAAAAGACGCCCCCGATATTCTCAGAGGTGTCAGCCTTGAAATTCCAAAGGGAAGTATTTCCGCAATAGTCGGCGGTAACGGTGCAGGCAAATCCACAACGCTGAAAGCAATTTGCGGAATCTGTAAGCCCTACCGCGGCAAAATCAAGGTTTTCGGCAAACCCGTCAACAAATTCAAATCGGGTGAGCTTTTCAGAAACTGCATTTCAATGTTACCCCAGGATCCGAAAAGTCTGTTCGTGAAAAAAACTGTTCGTGAAGACCTTGAGGAAATGACGAAGAATAAAAATAAGATAAATGAAATTGCAGAAATCTGCCAAATAACAGAGCTTATGAACAACCATCCTTATGATTTATCGGGCGGCGAACAGCAGAGAGTTGCGCTTGCAAAGGTTCTTCTCACCGAGCCGAAAATCCTTCTTCTTGATGAACCGACAAAGGGTATGGACAGCTTTTTCAAAGAAACATTCGCAACTGTTCTCAACAAGCTCAAAAGTCAAGGCATAACAATTCTTATGGTGTCGCACGATGTTGAATTCTGTGCAAAATATGCAGACAGAGTGAGTATGTTCTTTGACGGTCAGGTGCTTACAACCGACACACCGCAGAACTTCTTCGGCGGCAACAGCTTCTACACAACGGCGGCAAGCCGTATGAGCAAACACATATTCAAAAATGCCGTTACTGCAGAAAATGTTGTTGAGCTTTATCGCAAAAACAAGGGAGGAACAGCATGAAAAAATCAAACTTCGCAATGCTCATAGTGTTCCTTGCACTTATTCCGTTGACCTTATTTTTAGGAGACAAACTTCCCGGAAAAGGCTACTACATAACGGGTGTTCTTATCATAATTGAGCTTGCCGTTCCGTTCTTTATGGTGTTTGAAAGAAGAAAACCGCAGGCAAGAGAGCTTGTTGTTCTCGCGGTTATGATTGCCCTTGCGGTCATCGGCAGAGTCGCAATCCCCATTCCCCATTTCAAGGCGGCGTTTGCAATAATTATGCTTACAGGTATCGCTTTCGGACCCGAAGCAGGATTTGTTGCCGGTGCAATAACTGCATTTGCAAGCAACTTTTTTTACGGTCAGGGAGCATATATGCCGTGGCAGATGATGGCTTACGGCGCAGGCGGTATGCTTGCGGGATTTGTGTTTATCAGAAACAAAATCCCCCAAAAGCCCTGGATTATGGCAATATTCGGATTCCTTGCGGTTGTATTCTGGATAGGGCCTATGCTTGACACTTCACATATCTTCATTATGATGCCCGAAATAAATATTTCAACAATAACGGCATCTCTCGCATCGGGATTTCCCGTGAATGTAAGTCAAGGGCTTTGTACCGCACTTATGATGTTTATTTTCGGAAAACCGCTTCTTGAAAAGCTCGACAGAGTGAAGCAAAAATACGGGATGCTGGAGGATGAAAATGGGATTTGAGCTTTGCCATCCTGCAGTTAACCTGATTTATTTTGTATCGGTAATGTACGGTATGCTCTGTTTCAGGCATCCCATTTTTCTCATCATCTCGTTTCTGAGTGCAGTTTTATACAGCATAAAACGCAACGGTACGAAAGCGGTTATTTTTGATGCTGTTTTGTTGCCGTTAACGGGTGCATTTGCTCTTTATTACAGCACATACAATCACTTCGGAGTTACCGTTATTGAGCAAAATCTTATCGGTAACAGCATCACACTTGAATCGCTGATTTACGGCGCGGTAATCGGTCTTACGGTTTCAGGTGCAATGATATGGTTTTCCTGCATTTACTCCGTATTTACATCGGATAAGGTAGTTTATCTTTTCGGTAAAGCAAGTCCCAAACTGTCGCTTTTCCTTTCTATTCTTCTGAGAATGGTGCCGAGAATTAAATACGAGGCAAAGAAAATAAACACCGCACAGCGAGGAATCGGCAGAGGTATAAATCAAGGGAATATTTTTTCGCGTATTCGAAACTGCATTCGTATTTTTTCAATAATGATAACATGGATAATCGATTCTCTTTCTCTGCAATCCGAATCAATGCAGAGCCGCGGCAGTCTGCTTCGCGGAAGAAAAGCGTTTTCAATTTATCGGTTTGATAACCGTGACCGTGCTTATGTTATCGCCATGTTTGCAAGTATAACGCTGACAGTAATGGGCGTTATGCTTAAACAAACCGAAATAGTCTATGACCCGAAAATAATCATCACTCCCATAACTTCCATGTCTTATCTTTTCTACGCAGGTTATGCTGTTCTTTGTCTTATGCCGCTTGGTCTGGAACTCTACACGGAATACAGATTTACGAAATCAAGAAAGAATTTATAAAAATTTACGCTTGAACAATTATTGTTAAGGCGGTATTTACATACGAAAAGTAAAAACAAAAGAAACTTCAAAGTGTGAAAGGTGGACAAATAGCCGTTCTGAAACCATTGATATATAATGGATTTTAAGTTGTAAATTCTATTTGAATTAGCAAAAAAAGATTGCCGACAACACCAATTCACAAGTATTATTCCATCTTACCATTCAACAGTTATCTGACATAGCTCGTCGGTTCATTATAGATGAGATAATCAAGTTATGATGTTTCGTACATATTATTTGCATATTCGTTTTCAACTGCGATACAGTCGATTGATACAATTGAACCGTCAGCTACATTGATAAGTTTTCTGATGGTTCCTTATCGCTATTAATCCAAGGGTTTCAGAGCCTCTATATGTCTATTTTTCACACGTTTTGATTTGGTGTTAATCTCTGTCTGAGGATTATTTGTGTTGACACGGTATTATAATCATTGTAAAATTAAATAAAAAACACAAAGGAGAAAATATAATGGCAAAAATTCTTATCAGCCCCGGCAAATATGTTCAGGGCGCAGGCGAAATGAAAAAGCTTTTTGACTATGCAAAGGGTTACGGCAAAAAAGCTCTTGTTCTCATCACCGCTTCAGGCTACAAGAGAATCGGCGCAACAGTAGAAAGCAGCTTTGCAGGTCAGGATTTCGAGCTTGTTTTTGATTATTTCAACGGAGAATGCTCAAAGAATGAAATCAACAGACTTATCAAGATTATGGAAGAAAAAGGCTGCGACCTTGTTATAGGTATTGGCGGCGGTAAGATTCTTGACACTTCAAAGGCTGTTGCTTATTATTGCAAAACTCCTGTTCTCATCTGCCCCACAATCGCATCAACCGACGCTCCCTGCAGTGCACTTTCGGTTATTTATACGGATGACGGCGTTTTTGAGGAATATCTTTTCCTTCCCGCAAACCCCAACATGGTTCTCATGGATACAGATATCATTGCCGCTTCACCCGCAAGACTTACAGTTTCGGGTATGGGTGACGCACTTGCAACTTATTTTGAAGCAAGAGCAGTTATGGCAAAGGATGCAGGCACTTGTGCAGGCGGTAAGGTTACCTGCGCAGCAATGGCACTTGCAAAGCTCTGCTTTGATACACTTATGGATGAAGGCGTAAAAGCAAAGATTGCTCTTGAAGCAGGTGCATGCACAGAGGCTGTTGAAAAGGTTATCGAAGCTAATACACTTCTCAGCGGTATTGGTTTTGAAAGCGGCGGTCTTGCAGGCGCACACGCTATCCACAACGGTCTTACCGTGCTTCCCGAATGCCACCATATGTATCACGGCGAAAAGGTTGCTTTCGGCACACTCACACAGCTTGTTCTTGAAAACGTTGACGGTAACGAGCTTGAAAGAATCATCAGCTTCTGTATCGAACTCGGTCTGCCCGTAACTTTTAAGGAACTCGGCATTACAGAAGTGACAGACGAAAAGCTTATGGCAGTTGCAACAGCAGCTTGCGCAGAGGGTGACACTCTCCACAATATGCCTTTCGAAGTAACTCCCGAAAAGGTTTGTGCAGCTCTCAAAGCCGCAGACGCTTACGGCAGATATTTTCTCGGCGAATAATTAAAGCAATACGGGATTGTCTTATCGAGACAGTCCCGAAATTTTTATTTCACAGCTATTGAACAAAATTCGACTTTATTGTATAATAAATGTATATTTATAAATCCGAACTCATTACGAGGTGAGATAATTGAATATACTGCATATGAAGTATGCCGTTGAGGTTGCGAAAGTGGGTTCGCTCAACAAAGCGGCAGAAACTCTTTATGTAGCTTTGCCGAACATCAGCCGATCAATCAAAGAGCTTGAAGCTGATCTGGGTATAACTGTTTTTGACCGTACGGCAAAAGGAATGGTGCTCACTCCCGAAGGTGAAGAATTCATCAGCTACGCTAAAGATATTCTCAAGCAGATTGACCAGGTTGAGAATATGTATAAAAGCGGTCAGGTTAAGAAACAGAAGTTTTCTATTTCCGTTCCGAGAGCCTGCTATATTTCCGATGCATTTGCGGAGTTCTCCAAAACGCTTTCAAAGGATGCCTGCGAAATCTTTTATAAAGAAACCAATTCTCAGAGAACAATCAACAACATTCTGAATCACGATTATAAACTCGGAATTATCCGTTATGCGGAGAATTTTGATAAGTATTTCAAATCAATGCTTGAAGAAAAAGCTTTGAGCTACGAAATGGTAACGGAGTTTTCTTATTGCCTTATCATGAGTGCCGATAATCCGCTTGCAAAGAAAGAAGAAATCACTTTTGATGATTTGACGGACTATATTGAAATTGCCCACGCAGACCCATATGTGCCGTCGCTGCCGCTTGCAAAGGTTGTCAAATCGGAACTTCCTGATAACATTGACCGCAGAATCTTTATTTTTGAAAGAGCAAGTCAGTTCGATTTGCTTTCGCAGAATCCCGAAACATTTATGTGGGTTTCGCCTGCACCGCCGAGTGTTCTTGAAAGATACAACCTTGTTCAGAAAAAGTGTGTTGATAATAAAAAGGTATATAAAGATGTTCTGATATACCGTGACGGATATAAGCTCACAGATCTTGACAAAAAGTTCATTACTGCTCTTTGCGAATCAAAACGAAAACATCTGAATAATGAAAATTCCAAGACTCGTCCATAAAGGACGGGTCTTGATTTTTTTATATCGATATAAGGGTTATCGATATTGATAATACCGATTGAACATTTTAATAATTCCCAACTTGACGCTGATTTGTTAAGATAGCTATGGTCAAAAGAGAGGGGGCATTACGGTGGAAAAATCGAGCATAACCAAAGCAGCTTTGGGCAGACTTCCGCATTATCTTCAGCTTTTGCGAGAATTGTCGGTTGACGATGTTCCGTATATTTCCGCAACCGTGATTGCCAAAAAGCTTTCTCTCGGAGAGGTTCAGGTAAGAAAAGACCTGAGTGCCGTAAGCGGAGCAGGTAAACCGAAGGTCGGTTATAAAACGGCTGATCTGATAAAATGCATCGAGAGTCATCTTGGTCAGGGCGATATGACAAATGCTGTTCTTGTCGGAGCAGGCAAGCTCGGAAAAGCACTCCTCGAGTTTGACGATTTTGAGGACTATGGCGTAAAAATCATCGCTGCGTTTGACTGCAACGAAACGGCAATCCGATATAACCGCTCGGTTGAAATTATGCCTATGAATGATTTTGATGAATTCTGTAAAAAGAACAGCGTGAAAATCGGAATCATAACCGTTGGTGCAGGCTCTGCGCAAGATGTGTGCAGCAGAATGATTAAAAGCGGAATAACAGCAATCTGGAACTTTGCTCCGTGCAACCTTGAAGTGCCCGACGGCATATTATTGAAGCAGGAAAGATTGGCTCTTTCACTTGCACATCTCAACAATAAATTATGTAATTAATTTTCAGGAGGATATAAAATGGCTACAAAAACTTACGAAATTATCGACGGCGTTGAAAAGCTCACCGAAGCAATTGCTCGCGTGAGAAAGGCTCAGCAGGTTTTCGCAACCTACACTCAGGAGCAGGTTGACAAGATTTTCCTTGCAGCGGCTTCTGCAGCAAACAAGGCAAGAATCCCCCTCGCAAAGATGGCTGTTGAAGAAACAGGCATGGGTATTGTTGAAGATAAGGTTATCAAGAATAACTACGCTTCCGAATACATCTACAATGCTTATAAGGACACAAAGACATGCGGCATAATCGAAGAGGACAAAGCTTTCGGTATTAAGAAGGTTGCAGATCCCATCGGTGTTATTGCTGCGGTTATTCCCACAACAAACCCCACATCAACCGCTATTTTCAAGTGCCTTATTGCTCTTAAAACAAGAAATGCTATTATTATCTCTCCGCACCCCAGAGCAAAGAACTGCACAATCGCAGCTGCAAAGCTCGTTCTTGAAGCAGCAGTTGCAGCAGGTGCTCCCGAAGGAATCATTGACTGGATAGATGTTCCCTCACTTGAAATGACAAATACCGTTATGAAGGAATCAGATATTATCCTCGCAACAGGCGGCCCCGGTATGGTTAAGGCTGCATATTCAAGCGGTAAGCCTGCTCTCGGCGTTGGCGCAGGTAACACTCCCGCTATCATCGATGACAGTGCTGACATTCTTCTCGCCGTTAACTCAATCATCCATTCAAAGACATTCGATAACGGTATGATTTGTGCTTCCGAGCAGTCAGTTATCGTTATGGAAAGCATTTACGATACCGTTAAGGAAGAGTTTGCTGCAAGAGGCTGCTATTTCCTTAATCCCACAGAAACAGAAAAGGTAAGAAAGACAATCATCATCAACGGCGCTCTCAATGCAAAAATCGTTGGCCAGCCTGCTGCAAGGATTGCAGAGCTTTCGGGCGTAACCGTTCCTGAAGGAACAAAGATTCTTATCGGTGAAGTTGAAAGCGTTGATATCAGCGAAGAATTTGCTCACGAAAAGCTTTCACCCGTTCTTGCAATGTATAAGGCAACAAGCTTTGAAGATGCACTCGCAAAGGCAGAGCACCTTGTTGCAGACGGCGGCTACGGTCACACATCTTCACTCTATGTTAACGAAGTAACAGAGGTTGCAAAAATCAACGAGTTTGCCGCAAGAATGAAGACTTGCCGTATTCTCGTTAACACGCCCTCGTCACACGGCGGTATCGGAGACCTCTATAACTTCAAGCTTGCTCCCTCGCTCACTCTCGGTTGCGGCTCATGGGGCGGTAACTCCGTTAGTGAAAACGTTGGTGTTAAACACCTTATCAATATCAAAACTGTTGCAGAAAGAAGGGAAAATATGCTTTGGTTCCGCGCACCTGAAAAGGTATATATCAAGAAAGGCTGTCTTCCCGTTGCACTCGATGAGCTCAAGAATGTTATGGGCAAGAAGAGAGCATTCATCGTAACAGATACATTCCTCTATGAAAACGGCTATACAAAACCCATCACAGATAAGCTTGATGAAATGGGAATTGCTCACACAACATTCTTTGATGTTCAGCCTGACCCCACACTCCTCAACGCAAAGAACGGCGCTGCTCAGATGGCTGCATTCAAGCCTGACACAATCATCGCTCTCGGCGGCGGCTCTGCAATGGACGCAGCAAAGATTATGTGGGTTCTTTATGAGCATCCCGAAGCAGACTTCATGGATATGGCAATGAGATTCATCGATATCCGCAAGAGAGTTTATACCTTCCCAAAGATGGGCGAAAAGGCATACTTCATCGCTGTTCCCACATCTGCAGGTACAGGCTCCGAAGTTACTCCCTTCGCAGTTATCACAGACGAATCAACAGGTGTCAAGTATCCTCTTGCTGATTATCAGCTTCTTCCCAACATGGCGATTATTGATACAGACTTCCATATGTCAGCTCCCAAGGGACTTACAGCAGCATCGGGTATCGATGCAGTAACTCACGCAGTTGAAGCTTATGCAGCAATGCTTGCAACCGACTACACTGACGGTCTTGCACTTCAGGCACTCAAGAATATCTTCACATATCTTCCCAGAGCATACGAAAACGGTCAGACAGATGTTGAAGCAAGAGAGAAGATGGCTAATGCCGCAACAATGGCAGGTATGGCATTCGCAAACGCATTCCTCGGCATCTGCCACTCAATGGCTCATAAGCTCGGCGCATTCCATCATCTTCCCCACGGCGTTGCAAACGCACTTATGATTGAAGAAGTTCTCCGCTTCAATGCTTCAGAGGCTCCTGCAAAGATGGGCACATTCTCACAGTATGACCATCCCCACACTCTTGCACGCTATGCAGAAATCGCTGATTATCTCGGTCTCGGCGGCAAGAACAATAACGAAAAGCTCGAAAACCTCATCAAAGCAATCAATGACCTTAAGGCTCAGGTAGGCATCAAGGAAACAATCAAGGATTACGGTATTGACGAAAAGGATTTCCTTGACCGTCTTGATGATATGGTTGAGCAGGCATTCGATGACCAGTGCACAGGCGCAAATCCCAGATATCCCCTTATGAGCGAACTCAAGCAGATGTATCTCAATGCTTATTACGGCAAGCACTTTGTTGAAAAGGCAATGCCCACAGCAGATGACATCAAGGTTTTCGCAACCGACAAAGTAAAATCAGCATACCGCAAAGGTAAGAAAGCATAAGAGGAGGAAAATACAATGAAACTTGACAGAGTAATAGCAGTAAGAAACAACAAAACCATCTACCGTGACGGCGATGTTTGCGTTAAGGTTTTCAATTCCGATTATTCAAAGGCTGATGTTCTCAACGAAGCTCTTAATCAGGCAAGAATTGAAGAAACAGGTCTTAATATTCCCAAGGTTCTTGAAGTAACAATGATTGACGGAAAATGGGCAATTGTTTCCGAATATATCAAGGGCAAAACTCTCGCTCAGCTTATGGCAGAGGATGAAGATAAGAAGAGCGAATATCTTGAACTCCTTGTTGACCTTCAGCTTGAGGTTCAGTCAAAGACCTGCCCTCTTCTCAACAAGCTCAAGGATAAGATGAACAGAAAAATCAGTCAGTCAGAGCTTGAAGCAACAACAAAGTATGACCTCCATACACGCCTTGAGGGTATGCCCAAGCATAATAAAGTCTGCCACGGAGACTTTAACCCCTCAAACATCATTATCGCAGAAGACGGAACTCCCTATATTCTTGACTGGTCACATGCAACCCAGGGCAACGCATCAGCCGATGCCGCAAGAACCTACCTTCTTTTCTGGCTCAGCGGTGATATAAACGGCGCAAAGGAATATCTTGAACTCTTCTGCAAGAAGAGCAACACAGCTATGCAGTATGTTCAGAAGTGGATGCCTATCGTTGCTGCTTCACAGTCGGTTAAGGGTAACGAAAAAGAGAGAGAGTTCCTTCTTTCGTGGGCTAATGTTGTTGATTACGAATAATAAAGAACGGGGAGAAAAATGTTATGAAAATTACAGTTTGTATCGGTTCATCATGCCACATCAAAGGTTCAAGACAGGTTGTTGAACAGCTTCAGTATCTCATCAGCGAAAACAGGCTTGGCGATAAGGTTGAGCTCGGCGGAACTTTCTGCATGGGCAAATGCCAGCAGGGCGTATGCGTTACCGTTGACGATAATTTCTTCTCGGTAACTCCCGAAACAGTAGACGAATTCTTCTCAAAAGAAGTTATTGCGAAGGTGTAATTTATGGTGATTGTTCAGGTTTGTGTCGGCAGTTCATGCCACCTGAAGGGTTCACCCGAAATTGTTGAGCTCCTTCAGAAAGCCGTTGAAGAACATCATCTTGAAGACGAGGTTACACTTGCCGGAAGCTTTTGCATCGGCAAGTGTAATCGTGTTGGTGTAACAATTCAGGTCAACGATGATGTTCATGTCGGTATAACAAAAGAGAATTTCAAAGAATTTTTTAACGACAATATTTTGTCAGCAGTTGAAGGGAAGTAATATTTATGAATTGCCTTACTCTTAAAAAATCAAACTGCAAAAACTGTTATAAATGTATCCGCCATTGCCCCGTCAAGGCTATCCGTTTTTCGGGCAATCAGGCGCATATTATAGGTAATGAATGCGTTCTTTGCGGTCAGTGCTTTGTTGTGTGTCCGCAGAATGCAAAGGAAATCGTTAATGAGGTTGAAAAGGCAAAAGTGCTCATTCAGAGCGGTGATCCGGTTGTAGTCAGCCTTGCCCCCTCGTTTATCGCAAACTATGACGGCGTTGGTATAAACGCTATGCGTTCTGCACTTCAGAAGCTTGGCTTTTTTGACGTTGAGGAAACCGCAATCGGTGCAACCATCGTTAAAAATGAATATGAAAGAATCCTTGCAGAGGAAGAAAGAGATGTTATCATTTCCTCTTGCTGCCACTCAATAAATCTTCTTATTCAGAAGCATTATCCTGCTGCGCTCGGATATCTTGCCGATGTTATGTCGCCCATGCAGGCACATTGTCAGGATATCAAGAAACGTATACCCAACGCCAAAACCGTTTTTGTCGGTCCCTGCGTTGCGAAGAAGGATGAGGCTGAATATTACGAAGGCATTGCCGATGCCGTTCTTACCTTTGAAGAGCTTACGGAATGGCTCAAAGAGGAAAACATTGAGCTTGAAGCAGTTTCGGATAAAGACGAATTCAGCCGTGCAAGATTCTTCCCCACAACGGGCGGTGTACTCAAAACAATGACCGAGGTGAGCGACTATACGTATGTTGCCATTGACGGCGTTGAAAACTGCATTGCCGTTCTCAAGGATATTGAAAAGGGCAAGATTCATAAGTGTTTTATTGAAATGTCCGCTTGTGTCGGCAGTTGTGTAGGCGGTCCCGTTATTGAAAAATATCACCATACCTCAAACATCAAGGATTATATTGAGGTTGCTAATTATGCAGGCTCAAAGGATTTTGAGGTTGATATGCCCAAACCCGCTGAACTGAAAAAGAATTTCAGCTTCATTGAAAGAAAGCTTCCTCTTCCCTCTGAAATGGAAATAAACAACATTCTCCGTCAGATGGGCAAATTCAAGCCTTCCGATGAGCTTAACTGCGGCTCCTGCGGCTATAATACCTGCCGCGAAAAGGCAATAGCAATTTCACAAGGAAAAGCGGAATTTTCAATGTGTCTGCCGTATCTTAAGGACAAAGCAGAAAGCTTTTCGGACACAATCGTTAAGAATACTCCCAACGGACTTATCGTTCTCAACGAACAGCTTGAGGTTCAGCAGATTAACACTGCCGCAAGAAAGATTATGAATATCCGCTCTGCATCCGATGTTCTGGGCGATCAGGTTATAAGAATCCTTGACCCGAGCGTGTTTATGACCGTTCTTTCAACGGGCAGAGATGTCCGTGACCAGCGTGTATATCTTGCAGAATATAAGCGATATGTTGAGCAGACGGTTGTTTATGACCGTGACTCGCATCTTCTTATCGGAATTATGCGTGATGTTACCGACGAAGAAGCAGAGCGTGAAAAGAAAGAAAACATCAGCCGTCAGACCGTTGAGGTTGCTGACAGAGTTGTTGAAAAGCAGATGCGTATAGTTCAGGAAATCGCATCGCTTCTCGGTGAAACTGCCGCAGAAACAAAAATCGCTCTTGCGAAGCTGAAGGAGTCGATTACCGATGAATGATTTGTGTGCGGATATCGGATATAAAAGTGTCAATCACTACGGTGAAGAGCTTTGCGGCGACCACGTTGACGTTGTTGAACAGGACGAAAACTCAACGGTTATTGTTCTTGCAGACGGTCTCGGCAGCGGAGTAAAAGCAAGCATTCTTTCAACCTTGACATCAAAGATTATTTCAACTATGATGGCAGAGGGTCTGCCTCTTGAAGAATGCGTTTCAACTATTGCAGCAACCCTTCCCGTTTGCTCCGTCAGAGGTGTGGCATATTCAACTTTTACTATCATTCACCTCAAGAATAACGAAATTGCAGAGGTTATTCAGTATGATAATCCGCAGGTAATCATTATCCGTGACGAAGAAAACTACGATTATCCCAAAACCGAAATGAATATCGGCGGCAAAAAGATTTTTAAAAGCGTAATAAAGCTTCGTGAGAATGATATTTTTGTTGCAATGAGCGACGGCTGTCCCCATGCTGGAATCGGTATGTCATATAATTTCGGCTGGAAAAGAGAGGATATCATTTCATTTATGGAAACTCTTGCTCCCGTCGGATATACCGCTAAAACCCTTTCAACAATCCTTGTTGACGAATGCTATAAGCTCTACGGCGGAAAGCCCGGTGACGATGCAACGGCTTGTGTTGTCCGCATCAGAAAGCGTGAGCCGATGAATATTCTTTTCGGCCCTCCGTCAAACAGAGATGATGCAAACCGAATGATGTCCCTTTTCTTCTCAAAAGAGGGTAAGCACATCATCTGCGGCGGTACAACCTCTTCCATTGCCGCGAAATATCTCAATAAACCGATTAAGGCAAGCCTCAATTTTGAAAAAGCCGATGTGCCTCCGATAGCGGAAATTGAAGGCGTTGACCTCGTAACGGAAGGCGTTATAACGGTCAATAAGGTGCTTGAATATGCAAAAGATTATCTCGGCGAAAACGAGCATTATGAGCATTGGAGCTTAAAGCGTGACGGCGCTTCCTTAATTTCACGCTTGCTTTTTGAGGAAGCAACTGATATAAATTTCTATGTAGGCAGAGCAATCAATCCCGCTCATCAGAATCCCGATCTGCCCATTAATTTCAGCATAAAAATGAATCTTGTTGAGGAGCTTTCGGCGTGCCTCAAAAAGATGGGTAAACGCATTAAAGTGAGTTATTTTTAAGGAGTTGACTATGAGAAAGTTTGACACAAAAGTTCAATATCTTAAATACAAAGTTCTGCGTGAAGTTGCAAGACTCTCGTGGAACGATACCTTGTACGACAACATTCTCGATATCCCCAAAAATCTTGTTCCAGGTAACGAACCCACAATGCGTTGCTGTGTATATAAAGAGCGTGCTATTCTTGCAGAAAGAGTAAAAATTGCAATGGGCGGCGATAAGAATAACCATAATGTTATCGAGGTTATCGATATCGCCTGCGACGAATGCCCCGTCGGCGGTTACGAAGTAACAAACGCCTGCCGCGGCTGTCTTGCTCACAGATGCGAGGATGTATGTAAAAAAGGCGCAATAACATTTGATAATAACCATGTAGCACACATTGACAAATCGAAATGCGTTGAGTGCGGTGCATGCGCAAAGGTTTGTCCTTATACCGCAATCGTCAGCAGAAAAAGACCTTGCCAGAGTGCTTGCAAAATCAAGGCTATTTCAATGAATGAGCAGAAAGCGGCAACTATCAACAACGATAAATGCACTGCTTGCGGTGCATGTGTTTATCAGTGTCCCTTCGGCGCGATAATGGATAAATCTTATATGGTAAATGTTATCGACATCATCAAAAAGAGCGAAGAGAACAAAAAATATAAGGTTTATGCAGTTGTTGCTCCGTCAATTTCAAGCCAGTTCACCTATGCAAAGCTCGGTCAGGTTATCAGTGGACTAAAGGAACTCGGATTCTTTACTGTTGTTGAAGCGGCACTCGGTGCGGATATGGTTGCAATGGCAGAGTCAAAAGAGCTTGCGGAAAAAGGCTTCCTCACAAGCTCGTGCTGTCCTGCTTTTGTGTCTTATGTGAAGTCTGCATTCCCTCAGCTTGCAGAACATATTTCGCATAATCTTTCACCTATGGCGGCGCTTGCAAAGTATATCAAAGAAACAAGCGAAGGTGCAAAGGTTGTTTTTATCGGACCTTGTACAGCTAAAAAAGCAGAGGCACAGCTTGAATCAGTTAAGCCTTATGTTGACAGCGTACTGACCTTTGAAGAGCTTCAGGCACTCTTTGACAGCAAGGATATCGACATCACAACTCTTGAAGAGGATGTTCTTGATAACGCATCATATTTCGGCAGAATTTTCGCAAGAAGCGGAGGTCTTTCGGATGCAGTTTCGCAAGCAATGAAAGAGCAGAATATTGAATTCGACCTAAAGCCCGCAGTCTGTGACGGTATTGAAGCGTGCAAGCTTGCGCTTCTCAAAAAGAGCAAGAATGTTCTTGATGCAAACTTCATTGAAGGCATGGCTTGTGTCGGCGGATGCATCGGCGGCGCAGGTTGCCTTACTCACGGCGAAAAGAACAAATCCGAAGTTGATAAATACGGCAGAGAAGCAATGGAAAAAACAATCTCCGATGCTGTTTCAATCTTAAAATAACGAATCATATATCTACCCCAATCTTACCAAAAGCACCGAGTATAACAACTCGGTGCTTTTGCTTTTCAAAACTTTCAAAATAATCAAAAAATTAACATTAATAAACCCCGAATGGATTGCAACAATAATAAAGCAAACGCAAATTGAATTTGAAGGGGTGTAATGAAAATGTCAAAGAATAATTCAGTTGTTCCTCAGGCAAGAGCTGCTCTTGACCAGTTCAAGATGGAAGCTGCAAGAGAAGTTGGCGTTAACCTTAAGCAGGGTTACAACGGCGACCTCACTTCCAAGGAAGCAGGTTCTGTAGGCGGTCAGATGGTTAAGAAGATGATCGAGGCTTATGAAAACGGCATGAAATAACGATAACTTCGTTTTCTGGGGGTTGATGCAGGCGCGTCAGCCCCTGTTTTTGTTGACATGAGGCGGCGGGTATGATATATTATTTGAAGCTTTGATTTTGAGGTGGTTAACATGGCGATTTATAAAAACAGAATAGATTTGCATATGCATACTTTGAGCTCATTTGACGGTAATTATTCCGCGGCGCAGATGTGCGAATCTGCTGTTGCAAATTCACTTTCAACAATTGCGATTACAGACCATTTTGACGTAGATTTTTATGAAAGACATAATCTCGGCTTTCGCCAGAAGAGCAGCTATGAGGATATTGTTTCTGCGAAAGAGACTTTTTCTGACAGAATACTTCTTCTTCGCGGAATCGAAATGGGTCAGCCTACATATGACCTGCCGCTGACAAGCGAATCGCTCGAGCGTTACGAATATGATTTTGTTATAGGCTCAATTCATAATCTGCGCAATATGCCCGATTTCGGCGAGCTTGATTATAAGAGCATGACGGCTGACGAAATCTATGAGCTTCTCGGAAAGTATTTTGAAGAAATGCTTCTTCTTGCAAAATGGAACGGATTTGACACGCTTGCACATCTTACATACCCAATGAGATATATTGTTCAGGCAGGAAGAAACGAAATCGAACTCAGCCGATTTGACTCGGTAACGGATGAAATTTTCAAAACACTTATCGCAAACGGTAAGGCGCTTGAAATCAACACGAGCGGTCTCAGACAGCCTATCGGAAAAACCATGCCGACAGAGAATTATGTCTGCCGTTACAGAGAACTCGGCGGAGAGCTTCTGACACTCGGCTCTGATGCTCATTTTACGGAGCATGTCGGGGCAGGCATTGATGAAGGCTATGCCATAGCTGAAAGATGCGGCTTTGAATATGTGACATATTTTAAAAACCGCAAGCCTGTTCAGGTGAAAATTGAAAAATGACAAAAACCACGCTTGGATTCAGTGATCCGCAAGCGTGGTTTTTATATAAAGAAAACTCCCTGCCTCCGAAGAAGCAGGGAGAAATTATTAAATCAAATCTGCAATATCGAGAATGAGTCTCTCGGTCTTTTCCCAGCCGAGGCAGGGGTCTGTGATTGATTTGCCGTAGATGCACTCGCCGATTTTTTGTGCGCCGTCTTCAATGTAGCTTTCAATCATGAAGCCCTTGACAAGCTTCTTGACATCGGCATCATGGCGGCAGGAGTGGAGAACCTCTTTGGCAATTCTGATCTGCTCGAGATATTTTTTGCCTGAGTTTGCGTGGTTGGTGTCAACAATAACACCGGGGTTCATAAGTCCGCTGTTTGCATAGGTTTCTGCAAGGTGAACAAGATCCTCGTAGTGATAGTTGGGCAAGGACTGACCGTGCTTGTTGACATAGCCTCTGAGAATGGCGTGAGCGCAGGGATTGCCCTCTGAATGAACTTCCCAGCCTCTGTAAATAAATGTATGCTTATGCTGAGCGGCGGTAATGGAGTTCATCATAACAGAAATATCGCCGCTTGTGGGGTTTTTCATACCGACAGGAATGTCGAGGCCGCTCGAAGTAAGGCGGTGCTGCTGATTTTCAACCGAGCGTGCGCCGATTGCAACATATGCAAGAATATCGCTGAGATATCTGAAATTTTCGGGATAAAGCATTTCGTCTGCGCAGGAGAAGCCTGTTTCTTTAAGAGCTCTCATGTGAAGCTGTCTGATGGCAACAATACCCTTATACATATCGGGTTTTTCGTTGGGGTTGGGCTGATGAAGCATACCCTTATAACCGTCACCCGTTGTTCTGGGCTTGTTTGTATATATTCTGGGAATAATGAATATTTTATCGCTTACCTTATCCTGAACAGTACGAAGGCGCGAAATATAGTCTATAACGCTGTCTTCGTTGTCTGCAGAGCAGGGGCCGATAACAAGAACGAGCTTATCGCTTTTACCTGTAAAAATATTTTTGATATCAGTTGCTCTTGTTGTAACAATCTTTTCAAGATCGTATGAGAGGGGATACTGCTCCTTGACCTCCTGAGGGATAGGAAGCTTTCTTTCAAAAATCATACTCATGTTTAACACTTCTTTGCTGAAAAATTTGATATATATTTTATAACTAATTTTATAAAATTGCAATACAATAACGGATTTTTATTAAAAATATTCAATATTTTTGCAAACAGTTGCGTTTTTAATATGGATATAATAATAAAAACAGAAAAGGGATGCTTCATTTCGAAGCACCCGATTTTTTATATCTTTTTTCTGATGATAAACTCGCTGAACATAACTCCCATTTCGGGTTCGCTGAATTCAATTTCAGCGCAGCCGTTGACAAGAGCTTCTTTCGGGATTGTATAGCATGCGCTTACAAAGCCGTCGCAGAGCATCATTCTGTCATATGCTTCGTCTGCATCGCCTCCGAATTGCGCACCCTCATAGATAACGTTGCCGTTGACCGTTATTTTATGATGCTGTGAGTCGTTTTTCTTGTCGGCAAAGGTAACACGCAGACTGTAATCTGTATCTGCTGTCAGACCGCCGATTTTGCATCTGAATGAGAGATTGTCATAGACCTTGAACATGCAGGTCGGCATCTGACCGTTGTTGACATTCGGTCTGTCGCCCTGGAAATTCATATAAACCTCGCCGCTCTGTGTAACGCCGCATTGCTCGAGACCGTTTAATGAAACAGAGAAATAATATTCGTCGCTGTCAACCTTATTGCGGTCAAGGATTTTAAGCATGTAAGATACAGGATTGTTGCTTTCTTCAGCTGCCTCAAGCCTGCCGAGAAGCCATTTTCTGTCGGTTATCGGCAAATCCATGGTTTCGAGAATTGCGCCTCTTTCCCAGTTGTCAGCGCAGTAATTTTCAATGTCGGATTGCAGACCGATAAGGTTGAAAAGCTTTTCGGAGAGAGCCGTGATATCCTCGCGTTCCTTTTTGTATGTTTCATCGAAATCGGTTAAAAGAATATTCTTTGCATTTTCAAGATTTCCGCTTCTGATTTCGCGGCTTGCTTTTCTGATAAGCTCAAGCTCAAAAATGCGTCTGCGACGAAGCACAAAGTCGCATTTTGCTCTCATGAGAAGCTGGAGGAATCTCCAGTTTTCATTGAGAAACGGATAGTCCTGCGAAAGCTCGCTGAAAAGACGCAGAGTGTTGTCAATTGAGGGGTTCTCTGCAGGATCGCATTGCCAGTTGAGCTCAAGCAGCATTATACCGTCAGCCGCTTTCTGAGCATCCGCGCCAAAGAAAAACAGACGGCAGTAATCGAGCAGGGTAGTGTTCAGGTCACAGTCAGGGAAGAAATCCATGTCTGCCCAGACTGCCTTGTTAACATCGTCTGTTATGCCCTCGGAATAACTTACCGAGCCGATAACATAAGGTCTTGTCAGTCTGTGAATGAGCCTGTATTCGCGCGGACGAGGATTTGTGCATTCGCGGCTGAGTCCCGTTGTCAGAGCGAAATGCCAGTCATCGCGGTCAAAGTGAACGGGATATTCGCATCTGACATTGTGAGTTATATCAGGATAAAGTCTTAACGGATATTTTGAGGGAAGTCTGCGGCGAAGCTCATCAATCGGAAATGCCTTGTTTGGTCCGATGATAACGCCGTTTATTTCTTCAGGCAAATTTTCCATTTCGCCGATGAAGCGAATTCCCCAGTCGGGAATTGAATGAGGCTGCTGGGCTGAAGGCCACATCTGACATTCGGGGTGTGCCGACTTTGCCGCTTTTGCGATTTCTCTGCATCTGAGGACGAATTCCTCAGGCTGAAGCTCTCCGGGATCGCCTCCGGGCGGAAAAACAACATTGAGTCTCGGCATTTTTTCATAAAGCTTCCGACGCCTTTCAACGGCAAATTCAAGGCTTTCGCCGTCGTTATTCGGATGCCATACGGAAACATCGAGGTCGAATTCATCCGCCATCGCAGAAGCATTGACGATGAATTCTTCTTCATCGTATTTCATGAGTCTGTTTCGCTTCGAAACGCCTCTTTCATACGGAATATGTTCAACGGTATTTGTGCCGAAGAACATCATGTCGAGGTAATATCTGCGGTAATCTTCGTAGCTCCATGCATCGTAGGTATTTGGTGTTGTTCTGTATCCCACCTGATGACCTCTGATGCATTTGTCGGGGCTGTATTTTCCTGAAATATCGTCTGAAAGACAGATACCGTCAGAGCGCTTGTCGATTTTTCTCAGGAACATTCCGAAAGCAAAAATGAAGCCTCTGATTCCGCTTGCATAAAACGATATCTTTCCGTTTTCGCAACAGATGATATAGCTGTCTTTTGAGAGTTTTTCATCATCAATAAAGAGAAAACCCGCTTCATCTTTGCCGCAGAATGAAATATCCGATTCGGGACATCTCATTTTAATTTCATCGCAGAAAAGCTCTGCCGCCTTTTGTGACGGAAGAGAATCCGAAAATATTCTGAACTTGTCAAATATCATCATTGTGCATTCTCCGTAACTGTGTTTTCAAGATCTTGCTGTTTCATTGCTGTTCTGGCTATGCGGTGTTCTTCAAGCTCTGCAAGCATCTGCTCTTTCTTTTGTCCGTGAACATTGAAAAGAAGAAGCGAGAGACCGTAGCCGAATCTTGCCGCCGCAGGAGCAAGGCAGAATATTCCCCAGATTCCCTGAAGAACTTTGGGGTTTTTGTGAGGAACGATGTTGCCGTAGATATCCTTTTGCGGCTTGAATTTGATCCAGTCGAAAACCGCACCTGAAAGCCAGGAATGAACGCTTGAAGAAAGCTTGTTGACATAGCTCGAAACCGCGTTGACGATACCTTCGTTGCGGATACCTGTCTGCCATTCGAGATAGTCATACATGTCACCCTTGAGCAGGGGGTCGCAAACGCCCATAACATGGTTGGGCAGACCGCATATAGTCAGAGCAACGGTAACCCATATAAAGTCGATAAGGCTGTTACCTGTCGGTTTGTAGCCGATAAAATAGAGAATGGTATATGCCGCGCCGCTGAAAAGACCTGCCGAGATGGCTGTTGTTCTCAGACCTATTTTAGCAATGAGCTTTGGCGCGAGGGGAGTTATAAAATAGTTCGGAATACCTGTGAAAAGGCTGCAAAGCAGGCGGTTTGAAAGCTTGCCTGTGCAGTTGAGCCAGAAGAAGTCCTCCGATGCGCCGCCGACACCCTTGATTCCGCCGAAGAAGTTGGAAAGCAGGAGTGCTCCGAGAGGACGGCAGGTGATGATTGATTTTGCAGATTTGAAGAAGCCTGTTTCTTTCATCTCTTCTTTTGAAGCGATGGAAACGCGTTCGCGCATGTTGAAAAATCCGAAAACAGCGCCTGCAACCGCAAACAGAACGAAGAAGGTTGAAAAGCCTTTGTAAACTTCGGGCTGTGTTACGGCGTTTTTGGTAACATTCGGAACAAAATCAACAAAAACGGAAACAAGAGAGGGGAGCCAGGTGAAAAGGTTAACAAACTTCTGCGTGGCTATCAGTGTGCTTCGTTCGTTGGTGTTTGGCGTTATGTTATAGAGAAGGAGCTCCCATCCGCTCAGATAAGAAAAGCCTATGCCGTAAACGATTGTTCCGATAAGAGCATAAATGAACATCTGAGTATTGCTGAAGTTTGCAGGAACTGTGTAAAAAAGAATTGATGCAATCGCCCAGAACGGCAGTGAAAAGATGAGAAACGGACGAAGTCTGCCCCAGCGGGTTCGGCATCTGTCAATGATAATACCTGAAATCGGATCGTCAAGAGCATCCCAGATGGTGGAAACCATGCTGAGCGTACCGAAAGCCGTGCCTGAAATACCCATGAAGCTCATCATGAAATACTGCTTGGTTGCGCCGATGAAAGATGTGAGGTTGTTAATAGAATATGATGTGAGAGCAAAAGCCGCAATCTCACGCGGACGGATAAGCCGCTTCATTTCTCTTTTTTTGGGGGCAGTTTCAACTGTCTTTTTTTCGTTCATTGCCTCATCTCCCTTTGTGTCGGAGTTAATATTTATATTATAATATCATATATCAAATATAAGTGTCAAACACTAATGTGCAGAGCGAAAATAATTGAACAATAATATATGCTTCTGTACATAAAAACATGCGAACCGACATAAAATATTAATGAAACAACGCTAAAGAAAGAAAAAAGCAAATTTTTTTCAGAAATACTCTTGACATTTCACGAAAAACATGTATAATTAATAAGCACTAAGCAAACAGAATATATCGCGGAGTAGAGCAGCTCGGTAGCTCGTCGGGCTCATAACCCGGAGGTCGCAGGTTCAAATCCTGTCTCCGCAACCAGAAAACAACAGTCGACATTCGTCGGCTGTTGTTTTTATATCGAGAACAGGATTTGAAGGACGAGCGGTACAGAGCAACAGAAAGCCTTGAAACACTTATGGCTTCAAGGCTTTTTGGCAAAACTTTATCTGACAAATATTCTGAATACTGATAGTTATAAACAGATTCTTTAAAGCATCGAGAGGATTTTTCGCTTATATTCCAGAAACTCTTCTGTTAAATTGAAATCATCCGGACGAGGTTTAAGTTCATTAATTGCAATTTCACCTTTGATTTCTCCGGGTGAGCCCGACAAAAGATAGATTCTGTCAGAGATAAGAATCGCTTCATCAATATCGTGGGTGATAAAAAGCGTTGAGAGTTGAATTTGCTCCATAACATTCAGATACCATTTATGCATGGAACTCTTCGTAATGGTATCGAGTGCGGAGAACGGTTCATCCAGAAGAGCAACATCCTTTGAAAACATATATGTCCGCAGAAGTGCCGCACGCTGACGCATACCGCCCGAAAGCTGAGAAGGATATTTTTTTTGCGTTCCGTCAAGACCGAATTGAGAAAACAGCGGAGATACCTGCATTTGTGCTTCCTTTTTCTTCATACCTTTCAGCAAAAGAGGCAGTGCGGCGTTATCTTCGATTGTTCTGTACGGCAACAGCAAATCTTTTTGCAACATATAACTGATGTGTCCCGGATGATTAGTGATGTCTTTTCCGTCAAGCAACACCTGACCGCTATCGGGCGACAAAAGTCCGGAGATAATATTGAACAGCGTTGTTTTTCCGCCGCCGCTGACACCGAGCAGACAGACCAGCTCACCTTTGTTCAGTTCGATTGATATATCTTTAAGAACGGGATTTCCGTCAAAGCTTTTGCTGACATTTTTTACTTCTAACTTATTCATGTCACTCGGGAAGATAGTCATTCGTGAAGCCGAAGTAAGGATCGATTTTATCTTCAAGAAGATTTTTTTCATTCAGCCAATTATAGAAAGCTGCCCAGCGTTCGGGGTCAAATTCGCCCCATTTTGAAGCATCGGCAATGTATTCGGATGCAAGATATTCCTGACTTGCATAAACAAGCTCGCTGTTTGATTTGAGTTCAGGTGCGGCATCCATCAGAATATCGGCGGCGTTTTTTGGATTCTCAACCGCATATGTATATCCTTTTGAAAGAGCCTCAATGAAGGCTTTTGCTGTTTCGGCATTTTCATTGAGCCAGGCGTTATTGCCGATAATAATAGGTGTGTAATAATCAAATACGGAGTTTATGTCTGCAAATTCAAAGTAATCTGTTTCAAGACCTGCTGTCTGACAAGCTATACCTGCCCAGGCATAGAAAATCCATATAGCATCAACTGAACCGCTTCTGAGAGCCGATACTTCGTCTGTTACGGTTGACGGTATCAGCTCGACGAGGTCAAAATTACCGCCGTCGGCTTTCATTACATCGCGGATTGTTTCTTTTTCAACATCCAGATCCCATGTGGCATACTTTTTGCCCTCAAGACCCTTGGGGGTATGCATTCCTTCACCTTTTCTTGAAATGATGCCCGATGTGTTGTGCTGAATAACAGCGGCAATTGCAGTAACAGGTATAGCATTATCTCCCGCAAAAGCAGGAGCGATAGTATCCTGAAAAGAAACGCCGAACTGTGCTTTGCCCGATGCTACCAATGATACGGCACCGTCTTCGGGCGGCTGAACAATTTCAACATCCAGGCCTGCCTCTTCAAAATAACCGTTAGCCTGAGCAACAAATATTCCGGTATGATTAGTATTCGGTGTCCAGTCGAGAACGATTGTTATTTTATTATTTTCTGTTTTGCCGCAAGACGACAAACAGAAAATAATTGAAACTGAAAGTAATAATGCAATTATTTTTTTCATAACTTTTTCTCCTTTTCATTTGTATTACGGTAAGGCATACATTTTTTCTCTGCAAATCCGACCAATGCCATAAGTGCGAGAGAAATTGCCGATATAAGAAAAATAACGGCAAACATCTTATCAAAAGCAAAGGCTTTCTTTACCCGTGTCATATAAACACCAAGACCGCCGAAGCCTCCGAGCCATTCGCTTATAACTGCTCCTACAACGCTGTATGCCGCGGCTATCCTCAGCCCCGAAAACAGTTGAGGCAATGCTGAAGGGAATTTGATATATCGGAATATCTGTGTGCGGTTTGCACCCATAGAACGCAGTAATCCTATTGCATCTTTATCCGCACTTCTGAAGCCGTCAAGCAGTCCGACAGTAACGGGGAAGAATGTTGATATAATAATCAGAACAATCTTCGGAGTCATTTCATAACCGAACCAAAGCACAAGAAGCGGTGCAACGGCAACGGAAGGAATTGTTTGGGTTATAATGAGTAACGGATAAAACGCTTTGTAGAGAATATCAAATGTATCCATCAGCACTGCGGCGCAAAATCCTACGGTTACTCCGAGAAACAAGCCGATAAAAGCCTCTTGCAGAGTTATAACCGAATTTTCGAGAAGCAACGGAAATTCGCTCACAAAAGCTTTCGTTACCTCTATTGGTGACGGCAGCATATAAGACGGAATAATTCCCGTTGTGCAGAGCAACTGCCATATAATCAATAATACGGCAACGGCGGTAAATGACGGAATGTTACGCTTCACCATGTTTTTTAATCTTTTTGTCAATGGTCAGTATTTCGCCTTCGGGTCTGTAAACAACCTTGACATACGCTGACACTCTTTCCGCACCCGCTCTTATTGCTACGTGCTGACACTCTTTGACAATATCCATCAGTTGATCGTAGTTATCACCTTCGATTGTGGTTTCAAAAGGACCTACGTGGCAGTTCAAGCCGCTGCTTTTGATAAATGCGATAACCTCATCAACAATGCGAATAAGGTCATCTGTGTCTTTTGCCGCGGGCAGAACCTGGATTGCGATACTTGCTTTCATAAATTTTACCTCCAAAAATAAAAATTGCCTCCGCCGGATAATAAGGCGAAGGCTTCTTGAAGTACAGTTTTAATTATTGTAAATTACAATATACTTTTACCATGCTTCCTACGCCGGCATTATCCGGATCAGGTTTACGGGTCGCAGGTTTACCTGCCTCTCAGCCGTTCATAACGGCTCCCCGGAAGTTAAAGAGTGAAACAAAACAGGAGGCAACCCTTCGGATGCCTCCTGTAAAAAATCCTTTTGTATGACTTCCTACGGCGGCATTATCCGCATCAGGTATAGGGTCGAAGTTTGATTACTTCCTCTCAGCCTGCAACCACAAGCTCCCCTGTATTTATTTCAGTTGTATTATACATCCGCTGTCCTGAAAAATCAAGATAGTTTTTTAATTTATCGTTTTTATTTCAGCGTTACCGCAAATGTGTCATATGGGTTGTTTTTTGACGGCGATTATGATATCATATAATCATCAATATTACGGTGCTGCCATCAAATCGGAATGAGGTTTATTATGGAAAACTTAACAGTTAAACAAATAATTGATGCTGACTTTAAAATCAGCAAAAGCAGTCCCGTGCTGAAGCCCTTCGGCGGTGCGGTTGTTGTTGCCGACCCGTCTTTGCTCACCCCTGATGTTGCTCATGACGGCAAATGGCATATGTTTCTGCACACCACATTCGGCGTATATCATTTCATCAGCGATGACGGTGTTAATTTCCGCAAGGTGAAAAAAATTCTTAACCGTGCCATGCGTCCGAATATCAATTATATCAACGGGAAATATTATCTTTTCTACGAAAGAACAAGACCGCTTATAATGAACGGTCTCAATGTTATAAATGCCGTTAAATGGAAATCGGAAATTTATGTTACGGAAAGCACAGACCTTGTTAATTGGTCAAAACCGATGCCTGCATTCACCGATGCAAAGGGCTATGAGAAAAGCGGCAGAGGGTCGGCGATATCCAATCCGTTTCTTCTTCGTGAAAACGGCATAAACCGTATGTATTATTCCTGCGGTATGACTTTTATAAAAGACTGCGGATTTTGTGAGCCTACCTATATCGGATATGCGGAAAGCAGGGATATCGCAGATGGCTACATTTCGGCGGAAAAACCCATTATTTCTCCCGATAAAAACAATCCGTATCTCAATCTCTGCAGCGGATGTCTTAAGGTATATAAGCTCCGAGACGGTTATATAGGAATCCAGAACGGATTATACGAAAAAGACGGTCACAGCCATTCTGCAATAATCTTGCTTACTTCGTCCGACGGACTTTCGTTTGAATTTGAAAAAATACTTGTTGAGCCGTCTGTTGTTGACGGAAAAGACTGGATGAAAGAATTTGTTTATGCCAGTCATCTTGTTAAATACGGCAATAAGCTCCTCCTCTATTTCAACGCAAGAAATGCAGCTGATATGATTAAAGGCAGGGAATGCATCGGATTTGCGGAAGCTGAAATAAAATAACAGTCGGTTTGGCGACATTTCATAAGGAAGTTAAGGCTTTTATCGGTTCTTTTCCGTTAATACTTTACGAAAAAATACCGCAATACATCAAGTATTGCGGTATTTTTCAGAGTGGCGGAGGTTAACCTGTAAATTAAACTTTTATAAGCTTTGCTGTATTGAATTTTTTGTAATGAATGTTATAATAAAACCATCATCAAATATTCGGGAGAACAGTTATGGAAGTAAGATTGATAAAGCCTGAAGAAGCGGCGGATTATCTCAGAGTATCGGCTGCGTCATTTATCTGGAAATTCAACAAAGACGAAGATACAGATGTTGAAACCCCCGTTTTGGGTGCTTTTCATGAAGGCAGGCTTATTGCAGGCGTTGAGTTGGTAGCTTTCAAAAGCAATTATTGCGGAAATTTAATAAATACACTTGTTATCGACGGAGTATGCAGCCAACCCGAATACCGCGGAATGAGCGCTGTCAGAGCAATTTTTGACGAAGTTGGCAGAACGGCGGTCAAGAACGACATAACAGCAGGTTTTCTTTCTCCGTTCTCAATCGCTTATTATGAGAAATTCGGCTATGCAAATCTCAACCGTACTTTTGCGATTAAAGTGCCTTTTCAGAATCTTGGAAGCATTCCCCATAATAACGGTGTTGAACTCTATACGGGTGAACAGTTTGAGGAGTTGTGCGAAGTTCGTAACAAATGCGCTTTGAGCGAAAACCTTATGACAATCAGAGCTGATAAAAAGCGGTTTTGCGATAAGCCTTTGGAAAACGCAGATTACACTTACATTCATCGGGATTCTGCAGGCAAAGCCGACGGTTATGTGCGCTTCAAAGTAAACCGTCCCGATAATCTTGTTGCACAAGAGCTGTTTGTGCTGACACCTGATGCACTTAAAGGAATAGTCGGTTTTTTGCGGAATTACGATGGAATCGTAAAAAATCTGATCGTCAATAAACAGTATCAGGGTTCGCCTTTTGCTTGCTTTGCCGACAGAATCAACGGTGTCACATATGAATATGACGGTTGTTATGCGGCGAGAATATATAATCTTAAAAAGCTTCTTGAAAACAATGCGTATCCCTCTGAATACGGCAGATTCAGCATATTAAGCCTTGATAATCTTGAGCAGAACAAAGGCATCTTTGATGTTGAATATCAGAACGGCAAGGCAACCGTCACACGAAGAACTGACGGTGATGCCGATATCTCGCTCACACCGCCTGCAGCAGCAAGACTGCTTCTTGCAGGTGAAGGTCATACGGCGCAGACGGCTGCTTATCTGAACGGTGTTGAGTTCAAACATAATGCCGATGATTTCTTCAGAGCTTTTCCTCACCGCGCAACACGTTTCGCTGAATGATTATGTCAGTACAGATAACGCGGTCTGGCTCTGCGTTACTCTCGGAATATAAGGGCTGACAGAAAGGGCGATGAATATGAGAATTGAAACAATTGGCGATATTAAAACCGTAATGTCAAATGCTTGCAGCCATCATGGGTATTTTGCATGGCCTACGGTTGCTCTTTTGCAGGACGGTAAAATTGCCGTCGGAGCATCGGGGTTCAGGCTTGAACATGTTTGCCCCTTTGGCAAGGCGGTTATTTCTTATAGCTTTGACGGCGGCGAAACCTATACTTTACCTGCGCCCGTAATTGATACTCCTCTTGATGACAGAGATGCAGGTATCTGCACATTCGGTGAAAGCGGAGTTATTTTCACTTCTTTCAATAATTCTGCAGAAATGCAGAGGGGATACAATAAAGAGAATAAATATGTTCAGAGCTACATTGATACCATAACCGCTGATGATGAGAAGCGGTATCTCGGCGCAACATTTCGAATCAGCCATGATTGCGGCATTACCTTCGGAGAAATTCACCGTTCGCCGATCACATCACCTCACGGACCCGTACAGCTTAAAGACGGCACGGTTTTGTGGGCAGGAACGAGGTTTGACGATATTTTTGGCGGCATTGAGGTGAGACGCCTTGATACAGAAAGCGGAGAAACTGAACTTGTAGGAAAAATAACAACGCCTGACAGAAGAGTTGTGCTTAATGAACCTCATATGGTTGAGTTGCCTGATGGCAGACTTCTCTGCCATATCAGGGGTGAAAATTCAGAGCTTTTTAATGGCGGAAACGAAACATTGTTTACCGTTTTTCAGAGCGTTTCCGATGACGGCGGTAAAACCTGGTCAGAACCGTTGATGCTCCTTGATGAAACGGGCGGTGCTCCGCCGCATCTTATTCTGCTTTCTTCAGGTGAACTTGTTTCGGCCTACGGCAGACGCAAGCAGCCCTACGGAATTATGGCTATGGTCAGCGTTGACGGCGGTGAAAGCTGGCAGACGGATATTCCGATTTGCGAAAACCTTGCAACCGATGACCTTGGCTACCCAACAACAATTGAACTTGAAGAAGGAATAATGCTCACCGTTTTTTATGACAATGAGGGTGAGGATATGCCGTGCAGAATCAGACATCAAAAATGGAAGCTCATCCGTTGATGTAAGGCTGAATAAAAAATTTATACTGTGACAAAACCCCTTAAGGTTGTCGGATTATCCGATTACCTCAAGGGGTTCTTTTTTATTTATTCGGATTTCTTTATCTGATTGAGCTGTGCGTTCATTTCAAGGAGCTGCTCCTTGGTGAACTTGATGCCTGCTGTTGCAAGAAGGGTTGTGAGTCTGAGAACGGTGAAGCCGTTCATCATCTGCATGATGCCTTCGTTCATTTCAAAGCCCATCATTGCATCGTTTTTCTCACCGCCGACGGTCATCAGATTCTTCATTATCTGTCCGAAAAGTGCTGCGCCTTCGGGAGATCTCATAACTTCGCCCATCTTATCGTTGAGAGAGTAATATCCTTCTTTTTCGGTAATATCAAACCAGTTGAGGATTGCGCCCTTTTCTTTGAGTCTGTATGCCTCGTTGAAGGTTTCAACCTTGCGGATAAAGCTTTCGTCTTTGCAGTCGCCCGCGATTGCAACAAGCTTTGTTTCTGCGCTTACGGGAACATCAAAATAGAAGAAATGCTCTGCGCTTGTTTTCTTGCCAAGGCTTTCACCGTTAACGAAAAGCTCAACCTCGGGCTGGTTGGAATAAACCGTAACCTTTGTTACCTCTTCAACGCGGTCAACATATCTCTTGCCGCAGATGTGAACAAACGGATCGTCGGAAAGCCATGCCTTATATGCGTAGAATGAATCTTTCTTATATTTACGGTCAAAGGTAACCAGACCCTTGTGGTTCTGTCCGTTTTCGCCGCCCTCGTTTCTTGCGTCAGCGCCGAAGTCAAACATGTTCCAGACATGAGTTGCCCAGATGTAAGGTCTTGTGAAAAGCTGCTTGATGAGTTCTTCGTGGTAATATGCCTGATATTCCTCAGTATAGTCGCCCTGCATGGGGTTCGAGGTGTGCCAGTCAAGAGCTTCACAGCCGTATTCGCTCATGCCAACGGGAATGTTGGGGAACTTTGCGTGGAAGTTATCGAACCACGGACCGTTCATGGATGTGTCTCCGCCGTACCAGCCGAAATAGTGGTTATGAGAAACAACATCGGGAATCTGAATATAGGGATCATCCAGACTGCACATTGAAACAACCGCGATGGTTGTAAGTCTTGTTTTGTCCATTTCATGGCAAAGGTCATTGAGGATTTTGTGGTTTTCAAGAAGATCCTCATCCGAGCCTGACATTGAAATTTCATTTGAAAGTCCCCATACAACGATTGAGGGATGGTTATAGTTCTGGCAAATGAGCTCCTTCATCTGCGAAATTGTGTTTTCGCGTCCGCCGGGCATATGCTTTGAAATATAGGGGATTTCTGCCCAGATTACAAGACCCTTTTCGTCGCAGAGATCGTAGAAATACTGGTCATGCTGATAGTGAGCAAGTCTTATTGTTGTTGCGCCTACCTCGCAGATAAGGTCAATATCCTCTTCGTGATGCTCGGGGAGAAGAGCGTTGCCCAGACCCCATCTGTCCTGATGTCTTGAAACGCCTCTGAGAGGATAGGATTCACCGTTGAGGAAGAATCCCTTGTCAGGATCAATTCTGAATGTACGGCAGCCGAAGCGTGCGCTGACATTATCGAGAATATCTTCGCCGGCGATGAGCTTTGCTTCTGCGGTGTAAAGATAAGGATCCTTTCTTCCGTTCCAGAGATGAACATTCTTTATATCGAGAAGGGTCTTTGTGCATGAAACATCGGTGCTTGCTTCGGCGACAATATTACCCTCTGCATCCTTAACTGTATAAACAAGAGTCTGAGCTTCCATTGCGTCTGTAACGAAAACCTCAATTTCAGCCTTTGCGTCTGTGCCGTTAATAACGGGAGTTACCTTGATGCCGGGCGCGCCGAGATAATCGAGGTCAAAATGTGAGTTGCTTACTGCAACGATGTTGACATCTCTGTAAAGACCGCCGTAGAAGGTGAAGTCAGCCATCTGAGGATAAACCTCTTCGTTGGGGCTGTTGTCAACAGTTACGGCAATCATTGTTTTGATGCCGATTTCGTCGGTGATGTCAACTCTCCAGGTTGAATAACCGCCGTCATGATGAGCAAGCTTTTTGCCGTTTACATATACATCTGCGGAAGAATTTGCGCCCCTGAATTCGAGATAATATCTGTCTGCCTCGGGAAGCTCTTCCTTATCAAGCTCTTTCATATAAAGGCAAGTGCCCCTGTAATAATCGTTGTCGCCGTCCTGACCGTCGATTGCGTTCCAGGTGTGAGGAAGATTAACGAAATTCCATTTTGCGTCTGCTGCAGCGGGAATTTCAGAAAAATCCTTGGTGAATGACCATTTGCGGTTGATGTTGATAACTTTTCTCATTTGGTTTTCTCCTTATTCTAAAACTGTCCGACAAATTACTCTGTCGGACAGTAATGTTCTTTATTTTGCGGCTGTTTCTTTTGCGTGCTTAGCTTCAAGGTCAGCGTTCATCTGTTCAAGAGTTTTCTTGTCAAGATTATAAACGAATGCGATTCCGATAAACTGAACGATTGCGCTGAAGAGGTAAAGACCTGCAACAAGCCAGCACATGTTATGAGATGTTTCGAAGCTCTGACCGATTGTGCCAAGCTGTGAGTCATAGCCGAGAACGCCCATGATTGCGAGAACGATTGAGGGGCCAACGCCCTGAGCGAGCTTACGGAAGAAGGAGTGAAGAGAATAAACCGTGCCTTCCTCGCGGGTGTTGAACTTCCATTCGTTATAGTCAATTGCGTCAGCCATCATTGCCCATGAAACGCAGGTGTAAACGCCCATGCCGATGCCGAATGCAACGAGACCTGCAAGGTAAACAAGAAGAGCAGTGTCTCTGTTTTCGATTGTGGGGAATACCATCATGATAACGCCGCCGACAACTGAAAGAATTGTGCCTGCAACGGAAGCTTCCTTTTTACCGAACTTGGTTACAAGCTTCTTGATAAAGGGGAGGAAAAGAACCATGGGCAGGAAACCGATCATCTGAACAACGCCCGACATGGAAGCCTTGTTGAAATAAGTGGCGAACATAATTGTGTTTGCGGTTGTTGCCGACTGCATGCCGAGGAACATGCCCATAGCTGCGATTGTTGCGCCTACTGCGGGACGATTCTTCATGAACTTGCCGAAGGATTTGATGATGTTTAATTTTTCTCCGCCTTCGTTTGTTTTAACGGAGTTTTCATCAACGCGGATAGTGATCTTTTTGATCATGAAAATGAAAGCGAAGAATCCGAGAACGCCCATGATAAGAGCAGCCCAGAAAACGCGTTCGCCGAGAAGAGTTTCGAACTGCTTGCCTGTAAGAGGATCAAGAACGGGGTCGCCTATTTTATAAGCTTCGCCTGTGATGGGGTTGGTGTGATAATTGCCTGTTCCGTCATATGTTACCTTCTGCCAGATAAGCATGGGGAGGATGATCATGGGAACGATGTTGCCGAACATTGAGCCGATGCTGCGCCATGTTGAAAGCTGTGCGCGCTCACCGCTGTCCTCAGTGATGAGAGAAAGCATTGAGCCGTAGGGAACGTTGGCGATTGTGTAGCATGCATCCCAGATGATATAGCCGAGAACGAAAAGGACAGCCTTAACGATTACGCTTGCCTTGGGGAAGGGAAGGAATACAGCAGCGCCTGCAACGAGCAGACCGCATGCACCGACAAGAATATATGTTTTGAATTTGCCCATTTTGTATTTTCTCTTGTCATTGTCGATAATGCTGCCGATAAGGGGATCGTTAACTGCGTCCCAGATCTGAACAAGGAGCAGGAGGATGGAGAGCAAGCCTGTTTCCATCATCATGTAAACCAGCCAGAAGGTCTGGACGGTACCTTTGAGAGCAAAGCTCATATTGCAGCCGAAGTCGCCTGCAGCGTACGCAATTTTATCGAGCATACCGAATTTGCGGTAGCCGTTTGCGTCGAGTGTTTTCTGTTTTTTCATCGGTTTCGCCTCATCTTTCATAAAATTATGTGATTGAGTGGATATAGTTTGTTAAGTTTGACGAATATATCCAACTATATTTTAAACGATTTCTGTTTATTTTGTTATAATTATTTTTGTTCTTTATAGTAAAATTTTTATTTATCTATTGAATTTTTGCAAAAATTATACAATAATAGTAATATCAGGCAAAAGAGGGTGTTTTTTTGTTTTATTCTTCCGAATTGGAATTGTTCAGGCGTGTTCTGAAAAATCTGAATATCGGTTCGCACATTGTTTCCGAAAACTCACAAG
This sequence comes from Acutalibacteraceae bacterium, assembly GCA_045543735.1. Lineage (GTDB taxonomy): Bacteria > Bacillota > Clostridia > Oscillospirales > Acutalibacteraceae > CAG-177. Next base: position 42,751 of record JAZPXO010000026.1, read on the forward strand.
CCGATATCAGAATTGACGGAGGGCTGAGAGATTATCTTCAGATGGGCAGTGATTATGACAGCTTGTTTGTCGTTGTGTTAGAAAGACTCAGCAACAATGTTATATATAAGCTGACTGATTCATTCGGCTGCTGCTATATTTTTATGGTTTTACCCTGCGAAAATGAAAAAAATATTTTTGCGGCAGGTCCGTACCTGAATTCGGATATAACCTCTCAGACGATTAACGAAATTGCGGGGAAAAAACTTTGCTCACAAAGGGTTTTGTCTCAGCTCGTAAAATATTTCGGCAATCTTGCCGTTATAAAAGATGAAAGATATCTGATGTCATTTTGCAGTGCGGTAGCAGAAGCGTTGTGGGGAGGGCCTGAAAATTTTTCCGTTGAACTGATTTCGGAAGAGGACGACGGAAGGCTGCCCGATGAACAAACCGAAGTTTTTTTGCCCAAGGCAGATGACTCAGTTCTGTTTCTGCGTATTCTCGAGGAAAGATATGCCGCCGAAAATCGGATGATCAAGGCTGTTTCGCAGGGCAACATTCATGTGGTTGAACAAATTTTTGCGAATGTATCCGCTCTTAATTTTGAAAAAAGAACGGATGACCCCGTCAGAAACATGAAGAACTATCTGATAATCAGCAACACTCTGTTCAGGAAAGCTGCAGAGCAGGGCTCGGTTCATCCGTTTTATATAGATGCATTGTCAACCGAATACGCCAAGAAAATTGAAGAAGTGCGTTCTGTTGCGGATGCGGGCACGCTTTTGCAGGATATGGTCAGAAAGTATTGTTCGCTTGTCAGAAATCATTCTTTAAAGAAATATTCGCCGCTTATTCAGCAGATAATGACATTTATTGATGCAGATATTACTGCTGATCTCGGGCTCAGACGTTTTGCCAAGATGCTCAATGTCAATCCGAGCTATCTTTCGGCTTTGTTTAAAAAGGAAACGGAAAAGAATCTGACGGAATATGTTTCTCAGAAAAGAACGGAGCATGCGGCATATCTGCTCCGAACAACCAATTTACAGATTCAGACTGTTGCTCAGCAGTGCGGAATATATGATGTGAATTATTTTGCGAAAATGTTCAAAAAGATAATGGGAAAAACACCCAAGGAATACAGAAAAATGTGCGATGAAGCAAAAAACAAATGATTGAAAAAACACCGCGTCGGTAAAGCCCGATGCGGTGTTTCTTATGCTGTTGATATTACTGTTCGGATTTGGTCTTTTTGAAATAACGTGAAATAAATATCAGAAGAGCGGTTCCGAGAATGGGGAACAGCGCCGTGACAAGCATTCCTGCTTTAAGACCTATCTGCTCAGCCGAAAGGCTGAGAGAGACACTCAGTTCTGCGGCGAGATTGCTTTCGGAAACTTTATCAACAACGATTCCGAGAAGCTGAGGAGCAAGAGAAGCACCGAAGTCTCCGCCTGCCGCCATGAGAGCATATGCCGCAACTCCGACGCTGGGCAGGTTTTCTTCCATCATAATCAGCGTTCCTGGCCAGAGCATTGCTGTGAAAAGTCCTGTCAGACTGCAAGCAACAAAAGCCAAAATCACATTCGTTGAAAGACCTGCGACAAGATAACAGCATGCAGCGCTCGTCATGCCGATAAAAAGAGTTCTGATTATGTTCTTACCGAATTTTCCATATGAAACTCTTGCAGTACCCAGAAGAATCGCAAACATCGCCATTCCGAGAATATCGCCGATTGTTTTGTCGATATGCAGAGCATTCTCCATATAGCTTGAAATCCAGTTGCTCATTGCGTTTTCGGCACAGCTTCCGAAGAAAATGCAACCGATGCAAAGAGCAAGTCCGAGAGTTCTTCTTTTTGTTCCTTTAACGCCCTGCGTGTTGCCCGAAACATCCATTTCGGGCATGGGAGAAAGAACGAACATTATGCATGCGCTTATCGGAAGAACTGCCCAGAAAAGAGTCAGATAAAACCAGTTTTCCGAGCCGAAAAATCTGAGAAACAGAGTGCTGATAACAACAACGGTGAAAACGCCAAAAGCATAAAGAGAATGAAGCATGCTCATATCCTTTTGCGGATTATCTGACGGTATCGCCGCAATAACGGGGCTTAAAAGAACCTCCGAAAGACCTGCGGAAACCGAGAAGAGCACTGTTCCGATCAGGAGACCGACATACGCATATTCGGGGAAAAGCTTCGGCACGATTGCATATATAAGCATGCCTGCAGAAGTGATAAGCGGCATGATTCTGACTGTTTTTTTGATGTTGAAATACTTTGTGAAAACCGTGAATATCAGGTCAACCGTAAGCTGAGTGCAGAAGTTTGTGAGAACAAGAGTGCCAAGCAGAGTGTATGAAATGCCATACATATCCTGAAGTGTCGCAAACAGAATCGGCGGCAGGCTGAAAATGGATGACATTGTAAAATAAGCCGTGTAGCATGCGAGCTTTGTGAGTTTAAAACTATTTTTCCGTATCATTTTTTAACTTCTTTCTGTAGCTGTGAAAAGCAGTCGGGCAGGGTGGATTTTATTTGCAGCTTCCGACTGCTTCATATGCCATTTGCGGATAGTCGGTCATAATGCAGTCAGCTCCGTTTTCAGTAAGGGTGATGACCTCTTCCTCGCTGTTGATTGTCCAGTACTGAACAGCAATATTGTTTTTATGAGCATAGTTGAGCAATTCTCTTGTGCCGAGGTTGATGATGTTGTCAAACGCGCTCGAGCCGTAGGGAATCTGCAAAGCAATATATGAGGGAGAAACATCTGAAAGCTCCCAGCCCATTCTGAAATAGAAATAGAACTGAACTGCTTCGATTGCATCCGCTGTTCTTGAAATTTCGGGATAGGTTGATTTCATATAAGATGAAACATCTGGCGCAAAGGTTGACCATATAACTCTGTCCTGAAGATTGCGCTCGGTAATAATTGAATGGAGCTTGTCAACGGCTTTTCTGCCGTTCTGACCGATGCTTTTTATTTCAATGACATAGCGGTATTCCTTATCGCCGCAGTTTGCCTCTATATAATCAATAATATCGTCACACTTTACAACCCTGAGGTTATAGGGGATTTCATCGCCTCGCAGACCGCTGTAAGGGTATTCTCCGTTGACCTTGAATTTTTCACCCATGTTGAGAACCTGAGCTTCTTCAAAGGTTATTGAAGAAACATAAACATTTTCTTTTCCGAATGCCTCAACTGCATTCGATGTTCCGTCGTAGGTGAGGTCATGATGGAGAACCAGCTCTCCGTCAGCCGTTATCTGAACGTCGAATTCGAGCGTATCAACTCCGAGAGCATCGCCTTGCTCAATTATGTTTTCGAAAGCCATGAGCGTGTTCTGCGGAGCAATTCCCGCGCCCGAACGGTGGGCGGATATGTCAGGAGACAAGTATTCGCTGATATACGGGTTGTCGGAATCGGGATAGCTTTCAACGGGTGTGTCGGGGCTGCCTGCGTTGCCCATTGTGAGCAATATCGGAATAAGCATTGCCGCAGCGATAAAACCGTGAAAGATATTCTTTATCGTAAGAAAAAATGAAGACATAGGCAGCTCCTCTTATCAGTCTCCGATAAGACCGTAATATCTTCCCATCCAGTAGGGGAGAAGGTAGATATAAGGCATCTGCGCTCTCAAGCCGTTTGCGCCTGCTGTTCCGGGAAGGGTTGCGGTGCGGTTAACGGTCTTGCTGTTGATTTCAACAAATCTTTCGGCGCCTGAATCGCAGACAAACTGGTTGCCGTCATAATGGCAAAGAACTCTTGCGGAGTATTCGAGAGCATATTTGAGCTGGGGAGGAATGCCCATACCGTCCTGCTCGTTATCCCATACTAGGTCTTTTCTGTGGCTGTTATAAACAGGCCATCTGATAAGGTCAAGATTCATTTCTGAAAGTGACTTTGCGGCAAATTCGATATCGCAGCTGTTATTTGTCAGTGCGCCGTAGATAACATTGAACATGGGTGAACGCTCGGGTCTTTCATATTCCCAGTGGTGGGTGAGTCCCATCTTGAAAATCTCTTTCTCTGCTTCGTTATCTGTATAAACAATAAGCGGATAAATGTTGATAAAGTCAAGCTGGTCGTCGATATGAGCAACATGAGCATCCTCATATTTATACTGCATGCAGTTCATTGCATAATGATGCTTCTGAATGAGCATTTTATAAACATCGTTATATTTTTCTTCACCCGTAACATGATATGTTGTTTTGAGGAAGGAGAGGATTTCGAGGGAGTTTGTTCCTCTTTCATAGAACCATCTGTCATCGTTGTTGAGAAGGTCAGGTTCCCAGTTTGCCCATGTTGTGGGAACGCCGTCAACATCGGTAAGATGGAAATTGTTTTCGATGATATGGTCTGTTATGGTCTTGACAACCTCAGCAATTTTCTTTTTCTCTTTTTTATCCGCAACGAGGTCGAAATATGTGCCGTATGCGAAATAATGACCTGTCATCTCATCGCTGGATGTTTCGCCGAGCCATTCCATGTCAGGATCATTCTCGCAGATATGCCATTCTTCGCGGTTGCCTGTTCCGAAATCTTCTTCGTATGAATGTCTTGTTGCTCTTGCGGTGAAGCCCTTTCTGCCCGTTACCTCAGTGAGCTTTATCATTGCTTCGACCGCGCGTTTTGCGTTTGCTTTTGCTTTTTCGTCGCCCGTTACGGCATAGCGGAAGCACTGGCTTGCGCAGTAAACACCCGTGAAAAGACCGTCGTTATCGGATGCGGGGAGCCAGCCTGAATCCATATCGCCGTATTTGCGCAGCTTTCTCGAAACCTGATAGCCTTCGTTTCTTGTGAAATATTTTTCGGCATAGGCATCGTAGTGATTTGCTTTACCCTCAAGAGTCATATATTTTGGTGTGATAACACTGATGCCCTCGGGAGTAACAGCTGCAATTGTTCCCTTATCGGAAACTGTGATTTTTGTTACCGTGGGGTGCATAAGCCATACGCCGTATGAAAGATATGAAATTTTTCCTTCGATGAGGGTGATTATGCCTGTATTTGTTGCAAAATACTTCTTGCCGTCAGCGGCAAAGAACATATCGTTTATCGAACCGTCGGGAACAGAATAGAAATCGTTGCCGTTGAACCAGTAGCTTCTGCCGTCGTAGATATTCAGACCTTCCTCTGAGCCTACCCAGAGATGACCCAGACCGTCAATTGCAAGGCAGTTTATTTTCTGGCTGAGAACGCCTGTGACATCGGGAATAAGCTCAGCCCAATGGCGGCGTTTGCCCTTCATTGAAAGAAGACCCTCTGCTTTTGAGCCTGTATATACGGTTTCGCCGTATCTGGATTTATTGTCAAGCGCGGCAAGGCATACGGTATTCTCTGCGGCATGCATGATTGTTCTGAATTCATCGCCGTCTTTGAGATAAAGGGATTTTTCGGTAACAAGCCAGAAGGAGCCGTCAAGACCTACGGAGATATCAACAACGGGTGAATCCAGCTCGGCAATTTTTTTCGCTTTGCCTTTTTTGATTTCAGCAAGATAATTGCCTGTTGCGGCATAGAGCGTTCCTTTTTCGGAAAAAAGCTTTGATACCTTAACGGAAAGCTTTTTTGTTTTTCCGTCAGCATATTCAATCAGGCAGTCGGGCTGTGCAATATAGAGAGTTTCTCCGTCGAACGCAACAGAGGAAACATTTTCAACATCAACTCCGTTTTCCGCAGTGATAAAAAGCTTGTCATACTGTTTAAATTCTCCGAAAAATAAGGTGTTCTTTTTCATGCTTTGTTTCTCCTTTTTATACTCTGGGAATTTCCATGGGTACGCCGCCCTGAACGGCTGATTCGTGAGCGATTATGCCGGGGAGAGACATGTTGATGGCAAAATCAACATCGAGGGCAGGGCGTTTTCCTTCAACAAGGCAGTTGATGAAATCCTTGACCATTTTTGCGTCTGCGCCGCCGTGACCGCTTGAATCCTCGCCCTCATAGCAGGTTGTAACGGGGATATCGATTTTGGAGTTTGCATTGAATGTTCCGGGAACGCTGTGAAGGCTTGCGAGGGAATGAGCATTGTCAACAACCTTCGTTCTGTCGGTTTCGATTGTTCCTCTTGTTCCGCAGATACGGTAGTTATGGTCATAGCTTGTGTATGCGCCGAAGCTGACAAGAAGTCGGATAACAGCGCCTTTTTCTGTTTTGAAAAGAGCAACGCCCGTTTCTTTGCGTTCGGGAGTATAAGGGTCATAGTTGATATCTGCTTCAAGGCAGGTGACGCTTACAACGCGGTCATTCATGACATAAAGCAGAGGACCGAGTTCATGGGTAAGATATCTGATAGCGGGCTGATATGTTCTCCAGTGACCCTCGGGATAATATGTGGGTGAAAATTCATCGGGGTTAAGCGCATGAAGATATTCGGCTTCGGCGTAAGCAATTTCGCCGAAAAGACCGTCCTCATGCATCTTCTTCCAGGTTTCAATGAAAGCCCAGTAGCAGCAGTTTTCGGCTGCCATATATGTAAGCTCGGGATGAGCGTTGCAGGCGGCTTTGAGTTCCTTTGCTTCCTCAACGGAATTGACAGAGGGAATTTCACAAAGAACATGCTTGCCTGCTTCAAATGCTTTTATAACAATCGGAACATGGTAAACGGCTTCCGTTGCAACAATAACGGCGTCGATATCCGATTTTAGGAATTCGTCATAGTCATTGAACTGAATAAGATTTTTATCTTCAAGAACCTCGGAAAGTTCTTCATAGCCTGATTTGAGAATGGCGGGGTTATGGTCGCATACGGAAACAAGCTTTGCATTTTTAATACCTTTGAGGCATCTTGCAACGGCGGTACCTCTGCCGAGACCTACAACACCGCATTTTATAATTTTATCGCTCATAAGTACCTCTCCTTTAAAGAATATGGAGATATTATATATTACTTTTAGTGTTTTGTCATCAGTTAATTGAAAAAATTTGAAATGAAATGTTTTTATAAAGATTTAACGGCGGACATATTAAAAATACGGTTGAAAAACCGATGCTTCTGTTTTATAATTGAATATCGGAAAGAGGTGAGGCAATGCAGAATAATATTCATAACATCGGAATACTTGCTCATGTTGACTCGGGAAAAACAACCCTTACGGAGCAGCTGCTTTTCCTCACAGGTGCAATCCGCAAGGCGGGGAGCGTTGACAGCGGAACTGCCGCAACGGACAGCCTTTCCGTTGAAAAACAGAGGGGTATCTCCGTTCGTAGTGCGGCGGCAAGCATCAGGTGGAAGGATGTTACGGTAAATATTATCGACACTCCCGGTCATGTTGACTTCGCGGGCGAGGTTGAAAGAGCGCTTTCGGCTCTTGATTATGCCGTTGTTGTTATTTCTGCTGTTGAGGGTGTGCGCGCTCATACGGAGAATATTCTCAAATCGCTTGACGATGCAAAGCTGCCGTATGCGGTTTTTATCAATAAAATTGACAGAGCGGGGGCTGACTCCTCTTCTGTTATGCGGGAGCTTAAAAAATCAACGGAACGAACATGCCTTATGTTTTCCGAAACAGAAAATGAGGGCAACGAAAATGCCTGCGCAAGGAAAGTGCAGGGAGAAATGCTCGCTTCGGAAACAACACAGGTGCTTGCTGATATCTGCGATGAGGCGGCGGAAACGTTTTTATCAGATTCGGTTCTTTCGCTTGAGAGAGCAAAGGAGCTTGTTGCGCAGGAGATTTATGCGTGCCGTTTGGTTCCTGTTCTCTGCGGCAGTGCAAAGTATTCAATCGGTATTGAGGATCTTGCCGATTTTCTGATTGAATTCATGCCTTCGGCTCAACGGAGAAAAACTGATGAGCTGTGTGGAATAATATTTAAAATAGAGCATGATAAGACTCTCGGAAAGATTTCTCACATAAGGCTTTTCGGCGGAGAAATTGCTAATCGTGACGAGGTCGAGATTTTCTCTCCTGAGGAAGCGGTATCTTCCGGAACGGATGAAAATGCGGCGGTTGAGGTTGAAAAAAAGCCGCCCGTCAAAGAAAAGGTTTCGCAGATCAAGAGCTTCTCGGGCGCAAAATATATTGATTCTGGAATTGTCAGAAGCGGAGATATTGCCGCGGTATGCGGCTTGCCCGGCGCAAAAACAGGACATTTTATCGGTTCTCTTGCGCGAAGCGAATCGGCAAAGCTTGTTAACCCGTTTCTTCGCGTAAAGGTCACTCCGTCTGACGGCGATGCGCTTAAGCTTTCAACCCTTGCGGCGGCTCTCGTTGAGCTTTCTGATGAAGAGCCTTATATTGATGCCAAATGGGAGAACGGTCAGAAGGAGATAACAATCAGCACAACGGGAAAAATTCAGCTTGAGGTTATTGATAATCTTCTGAAAGAGCGTTACGGTCTTGCTGCAAGCTTTTCTCCTCCGACTGTTATCTATAAAGAAACACCTGCATCAAAGGGCTTTGCCTGTGCGCGGTATACAATGCCGAAGCCTTGCTGGGCTGTGGTTGAATTTCTTTTTGAACCCATGCCGAGAGGCTACGGCGTCAGCTACCATGGCAGACTGCCCTCAGATCAGTGCTTTTACAGATATCAGTCCCATATTAGAACTTCGTTCAATTCCTGCCTTGAGCAGGGGCTTTACGGCTGGGAGGTAACAGATTTCAGATGCACGCTTGTCGGCGGAGAGCATCATACGATCCATACCCATCCTCTTGATTTCTTTGTGTGTACGCCGATGGCGTTTATGAACGGTCTTTCACAGCTTGGTTCAACAATTCTTGAACCGCTTCTCAAAGTGCGCGTCACAGCCCCCGAGGAGCTTTCGGGCAAGGTGTTCTCCGAAATTATCAAAATGGGCGGAGAATATGATACTCCCGTTATCCGTTCGCAGACGGTTTCGCTTGAGGCGATTGTGCCCGTAGCAACATCCATGGATTTTCCTGCAAGGCTTGCGGTTCTTTCTTCGGGCAAAGCGGTGCTCAGTCAGTCGTTTTACGGTTACCGTGAATGCCGTGACGGACTTGAACATGTCAGCCCGCGGCGCGGAGTAAGTCCGCTTGACAGGTCAAAGTGGATTTTGTATGCAAGGGGCGCATATCAATCCGAATGACGGTTGATTTTCCTGTTTTTGGTGATATAATAAAAGCATAAAAGGGGGAGCCGAAATGAAAAAAACTCTTATCGTTGTTGATATGCAGAACGATTTCATAGATGAAGCTCTCGGAACAAAAGAGGCGGTTGCAATTGTTCCGAATGTAAAGAAGAAAATAGAGGAATATGTCAGAAACGGCGATGAAATTATTTTCACCCGTGATACACATTCTGAAAACTATCTTGAAACTCCCGAAGGCAAAAAGCTGCCCGTTGTTCATTGCGTTAAGGGCACGCACGGCTGGGAAATTACCGACGGGCTTTATGTTGACGGATGTAAAATAATAGACAAGCCCAATTTCGGCTGGCCGGACTGGAAAGACGAATGCCTTGAAAAGGTTGAGCTTATCGGGCTTTGCACCGATATCTGCGTTGTTTCGAATGCGCTTATCATCAAAGCAACCTTTCCCGATGCCGATGTCAGCGTCGATGCTTCCTGCTGTGCAGGCGTAACTCCCGAAACGCATAATGCGGCAATCGCAACAATGAAAATGTGTCAGATTGATATTATTGAATGAAACGGCGGTGATACTGTGTTTGATGCTTTAAAAGTTAAAAACGAATGTGTTGAATGGATAAGAAATTTCTTTGAGGAAAACGGCAGGGGCTGTAATGCTGTTCTCGGAATTTCGGGCGGTAAGGACAGCTCGATTGCAGCCGCGCTCTGCGTTGAGGCTCTCGGCAAGGACAGAGTTATCGGTGTGTTGATGCCGCAGGGTGAACAGCACGATATAGATATGGCGTATCTGCTTGTCAACCACCTCGGCATAAAGCATTTTGAGGTCAACATCAAAGCTGCGGTTGACGGTCTTCTCGGCAGCATTCCCGAAGAGCTTGAAATATCTGTTCAGGCTAAAACGAATCTTCCGCCGAGAATAAGAATGTCAACTGTTTATGCCGTCAGCCAGTCGCTTAACGGCAGGGTTGTGAATACCTGCAACCTCTCGGAAGACTGGGTCGGATATTCAACAAGATACGGCGATGCGGCAGGTGATTTTTCGCCCATGGCAAACCTGACGGTAACCGAGGTAAAGGAAATCGGCAAACTTCTCGGCTTGCCCGATGTTCTTGTTGATAAAGTGCCGATTGACGGTCTTTGCGGCAAAACGGACGAGGAGAATCTCGGTTTCACATATGCTGAACTCGACAGATATATCCGTACGGGCGAAATTGATGACCCTGCAAAAAAAGAGCTTATCGACAGAAAGCATAAAGCCAACCTTTTCAAGCTTCAGCTTATGCCTTCTTTCAAGCCTGAAATATAATTAAAAACAGCCGCTCATCCGAGCGGCTGCATTTTTTATAATCAGATAAGTGAATTGTAAAGAGCGGTGATTTCTTCAACGCTTGTGTCTCTGGGGTTGCCGGGACGGCATGCATCGTCAAATGCGCTCTGTGCAAGGAAGGGAACATCCTCTGCCTTAACGATTTCCTTGAGGTCAGCAGGAATACCTACATCAATTGAAAGCTGCTTAACTGCTTCGATAGCTGCCTTGCGTGCATCCTCGATGCTCATAGCGTCTGTGCCTTCAACGCCCATTGCCTTTGCGATGTCTCTGTACTTATCGCCGGTTGCGGGAGCGTTGTATTCCATAACTGTGGGAAGGATGATTGCGTTTGCAACGCCGTGAGGTGTGTCGTAAAGTGCGCCGAGAGGATGAGCCATTGAGTGAACGATGCCCAGACCAACATTCGAGAAGCCCATGCCTGCGATATACTGACCGAGAGCCATGCCTTCTCTGCCTTCATCTGTGTTGGCAACTGCGCCGCGAAGGCTCTTTGCGATGATTTCGATAGCCTTGATGTGGAACATATCGCTCATTTCCCATGCGCCCTTTGTGATGTAGCCTTCAATAGCGTGAGTGAGAGCGTCCATGCCTGTAGCGGCTGTAAGACCGGCGGGCATTGTTGACATCATGTCGGGATCAACAACTGCAACAACGGGGATATCGTGAACGTCAACGCAAACCATCTTTCTGTTGTTCTGTGCATCAGTGATAACATAGTTGATTGTTACCTCTGCAGCGGTGCCTGCGGTTGTGGGAACAGCGATGATGGGAACGCACTTGTTCTTTGTGGGAGCAACGCCCTCAAGAGAACGTACATCTGCAAATTCGGGGTTAGCGATGATGATGCCAACTGCCTTAGCTGTGTCCATTGAAGAGCCGCCGCCAACAGCGATGATGCAGTCAGCGCCGCTTGCCTTGAAGCTTTCAACGCCTGCCTGAACGTTTTCGATTGTGGGGTTAGCCTGAATGGTGCTGAAAATGTCATAAGGAATCTCTGCGCCCTTGAGAACATTGAGAACCTTATCTGCAACACCGAATTTTATGAGGTCGGGGTCGCAGCAAACGAGAGCTTTTTTGAAGCCTCTTGCATTGAATTCATCAGCAATGGCAGCGATTGCGCCTTTGCCGTGGTATGAAGTTTCGTTGAGTACAAATCTGTTAGCCATGATAAATCCTCCGTTAAATTTAGTGAATGGTTAAAAATGAATAGTGAATAGTTAAGGGTGGGCGTTGCCCACACCTGATTATAATTCGCAGGGCTGTTTAATGCCCACAAGTATTTCAGAATTAAAGATTAAGAAAATCTCTTCTGTAAACATCGAGAAGGTTGAATGCCTTTGCGATTTCAACGAGGTCGGGATCGGTGATTGTGTTTACTCTGGGAAGGTGAGCTGTCATCATGTAAAGCTGAGCAGCCTTTTCAACTGTTTCGATAAGACCGAAAGCTTCGTCAAGGTCCTTGCCGCAGCCGTAAATGCCGTGCTGACCCCAGACAACGAGTCTGAATTCCTTCATCTTTTCTGCGGTTGCAATACCGATTTCGTTAGTGCCGCAAACCATCCAGGGGAGAATACCGATGCCGTCAGGGAAAACAACCATGCATTCGGTGCACATTTCCCAGAGGGAGTGAGTGAATTTCTTTTCGCTGAGCTCATGAACATAGGTCATGGCAAGAGTGTTTGTGGGATGGCTGTGCATGATAACTCTGTTTTCGGGGTTCTTGCTCAGTCTTGAAATATGGCTCATGAGGTGAGCGGGAAGCTCGGATGTGGGTCTGCCGCCATCGCTATAGCCCCAGAGAAGCTCTGCAGTTGTACCGTTTTCTGCAATTTTGATGATACCGAGGTTGTTTTCGGGATCGTCTTCAATGTTCTTGAAGTATTTGCCTGTGCCTGTAACAATGAAAATCTTGCCGACAAGAACGCTTGCATCAAAGCCCATTTCAATTGTTCTGATGGGAGCGTTGATATCAAGATATTCAGCAACTTCATCGTTTTCGAGCATCATGCTGATGTTGCCGCCGTTTCTTTCGTCCCAGCCCATGCGGTACATGTTGGCTGTTGTTTTCATCATGCCCTTAACAAAGGGTGCATCCATTATGTTTTTCATTTTCTGTTCACCAATACCTTTTCTTCATATTCTTTGATTATATTCAGATAATCGGGTTCAACCTTTTGTCTGCTGAGATATTCTGCCCAGATATCGCCGAAGGGCAGAGTCTTTGCTTCTTCACTGAGCACCATAAGCTCTGTGAAGTTTGCCGCATCCTGAAGCTCCTTCATTTTTGCATCGGGCTGAAGCATTGCAAAAAGCAGAGCCTTCTGAACGTTACGAACGCCCGTTACCCAGGCGCTGATGCGGTTGATGGAAGCGTCGAAATAGTCAGTAGCGATAAACACTCTGTCAAGAGCACCGTTTCTGACAATTTCCTTTGCGATTTCCTTTGTTTCGTCGTCGAAAAGAACAACATGGTCGCTGTCCCAGCGAACGCCTCTTGTTATGTGAAGCGCAATCTTATCGTTGAAAGCAAGAAGCGCGGAAATCTTATCTGAAACAAGCTCGGTGGGATGATAGTGACCGTTATCCATAAGCGGAACAATGCCTGCTTTGGTCGAATAGCTCAGGCAGAATTCAGCTGAGCCTACGGTGTAGCTTTCAAGACCGATGCCGAAAACCTTTGATTCAAGAGTAATGAAAACCTTGCTCTTGTCATAGGGAGTTGCAAGAATCTCGTCAAGGGATTCCTTGAAACGGAGTCTGGGTGAGAGACGGTCTGCAGGGATATCCTTATAGCCGTCGGGAATCCATATGTTCATAACGCAGGGATAGCCCGTTTCTTTTGCAAAATAATCAGAAAGTTCAACGCAGCGCTTGCCGTGTTCAACCCAGAATTTTCTGACTTCCTCATCGGGGGAGGAGAGAGTCAGACCGTCTTTGACCATGGGATGAGAGAAGAATGTGGGATTAAAGTCAATGCCTATGTTTCTTGCCTTTGCAAACTCAACCCATTTTGCGAAATGCTCGGGCTTGAGAGCGTCTCTGTCGGCTCTGTTGCCGTCAAAGATTGCATAGCTTGCGTGAAGATTGAGTTTTACCTTGCCGGGGATAAGGCTGAATGCCTTGTCGATATCCGCCATGAGTTCATCGGGAATTCTTGCTTTGCCGGGATAGTTGCCCGTTGTCTGAATACCGCCCGAAAGAGCATCGTCGCTGTCAAAACCGCCTACGTCATCGCCCTGCCAGCAGTGAACGGAAACGGTTATACCTGCAAGCTCGGCAAGAGCTTTTTCAGCATCAATGCCGTATTTTGAGTATATTTCTTTTGCGCCTTCAAATCTGTTCATAATAAACCTCCGTGAGATTTTCAATCATTTTATTATAGCTTTTAATAAGAAGATAGTCAAGATATGAGAGGCTTGTTTCATAATTTTTTACAAAATAAACTCTGCTTATTTCTTGTTTATCGGTAGTTTGCAAGAATATTCTTTTTCAGTCCGAAAAAACTTGATTTTAAAATGTAATGGTTATATACTTAACATATTAATTTATGTATCTTCTGTAAGGAGAGAAAAGCGATGAGAAGTGTTCCCGAATATTTCGGCTGTATGGTGTTTGACGATAAAACGATGAAGTCGCGCCTGCCCAAAGAAACATATAAGGCTATGAAAAAGGCGATTCAGGATAACAAGCGCCTTGATCTGAGCGTTGCCAATGTTGTTGCAAACGCAATGAAGGATTGGGCAATTGAAAAGGGCGCAACCCACTATACTCATTGGTTCCAGCCGATGACAGGTATCACTGCCGAAAAGCATGACAGCTTTATTTCTCCCTGCGACGGCGGAAACATCATCATGGAGTTTTCGGGCAAGGAGCTTGTAAAGGGAGAATCCGATGCGTCATCCTTCCCTTCGGGCGGACTTCGCGCAACGTTTGAAGCCAGAGGCTATACCGCATGGGACCCCACTTCATATGCGTTTATCAAAGAGGGTGTTCTTTATATTCCCACCGCTTTCTGCTCATACGGCGGAGAAGCACTTGATAAAAAAACGCCTCTTCTGCGTTCAATGGAAGCCATAAGCAAGCAGACCGTCAGAATCATGAAGCTTTTCGGTCAGGAGATGACGGCTGTCAAAACAACCGTCGGTCCCGAGCAGGAGTATTTCCTTGTTGACAAAGAGGTTTATGACAAGAGAAAAGACCTCAGATATACGGGCAGAACTCTTTTCGGCGCAAGACCTCCCAAGGGACAGGAAATGGATGACCATTATTTCGGTAGCATCAAGCCGAGAGTTGCCGCATATATGAAAGACCTTGACGAAGAGCTCTGGCAGCTTGGAATTCTTGCCAAAACAGAGCATAACGAGGGCGCTCCCGCTCAGCATGAGCTTGCTCCGATTTTTACAACAACAAACATTGCCGCTGACCATAATCAGCTTACAATGGAAATCATGCAGAAGGTTGCAAGAAAGCACGGCCTGGTATGCCTTCTTCATGAAAAGCCTTTCAAGGGCGTTAACGGAAGCGGTAAGCATAATAACTGGTCTATCCAGACCAATACGGGCATCAATCTTCTTGAGCCCGGCGAAACACCCTATGAAAATGCACAGTTTCTTCTTTTCCTTTGCGCAGTAATCAAAGCGGTTGATAACTATCAGGATCTTCTCAGAATTTCCGTTGCAAGCGCAGGTAACGACCACCGCCTCGGTGCGCACGAAGCTCCGCCCGCCGTTGTTTCGATGTTCCTCGGCGATGAGCTTAACGATATTCTTGAAGCTATCGAGAACGATACCGCTTATGATGCAAAAGAAGCGGTTCAGATGAAGGTCGGCGTTCATGTTCTTCCCAGATTCCCCAAGGATACGACTGACAGAAACAGAACCTCGCCTTTTGCTTTTACGGGTAATAAGTTTGAGTTCAGAATGCTCGGCTCTGCAAGCTCAATCTCGAGCGCAAACATTGCTCTCAACACTGCAGTTGCGGAATCGCTCAAATCTTATGCAGACAGACTTGAAAATGTTGAAAACTTTGAAGAGGCACTTCACGCCCTCATCAAGAAAACAATCAAAGACCATAAGCGTATCATCTTCAACGGTAACGGTTATGACGATGAATGGATAAAGGAAGCGGAGAGAAGAGGACTTTCGAATCTCAGAACAACTCCCGACTGCCTGCCCGCTCTTATCAGCGAAAAGAGCGTTGAGCTCTTCGGCAATCACAAGGTTTTCACAAGAGAAGAGCTTGAAGCAAGATATGAGATTTATCTTGAGAATTATTGCAAGACGCTCAATATTGAGGCTCTTACGATGATTGATATGGTTAATAAAGATATCCTCCCTGCAATCAGCGAATATATCGGTGCTCTGAGTAAAACTGTATCTATG
This sequence comes from Acutalibacteraceae bacterium, assembly GCA_045543735.1. GTDB lineage: Bacteria > Bacillota > Clostridia > Oscillospirales > Acutalibacteraceae > CAG-177. Next base: position 58,502 of record JAZPXO010000026.1, read on the forward strand.
CGCAAAAAGGCTTTTGAGTTTGCGGATTGTACCTACGAAGAAAAAACCGTCAGCAAGCTTTCTGCTCTGAGCGCATCGGTTTTTGCGAAGATTGCGGAGTTCGAAGCAACGCTTGATAAAATCAAAGCATGTGATGATAAGCTTGCGGTTGCGAATATGTATAAGGATAAAATTGTTCCTGCGATGGAAGATATCCGCACCGATGTTGATGCCGCTGAATCTGTAACAGCATCAAAATATTGGCCCTATCCCTCATACGGCGACCTGCTTTTCAGTGTTCAGTAAAAATAATCAATCCCGAAGCCTCTCGGTTTCGGGATATTTTTTTATCTCAGACATATATTTACATTATAAACAGTTTTTGAGGTGCGGTATGGATTACAGTCTTACAGAGCTTCTGAAGGTTATTGTTATCGGAATAATTGAGGGAGTGACAGAGTGGCTTCCTGTCAGCAGTACGGGGCATATGCTGCTGTTTGACGCTTTTGTTCCGCTGAATATGACAGAGGAGTTCAAGGAAATGTTCTTTGTTGTTATTCAGCTCGGAGCGATTCTTGCGGTTGTTGCAATGTTCTGGCAGAGGATGTTTCCGTTTTCAGCCGAAAATAAAAGGATAACTGCTGATAAAAGCATCCTGCGGATGTGGCTAACGGTTGCTGCGGCATGCCTGCCGTCTGCAGTGCTTGGCTTGCTTCTCGACGATTGGCTTGAAGCAAATTTCGGCTCGCCCTTAACCGTTTCAGCCATGCTTATTCTTTACGGAATAGCATTCATAGCTGTTGAACGCAGAAACAAAAACAAACCGCCGAGGATTTTTACTCTTGCGGGAATTGATACAAAAACCGCCATGATTATAGGTTTGTTTCAGGTGCTTTCAATGATACCGGGAACCTCGCGTTCGGGTGCAACAATTATCGGCGCACTTCTTCTCGGTGTTTCGCGTACCGCCGCGGCTGAATTCACATTTTTCCTTGCTGTTCCGACAATGCTCGGAGCAAGTGCGCTGAAGATTCTTAAATTCGGTTTTGATTTTTCTCAGCCCGAGCTTCTGACTCTTGTTATCGGCATGGCGGTTGCCTTTGCGGTTTCGATGCTCGCCATAAAATTCCTTATGGACTATGTCCGCCGACATGATTTCAAAGCTTTCGGCATTTATCGTATAATTCTCGGTGCGGCGGTTATTGCGGTGTTTTATTTTATATAATCGTGCAGCGCTATTTTCACCCTTTATACTTCATTATTCATTAAAAAAGGCTTGTGCGTTTTTGCACAAGCCTTTAATCGCTTATTCTTTTTCGCCGTTTCTGATTGCAACTCGTCTGACCTTGCCGCTGAAGGTTTTGGGCAGTGCATCAACGAATTCAATTATACGGGGATATTTATAAGGTGCGGTGTTGACCTTAACATAGGTCTGAAGCTCTTTTACAAGCTCGGGAGAGCCTTCGAAGCCCTCGCGAAGAACAACAGTTGCCTTGACAACAAAGCCTCTGACGGGGTCGGGAACGCCCGTAACGGCAACCTCGAGAACCGAGGGATGCTCAAGCATAACGCTTTCAATTTCGAAAGGTCCGATTCTGTAGCCCGAGGATTTGATAACATCATCGTTTCTTCCGAAGTAAACGAAGCGTCCCTGCTCATCTCTGTATGCAAGGTCTCCTGTATGGAAGAATCCGCCTCTGTAAGCATCTGCGGTTTCCTCTTGGCTGAAGTTATAGCTTGCAACAACGCCGCAGGGATGTTCTTCGGGAGAGGGGGATTTGATGCAGATTTCGCCGATTGTACCTCTCTGGCAGTGGTTTCCCTCGTCATCAAGAATATGAACCTTGAGACCGGGGGCAGGGAAGCCGATTGCACCGGGAACGGGCTTTGTCCAGGGATAAAGCGTACAGATGCTGACGGGAGTTTCACTCATGCCGAAGCCCTCGTGAATTTCAAGCCCCGTTGCTTCTTTCCATTTGTTGAAGATATCCGCGTTGAGTGCTTCGCCTGCAGTGCAGCAATGAACGATTGATGAAAGATCGTATTTGCTTACATCGTTCTGAAGCATGAGACGGTACATTGTGGGCGGTACACAGAAGGTTGTAACCTTATATTTTTCAAGCTTTGAAAGAATATCTGCGCCGTCAAACTTATCGAAGTCATAAACCATGATAACGCTTTCGCCCATCCACTGACCGTAGTATTTGCCCCAGAGGGATTTTGCCCAGCCAGTGTCGGAAACGGTGAAATGGACTCCGCCGTCAACAACATGATGCCAGAAAACGCCCGTCATGATGTGACCGAGAGGGTATTTGAAATCGTGAGCGATGATTTTGGGATATCCCGTTGTGCCCGATGAGAAGTTGATAATCATCGTGTCCTTAACGGTTGTTGCGGCATCGCCCTCAGGTCTTGTCCAGCTTTCGTCTGCCTTTTCAAAGCCTTCCTCGAAGTCAATCCAGCCCTCAACGGGTTTGTGTTTTGTAACAAACTTTTTGAGGATTGTTTCGTACTGACCTTCGCCGCCGTCAAAATATTCGGTGCATTCATCGTCGCCCGTAATGAGAGCGTATTTGATTTCAGCCTTGTTGCAGCGGTAAACATAATCCTTTGCTTTGAGCATGTTTGAAGCGGGAACCATGATAGCGCCGATTTTGTTCAGCGCAAGAGTAACTATCCAGAAAAGGTAGCTTCTTTTCAGGACAAGAAGAACGGGGTCGCCTTTCTTCACGCCCTGAGAAACAAAATAGTTAGCTGCCTTATCGGAAAGCCTTTTCATATCGCCGAAGGTGAAGCGCTTTTCTTCGCCCTTGTTTGATATATAAAGGAGAGCTTCCTTATCGGGCTTTTCCGTGCCGAGAACATCAATAACATCGTAAGCATAGTTAAAGCTGTCATCGCAGGTAATTTTAAAGTTCTCCTGGCAGTCCTGAAGAGAAACGAAAGAGTCTCTTGACCTGCCTATGAATTTTTCGTAAATTGCCATAAATCTTTCTCCGTTTGGATTATTTCAGAACGAGAGCAATAAACTGCGCAGCGCTCTCGCCGATAACTTTGTGTGCATGGGGGATTGCGGAATTGAAATATGCGCTGTCGCCTTCGCTGAGTTCATAGCAGATATCGCCGATATAAAGCATCATGCTGCCTGAAAGCACATAGTCAAATTCCTGACCCTCATGTTCATCCATAACTGGAGGGTTGCCGTTGGGTTCAATAGTTACAAGGAAGGGTTCTGCCTTCTTATCCTTAAAGGTATATGCAAGATGAGAAAATTCGTAGCCGGGGTTGCGGTTGACAACATAGCCCTTGCCTTTTTTTACAACCGTGCAGGTTGAAAGGCGGGGAGATTCACCGCTGATGATATCAAGAATATCAACGCCGAGAATCAGAGCGATGTTGTTGAGAGTGCTGATTGCAAAATCATATTCGCCGTGTTCGAAAGCAATGTAATCGTCCTCTGAAATTTCAAGCTTTTCAGCCATTTCGCAAGCGGAGATATCGCATGTTTCGCGCAGGGTTGCAACTCGCAGTCCGATTTCTTTTAATTCAAGCATCTGAGTTCTCCTTAATAATTATTCAAAGTTATATCCGAGCTCAACAGCCTTGATGTTGAGAGCAAGCTTATCCTGCTTCTTTGCGGGAACAACCTTTGCCATAACCTTTTCAACATTTTCATAGGGCATAACGCCTGCTTTTCTGATCATGTAACCGATCATAATCATGTTTGCAAGGCCGCCCAGACCTTCATCTGACGCCATTTTTGTTGCGGGAATATAATAAGCTTCAACATCGTCTCTTGCAACCTTGCGGTCAATAAGAGAGCTGTCAACAAAAATCTTTGCACCTGCAACAGCCTCATTCTCGAACTTATCGAGTGAAGGAAGGTTCATTGCAATAAGAATATCGGGATTTGAAACGATGGGGGAGCCGATCTGAGTATCGCTGAGGATAACGGAGCAGTTGCATGTGCCGCCTCTCATTTCGGGGCCGTAGGAGGGGAGCCAGCTTACCTGGCGGTCCTCGATAAGTCCGTCATAAGCAAGGAACTTGCCTGAGAAGAGGATACCCTGACCGCCGAAACCGGCAAGAAGAATCTGATGAGTCATGATTATTTATCCTCCTTTTCTGCAAACTTATCCTTATAAACACCGAGAGGATAATAGGGAAGCATGTTTTCCTCAAGCCACTCGAGAGCCTTTTCGGGAGTGAGACCCCAGTTTGTGGGGCAGGTTGAAACAACTTCGATAAGGGAGAAGCCCTTGCCGTCAAGCTGATTCTGGAAAGCCTTTTTAATAGCCTTCTTTGCGTTCTTTACATTCTTAACATTGTTAACTGCAACTCTTTCAAGGTATGTTGCGCCGTCAACATTTGAAAGCATTTCGCAAACCTTAACGGGGAAGCCTACCTTGCTTGTGTCTCTGCCGTAAGGAGAGGTCTGAGTAACCTGACCGGGAAGAGTTGTGGGAGCCATCTGGCCGCCTGTCATGCCGTAGATTGCGTTGTTTACGAAAATAACGGTAATGTTTTCGCCTCTTGCAGCTGCGTGAACTGTTTCTGCAGTGCCGATAGCAGCAAGGTCGCCGTCACCCTGATATGTGAAAACAACATTGTTTTCGGGGTCGGAACGCTTAACGCCTGTTGCAACTGCGGGAGCTCTGCCGTGAGCAGCCTCAATCATATCGCAGTTGAAATAGTTATAAGCAAAAACGGAGCATCCTACGGGTGCTATGCCGATTGTTCTGCCTTCAATGCCGAGTTCGTCAATAACCTCGGCAACAAGGCGGTGGATAATGCCGTGTGTGCAGCCCGGACAATAATGGAGCGGAACATCCGCAAGGGCCTTGGGTTTTTCAAAAACAACCATTATTTGTCACCTCCGATTTTATTTGCTTCCTCAATCTTGGAAAGCACGTCGCCTGTTGTGGGAATCATGCCGCCTGTTCTGTTGCAGAGAAGAACGGGCTTCTTGCAACGGATAGCGAGTTCGATATCTTCAATCATCTGACCCATTGAAAGCTCAACGCTTACGAATGCCTTAACCTTGTCAGCTGCTGCATTAAGGACAGCCTTGGGGAAGGGCCAGAGAGTGATGGGTCTTATCATACCGACCTTGATGCCGTTTTCTCTTGCCTTGTCGATAGCGTTCTGTGAAACTCTTGCAGCTACGCCGTAAGCAACGATGCAGATTTCGGCATCTTCCATGCGGTATTCGTCATACATAACCTCGTTTGCTTCAATCTGAGCATAGCGTTCAAAACGCTCGAAGTTATATTTTTCAAGCTCGTCGGGCTGGATGAAGAGGGAGTTGACAACATTATGTTCTCTCTCGCATTTTGTTCCGCATGCAGCCCATGATGATTTGTCATATTCGGTAACCTTGCCCATATCAAGTGAAACGGGTTCCATCATCTGACCCATTGTTCCGTCTGAAAGAAGCATAGTGGGCATTCTGTATTTGTCAGCAAGGTCGAAGCCTTTGAAGGTGAGGTCAACCATTTCCTGAACGGAAGCGGGAGCAAGAACGATAAGGTGGAAGTCGCCGTGGCCTGCGCTCTTTGTTGCCTGGAAATAGTCTGACTGTGAGGGCTGAATGCCGCCGAGACCGGGGCCGCCTCTCTGAACATTGATGATAAGAGCGGGGAGGTCTGAACCTGCAAGATATGAGATGCCTTCGCTCTTGAGTGCGATTCCGGGGCTGGAGCTTGAGGTCATTGCTCTTTTGCCTGCGGCAGCAGCGCCGTAAACCATGTTGATAGCAGCGATTTCGCTTTCAGCCTGAAGGAAAGTGCCGCCGATGAGGGGCATTCTCTTTGCCATGTAAGCTGCAATTTCAGTCTGAGGTGTAATGGGGTAGCCGAAGTAATGGCGGCAGCCTGCCATGATAGCAGCTTCTGCAAGAGCTTCGTTACCTTTCATCAAAACTTTTTCAGCCATTTTCTTCTCCTCCTTACTTCTCAACGGTAATTACGCAGTCGGGGCACATGGTTGCGCAGAAAGCGCAACCGATGCAAGCTGACTGGTCTGTGATGCCTGCGGGATGATATCCCTTGGCGTTGATTTCATCTTTAAGGAGAGCCACAATCTTTTTGGGGCATGCTCCCACGCAGAGTCCGCAGCCCTTGCAGCGGTCTGTGTTGAATGTTACTTTTGCCATAAATTTTCCTCCTGTTTTGCCCACGATTGCCTTACATAAAGCTTAATCGGGAAGCAATCTGAAACTTTATCTTTCACTGTTTCGTATAAATCTTCTTTTACGGTTGTCATTTTAACCGGCAATCCGCTTGCTTTTGAAATTTCTTCGGCATACGAAACCGAGCCGAGAATATCTTCGGCGGTTGTTTCGTCGCCGAGATTTGAGTTATTGACAATGCCGGTGAATTTCATTCCTGCCGCTGTTTCGATTTCGTGCATAACACCGACTGTTGAAGCGCAGTCGGGCGTCAGCGGACGGAACTTGTTGATAACGAGAAGCATCTCATAATCGTTCTGCCTGAGAATGGCGGGAGCGTATCTGCCGAGCGCAAGGGCTCCTCTGTCGTCTCCGCCGACATCGATAACTGCGTGAAGGGATTCATCGTCAATAATCGTATATGCTTCTGCGGGCAGAGCGGGCACGTCAACATTTGAGTTTGCATATTCGGACGATATCAGATGAATACCCTTGCTTTCAAGAAAAGCCTCGCTGTCCTTTGTGCGAAAGTAAGGATTTACGATATCAAGGTCTGCAATACTGACTTTATCAAAGTGATTTTTCAAATTGAGCGCGTAGTTGACGGCAATGTTTGTTTTGCCGCTGCCGTAATGACCTGCAAAAAGAGTTATTCTTTTATAATCCATAATTAAAGAACTGTTACCCAGCCGAACTTATCTTCAACTGTGCCGCCCTGAATACCTGTTACGGTGTCATAGAGCTTCTGGCTGATTTCGCCGATCTCGCCGCCGTTGATGGTCATGACATCATCCTTATAGCGAAGCTTGCCGACGGGAGAAATAACAGCTGCTGTGCCTGTGCCGAAGCATTCCTCGAGAGCGCCGCTATTCTGAGCATCAATAAGCTCTTCAACGGAAATCTTTCTTTCTTCAACGGGGAGACCCCAGCTCTTGCAAAGCTCGATAACGGAGTTTCTTGTGATACCGGGAAGAATGCTGCCGTTGAGCATGGGAGTAACGATTGTGCCGTTGATCTTGAAGAAGATGTTCATTGCACCGACTTCTTCGATATATTTTCTTTCAACGCCGTCAAGCCAGAGAACCTGTGAATAACCGTCATCATGAGCCTTAACCTGAGCTGCAAGGCTGGCTGCGTAGTTACCGCCTGTTTTTGCAAAGCCCATGCCGCCCTTGACAGCTCTTACATAGTCGTCTTCAATCCAGATTCCAACGGGAGCAAGACCGCTTGAATAGTAAGCGCCCGAGGGGGAGAGGATAACGATGAAGAGATATGTCTTTGAGGGAGCAACGCCGAGGAAATCGTCTGTTGCGATGATGAAGGGACGGATGTAAAGCGATGTGCCGGGAGCGGAGGGAATCCAATCCTTATCAACTCTTACAACTTCGCTGACAGCCTGAACAAAATCCTCAACGGGAAGCTCGGGGATGCAGAGGCGCTTGTTTGTGTCGTTTGTTCTCTTGGCGTTCATTTCGGGTCTGAAGAGACGAACTTCGCCGTCAGCACCCTTGTAAGCCTTAAGACCTTCGAACATTTCCTGACCGTAGTGGAAAACCATGCAGGCGGGTGAAAGGGAAAGGTTGCCGTAAGGAACGATTCTTGCGTCGTGCCAACCCTGACCTTCTGTATAGTTCATGACAAACATGTGGTCTGTGAAGATTTTGCCGAAGCCGAGATTGCTTTCGTCGGGCTTCTGCTTGGGAGCAGTTGTTTTTTCAATTCTGATATTTAACATATTAAACACCCTTTCGGTAGATTATTTATTGGATTTTATTTAAGACCGAGCTTTTCGGCGGCTGCTTCTCTCATTTTATATTTGAGAATTTTACCTGCCGCATTCTTCGGGAAATCGTCAACGAATTCGATATAGCGGGGAACCTTATGCCTTGCCATGTGAGACATAATATAGCTCTTCATTTCGTCCTCAGTCATGGTCTTGCCTTCCTTGAGGATGATGCATGCCATAATTTCTTCGCCGTAACGCTTATCGGGAACGCCGATAACCTGAACATCCTGAACATAGTCGTGAGTGAAAATGAATTCCTCGATTTCGCGGGGATAGATATTTTCACCGCCGCGGATGATCATATCCTTGAGTCTGCCCGTAATGAGATAATATCCGTCAGGACGTCTGCAGGCGATATCACCGCTATGAAGCCAGCCATCTTTATCAATTGCAGCCTCGGTTGCCTTGGGCATTTTGTAATAGCCCTTCATGACATTATATCCTCTTGCAACAAATTCGCCGTTTTCGCCGTCGGGAAGATCTTCGCCTGTTTCGGGGTCGATGATTTTGCATTCAACATTCGGGAATGCTTTGCCGACGGTTTCGGTTCTGTCCGCAAGGGATTCGCTGACTTCGCCCATTGTGCAGCCGGGGGAGGCTTCAGTTTCGCCGTAAACGCTGAGAATTTCGGTCATGTTCATTTCTGCCGCGGCGCGCTTCATAAGGTCGGGCGGGCAGTTTGCACCTGCCATGATGCCCGTTCTCATGTAGGAGAAATCGGTCTTTGCAAAGTCCTCATGCTGGAACATTGCAATAAACATTGTCGGAACGCCGTTGAAGCATGTGATATGCTCCTGATGAACGCAGGCAAGCGATGACTTTGCCGAGAAATAGGGTAGGGGCGAAAGAGTTCCGCCGTGGGTCATCATTGATGTCATTGAAAGAACCATGCCGAAGCAGTGGAACATCGGAACCTGAATCATCATTCTGTCGGCTGTTGACATATCCATTCTGTCGCCGATGCACTTGCCGTTATTGACAATGTTATAGTGAGTGAGCATAACGCCCTTGGGGAAGCCTGTTGTTCCCGAGGTATACTGCATGTTGGCAACATCGTGGCAGTCAACTGCGGCTGCTCTGCGGTAAACCTCTTCGATGGGAACTCTGACCGACATATCCATTGCTTCTTCCCATGTGAGGCATCCCTTCTGGCGGTAGCCGACGGTGATGATGTTTCTCAGGAAGGGGAGCTTGCGGCAATGGAGGGGCTTGCCGGGAACGGCAACCTCAAGCTCGGGGCAGAGCTCTGCGATTGACTCGGCATAGTTTGAGTCAAGGCAGGATTCGATAGTGATAAGAGTGTGAGTATCGGACTGTCTGAGAAGATACTCAATTTCATGGATTTTGTAAGCAGTGTTTACTGTTACGAGAACCGCACCGATTTTTGTTGTTGCCCAGAAAGCGATGAACCACTGCGGAAGGTTTGTCAGCCAGACGGCAACCTTATCGCCGGGCTTTATGCCGAGGGCGATGAGAGAGCGTGCAAAGGTGTCAACGTCGTCTCTGAACTGTGAGTATGTTCTCGTGTAATCAAGGGTAGTGTATTTGTAAGCAATCTGGTCGGGAAATTTTTCGCACATAACATCAAGCACTTCGGAGAATGTTTTGTTGATGAGCGAATATTTTTCCCAGACAAACTTGCCTGTACCGGCTCTGTTGGAATAGAGAAGCTCTTCGGATTTTTTCTTGTTGTCATAAACGCTGATTGCGTTGATGAAATGTGGGAAAACGATTTCGGCAATTCCGAAATCCTCCATGGTCTCGGGCTGGCATTCATATGAAAGGAAGCCGTCATAGTTGACCGAATCAAGGGCTCTGAGCATTGTTCCGATGGGAAGATTCCCTTCGCCTACAAGACGGTACTTGACCTCGCCGTTTTCAACAACGGAATCCTTGATGTGAACATGCTTTATGTAAGCGCCGAGATTTGTGATTGTTGTGTCGGGATCCTCTTCAAAGAATCTGTAGGGATGGTTGATATCCCAAAGAGCCGCAAGATTATCGCAGGCAAAGATGTTGAGAAGGTCGCGGAGTCTGCTTGTATCAGCATAGATGCCGACGGTTTCAACAAGAAGGGCAACATCGTCCTGCTCAGCCTTGCCGATGAGTCTGCCGATAAGGGAAGTTACATGCGAATCCTCAGTCTGTCTGTCCTCGCCGAGAGAGTACGCGTGAATTCTGACATAGGGGCATCTGACTCTTGACGCAATTTCGATAGCGGTTGCGATTTCTTCGAAGCTGTTTTCTGCGTTTTTGCCGTCTGCAATGTTGCAGAAGGTATCAATGCAGGGAACGGAAAGCGAATTTTCAAGCAGCTTGTGAAGAGTAGCTGCGGAATTTGATTTATTGAACGGAGCATCGGAGCCTGTGAATCTGCTGTCTGTTATATTGTGAATTTCAATGCCGTTGAAGCCGAGATCATTGGCGGTGTTTACAAAGTCAGACCATGAAAGCTCCTGCCATCCGTTGGTTGAAAAGGACAGTTTCATATTTCTTTCTCCTCATAAACGATTTTGTTGAGAGCATTGATATAAGCAACGATGCTTGAACCGATGATATCTGTTCCGATGCCCTTGCCTGAATAAAGCTTGCCGTTTGAACGCAGCTTTACAAGAGCCTCGCCCATTGCTTCTCTGCCTTCGGTTACGGACTGAATCTGGAAATCGTCAAGCTCATAGTGGTGACCTATAATCTGCTCGATTGTGAGGAAAGCGGCGTCGATGGGACCGTCGCCCATGCAGACTGCTTTAAGAGTTCTGTTGCCCTTTTCGAGAACTATGTTTGCGGTTGATGAAATAACATTGCCGCTGTTGATAACGTAGCTCTGAAGTCTGTAGGTGGGAGGAACCTGATTTGCAACGCTTGCAATGATTGCATCCAGCTCTTTTGCGCCGACCTGCTTTTTGCCTGCAATGTTTTTGAAGGATTCATAGACCTTTGCGGTGTCATCCTCTGTCAGTTCGTAGCCGAGAGAAACGATTGCCTTGCTGACTGCTGAAATATCGGCTGTATCATCAAGGAGAACATTGCTTGCGGTTGTTGCAACGCCGAAATCGAATTTATCCGAATCTGCATTCTTGGGGCTGATCAGACGGAGAATCTGATTTGCCGAATGGTTGATTGCCATTGAATTGACATCATAGCTTGTGCCGAGGGTGTGACCCTTGACCTGAAGAGCCTTCATAACCTTTTCAAGGTCGGGGAGTGCTTCGCAACCGATGGCGGTTTTGATTTCAAGCGCACCCTGAGCAATGCAGCTGAATACGCAGGCATTTGCCATATCAAGCTCATTGCTGCATTCAACGCCGAGGGTTATTTCTGCTGTTTCGGGAACAGCTTCGTAAAGCTCTTTGATAAGCTCTGCAAACTCTGTGGGAAGCAGGGCTCCTGCGGTGTCGCAGAGAGTAACTGTTTTTGCGCCGTTTTCAATTGCGACTTTAACAGCCTCGAAAAGATATTCCTTTTCAGCTCTTGTAGCATCAACTGCGGCAAATTCAACATCTGAGCAGATTGAAGCGCAGTGAGCTGTTAATGTTTTGATAAGCTCAAGCATCTGAGCGGGCTTCTTATGGCAGATATATTCCATCTGAACAGCTGAAACGGGAAGCGAAACAAGAAGGCGGGGATTTTTTGTTCCCGAGATTGAGCGCATTGCTCTGTCAGCTTCTTCAACGGAAAGACCTACGGGGCAGGATAGAATGCTGTTCTTTAGGAGGGGGCTGATTGTGCGCAAAACAAGGGTGTCAATTTTTTCGTCGGCAATGGGTGCTGCCTCAATAACATTGACCTGAAGCTTGTCAAGAAGCTTTGCGGTTTCAAGCTTCTCTTTAAAGCTGAGCGCAAGATCGCCTCTGCGTGCAAATGCTCTGAGTGTTGCATCTGCGATGATGATTTTTTTCATTTGAAAACCTCTCCTTTTTTACCGTCTCTACGGTATTGATTAAGAACAACATATCCTGCATGTATATTTAGTACTGTCTGATTTTGCAGAAAACACTGATGCATTCTAATGTTTCATAATATTATATATAAAAGAGAACATAAAGTCAATAAAAAAAGGGGTTAAAAACAGAGTAAAATTAAAATCGTATACTGCAACAAGGATAATATTTGTGAAGAAAAAAATAATGTTCAATTTATACAAAAAATTAGTCATGTTTTTGTCTATTCGTTATTTTTCTGTAATTTTGTTGTAAAACTTTTTGGATAGAGTTTAAACAGAAATAAATGCATTTAATTGTGAAAAGAGGAATGTACAATGAGCAGCAGACTTTTTATTGTCATACCGTGTTTCAACGAAGAGGAAATGCTTGGCATATCGGCTGCAAGGCTGAAAGAAAAAATGACGGAGCTTATCAAAGACGAGATTATTTCTGCAGACAGCAGAATTCTGTTTGTTGATGACGGAAGCACAGACGAAACATGGAATATCATCAGAAATGCCTGCGAAAAGGACAGGCTTTTCTGCGGAATCAGACTTTCTCATAACCGAGGTCATCAGAATGCACTTATGGCAGGTATGATGTATGTAAAGGATAAGTGTGACTGCATGATTTCAATGGATGCGGATTTGCAGGACGATATCGGGGCTGTCAACAAATTTATTGAGCAGTATAACAGCGGCTGTGAGATTGTTTACGGAGTAAGAAACTCAAGAGAAACCGACACTTCGTTCAAAAGAAATACGGCAAGAATTTTTTATAAATTAATGAGCCTTGCGGGTGCGGAAATTGTTTATGACCATGCGGATTATCGCCTTATGAGCCGAAAAGCTCTTGCAGCTCTTGCGCAATACAGAGAAACAAATTTGTTTTTGAGAGGAATCGTTCCTACTCTCGGATATAAAATCGGATATGTTTACTATGAGCGAAAAGAGAGAGAGGCGGGGAAAACAAAATATCCTTTGCGGAAAATGCTTGAATTTGCCTTTGACGGCATAACCTCTTTTACAGTCAGACCTCTGAGGCTGATTTCGGTTACGGGTTTTCTTTTTTCGGTGCTGAGCGGTGCAGGTCTTGCGTATGCACTCATTTCATATTTCTGCGGAGCCGCTGTAAAAGGATGGACAGCTATTGTCTGTTCCGTATGGCTTCTCGGCGGAGTGCTGATGCTGTGTATCGGTGTTCTGGGTGAATATATAGGAAAAATATATTTTGAGGTCAAGCAAAGACCTCGCTACATTATCGGTGAAACGGCAGGGGAAGAAGAATGAATGAAAGCAAAGGATACAGAAACGCAGCTTTGGCGGCACTGATTTCGTTTGCGGTAACTGCGACGGCAATATTGCCTGTTCTGGTTATGAATGACGGACATTTTTTTCTTGTCGGAGACTACATTACTCAGCAGATTCCCTTCATGAAGGAATGCAGAAGGGTGATTCTGAGCGGCACTCCTTTCTGGAGCGCAAATACTTTTCTCGGTGCAAATTTTATCGGAACATATTCCTTTTATGTTTACGGCAGTCCGTTTTTTTGGCCTCTTTTGCTTATTTCCGAAGAGCATATGACTTATGCGTTGAGCGTTATTTTCGTTCTGAAGCATGCGGTTGCGGCATTTACAGCAGGTCTTTGGCTTTCAAGGCATGTGAGGCGGGAAAGCTTTGTTGTTATCGGTTCTCTGATGTATGCTTTTTCGGGCTTTGCAATTGACTCAAGTTTTTATTATCATTTTCTTGATGTCGTTGCACTTTTTCCTTTGGTTCTTTATTTTTCGGATCATGTTCTTGAAGGAAAAAGAAAAACAGCACTTTCGCTGACAGCTTTTTTCTGTGCAATTACAAATTATTATTTTTTCATAAGTACATCATTGATCTTTTTGTTTTATCTCTTGTTCCGTATTAAGTATTCAGACGGAAAATACAGAATAAAAGAAGCAATTGGATGCGTTTTCTCTTACGGTCTCGGAGGGCTTGCCGCGGCGGTTATTCTTATTCCTTCGGCGCTGTGTCTGCTTGAAACAAGCAAGGCAACAAACAGCTATTCGGCAGGGATTTCAGGTGTTTTTGCAACCTTTCCGCAGTATATAAAATTCATTGAAGCAGTGACATTGCCGAGCGAGGGAATTCTCAATTCGGGAACGGGATTTTCATATTTTGTCTATTCATCCACAGCCGCTTTTCTTCCGTTTTTCGGAGCCTCATTCTATTTCATATCACTGAAAAGAAACGATAAAAACTGGAGCAGCAGGTTGCTGAGATTTTTTACGGTTCTGACTGTTGTTCCGCTTGGAAACGGTATGTTTTCGCTTTTTACCAATATGAGCTATACGCGATGGTGGTACGGCTTCGTTCTGATAATGATTCTTGAATCCTTGAGAATTTCGGACAGCATGGAAAACAATCCGAATGCCGAAAATGAGTTCAAAAAAAGCATGAAGCTGATTTCGGCTTTTGCGGTTGTTTCTGTTGGCGGTCCGCTTTTGGTAAAGGCATTGGGCGCATATGTTATCGGTGGGCCGTTGAGTGAAATTTTACCTGAAAGCATAACAAAATATTTTTCGTCATCAGGCTTCACACAACCTTTTGACTCAACTGATTTGCGTTATCTTGCTGTTTTGGTTTTTTTGACACTTTTGTCTTATGTTCCGCTTTGTCTGTCAGTGAAAAAGCAACGGATTTTTACCCGAAGAGTGATTCCTGCCGTTGCACTTATTTGCCTTATAACCTACGGAACTTATCTGACTTCAGAATATATAACATATTTTCAGCGCTCTCCTCAGGTTTACAGTCAGGAGGCTGAAAAGTCTGTCAGTCAGGAAACTCAGTATTCTTCAAGAGTTCAGAATATCAAGTCGCTTGCGAATTTTTCAATGATTTCAAACGAACCGGGTATTTCAACCTTCCACAGCTTTAAATCGCATGCAACGGCAGAATTTGCGAGGATAGCAGGCTATGATATAGGACCGATGCCTGATACAAAGGCTTATTTTTCAACGCCTGCCGTTCAGGCAGTTCTCAGTGTTGAAACCGTTGTTTCGCAGGATTCTTCAAGAACCGCGGCGCCTTACTATGTGCCCATGGGTTATGTTTACCGTTATTATGTTGATGATAACTGTATTTTTACAAAGAATTATGAGGAAAACAACAGGCGTATAGAGCTTATGACTCAGGCTTGCTATCTTGATGAGGACACGGCAAAAGCCTTATCGGGAGTTGTTGAGCCGCTCGGAGACAATGCCGCAGATTGGAAGGATGCCTGCGCCGAGAACAGAAAGACCGCCTGCACCGATTTTGTTATGGATACATCGGGATTCAGCGGAATATCAGAGGGAGAGAGGGAACGGCTTGTTTATTTCAGTATACCGAAGGAAAGCGGATGGAGGGCATATGTTAACGGTAAAGAAACCGATATTTATGCCGTTAACGGCGGAATGATGGGCGTTGTTGTTCCTGCAGGAAGAGCTGAAATTGAGTTTGAATTTATGCCTCTCGGATTGGTTGCAGGAGCCGCTCTGAGCGCGGTTTCCTTTGCGGCAATCGGTATTTATGCACTCATTGATTACCTGAATAAAAGAAAAAAGAACAAGTAAATCAAAGCAGACGGAACTTTTTTAAAAGGCTTCCGTCTGTTTTGTTTTGTCCTGAATAATAATTTGAGATTGACAATCAACTTAAAATGTTATAAATTTATCTATATATACAGAAAACGGAGAATGAAAATGACTCAGGTTGTTGCGGCACTTATTTGGAAAGATGAACGGTTCATGATATGCCAGAGACCGGTTAACAAAACAAGGGCGCTTGAATGGGAGTTTGTCGGCGGTAAGGTCGAAAAAGGGGAGACCCTCGAGCAGGCTCTCAACAGAGAATGCATTGAGGAAATCGGCGTCGGTGTTGAAGTTGGTTCTGTTTATATGGAGCTTGATCATGTTTATCCCGATATCACCATTCATCTAACGCTTTTCAATGCCCGCCTTTGCGGCGAACCGCGTATGCTTGAGCATAACGATATCAGATTTATAACCCCGTCTGAAATACCGCAGTATGAATTTTGTCCCGCAGATAAAGAAATTCTCGAAAAAATCATTTCCGATTTCGGTTCTGACGGATGAGCGGCGGATTGAAAGCATGTGGAGTGAAAGGATAGTCTGAAATGGCAGTTGCAGCTTTTAAATATGATATTTCCGTGGTTGTTCCTGTTTATAATTGCGAGGAATTTATCGAAAAATGCGTTGAATCGCTGATGAGTCAGACGATGCCGCATAACCGTTTCCAGATAGTTTTTGTCAATGACGGCTCGCCTGACAACAGCGGAGAAATCTGCAGAAGTTTCGTGGAAAAATACGATAATATTGTTTATTTTGAGCAGGAAAACAGCGGCGTTTCCGCCGCAAGAAACAAGGGAATGGAGCTTTCTGACGGAAAGTATATTATTTTCCTTGACGCGGACGATGAGCTTTCCCGCAATGCGCTTAACAGTCTTTACAGTTTTTTTGAAGAGCATTATGAGGAAACGGATCTTGTTACCTATAAAATAATTCCTTATTACGGAAAAAAGCGTTTTGCTCTTCACTACAGATACAGAATTCTCAGAGAATCGGGTATTTTTGATCTCAACGATGAGAAGAATTGTCACATTACCCAGACAACAATGAATATCTGCATCAAAAATCCGAAGAGCGGCAGAAAGGTCAGCTTTGATACCTCTCTTGCCTATCATGAGGATCAGAAATTCTGTTATGATGTCATTGAGGAAAAAATGACTATCGGCTACTGCGATGAAGCGGAGTATATGTATCTGCGCAATCCCTCAAGCGTGACTCAGAACAAGTGCTATGCTTATTATATTTTTGAAGATACAATGGCAATGTGGGAGGAGCTTTTCGGCAGATACGAAGGAAAGGTTCCTGCCTATCTGCAGTCGCTCTATGTCAACGATCTCAACTGGAAGAGCAGAAGCGATGTTCTGCTTCCTTATCATTACGGTAAGCAGGAGTTTGATAAGGCAGTCGGCAGAATTGTTGCTTTGTTAAAGCGGGTGGATGATGAGCTTATTATCAACAGACCCGTTACCGATATTTATCATAAACATTTTCTTCTGAAGCTTAAAGGCTGCGATAAGGTTTCACTCGAGTGCGATGATGACGGCATAAGGCTGGTATATGATAACGATGATGTTATCTATGAAACAACGGCAGTCGGAGCTGTTGTCAAGAGAATGAATATATCGGATAACAAGCTGAGCTTCGATGCTTTTCTCAAATCCCCGATATTTATGTACTGCGATAAGCCTGAGGTTACGCTTATATGTAACGGTGTTGAAAAGACGGTTGAACTGACCAGATCGGTTTATGAATATTACAGAGCAAAAATCAAAACGGCAACCTTCTGGCGGGTAAAATTTGAAGTTGATATCAGCGGACCCGTTGAGTTTTCTCTTCGTGTCAAAATAAACGGTAAGGTGTACGACCTGTCATATTATTTCGGTCTGTGCCTGCCTTTCATACAGAACAAGAAGCTTAAGGCTTTTTACCGCAACGGAAAATGCTTTCGTGAGGATAACGGGGTGTTCAGCGTTACTCCCGTTGACAGTTTCAAATCGCGTTTGTATAAATTAAGAGTTTTTCTCTATAACTTTTTCTATTATCTCAGAATCAATCCGAGAATACTTTTCAACCGCTCCGTCGGAGTGCGTGCCGCCGAAAAGAACGAAAGAGTGTGGCTTTATCTTGACCGCTACGGCGTATTTGATAATGCCTACGATCAGTTCAGGCATGATATCGGAATTGATGACGGCGTGAAGCGATATTATGTTATCAATAAATGCGATGAAGCGGAAATAAACGAAAGATTTACTCCTGAAGAGCAGAAATCTCTTGTGTGGTTCAGATCGAGAAAACATAAAAAGCTCTATTTTGCCGCAGAGAAGATAATAACTTCATTTTCAAATCTTTCAAATGTTTCTCCGTTTGATTCGGGACCGATGAGATGGTATTCCGATCTGACGAAATTCGAGCTTGTTTATCTTCAGCACGGAATTCTTCATGCTGACCTTAAAGACCTCTATGCAAAAGAGCTTTGCCTTGTTGATAAGGTTGTTGTTTCAAGCGGATTTGAAGTTAAGAATTTTGTTGAAAACTACGGCTATGATGAGAGTGATCTTATCAGATGCGGCATGCCAAGGTACGATTCGTTCAGAACGGGTGCCGAAAAGAAAAACAGAATTGTTTTCTCGCCCTCGTGGAGAGGTAATCTTATCGGACCGCTGAAAAACAACAGCCGTGAAGAAAGACCTCAGGTTTTTGTAGAATCCGAATTCTATAAGGCGGTCAATGAATTTCTTAATTCGGAGAGGCTTGAAAAGCTTCTTGAAAAATATGATTTGTATCTTGATTTCAAGAACCATCCGATTTTCAAATGCTATAACCATCTGTTTGAAATAAAGAACAAGAGGGTATGTGTTGACGGCTTTGATACAAAGCAGGATGAATACCGTCTGATGATAACGGATTATTCTTCGATTGTTTTTGATTCGGTTTATATGAATTGCCCGATAATTTATTTTGTTCCCGATTATGACAAATTTATTGCAGGCATTTCACACGGCTACCGAAAGCTTGACCTGCCTCTTGAAAACGGCTTCGGCCCGTTTACGCAAACTGCAGATGAGCTGCTTGACAGCCTTGAGCAATATGCGGCAAACAACTTTGAGCCTGTTGAGCCTTATAAGAGCAGGATGGAAAATTTCTTCCTCTATAAAGACACAAACTGCAGAGACAGACTTTACGATGCAATAAAATAAAAAGAAAAATGCTCCGTGCAATCTGCTGCGCGGAGCATTTTTTGTGAAAAAGTTTCACAAACTTTTATTTTCGTTTTTTTAAACACCTGACACGGTTTGTTCGGCTTAGACAAAATCAGACAGTTGACTTTGAACAATATGCACAAAATCTTTTCGAGGTTTGAGTTAAATATGTGAAGCGTTGATAATTTTTTAAACGCGGAAATTTGTGCAAACTGCACTAAAACAAGCACGAAAGTTTGTGCAAAATCACTTGACTTTTTTGAAAAAATGCGTATAATAAAGACATCACAAGAAGAAAGGATGAATGTAAATGGACTACAACAATTACACAAAAGAAATCGAAAGCAAGCTTCTCAAGGAAATCGAAACAGAAAAGAAGTTCACATTCAGAAAGCTTCTTAAACTCCTTGAACTCAATGCACTGTTCTCCAGATAAGGAGAAAGCAGCGCGGGCTTTCACCCCACGAAAATGTCACAGCAGAAAACTGCCGTGATTTTATATAATCCGAGCGGGTATCCCCGCATCGGCCACAGAAAAACAACAGCCTGCAGGTTTTGCCTGCAGGCTTTTTTGCTGTTTAATTGCCCATTGTTCTTTGCGAAAGTCCCTTGATTCCCGAAAGAACCCAGTCAAAATTATCGGTTTCGATAATTGAACCGCAATATTCGCATTTTGCGGATTTATTAAGGTCAAGAGGAGCGCCGCAGTTGGGGCAGGAGCTTGCGTTTGTGCCCGCATCCTGACCGGTAACTCTGCCGCTTGTACGGATAAGAGTCCATTCATATGTCATAAATTTTTCCGCAGTGTTGCTGCCTCTTACAATGTTGCCTGTTGAATCGTCAACAACATAGTCAACTATTCTTGTGCGCAGTCTGCAAACCATAACATCATTACCGTTTTCCTGCTTCCATCCAACGGGATCAACGCCGAGAACGGAAATGCGTTCAATGCGGTTGGTCTGTCTGTTTTTGCGGTAGGCATCAAGCTGACGGTCAACCTGCGCATAGAATGCATCTGAAAGGCAGGGGCGTACATCATCGAGCTTTTTGTTCTGCCATGCATTCTGGAATCTGACATACATGTTGGAAAGCTCTTCGCAGAAATCGGGCTGCGAGAAATTCGGGTCAACCGAATTATATTCGCTGACTGGTCTGAGCGTTGAAGCGTCAGTCGGTAAAGCTCCGGGAACGATGGGAGCGGAATTATTTTTGTTCTTTTTGAGAGATTTTAAGATAGGAATACCGAAAAGAAGAACGATAAAAATAATAACAATCAGAATACCACCGAAGCCTGAGCCTCCGTCGGAGCTGTTATAATCGTCGCTGTCGCTGTCGATAATAACTACTCCGCCGCCGTTATTGTTGTCATAATCATAATCGTCGTCATAGTCGTAATCGTTTCCGCCGAAATCAAAGTCATTTCCGCCTGCGTCGTAGCCGTAATCTCCGCCGTAATCATAATCTCCGCCGAAATCTCCGAAGTCTGCGTGAGCCGTAACGGCGAAAGTGAATATAATGCATGCAATAACGGCTATGTATTTCAAAATTGATGATCTTTTCATAATATCAACCTCCGTTATTATCATTATACTATATGATAAAAATATTGTCAAAGAAAAAAACTCTCTGTCATGCGGCAGAGAGTTTTTGTGTTTTCAGAATATTGAGGCGAGCAGCCCCGAAAGACCCGTTATCTTTTCTTCGGGTTCCGAAACAGGAATAAGCTCACCGTTTTCATCAAGAGTCATGAACTGAGGATATTCCTCATATGACATAACGGTTATTCTTTCCTCCGAAATCAGGAATGTATTGATGAATTTATTGTATCCGTCGGGGAAATCGCTGTGCATGAGCCCGCTGAAAAACCATGTGTATTCAGGGAAAGCGCATGTCGAAGCATCTATCATCATGTCAGGCGAGATATGGTCATGACCGCAGTCAACAGCCTGAGTATAGCCGTTACCGAGAGTTTTGCAAAGCGGAGCGCATGTTGCACCGATTGACATATATTCGGTATCAATCAGAAAATCCGAATGAACGGTGGGAGTAAGACTGACGGGGATTGAAGAAACACCGTAACCTGCACAGATGATGATGTCCGTTCCGTTATCCATGGCGTTCTGAAGAATTTCGTCAAGCTCAAGCTGAACATTATCGTGGTAGTATCTTATTTTTTCAAGTATCGGAGCATCTTCTCTGCCTGCGAACATTTCTTTGACAGCGTCATCAAAATATTCATCGGGAACAAAGCTCCATGTGCCTGCAAGGTTCCCGAAAGCGGGCTTCAGACCTTCTTCATAAATCAGGTCAAACTGGCTTGTAAGGTACTTTTGCAGGAAGTTGAGAAGAGAATCGGTAAAGCCTGTTATGTTTAAAACGGAAACAAGCGTTGAAACGATATCCGTGCCTGTTGACTTACCCATAACCGTTTTAAGGAAAACAAGCAGCTCATCGGATTTATTTGAGATATCGGCTTCTTTTCTGTAAAGCGAACCAAGAATCGAAATGCCCTGAAAGGCAGGGGAAAGGAACGCAATCTTCTCAATACCCTCGTTTCCGTAAAGCTCGAGATATGAAGCAACAACGGTGTTGCCCTGGCTGTGGCACATGATTGAAACCTCGCTGTGTCCCGTAAGCTCCTTGACATATTCGATGAAATTTTTCAGGTCAGCGGCATTGTCAATCGGGGAAATTCTCCAGTCATATTCAAAATCGAAGCTTCTGTCGGTGGGGTCGTCAGTAACATTCTGATGAATGTCGTTTTCGGGATATTCAAAAGGCTTAATGGATGTGTTGTAAACGGGTTTTCCGCTGTCGTCGCATGCAATCTTGCCGATAAGCTTATCAAATGCATTCACTGCCATTTTGCCGAAAAGAGCTTCGTTTCCCATTGTTACCGCAATGACGGCAAGAAGAAGATCGGGAACGGCTTTTATGATGTCAGATGCGGCAGGAGGAAAAGCGGCTTCACGGTTGTCGCTTTCGGGATTTACATATATTCCTGCGCCGAATCCGGGTACATAAACTATCGGAGTATATCCGCAATCGCATGTGTCGGTATCAGCCGCAAAAGCAACGGAGCATGCCGAAAAAGCAATAACAAGGGCAAGGAGCAGACTGACTGTTTTCTTCATTAATAATCACCTCATACAAGCGGAATAACATATTCGTAATCGGTATACCAGATATCGGAGGAATAGCTTCTTGCTCTGATGATAACCTCATCGTCATAAACTTCAAAATTGAAGCCGTTGCCGTTGAGAACATGACCTCTGGCATTGAAATATGTATAGGCAGGGAGATTGATGCTGTGGAAAGAGCCGTCGGATTCAACAGAGCTGTAGCCCCAGATGCTTTCTGTTGCGGTTTCGCCGATACCGTTATGAAGATGACCGCTTATCAGAAAAACATTATCATATTTTTTGAGGATTTCTTCAACCGCATCCGATTGGTCGCCCATTCCGCCGTCATCGGGTTCGGGTTCATCGTCGCCCCATGTTTCGGGCAGGCCGTGAGACTGGTTTACGGGCCAATGGCAGACAACAAAAATCGGTTTTCCGTCTTTTGCGGCTTCAGCCATTGTTTCCTCAAGCCATGCAAGCTGTTCGGGGCTGAAATATGCGGCTGTCATATCCTCTTCGCTGCCGAGAACAACAAATGTATAGCCGTTTATCTTGGTTGAATAATACATTTCGCTGATTTCTCTGCCGCTGATCTCGCTGTTAAAGCTGATGAAATATTCCTTTGCTTTGTCGAAGCTTTCGTCGGTCCATGTGTCATGGTTTCCGCAGGAAAGAATGATTTCGTCGGCAGGATCATATTTCGAAAAGCTTTCTGCAAGAGCAGACCATTCGTCATATTCGCCGTGGTCAGTAAGGTCACCCGAAACAACGAGAGCGTCGAGGCGGGAGTCGGATTTCTGCATGCCTTCAAGACCAAGCTCAACCATAAACTGACGGATGAATTCGTCTTTCATGTGTGTATCCGAAATCGCGGCAAAATTGAGTCTGCATTCATCGGGGTTAACAGGCTCGGATTTGCTCCTGAAGTTTCCGAAAAACGGGAAAGAAACAAGAACAAGCAGGGAAGTGATAAGCGAAAGAATTTTTTTGATAAAAAACACCATAATATACACCGCCTTTTAATTTTAACAGCTAAATTTTAGCAGATAAATCTGTCAGTTTCAACATCTCTGACAAATATTAGACAAACATAACGCGAACTGTCTGCAATCATATCAACGATTTGAGAATCAGTTTTTGTTCATCGGTTATTCTGAAGCTGTCAACAGCTTTTTGAACAGTTCTTCTGTGGGTTTCAGGGTCGAGCTTTCTTTGCTCAATGAAAGGGAAAACCGCATCATATTGCTTGGCAAGCGCTGTTGCGAAATACCATGCAACCATCATGCTGACATAATATTCGCCGCAGTCAGTTGCCGCAATCTTTTCTGCGTGTTCAATTCTGAAACCGCTGTCAAGAAAATAAGTCATCAGGCATTCGATACCATACCTGACAGTATATGTTTCACCAGATTCAATCCATTGGTATGCTTGCTTTTCAAGCTCGGGCAAATGCTTTTTGAAAATTTTCGGCCTCATTGAATCGCAGGTTGCCCAATTATCAACGAAAGGCAGGAAGCTGTTGATTTCGGATATGCATTCGTCATAGTCATTTATCCGTTCAATCAGAAATGCATGAAGATTGTTTTCTTCATAGTATTCATGCGGCAGAGATGAGAGAAATACAGCCGCTTCTTCGGTGTTGCTGAATATCTTTGCAAGGAATCTGAGCGCAGGGGTTCGGATTCCGATAATCTTATCGGGATTTATATTCGGCACCAGACGGGATTGAAATTCCTTATATTTCAAGTCCTGAAGCTCAAAAAGCTTTTTTCTTATGATTTCAATTGCATCGTTTTTCATTTTTCTGCCTCAATTGCACGGTTGACGGTTATTTGCTTTATTCTCGGTGAAACGGGAACAGAGCCGTTGAAATCATAGCCGCCGTTATTTGAGAGAATAACTGTGTTTTCGCCTTCTTCAAGGAAGAGGTTAAAAGTAACGGTCTTATATGTATCCCAGCTGTAGGTGCTTCTGCACCAGATGTTTTCGCTGCCGTTTTCGCTTGTAACGGTAACGAAGCTTTCAATGAGGTCAACGTTATATGCGTGATAGCCTCCCTCGAGGTTGTTCGAATATGTGAGGGTTAATCTGTAGCTTCCCGATTCGGGCGCGTTGACGGCAAATGATACACTGCCTGCGTTTGCGTGCATGCTTTCGATATAGCCGTTTTCGTTTAATACGGCACCGTTTTCGAGAATAAGATCATCGGCGGAAAAGCTTTCGGAAAAACCTGCTTTTTCGGAAACACATATATTCAGCGGAGCGGTTTCTGCCGATATATCAATATAGTTGAGACCTCTTCTCATATAAACGGTTGCTCTGCCGTTTTCTGTTTTTCCTTTTGCGCCGTCAACCGAAATATCAGCGTCAGGGGATGTTTCAAGGCTGTAGAAACCGTCTTTCGGTGCAACTGCAAGATAGGAGGTTATTCCTTCTGTGGTTCTGTCAGAATCGGGAATAAGAGCAATATTTTTATCGGTATCAACAGGTCTGACAAGCATGCTGTCAACAACGAAGGTTCCGTTTTTGTGCGAAAGCGTTATAGAATGAGAGCCTTTTTCGAGATAAGCTTCAACGGAAAATTTATCGGTATATTCGCTCTTGATTGTGTTGGGCAGGCTGATTTCGCTTGTTTCTCCGTCAACGGTCATCAGTGCCTGCGTGAATGTCCTGTCATTTGCGGTTCTGCCGTCATTGGAATTTCCGAAAATAATATCAAGGCTGTAATTTCCGCTTTCGGGGATTTTAAAATCAAGCTTTATTCCGTCGCCGTCATGTTCAAAACCGCCGACCATGCCGCTGATTTCTCCCGTTGTGCCGTAAGCGCTGTCGTAGGTATATGCAGTGCCGAGAAGAGTTCCGTTTTCAAATTCATATCTTACGGGCAGAGCGTTGTTGATAAACGGCTCCGATTCTTCGTCGGATTCGGTAACAACGATGTGATAAACCGCTGTCGGGTCAGGGGAGTCAAGTTTTATTTTCAGCTTGCCGAAGCTGATTTTATCGGTATATTCCTTAACGGTAATCGGCTTGCTGACAATTCCGCTCAGACCTTCAAAATAAACACACTCGATTTTAATGTTTACCGTGCTGTTTCCGAGGTCGGTTTTGCCGAGATTCTTTATTAGAATGTCGGAGGAATAATCGCATCCGCCGCAAAGAATGTCAACGGATTTTCCGTCAGATGAAGCCATGCCAGTTAATTGTGAATATCTGAAATTTTTTCTGTTGTACTTAATAACGTTTGCAAAATCGGAATGCAGAATATCAATAATTTTTGTTCTGAGTAAATTGCCCTCCATATCGGCATACCAGCGGTAAAGCCACCAGTTCGAGTTGGGGGAGTTGTTATCCGCCGCAGTATCGCAGAGATTGTTGGCAAGGCGCCAGTAAGCAACATTGCCGTAAACGCCCGTCTGCTCCATCTGAACGATATAGTGAAGCATTTCGGAGGGAACACCGCATTCCTCCATTGTTCCGTATTCCGTAACGATTATAGGCATTTCTCCGATACCGACGGATGCTTCGATTGAGCGGTATTCGTCAACATGCTCTTTCCAAAGAATCGAAGAGCTTACGCCGAGCTCATGGTAAATCATTATCTCGGGCAGACAGCTGTTGCTTTTGCAGAATTCAAGGAAATGACGGATTTCGTATGCATCGTAATCGCAGTAACCGGGGCCGCCTATCATAGCATCGGGATCAATGCTTTTGACAAGGTCATAGGTTTCTTTCCATGCGGCATAGAATTCAGCCTTTGCCGCATCGTCAAAGCCGTACCATGTTTTATCCTCGTTGGGTGTTCCGAACCAGACGGCGTTATCGCATTCATTATAAATGCAATAAACAAGTCTGTCGGCATAGTCCTTCTTTGAAAGCTCCGTAACCTTTTCTCTGACCTGAGGGAGAAATCTCTCGCGGACGAATTTCATGGCATCGTAGGTGCCGTTTCTGCGCATCTCATTGATTTCTTCGTGGCAATAATACCATGTGTCGAAGCAATCCTGAAGGTAAACAACGATGTAATCGCAGGAGTCAAGCTGAGGTGAGGCGTCGTCAACATCGCCTATCGGATGCTGCAGACCGCCGATAACCTTTTGAGAAACGCTTGAAATATCAAGGCTTTCGACGATGTTTGAATCGGGAACATTGCTTTGAGCAATGCCGTAGAGATATCCCGTTGCCTTTGTTGATACCTCACCAAGAGACTCAGCGGCGTCAATTTCAAGTGTCGGTCTGAACATATAAGGAATACCTTCAGATGCAAGGGAAAGAGCAGTTATCAGACCGAGCAGCAAGCTGATTATTTTTTGCATAATATCCTCCGAAAAAGCTGAATTTCAATAACAGTGCTATTTTACCAAATCGCAAATTGTTTTTCAATATAAAATTAAGAAAAGGAGCCTGCCGAAGCAAGCTCCTTAAAATGAGTTAATTCAGTTAAGCAACATCTTTTGCGATTTCAACAAAGCCCTTCATAATGGTTGAAGCGGCATATTTGCCGAGAGAAATCATTTCCTGATAGTGACCTGCGATGAGTGCAAGAGCGTAGTCGTTATCGGGAACAACATAGCCGATAGCATCGTTTGCAAGACCGAAGCAGAGTGTATCCTCGCCAAAGAGCTCGTCGATGCAGGGAATGCCGAATTCCTTGCCTGAATATGAGCCCTCTGCTGTGAGCGATGAACCGCCTTCGATAAGGTCCTGAACGATTTCGCCGGGCATCATAACTGCCTTGACATCACCGAATTCAAGATATCCGATTTCAACAAAGATATAGTAGTTGAGACCTTCTTTATAAACATTGTAGTTTACAAGACCGAGCTTGCCGACAAGCTTGATGAGGGGATTGGTGACCTTGATCTTGACCTCGTCAATTTTTACGTTGAGGATGGGATCAAGCTCTTTTTCTGTTGCGGGCTCCCAGTTTTCAAACCAGAGAGTATAATATTCGCCGCCGATTTCCATTTCCTTGTTGATTGTATCCCAGTCAGCGTTTGCGCGGATAACTTCTTCGGAATTTGTGAGGTTAAGTGCAATCTGACCGAGCTCTCTGCCGATTCTTGCAGCTTCCATCCAGCGTCTTTCGTTGGGAACACCGTCGCTTGCGGGATGTCTGCCTGTGTAAATACCTGCGATAGCGCCGTTGAAGAACATGAAGTTAAATCCTGCAGCCTCGATGGTTTTACCCATGTTGATAACATAGTCACCTGAAAGCTGTCTGCCGTTGTCGATATCGTCAACAGCAAGACCGGTGATGTCGGGGTGAGCAGCGTAGTTAACGATCATTGTTGCTCTGTGTTCATCGTCAATAACATCGGGAGTGAATGTGAATCTTGCCATCTCCTGAATGAGAGAATCAGCAGAAGGTCTGTTCTTGTTGTTGAAGTATTCTTCATCAAGCTCCTTGACTGCGTATGTCATTGTGCCTTCTGTCATGTTTTCGATGGCTTCTTTCATAGCGCCGGAAGCTTTTTCTGTGATAAAGTCAAGATATTCGGTGTCAACGCCGGGAGTCATTTCGCCAACGTGAAGGAATGCCTTAACCATGTTTCCGCCAAGCTTGGGGAAGAGGTTGGTCCAGAGACCCTGTGTGTCAATACCGCTGTGAACATGAGTTGCGGTAACTGTGATTGTGCTGAATTTCTGGTTGGGGAGAAGCTCAACGAGAGCTTCTCTGATATTCTTGATGTCATAGTTTGACATACCGATTGAGTCGATGTTTGCAAAAACTGCAATGCCTCTGCCTGAGCCGTCGTCAACTGCGATAACTCTGACTTCTACACCGTCAACAACCTCTTCAACTTTGTTCTTCATACCGTTTGACAAAGACATGAAGCCGCCGAGGTAGTATTCTTTTGTCTGCCAGTCGTCGGGCACGATTGAAGCCTTGGAATAGCCGAGCTTCCATTTGGCATCTTCGTCTGCTTCGTCGAGCATGGTTTCTGTGCCCTTGAAGAAGTAATCGTCTGTGTAGTCTTTCATTTTCATGATTTCATTGCTGTCTGGAACAATAGCGTTAAGACCGCCGATAATACCGGTGAGAAGCTTGTCAAGAGCGAAAACGCCGATGTCGGTCAGAACTTCTGTTGCGCTTGAAGCGGCAGTTGCGCCCATTGATGCAGCGCATGCCAGAATCATCGACAGAGCAAGGATAACGCTGATGATTTTTTTGCTGATTCTTTTCATTTCAATTTACTCCTTTTAAATTTTATATTCAGAGAATAAATACCCATTTATATTAGCACTTTTTTTATGTTGTGTAAAGAGTTTTTTATCGCAATGCCCAAAAAAATCTGTTTGAGGTAACAATAAAGAATTAAAATACACAAAATTATTTTTATATGTTGAAAAATTCAGACTCGGGTTGTATAATAGATAAAATACTTGAGAGGTAAAAGGACGGATCAGGAGTGGAAAAGCAAAAGAGGGTTGCCGCAATTCATGATATTTCAGGCATCGGCAAATGCTCTCTTACGGCAGCCCTGCCGATTATTTCAGCGGCGGGAATTGAAGCTGCGGCTTTGCCAACAGCCGTTTTATCTACCCATACGGGTGATATTTCGGGCTATACCTACCGTGACCTTACGGGTGATTTGCCTGCTGTTGCAAAGCACTGGAAATCGCTGGGCATAGAGTTTGACGGAATTTACAGCGGATTTCTCGGCTCAACCGAGCAGGTTGAGATGGTTTGCGATTTTATCGGTGAATTTGCTTCTTCGCAGACGGTTATTCTCGTTGACCCTGCGATGGCGGACAGCGGCAGAATGTATACCACTTTTGATGACGGCTTTGCTGAGGAGATGGCGAAGCTCTGCAGCAAGGCGGATATAATTGTTCCGAATCTTACCGAAGCGGCTTTTCTTCTCGGCGAGGAATATGTTGAGCCGCCTTACAGCAAGGAATATATCGAAAGTCTGCTTGAACGCCTTTCGGAACTCGGACCCCAAAAAATTGTTCTCACGGGCGTTTCTTTTGACCATGACGAAATCGGATGCGCTGTTTACAGCGGCGGCGCGATTCACTATAAATTTTCCGAAAAATATGACGGAATATATTACGGTACGGGAGATATTTTTGCTTCTGCGCTTCTCGGCGCATATATGAGAGGAAAGAATATTTCGGACAGCGCCGATATTGCGCTTGAATTCACCTGCGCCGCAATCAGAAGAACTCATGATGCCGGAACAGATACCCGCTTCGGAGTCAATTTCGAGCAGGGGATAGGCGATTATATCAGATATTTGGGAGGATAAACCGATGAGCTTTGCCGATAAAGTTTTTATTGACACCTGCAAGGACATTCTTCAGAACGGAGTCTGGGATACCGATCTCGATGTGCGCCCCAGATGGGAAGACGGTACTCCCGCTCATACCATAAAAAAATTCTGCGTTGTCAACCGCTATGACCTGAGCAAGGAGTTTCCCATGCTCACTCTGAGAAAAACATTTCTTAAGAGCGCAGTTGATG
This sequence comes from Acutalibacteraceae bacterium, assembly GCA_045543735.1. Taxonomy (GTDB): domain Bacteria; phylum Bacillota; class Clostridia; order Oscillospirales; family Acutalibacteraceae; genus CAG-177. Next base: position 87,771 of record JAZPXO010000026.1, read on the forward strand.
AAATGCTTTGGATCTGGCAAAAAAAATCCAATAATATCAACGATCTCGGAAGCCATGTCTGGGATCAGTGGGCTGATGAAAACGGTTCAATAGGAAAAGCATACGGCTATCAGCTTGGAGTAAAGCATCATTACAAAGAGGGCGATATGGATCAGGTTGACCGCGTTCTTTATGATCTGAAACATAATCCTCAGAGCCGCCGTATTCTCACAAACATCTATGTTCATCAGGATCTGAGCGAAATGGCTCTTTACCCCTGCGCATACGGAATGACATTCAATGTTACGGGCAACAAGCTCAATGCCATTCTCAATCAGCGTTCTCAGGATATGCTTGCGGCTAACATCTGGAATGTCTGCCAGTATTCTGCACTTACATGCATGCTCGCTCAGGTGAGCGGACTTGAGGTCGGCGAATTTGTTCATGTTATTGCCGATGCTCATATTTATGACCGCCATGTTCCCATTGTTGAGAAGCTTATTGAAAAAACTCCGTTTGAAGCTCCCATGGTTACTCTTGATAAGAGCGTAACGGATTTCTATTCTTTCACCAAAGACAGTTTCAAGGTTGAAAACTATAATTTCCATGAGTTTACGGATAAAATCCCCGTAGCTATCTGAGTTGTTGTATATTTAAAGAGTTGTATTTTGTTTTATATTAAGAGGTATATTTAATGAAAGCTATTGTTAATGTGGATAACAATTGGGGAATCGGCAACGGTGATTCGCTGCTGAACTATATCCCCGCAGATATGAAGTTTTTCAAAGAAAAAACAACAGGTAATGTTGTTATCATGGGCAGAAAAACGTTCATGACTTTTCCCGGTCCGAAGGCTCTTCCCAACAGAGTGAATATTGTTGTAACAACGGATGACAGCTGGAGTGCGCCCGATGTTATCGTTTGTCATTCTCTTGAGGAGCTTTACGAACAGATTGAAAGATATGATACAAATACCGTTTATGTTATCGGCGGCTCATCAATTTATGAGCAGCTTCTGCCTTGCTGTGACACCGCGTATGTAACAAAGGTTGATACAGCGAAGCCCGCAGATAAGTTTTTCCCCAACCTCGATGAAATCGGGGATTGGTCGGTTGCGTGCGAAAGCGAGAAGCAGGAACATAACGGAACCGCATTTAAATTTGTAACATATAAGAAGAACTGATTTGCGTCCGCGGTCGCTGTCGGAAACAGACCGCATGGGCTTGACGGCTTGACATTGGTCTGATTTTTATAGAAGGAGATACTATGAGTAATATATGGCACAGCATAAGCCCTAAAAGAATAACACCTGATGATTTCATGGCTGTTATCGAAATCAAAAAGGGCAGCAAAAAGAAATATGAGCTTGATAAAGAAACAGGTCTGCTTATGCTTGACCGAATCCTTTATACTTCAACACACTATCCTGCAAACTACGGTTTTATTCCGAGAACCTACGGCGATGACGGAGACCCGCTTGATGTTGTTGTTATCAGCAGCGAGAGCATTGATCCCATGACTCTTGTACGTTGCTATCCTATCGGTGTTATTACCATGAAGGACGGCGGAAAATTTGACGAAAAAATAATTTCAATCCCGTTCAATGACCCCAACTATAACGGATATAAAGATATTTCCGAGCTTCCTGCTCATCTTTTTGACGAAATGAAGCACTTTTTCTCGGTTTATAAATCCCTTGAGGGTAAAGAAACCGTTGTTGATGAGATTCAGAACAGAGAAAAAGCTGTTGAAATTATCAAATCGTGCATCGATAACTATGTTGCTGAATTCTGCAGATAAACTTACCCATAATTTTAATAAAAATATAACTAATATATAAGGAGTGATTAAAATGGCAATTTATTGTCAGGAGCCTTCAAGAACATTCAGCGAGTATCTTCTCATTCCGGGTTACACTTCAAGAGAGTGCATCCCTGCAAACGTTTCGCTGAAAACACCTCTCGTTAAGTTCAGAAAGGGCGAAGAAGAATGCCCCCTGAGCCTTAACATTCCTCTTGTTTCTGCTATCATGCAGTCTGTTTCAAACGATACTCTTGCTATAGCTCTTGCCAAAGAGGGCGGCGTTTCGTTTATATACGGCTCACAGAGCGTTGAGGACGAAGCTGCAATGGTTGCGAGAGTAAAGGGTTATAAGGCAGGCTTTGTTGTAAGCGATTCCAACCTCAAGCCCGATGCAACTCTTTCCGATGTTCTTGCTCTTTTTGAAGAAACAGGCCACAGCACAATGGCTGTTACCGATGACGGCACTGCAAACGGCAAGCTTCTCGGCGTTGTTACAAGCAGAGATTACAGAGTCAGCAGAATGGCTCCCGAAACACTTGTTTCGGATTTTATGACTCCTTTTGAAAAGCTTATCACTGCTCCCGACACAACAACCCTTAAGGATGCAAACGACATCATCTGGGAGCATAAGCTCAACTCCCTTCCTCTTATTGACGGTGAGGGCAAGCTTCGTTATTTCGTTTTCCGCAAGGACTATTCACAGCATAAAGAAAATCCTCAGGAGCTTCTTGATGCCAACAAGAGCTATATCGTCGGCGCAGGTATCAACACTCTTGACTATGAGAAGAGAGTTCCTGCTCTTGTTGAAGCAGGTGCTGATGTTCTCTGCATTGACTCCTCAGAGGGTTATACAGTATGGCAGGAACAGACTCTTGCTTTCATCCGCGAGAGATACGGTGATAAGGTAAAGGTCGGCGCAGGTAATGTTGTAGACAGAGACGGCTTCCTTTTCCTTGCAAAGGCAGGCGCAGACTTCGTTAAGGTCGGTATCGGCGGCGGTTCAATCTGCATTACCAGAGAAACAAAGGGTATCGGCAGAGGTCAGGCAACAGCTCTTATCGAGGTTGCCGCAGCAAGAGACGAATACTATAAGGAAACAGGCATCTATGTTCCCATTTGCTCCGACGGCGGTATTGTTCATGATTATCACATGACTCTCGCTCTTGCAATGGGTGCTGACTTCCTTATGCTCGGCAGATATTTCGCACGCTTTGACGAAAGCCCGACAAACAAGCTCATGGTTAACGGCGCTTATGTTAAGGAATACTGGGGCGAAGGCTCAAACAGAGCAAGAAACTGGCAGAGATATGACCTTGGCGGCAAAGCAAAGCTCAGCTTTGAAGAAGGCGTTGATTCATATGTAACCTATGCAGGTCCTCTCAGCGATAACGTTGCAAAGAGCCTTTATAAGGTTAAGTCAACAATGTGCAACTGCGGCGTTCTTAACATTCCCGATCTTCAGCAGAATGCAAAGCTCACCGTTGTTTCCGCAACAAGCATTGTTGAGGGCGGTTATCACGATGTTATGCTCAAAACAACCGCTAACCCCTCAAGATAAACTCAATCAGCAAAGCAAAAGCCACTGCATCAGCAGTGGCTTTTTTGTTTATCAGTATTTGTTATGAACTCTTTCTGCGAAAACTGTCAGATTATCAATATTAAGCTCCGTACCGTCATCAAGAATTGCTTTTCCGAACAGCTTGCCGAAAACCTGATGCGAATGCTGAGAAACAGGTCCCATGGATAAATCGGTTTTGTTATCAAAAACGGGGAAGAAATTCATATTGAATCTGCCGTCGCTCGTGATGAATTTCCACGGCTGCATAATGCTTTTCGGAATCTCAAACCGTATGCGGTCAAACTTGTGGCATTTTCCGTCATAAAAAATCATGTTTTCGCTTGCTGCGGTTGTGTCTCCGAAGCCGTAGCCGATATTGAAACCGAAGCGCTTGCCGTTAATATATCCGTTGCCCGAACCCCAACGCCAGATGTTTTCGTATGTCCAGACACCTCTGCCCCAGTCAAGCGTTCCGAAGTGTTTTTTGGGCGAAAGCTCAATGCGTCTGTCACCGATGCGGATATATCCGCTTGCAGGCATGCAGTTAATTTTCTGATTATAATAGAAAGCTTTTTTATCGTTTGCCCACGGGGTTGCGATAACCATTGTGTCGTCATCTTTGAACTGCCTGAGAAAGATATCAAATTCAAGCTCTTTTCTTCCCAAAACAGATTCGTATTTTCCCATGAGCCTTCTGCCATCGGGTTCGATTGAGAAGGTCAGGGTACAGCTCCTGTTTTTGAAAAATATATCGCCCTTTGAGCTGTCGGTAGGCATGTTGAGCTTGCCCATGGGGAAAACCAAGGGGGTAACAAACTGATACTTCTGATTTTCTTTAAAGTCAAAAAATGATGCGTTTGCAAGCCCCATATATCTGTTGTCCGCAACAACGGTTGAAAAAGCAAAATCGTCGTCAACAATAATGTAATAATCCCATTCCTTGAGTCTGAGCTTGCTGGTTTTGATATCAAACGGGCTGTAATCAAAAATCAAATGGTTTGCCCAACCGGGTTCCGAAAGTGAACCGTCGGGCTTAAGAAGCTTTTTTCTTGTTCTGATTTTGTGGTTCATCTCAATCTTCTTTCTTTCTTATATCCAAACAGGGTTCTCCCGCCTTCTGCATATATTCAAGCAGAATGGTGCGAAGCATTTCCCTTTCTTTTTCATATGCTGAGTCATTTATAAGATTATTTTTTTCGTAGGGATCTGCCTCAAGGTCATATAAGCAGTCCTCAAAGTAGCAGTCAGCGAATGCTTTATCCGCATTTTTGGCTGAAACGCTGTATTTCCATCTGTCAGTGCGTACGGCTCTGCCTATCTGACTTTCCGATATCTGCATGAATACGCTTTCGTGACCCTTAAGGTCGCAAAGACTCTTGCCCATGAAGTGCCCGGGAATTTCGGCGCCTGCAATTTCAAGAACAGTTGCGGGCAGGTCTATGAGCGAAACAAGGTCGCTGACTCTCTTTCCGCCCGTAAATCCTCCTCCGCAGATAACGAGAGGAACTTTGATGCTTGCTTCGTGGCAGGAGCGTTTGTATTCGAGATTCCTTGTTCTGAAATGGCAGCCGTGGTCCGAGGTGTAAATGATAACCGTGTTGTCATAAAGCCCCTCATCCTTAAGGGCTTGAATCAGCTTGCCGAAATTGGTATCAACAGTATTGCAGCAGGCGAGGTATGACGGCATCTGCACACGCCAGTCACCCAATGTTCCCTTAAGGTCACCCGGTACCTCGTACTTTTTGAATTTGTTTTTCAGTCCTTTGGGAGCTTCAAAGCGGAGTCTGTCATTCTGATGATGTGGTTCAAGCTGAGAAACAAACATAAAGAACGGTTTTTTGTGTTCTTTCTTTATATATTCTATGGCATAATCATTGATTTTGTCAGCTCTGTAGCCTTTGAAATCAAGGCGGTTGCAGTTTTCATCAAAAACATAGCCGTTATAGCCGTGAGAAGTAAATTCAAGAATATCCGAAGCGCGCCAGTAATCGTAGCCGCCGCGTCTTTCCTTGGGTGTCGGTTTGGTTTTGAGGTTATGCTCCTTATCGGAAGCAAGATGCCATTTGCCGATGTAAGCGGTATCGTAGCCTGCTTCTTTCACATAATGAGCAATGGTCTTGCAGTCTGTCGGAAGGGCAATATCGTTTCTGTAGCATCCGATCTGGGATGCGTAAACTCCGCTTTGCAGGCAAGCTCTCATCGGTCCGCATACAGGCTGGCAGGTAAATGCGTTTTCAAAAAGAGTACCTTCTTGCGCAAGCGCGTCAAGATTGGGAGTTACAGGCAGCTTCTGACCGTAACAGCCTGCGCTGTCGGCTCTCTGCTGGTCTGAAAAATAAAATATTATGTTCGGCTTGTTCATTTTTATTACCTCACATTTCTGAGCTTTTCAACTGCATGCATAATGAAATCCATTCTGGGGCAATAACCTTTAAGCTGATTATAAAGGCTTCTGTATCTTTTGCAGCCTCCGCCGCAAAGGGGTCTGACGGGGCATGCGCCGCACAGCTTGTTTTTCGGCTCGTCAAATTCCAGGAATCTGCGCAGCGCATCGCTGTTAAGTATATCATTGATTGTTGAAGTATTGATGTTGGGACACTCGAATTCATCCAGACAGTAAAAGTCGCAGGGATAGCAGGTGCCGTCAGCCTCAACAACGAGCTGAGCGTTGCATCTGCCGCTTGCGCCGCATTGCTCGGCATAGCCGTTTGTCAACAGCGAGAGAAGATTATCGAAATCCCTGACATAAAACCTGTTGCCTTTTGAAATTTCATCAAACCATCGGTTGAAAAACCTTTTCTGGAAGCGTGCGAGGCTTTTGGCGTCAAGGCTGTAATCGCTTTTTTCTCCGTTGAGAGAATCGAGACAGTAAATGGGCTGAACATCACGGAAACCGTTTGCCATATAGAAATCAAAAAGCTTTGCCGCATCGGTTTTTGAGGTGATGACGGAGAGAATATTGAAATCAACCCCGTGCTTTCTGAGAAGTTCAACGCCGAACATTGCTTTTTCGAATGAACCGCAACGGTTGATATTGTGAGTTGCCTCATCACCGTCTACCGAAACACCGATGAGAAAATTATTTTCTTTGAAAAGAGCAGAGAAATCATTGTCAATCAGAGTTCCGTTGGTCTGAAGTGAATATAATATTACTGTTTTTTCATCTTTGAGTTCATTTGCCGTTTTAATGAAGTGCCTGAAAAAATCTGCTCCCGCAAGAAGAGGTTCGCCGCCCTGAAACATAAAGGTTATTTCCGAGCCTTCACCGCAAAAATCCAGAACTTTTTTTATAAGATTTTCCGCGGTTTCAAAGGACATTACGGAGGATTTGCCGCCGCTTCTGTTTTCAGCTTCGTCGAAGTAAAAACAGTAGCTGCATTTCAGATTGCACAGCGATGAAGCAGGTTTTACCAAAGCGGTCATTTTTCGCATAACAGTACCTCTTTTGAGAAAAATTATTTCAGGTGATTAAAATGAACAGATTGAAAGAATATTTTATGTGTTTTGCAATAGGAGGGGTGGCTTACGGTCTTGTGGAAGTTGCAGTCAGAGGCTATACGCACTGGTCAATGATTCTGACAGGCGGAGCAGTGCTTGTTCTTCTGAACCTGATCAATAAGAGCAAGGATTTGAATCTGTTTGTCAGATGCCTGCTCGGAATGACCGTTATAACAAGCCTTGAGCTTGCAGTCGGGATGCTTGTTAATATCCGCATGGGCTGGAATGTCTGGGATTATTCCGCAAAGCCCTTTAATTTTCTCGGACAGATATGCATGCATTTCTGCGGCTGTTGGTTTCTGATAAGCATCCCTGCCTATAAGCTTTGCGATATTATCAGCAGGCGTTTCAGCTTGCAGAAAGATAATTCCTGATGCCGTCAACGGTTGCTTTTGCAAGAATTTCTCTGTTCTGGGGAGACTGAAGAGCCTGACATTCGTCGGTGTTTGAAACAAAACCGTATTCAATCAGAACGGCGGGGCATTCTTCAACCCTTGCAACTCTGAATGCGTAGAAGCCTGCGCCTCTGTCAATTTTAATATCAGGCTTGTCTTTGTAAATTTCGTTCTTATAAGCCTTTACAAGGCTTTCGTGAATAGATTTTGCAAGCGGCTGTGAATATGCTCTGTAGTAATAAGCTGATGTGCCCGTTGCAGAAGCGGAGGTGCTTGAGTCGCAATGAATTGAGATAAACATGTCGGGGTCGCGTTCTCTGACGGCATCATTTCTCTGGGTGTAGCTTTTCCAGTCATCGCCCGTTCGGGTCATGATTACCGTTGCGCCCTCTGCTTCAAGAAGCTCTTTTACCTTTGTGGCAATAGAAAGGTTGATATCCTTTTCGTTGTTATAACCTGTAAATTTAACCGCGCAGGCAGCTCCGGGGTCAACGCCGCCGTGGCCGGGGTCAAGCATGATAACGGCATCGCTGAGGGATTTTGCCTTGTGGCTGATTGTGATTACAAGCATGCCGTCTTTGTTATATTCATAGTGGAATCCGTAGAACTTGCCTTTGTTTGCAAGAGTCAGCGAGAGAGTAACGGTTGACTTGCTTTTGTCGGAGCTCCATTTGCTGCTTTTGATTACGGAATTCATAAAAGTATTTGATCCGCTTGCGGATTCCGTATCGCTGAAAATAAATTCAAGACCCGTGCAGTTGAGCGAGCTTACTGTTACAAGTCTGTTCGGGGCATAAAGACCGTATGTCTGACCAGTTATTTTTGCATTGAATGCAACGGGTCTGTTCATGTCAAGAACAATAACCGTTTCGTCATCGCTGCAGGAGGTTGAAACAACCTTTATTGTATTTTTCGGCATTACATAGCCGTCGGAAATCTTGACATGAGTGATTTTTCCGTTAACGCCCGAAGCGAGTCTTTCTTCGCGAAGCTCGGGAACCTTAACGCCCGAAGCAAGAATATAATATGTGTCTGTTTCGTCGAAAACAGCTATATCATTTACATAGTCAACGGTTGATTTGGGCAGGGGAGAACAGTCGGGTACGGAATAGGTTACAGATGATATGCCGCCCGGATAAGCCTCAACATAATCGTCAACGATTTCGCAGATTTTTGCTGTGCCGAGACCGTAGTCCTTTTTATAAGAATACTTTTCGAGACTGTCGCCGCCTACACCGCCCGTAACCGTAACGGTTGTGGAGTTTCCTGTATTATCCGATGTTGCTTCCTGCGTATTATTGCCTGAAACAGCTTCCGTTGCGGATGATGCTTCCGTTGTGGTGGTTGTTGCAGGGGGAACAGGTACAGGCGCAGGAGGACTAACCTTTGCCGAAACGTTGATATTACCGCCGCTGAGGGTTTCGGTCAGAGATCCGTAGGTTGCCTTTACGGTGAATTTGCCGAGCTTCTGAACGGATGAGGTTCCCTGAGGAGTGGTGAGTGTCGCGGAAAAATCGGCGAAATCCGATTCGGTGTCGGGCGATGTGTCATCGTTTTCGTTGATATTTCCGAGTTCGGTCATCTGAACCGTTTTGCCGTTGAAGGTTACGGTAAGCTTTGCCCCCTTGAGAGCAACCGCAGTAACTTCAACCTGCATTCCGCCGGGAACGGTGGAATCTTTTGAGGGGGAAACCGATTTGAGAAGCTTGATTTTATAGGTTACATTGTAAGTGTATGTTTTGCCCTTGTGCTCAAACTTGATTGTATTACTGCCTACTTCAAGCTCACAGTCGACGGAGAAATCTCCGTTTTTTGCAACCGAAAGCTTCTGACCGTTGCAGATAAGGTCATAGGCGGGGCTTGATGAGCCTCTGAAGGTGATTCTCGACTGCTCAACGGTTATGTTTGTTGTTTTGTGGCTTGTGATTTCAAATTCTTTGTCAAGAAGATATGTGTTTCTTGTTTTTATGAATTCAATAACAGATTCGGCAGCAGCACCGTTTGCTGAGCTGATTTCGCTGAACGGTGAGAATGCGATTCCTTTGCAGAGAGCCATTTCTGCCGAGCCTGAAACAAGAGCAATTGTCTCGGTTGCTTTTTCGGCATTGTATGATGAAAGATCTGTAAGGCTGTGGCAAAGCCAGAGGGGAGCCGCTTCTTCGCCCCATATAAGCTGTGCATTTGAAAAAGATTTGTTTCCTGCTTTGTCGTTGGATTTCTGATTGAGAAAAACAAAATCAGCTTTGCTGCCGATAAGCGAAAGAATGCTGCTGTCAGCTTTTTCATAATCCGCTGGCTCAATTCCGATAACCGTTGCGGCATCGGTTGCCTTGATGCTCTCGCATGTTTTGCCTGCAGAATCTGCATAGCCCTGCGCGCTTTCGTCAAGACCTGCAAGAATAACAAAATCTGTATTGTTTGTCTTTACAAACTCTGTCAGATAGTTGCTGTCCTGCGAAATATCGGCGCGAATGCCGAAATAGAGATTTGCGGTTTTTGCCGTTTCGATAAGAGGAATAACCTTTTCTGCGTTTTCTTCATTCAGCTCAAAAATAACGGTGTTGAATCCGAGCGCTCCGAAGCCTGCAAGCTCCTGTGCGCTTTTTTCGGAATATTCGCCGTAAACCGCCGCAACAACCGAGTCGGGCAGCTTGCTTTTGGGTCTTGCGTTTGCAGGAAGAGCTGTTGTTTCCTGCTGAGTGACAGAATTCGTTGTTCCGTTTTCTTCTTTTTTGAACTGCGAGAATTTTCCCGTTACCGCCATGCCGATGATTATTCCTGCAATGGCAACGGCGATACATATTATTGCAGCGATAAGTCCTTTGTTATTTTTCATTTTTGTTCCCCGTATTTTATGAATTGATTGTTTTCTTCAGGTTCTGGATTTCTGTTTTGCAGGCGGCTCTTTCAAGGTCGCTGTATGAGAAAACAGCAAAGCCGCAGTAATTTTTGTTGCTTCTTATTGCCGTAAGCTGGCGTGCAAGAATATCAGAATTGCTCTGCCATTCCTTTTTGCCTGAGCCTGCATATGCATCTTCTTTTGCGCATTTATAAGCTGCAATGCCGCACATGAGCTTTACGGAGCTGTGTCTCGGCAGTGAAGCCCATTGTTTCAGAAGCTTGTTGAAATCCTGAGTCTGATGCTCAAAGCCGAAATAAATCTGCGGAATGATAATATCGGCATATCCCTTTTGCGAAAGCCAGAGTCTGCAGTCGGCATAGGCTTCGTCGAGGGCTTTGTCTATCTGACCCGACGGGCTGATGCTGACTGTGACAGACGAATCAACAGCTTTGACAGCCGAATAGAGCGATGCAACAAACGCATTGACATTTGCAATTCTCCATTTTGTCAGGCTCATGGTGCCGCCGGAGTTTTTGTATGCTTTATATTGAGCGGCGTCAATCGTTTCGCTCTTTGACGGATAAAAATAATCGTCAATATGTATTCCGTCAATATCGTATTTTCCGAGTATCTCCCGCACACCGTCAAGGATGAGCTTGTGATTTTCGGTATGTGCAGGGTTGTAATATATTCCGTTGGCGAGAACGCATACTCTGCCGTCGGTGTTTCCTGCATCAAGAATCTTCTTTGCAGGGTTGGCAGGGCTCAGGAGGCTTGTGTTGTTTTTGGTTGAAACGCGGAACGGATTTATCCAGCCGTGAACCGAAATACCGTATGTTTTTGCGCTTTCAAGCAGAACCGCAAACGGGTCAAAGGGAAGCGATGCCCCTTCCGTACCTGCGATAAAAGCGGAATAAGGGAATAAATCCGATTTGTAAAATGCATCAGAATTGGCTCTGAGATGAACAAAAGCGGTGTTCAGACCGTTATCTCTGATGTTTTTGAACATTCTGTCGGTAATTGCTTTATACTGTGCCCTTGTTTTTCCTGCGGCAGAGGTATAATCGTAGCAGGAAATCCATATCGCTCTCATTTCAGCCGAGCCTGCGGAAGATGCAGGCTGAGTGGCAGGCACAGTGGGCTTCTGCGTCGATGGAACGGTAGGTTTTGTCGCAGGGTCTGCAGAAGTGGTTTTTTCTGTCGGTAAAACGGAATTTACGGTTGCATTCGCCGTTATGCTGTTTGTGTTTTCCTGCGAAATATCCGTAACGGATTGAGCTTCGGAAAGTGAAACCGACGGGATATAAAGCTCGGTTGAATTCTCTGTAATTTGGGTTGAAGCTTCTTTTTCTGACGGAGAAATATTTGCGCTGTCCAGTTGACACGATGTCAGAAGAAGGCATATAATAATTAAAAGTGACGATAGTCTTTTCATATCGGTCCTCTCATATTTTCAAAGTAAAGGATGGTTATAATGCCGCAAGAACTGATGCTGTTTCTTGTTTACTATGCAGCTGTTGCCGCTGCTTCGGTTGCACTCACCGTTTACGACAAATCCGCTGCACAAAAAGGCGCATGGAGAATATCCGAAGCGATGCTGATGGGCATCGGTCTTATCGGCGGAGCCCTGCCTATGTTTGTGACGATGAAAAAGATAAGGCACAAAACAAAGCATATGAAATTCATGATAGGTCTGCCTGCCGAAATGGTTCTGCATGTTGCCTTGATAATTGCCGCAATATATTATTTTTAAGACCGTTATTTTCTCTTTCATGCCGCTCTGCTGTTTGCAGAGCGGCTTTTTGTTATTCCCGATGGATTATTATAAAGTGCTTAAGTCATAGGGTGTCTGCTGATAAACGAAATAGTTCAGCCAGTTTGCGAAAATGATGTTAGCGGCGCTTCGCCACTCCATTTTCGGCGTTGCGGATGTATCGTTATCGGGGAAATAGTTATAAGGCGGATCAATGGGCAGACCCTTGTTGACGTCTCTGAAATATTCCTTCGAAAGCGTTTCGCGGTCATATTCGGAGTGACCCGTCGCAAAGAAGTTTCTGCAATCCATATCGGAGATAAGGTGAACGCCTGCCATATCGGAATAAGAAATAATCTGCAGATCCTTGACAAGAGCGATGTCGTTCATTTTGTTTTCGGTATGTCTTGAATGGGGAACGAAAAATTCATCGTCAAGACCTCTCATAAGAGGATGCAGATTGTCAAGACTTCTGTGGGGGAAAACTCCGAAAAGCTTCTTCTCGAGAGGATATTTCGGCACGCCGTAGTGATAGTAGAGTGCCGCCTGAGCGCCCCAGCAGATATGGAAGGTTGAGTAAACATGCTTTTTGCTCCATTCAAAAATGGTGCAAAGCTCCTCCCAATAGTCAACCTGCTCGAACTCAAGATTTTCAACGGGAGCGCCCGTAACAATCATGCCGTCATATTTCTGGTCGCATATCTCGTCAAAGGTTTTATAGAATTTCAGCATATGTTCTGCGGAAGTATTCTTTGATTTATGCGACTTGACCTGAAGCAGCTCAACCTCAACCTGTAGCGGAGAGTTGCTCAGAAGTCGGAGAATCTGTGTTTCGGTTTCGATTTTCGTCGGCATAAGATTGAGCAGAATAATTCTCAGCGGACGGATATCCTGAGTGATAGCTCTGTCCTCTGTCATAACGAAAATGTTTTCTGCCTCCAGAGCCTTGTGAGCGGGGAGACCGTTTGTTATTTTAATAGGCATTTTATCACCTTACCTGTGTTTTGATTAAAGCTTGAGTCTTTTGTTGGCAGCAAGAAGTGCCTTTGACACAGCCGTTGCAATTATGAAGCCTGCAATAGCCTCAACAAGACCGTTAAGACCTACAAACCAGATAAAGAAAGCTGCGATGCTGTTTGCGGCTGACTGAGAATAAAGATTGCTGAAAATATCCGTTTTCATAAAGAAAAGAATAAATGAGCCGACAAACAGAAGTGTGTTCAGCAGCGGGCAGCAAAGACTCGCCGCAGCGCACGGAACGGAGTTCTTTTTGCACACCTTCATCAGTGCCTTGAAAATCAGTGCCGTCAGCAGACCCTCAAGAAGTCTGGGCAACAGGCAAATGATAAATGTGTAAACGGGACTGTGCTGGAAAAGCATGAATCCGAATGCGCTTGTTCCCGATGCGGCCTGCCAGAAGCTTGTCAGACCGAAAACCGTGCCGCATATTGCCCCAGCAGAAGGTCCGAGTACAATTGCTCCGATAGCAACGGGAATGATGTTCAGAGTTATCTCAATAACTCCGATTTTGATGTATCCGATGTTGGTGAAGCCGAAGATTATCAGCAGCGCCACAAGCACGGATAGCTGGGTCAGGCGCAGAATGCGCCCTGTTTTTGCGGATGATTTTGACATATATATTCCTCCTTGCTGCTGCTCCTGTTTAATGTTGAAAGGTGTATCTTAACGGTTGAATTTCCGTGATACGGCTTTAACCGATAAAAATGAATCGAACAAGAAAAGGATGCAGCGCAAAATTTAGCGAAATAAAATGCGGATTATTTTTTGTTCTTTTCGTAAAGAACCTTCAAGCCGTAAAGAACAAGCTCGCCGTTGAAGGTTATATCCCTTTTACAGCTTTTTATCAGGTCTTTTGCAAGACCGCCTGTTGCAACGCTTGACATTTTTCCCTGATTAAGCTCAGCTTCAAGCTTTTCGCAAAGACCGTCAATCATTGCGGCAAAGCCGAAAACCGTTCCTGACTGCATGGAATCGAGAGTGTTTGTTCCGATTGCGTGGTCGGGAGTTTTGAGGCTGATGCTCGGAAGCTGTGATGTTCTCTGAGAGAGTGCGTCGAGAGAAATACCTATTCCGGGGGCGATTGTGCAGCCTCTGAAAGCACCGTTTTTGTCTATAACGCTTATTTTGCTTGCTGTTCCGAGATCAATGACAAGGCAGGGCAGGGGATAAAGATCAGCCGCACCTACGCAGCCTGCAAGCAGGTCAGCGCCGAGCTGGGCGGGATTGTCAATGAGTATGTTCATGCCCGTTTTTATTCCGGGGCCGAGAACCATAGGTCTGTGCCCTGTTATTTTTTCAATTGCTTTGCACATTGTTGAAGAAAGCTCGGGAACAACGCTGCTCAGAGCGGCACCGCTGAAGCTGCCCGACGGCGCATCATAAAGCGCAAAAATCTGCTTGAATTCAACGGCATACTGGTCGGGAGTTCTTGAGCGGTCAGTTGCAAGGCGTGTAACAAAAACAAGATTGTCGCCGTCATATGCTCCCATTGTTATGTTGGTATTGCCTATATCAATTGCAAGAAACATTCGCAATCCCTCTTTTCGGATATATGTATTCCTATTATATACTATATAATAAATAAAATCAACTTGTAATTGTAAATTAAATGTGTATAATAGAAGCTGTAAAAGGCAGGTGAGAGCTGTGGTATGCAGCATTTGTCCGCGTGAATGTGCGGTGCAGAGAAATCTTAAAACGGGTGTATGCGGAGTCAGTGAGAATTTCAGAGTTGCCAGAGCAGCTCCGCACTTCTGGGAAGAGCCTTGTCTGAGCGGAACAAACGGCTCGGGAACTGTTTTCTTTTCGGGCTGTAATCTCGGGTGTGTTTACTGTCAGAATCAACAGATAAGTCACGGTGCATTCGGAAAAGATGTTTCGTCCGATGAGCTTAAAAGGATTTTTGACCGTCTGATCCAAAGCGGTGTACATAATCTTAACCTTGTAACTCCGACTCATTATGTACCCATGCTGGCAAAAACCCTTTCGGAGTATGAATCTCCCGTACCCGTAGTTTATAATTCATCGGGGTACGAAAAAGCGGAAACTCTGAAAATGCTTGACGGGCTTATAGATATTTACCTCCCCGATATCAAATATTTTGATTCTGCGCCTGCTTTTAAATATTCGGGTGCAGAGGATTATTTTGAGTTTGCTTCGCAGGCTGTTCTTGAAATGCACAGGCAGGTCGGTGAAGTTGTTCTTAACGAAGAGGGAATTGCGCAGAAGGGTCTGATAATCAGGCATATGGTTCTTCCGGGAAACATTTCTCAGGCTGTCAAAATATTTGAATGGGTCAGGGATAATTTTCCGCCTGAAACATATATCAGCGTTATGCGTCAGTATACTCCGTTCGGAAAAGCAAAGGAAATGCCGCCGATAAACCGCAGGCTTTCTCCGAGAGAATATTCGATAGTAAAGCAGAAAGTGCTCGCTATGGGCTTTGAAAACTGCAATTTTCAGAGCGGAGAAGCCGCAACAGAAAGTTTTATTCCAAATTTTAATCTCGAAGGTGTTGACCTTTGACGAATTTTTTGTTAAATTGTATTTGTTATTATTTTTTAGGAGGTTTTTACTATGGCTAAAGGAAAGGGATTCATTGCGGAATTCAAAAAGTTTATCATGAGAGGCAATGTTATTGACCTTGCAGTCGGCGTTATCGTCGGCGGTGCTTTTCAGGCAATCGTTAAGTCGCTCGTTGATGACCTTGTAATGCCCGTTATCGGTCTTCTTACCAAGGGTCTTGATTTCGCAAATCTGTTTGTTGCTCTTGACGGTAACGAATATGCTACTCTCGCCGATGCTCAGGCAGCAGGCGTAGCTGTTCTTACATACGGCAACTTCATCAGCGCTGTTATCAATTTCCTCATCATGGCATTTGTTGTTTTCTGCCTTGTCAAAGCAATCAACACAATTGCAGACAGAGCAAAGAAAAAGGAAGAGGAAGCTCCCGCAGAGCCCACAACCAAAGAGTGCCCCTTCTGCAAGAGCGAAATTGCAATCGAAGCAACAAGATGCCCTCACTGCACATCTCAGCTTTAATTTCAGAAAAGCGCAGAGTTATCCGCTCTGCGCTTTTAACTCTTGATAAAGCCCGAAAATCGCTGTTTCGGGTTTTATCAACAGTTAAAATAAAGGAGCTGTTTCCATGAAATTAGGTTTTATAGGAACGGGTAATCTCGCAACCGCAATTCTCAGAGGCGTTGTTGCCTCGGGGATGATTTCCCCGGATGATATTGCCGTTTTTGATATTAACAGAGAAAAAATCCAGCAGCTTAAAAACGAGCTTTCCGTTGTGCCCTTTGATTCGGCATCGGATATAGTCGGCAAATGCGAAAAAGTTGTTATTGCCGTCAAGCCCAAGGATATCGGGTCGCTTATTGAATCGGTAAGAGATGAGGCTGAAAAAAGCAATCCTCTTGTTATTTCGACTGCCGCAGGTACTTCAACCGAAAAAATTGTTTCCTGCTTCGGCTATGACGCAAGAGTAATCCGCATTATGCCCAATATCAATGCCGCCGTCGGAGAATCCATGACGGCTGTTTGTGCCTCTTCTGCAGCAACGGCGGATGACAGAGCCTTTGCAATGTCATTCTGTTCATGCTTCGGCAAGGCGGTGGAGCTTGAAGAAAAATATTTTTCCGCATTTACTGCTGTTGCAGGGTCTGCACCTGCGTTTGCGTATATGTTTGCCGATGCTCTTGCCGCTGCAGGCGTAAAATACGGCATTCCCGCAAAGATATCGCAGGATATTGCCTCGCAGATGCTTCTCGGAAGCGCAAAAATGCTGCTCGAAAGTCCTCTTGCAGTAAGCGATCTTATCAGAAATGTATGTTCGCCCGGAGGAACAACGATTGAGGGAGTATGCAGTCTCAAAGAGACGGGATTTGAAAATTCGGTCATTACCGCTGTGGATAAAACCGTCGAAAAGGACAGAAGGATGAGTGCAAAATAAAACGCAGGAGGATTAACAATGGAATTGATGATTCTCAGTTCACTTGAAAAAGTGTTTTTTGATGAAAAACCGCAGGCGAAACCGCTTAAAAGCCTTTCGATGCTCAAAAACGAAAAAGCTTCTTTTCAGGCAGCGTTCTGCTGTGAAAAAGACATGAAGCTGAATGCTTCTCTCGAAGGAACTCTTTCGCAATGCTCAAAGCTTTATATCGTTAAGGATGTTCCTGTCGGAACGGCTTGCAATAAGCATGCTGACGATTTTTATCTTCGCAAAACCTCGGGCATGTATCCCGATGTTCTTGAACCGATTGAAAAAGATATTTTCGCAGAAAGCGGAAAATGGTACAGCATCTGGGTAGAGATTTGTCCCGAAGAAAGAATAACGGGCAAATCGGAGCTTAAAGTTGTTCTGTCTCAGAACGGTGAAACTGTTGCCGAAAACGGTGTTACGGTTGATGTTATAGATTACTGCCTCGGAAAACAAAAGCTTGTTCATACCTGCTGGTATCATTCCGATTGCCTTTGCAATTATTACGGAACAGAAGCCATGAGCGATGAGTTCTGGCGTATCAATAAAAGCTTTATAAAAACCGCTGTCGAACATGGCATAAACTGTATTCTGACTCCGCTTTTCACGCCTCCTCTTGATACAAAGGTAGGCGGTGAAAGAAGAACGGTTCAGCTTGTCGGAGTTAAAATCCGAGGCGGAAAATATTCTTTTGATTTTTCAAATCTGAAAAAGTGGATAGAGCTTTGCCGAGAATGCGGCGTTGAATATTTTGAAATGAGCCATCTGTTCACCCAATGGGGCGCAAAGCATGCTCCGAAAATAGTTGCAACAGACAGAAAGGGCAGGGAGAAAAAGATTTTCGGCTGGAAAACAAGAACCTCCAGCAAGAAATACGATAATTTCCTTCGCGCTTTCGGCTCAGAGCTTGTTAATTTCATTGACGAAAACGGAATCGGGGATAAATGTTTTTTTCATGTTTCGGATGAACCTTCAATGAGACATCTCAGAATATATAAGAAAAGAGCCGCGCTGATTTCAGAAATCTTCGGAGGCATGAGGGTTATTGATGCACTGTCGGACTTCGATTTTTATGAGAAGGGCGCAGTTAAGCTTCCCATTCCCTGCGAAAGCGAAATCGAAGAGTTTGCAGGCAAGGTTCCTGAGCTCTGGACATATTATTGCTGCGGTCAGGATCATGACAGCCTTCCGAACAGATTTATGGCTATGCCGTCTCAGCGCAACAGAATTCTCGGAATGCTGCTCTACAAATACGGAATCAAAGGCTTCCTGCAATGGGGTTATAATTTCTATAATCTTCAGTATTCCGTTAAAGCGATCAATCCGTATGAAATAACCGATGCAGGCGGAAGCTTCCCGTCAGGCGACTCGTTTGTTGTCTATCCTTCGTGTAAAGGTGAAGCCCTTGCCAGCCTCAGATTAAAAGTTTTTTATGACGGTTTTCAGGATATGATGGCGCTTGAAACCCTTGAAAATCTTATAGGTCGTGAAAAAGTTCTTGATTTTCTTGAAAAAGAATTCGTAAATCCGATAAGCTTTACAGATTATCCGCATTCGGCAGAATGGCTTCTTGAAACGCGAGAAAAAATTAATTCAATGATAAAGGAGAATATCTGACATGCCTATTGTTTTTGACAGCGAAAAACGAATTTTCAAGCTTGATACGGCAACATCGAGCTATGTTATTGAGATTTATGAACAGGATTATCTTGCTCATCTTTATTACGGTGCAAGAATTCCCGATACAAACCTTTCGGCTTTCAAATTCAGAACCCCCTTTGCTTCTTTCAGCGTAAACAATATTAAAATAGATAACTGGAAATTTTCTCCCGATGTCTGCCCCCTTGAATATCAGGGTGAGGGCTCGGGCGATTTCAGAAGCTCTGCTGTTGCAATCAGAAACGCTGACGGAAACAATGTTACCGATTTCCGCTATAAATCACATAAGATTTATGCAGGCAAACCTGCAATAAAAGGAATGCCCTCGCTTTATGTTGAGGATGATTCCGATGCTTCAACGCTTGAGATTCTTACAGAGGATTCAACAACAGGCGTTCAGGCGGTTCTTTTCTATACCGTTTTTGAAAAGCTCGGCGCAATGACAAGGCGCACACAAATTATCAACAATACCGATAAAACAGTTGATATTGAAAGAATATACAGCTGCAGTATTGATTTCATTACCCATGATTTCGATTTGCTTACACTTTATGGTAAGTGGGCTAAGGAAAGAAATCTTGAAAGACGCGCGCTTGCTTACGGCAGACAGGGCGTTTCGAGCAAGAGAGGTTCATCCAGCCATTTCCAGAATCCGTTTGCCGCGCTTGTTGACAATAATGCCAACGAGGATTTCGGTAACGCTTACGGCTTCAATCTTGTTTACAGCAGTAACTTTGCCGTTGATGTTGAGGTTGACGGCTACGGCGGAACAAGATTGCTTATGGGCATTAACCCCGAAACATTCGGCTGGAAGCTTGAATCGGGCGAAAGCTTTGATTCTCCCGAGGCTGTTATGGTATATTCCGCAAACGGTATCGGCGAAATGAGCCGTACCTTCCATAAGCTTTATTCCAGGCATCTCGTAAGAGGTAAATGGAAAAATATCAAGCGTCCGCTTCTCATCAACAACTGGGAAGCAACTGGCATGGATTTTGACGGTGATACAATCGTTTCTTTTGCCGCAAAAGCAAAAGAACTTGGCATCGAAATGCTTGTTATGGATGACGGATGGTTCGGTTACAGAAACGATGACCGAAGCTCGCTCGGTGACTGGCAGGTCAACGAAGAAAAGCTTGGCGGAACGCTT
Source organism: Acutalibacteraceae bacterium (assembly GCA_045543735.1). Lineage (GTDB taxonomy): Bacteria > Bacillota > Clostridia > Oscillospirales > Acutalibacteraceae > CAG-177. The sequence goes on from JAZPXO010000026.1 coordinate 107,407, forward strand.
GCGAACCTTATTGAAAGAATCAATGCTCTCGGTCTGAAGTTCGGTATCTGGTATGAGCCTGAAATGATTTCAAGAGACAGCAATCTTTACAGAGCACATCCCGATTGGTGCCTTCATGTTCCGAACAGAGAAAAATCAATCGGCAGACATCAGTATGTTCTTGACTATTCAAGGCAGGATGTACGCGATTACATATTCAACGAAATGTATAAGGTTCTTTCGGTTAATAAGGTTGACTATCTGAAATGGGATTTCAACCGAAACCTTACCGAAGTCGGTTCTGCAATTCTTCCTGCTGACAGACAGAAAGAGGTTTTCCACCGTTATGTTCTCGGAACATATGAGGTTATGGACAGACTGACAAAAGCGTTCCCCGATATGCTGATTGAAAACTGCTCGGGCGGCGGCGGAAGATTCGATCCCGGTATGCTCAGCTTTTCACCACAGATCTGGACAAGTGACAACACCGATCCCATTGAACGCCTTGCGATTCAGTTCGGAACATCAATGTGCTATCCTGCTTCAACAATGGGTGCGCATGTTTCCGCAAGCAGAAGAACAGGATATGACACAAAGGGTAATGTTGCTCTGTGGGGCTCATTCGGTTATGAGCTCAATCCCAATAAGTTTACCGAGGATGAAGCAGAGCTTGTCAAGGCCCAGGTTGCCGAGTATCATAAATATTATGATGTTATCCATTTCGGCGAGCTTTACAGACTTATTTCTCCCTTTGAAGATAATTTCAGAGCTGCATGGATGTTTGTTTCAGAGGATAAGTCGGAAGCGCTTGTAACGAGCGTTGTTATGCGTCAGCCTTATGAAAAAGTATTTTGCCTTAAGCTCAAAGGTCTTGACACCGATAAATTTTATCAGGATGAAGAAACCGGAGAAATCTATTCAGGCGCATTGCTTATGAATGCCGGTCTTTGCCTTACATGGACAGATGATAACGACGGCACAAGCTTCAAGAAATATTTTAAAGAAGTGAAATAAAAAAATAACGCAGGGCTACAGCGGTAGTCCTGCGTTTTGTAATTGTTTATATTTTACTTTTTCTTTTTAAGATTTTTTATCGCAAGTGCGATTGCGCCTGCGCCAAGAGCAACAACTGCCGCTTCTTTAACAAAAGTAACAACAGCTGAAACGCTTGTCGGAGCGTAAGAGTAAAGAACAAATTTTGCTTTGTTTGTAACATCGCCTTTTTTAAACAGCTCGCCGAATGTAACGGTTTTGGTATCGAATCCGCCGTTTTCACCAAGCTCAATAATTCTGAAGCCTCTGTTATAGCCGGGACCGTAAACATTAAAGCCGCAGCCCTGAGTATAGCCGAGCTTTATTCCTTTGTAATCTGCTATAAAAGAATTGTTATGGTCATGACCTACGAAAAGAGCTTCAACATCTTTCTTTTCAAGGAAAGCATCAATTTCACCCGTGTTTTCAAACGGCGCAGCGGGAGTTTCTCCCATGAAATCGCGCAGGCCGCAGTTGTGCGGGTCGAGAACATAGTATTCGTTCTTATGGTTACCGTAAGCTCTTACGCTTCCCTTTGAGAAACGCCTGACCTGCTTGATAACATCGAAATATTCCGGAGTGGGAATATGCTGAAATGCAATTGAGGGCAGGGGATTTTCGAAAGAATCGCGGATTCCTCTGTACCAGTCAAGCTGATAGGGCTGAACTGCGCTGTAACCGCCGCCTTCGGCTTTTGAGTGTGAATCAAAAAGATATACAAGGCGTTTTGTTTCTCCGTCGGCATTCTTGATTTCAAGGCAGTAGGTTCCCTTGTCATCATCTCTTGCATGCTCTGCATAAACAAACATCGGAGATTCTTTGTAAATCTCAAACTGCTCGTTGTTGCTCAGTGCAGAGTCGCCATCATGGTTTCCGAAGGTCATGGCAAAAGGAATGCCTTTTTGCTCAAGAGGGGCAATCAGTTCTTTGATAACCTTTTTAACGTTCTCTTTGCCCTTTTCGCCCTGAAAGCTTGCCGAATATCCCTTTATCTGGTCACCTGTAAATATTACGAGGTCGGGCTTTTCTCTTTCAAGAGCAGCAGAAATGAATCTTATTGTATCAATCGCAACCTTTGCGGATTCCTGCGTGTCGGCAATCTGCATGATTCTGAACTTGCCGTTTCTGAATCTTAAATCTCTGTTCTGCATATGTTTTCTCCTGAAAAAGCCGCCAAGTCAAAACTCGGCGGCTTGATTTTGATTATTCTTCGCCTTCTTTTTTGAAGCCGTATTTTACAAGGATCTTGTTGATTCTGTCCTTGGGATCAAGAAGACCGCTGATTGAATCATCGTGGTTGAGAGTGTCGATGATGTATGAGCAGTACTTTGAAAGGTCAACGCTGACATGCCATTCTCTTTCGAGAAGTTCGGGGGATGAATAGATGAGGTTGGTTGTGAAAACCTTATCAATAAGGCCGTCTTTATATGCCTTGTCAAATGTTTCAAGACCGTTGCAGAAAAGGCCGAAGGAAACGCAGATGAAAATGCGGTTTGCTTTGAGTTCCTTGAGCTTTGTTGCAACTTCGATCATCGAGTCACCCGATGAAATCATATCGTCAATGATAATAACATCTTTACCTTCAACATTTGTTCCGAGGAATTCGTGGGCAACGATGGGGTTTCTGCCGTCGATGATAACGGAATAATCGCGGCGCTTATAGAACATGCCGAGGTCAACGCCGAGAACGGATGAGAAATAGATGCAGCGACCCATACCGCCTTCGTCGGGGGAGATAACCATCATGTGGTCGTTATCTATTTTAAGGTCATCAACGTTCTTGCAGATAGCCTTGATCATCTGGTAAACAGGCTGAACATTTTCGAAGCCGCTCTGAGGAATTGCGTTATGAACTCTGGGGTCATGAGCATCAAAGGTGATGATGTTATCAACGCCGTATTCAAGGCAAAGCTCACGCAGCATATCTGCGCAGTCAAGAGATTCTCTGCTTGAGCGTCTGTGCTGTCTGCCTTCATAGAGCATGGGCATGATAACCGTAATTCTTCTTGCTTTACCTGCAATAGCGCTGATGGCTCTCTTGAGGTTTGCATAGTGGTCATCGGGGCTCATGGGAACATATTTGCCGTACATCTTATATTCAACACCGTAGTTGAATGCATCGCAAAGGATAAAAATGTCGTAACCTCTTACGGTGTCTTTGATAACGCACTTACCTTCGCCGGTACCGAATCTGGGGAACGAAGCGTTGATGATATATGTATCTCTTTCGTAACCCTTGAATTGGAGTGTGTCCTTATGCTCGCTGTCTCTTTCTTCTCTCCATTTAACAAGATAATAGTCAATTTTCTCGGCAACTTTTTCGCATCCGGGGAGAGCGATGATACCGAGCTTACCGACAGGTATGGTTGTAAAATCTTCGTAACGTTCAGGCATAGCAAATTCCTCCGAAAAATGTTATATATTTATTCTACAATACTTTTTATATTTTGAAAAGCATATAATTGAAATTCGTCTATAAAAAAATATAGAAAATATCACAGCTTTTTTTGGCAATTTTGCTAAATATCCGCATTTTTCTTTTTTGCGCCACAATATTTAGCGTATTTCATGTGTAACTGCGGTCAAATGTTATAACCGTGAAATACCGTTCGTTTTCGGAACAGAGCGAGGTATCAATGCGGTTTTTTATTTCCGATTCAGTCAGTTCCGAATCGTAGGGGATAACAACATCAAAAATGAGGTTTGTATGTGTGGGGCCTGTAACTATTCTGAAATCGTGAAAGGTGAGCGCAGGTTCAATTCCGTGAAGTATGGAAGCGGTCAGGCTTTTGAGTCTTTCCGTCATTTCATCGCCGACGAGAACGGGATCCATATGAATGGAAACATCAATTCCGAGCTTTTCCTTGATGTCTTTTTCAATAAGATCTATCGTATCATGAATATTTATCATGTCACAGTCGGAGGGAACCTCTGCGTGAAGCGAACCGAAGATTTTTCCGTGACCGTAGCCATGGAGAACAAGGTCATGAATTCCGATTATGTTTTCGTGTGAAAGAACAAGCTTTTCAAGCTTCTTGACGGTTTCCTTGTCGGGAGGTTCGCCGAGAAGGGGACCGAGAGTATCCTTGATAATTCCGATTCCTGCGTAAAGAACAACTCCCGCCACGATGATACCCATAACAGCATCTACGGGAAGATCAGTGAATCTTGAAGCGACAAGAGCGATAAGAGAACATGTTGTTGCGGCGATGTCTCCGAGGCTGTCGGCAACAACGGCATCAACGGAAACGGAATCAATTATTTTACCGATTTTTCTGTTGAAAAGTGCGAGCCAGATTTTTGCAGCAATTGAAAAAACAAGAACGATCACGGCAGGAACGCTGAAAATAACCTTTTCGGGATCGGAGAACTTTCCGATTGAAGATTTTATCAGTTCAATTCCCATCATGATTATAACAAATGCAAGGGTAAGCGCCGAAACATATTCAATTCTTCCGTGTCCGAAAGGATGGTCTTTATCCGCAGGCTTGCCCGAAAGCTTGAAGCCTACAAGGCTGATGACAGAAGAAACAGCGTCAAAAATGTTGTTTGCACCGTCTGCGATTATCGAAACGCTTCGGGTCAGTGCGCCGAAAATCATCTTGAAGACAGACAGAATAACGTTAAGAACGATTCCGACAACGCCGCTCAGGATGCCGTAACGGGTTCTGACGGCTTCGCTGATTTCTTTATTGCTGTCACCGATAAAAAGTCTGATAAGAAGTCGGGTCAAAATTAAACCTCCTTGCTGATATGAACATCAAGCTGATTAAAGGGGATTTCAATGCCGTTTTTGTCAAATGAGAGCTTAACCTGTTCCTGCATATAATAAAAAATATTCCAATAGTCTTCGTTGTTGCACCATATGAGGCAGGCGATGTTGATTGAGCTTGCTCCGTGTTCTTTTACGGCGATGATGGGTTCAGGGTCAGTGAGAATAAGCTGATTGCCTTTGATAACTTCGACAATCGCTTTCTTTGCTTCTTCGATATTCTGATTATATGCGACGGAATAAACAAGGTCGAGTCTGCGTCTGTTTTCTGCGTTATAGTTGATTATGTTGCTGGTTGTTATTGTGGAGTTCGGAACAATAACCTGTTTGTTATCTGCGGTTATGAATACAGTATACATCAGCTTTATTTCGTGAACCTTGCCGCTGACAGAACCGAGATCAACATAGTCGCCGCTTTTGAAAGGATGATTCATTAGAATCTGAATACCGCTGGCAAGCTGGCTGACGCTGGACTGGAGACCGAGACCTGCGGTAACGCCTGCAGCACCGATTGCGGTAAGGAAAGAGGTTATGCTCACTCCGAGCGTTGAAAGCGCGGAAAGAATAAAGACAAATTTCAGTAAAAGAACAACACATGTTCTTATGAATGTGTGAACCGAGGGGTCAACACCTTTTGCCTGCATTCCTTTTACAACGAGCTTGCCGATAAGGTTGCTGATTATAAATCCTATAATAAGAATAACAACAGCAGAAAAAATAACGGGAAGCTTTGAAATAATAAGCGCAACAATGCCGTCAAAATTGCGCGTTTCAATTAATGTTGCGAGATCAAGGGGATAAATTTTCATTCTTTTTTCCTCCGTCGTGTCTGAAAATTAACTTATATATTATACACATTATTTGAATTGATTTCAATAGCCGATAAATCAAACGCAGCAACTTTATGAGGCTGAATTGTTAAAAATATGTTTCAATTATTAAAATCTTGCGTTTTTTGTTGACAAAAGTTCAAGAAAGTTCTATAATAACTGCGTTGGTTTTGGGATGGGGTATCTATGCCCGTTTCAAAATCGCAAAGTTGCCGGTGTGGCGAAATCGGCAGACGCAAGGGACTTAAAATCCCTCGGTGGCAACACCGTACCGGTTCAAGTCCGGTCACCGGCACCAGAATGCCTTTGCTTGCGCGATCAGGGGCATTAATTAATGAATAATGAATAGTTGAAATTCTGAAACAATGCTTTTTGGAATGCAAGAGCCGATTGTAGCGTTGGAGTAAGTACTTTCAAATTATTCATTGTTCATTTTTTTTGCCCTTTTGAGGGGCGGCTACTGTCTCAAACAGCCTCGGAATATCTGTATATTCCTTCATCTGTTTTCTTGTAGAACACTGACTTTAGTTTTTATATTCTAAGACAGCCTCATCAGACAGAGGCTGTTTTTTGTTTAGTTTACTGTTACATCTGTTCGCTTGACAAAGAAATCCATATTATTTATACTGAAAATACATATTTTAAATATGGGGGACAAACATTATGAAAAGATTTCTTTCGATTTTTCTTTGCGTTGCGGTTATGCTTTGCGCTTTTTCTGTAACCTCTTTTGCATCTGACGAAAACGACGGCGCGGATTATCCGTTCGTTTTTGTTCACGGTCTTATGGGCTGGGGTGAATACCAGCTTATTGACAGCTTTATGCCCTATTGGGGAACAACTGCGGGCGATATTCCCGCATACCTTGAAAAGCAGGGCTACGATGTATGCACTGCAACGGTTGGTGGCAACTCTTCCGCATGGGACAGAGCCTGTGAGCTTTACGCACAGCTTGCAGGAACAAGAGTTGATTACGGCAAGGCTCATTCCGAGGAGCACGGTCATTCAAGATACGGCAGAACTTATACCGAACCTCTTTGCGAAAGCTTCGGTCAGAGGGATGAAAACGGCAATATTATAAAAATCAATCTTGTCGGCCACAGCATGGGCGGTGTAACGGTTCGTCTTTTTGCGTCAATTCTTGAATACGGCGCACCCGAAGAGGTTGCCGCAGGTGAGGATGTTTCTGATTTCTTCAAAGGCGGAAAAGGTGAATATATTCATTCCATAACAACTCTTTCCGCGCCGCATAACGGTTCTCTTGCGGCAGATAAGGATAATCTGCCCATAATAAACATAATGGTGCATTCTTTCTATTATATCTGGGGTATTCTTGATAATACTCCGCTCCGTCCGTTATGGGATATTCAGCTTGAGCATTTCGGTTTTACCGATTATCCTGCCGACGGTTTTGACGGAAAGTTTGATTTCAATCTTATTGAAAGTATGCTCAATTCCAAGGATTCTGCATATTATGACCTTACGGTCAAGGGTGCGGCGGAAGCAAACGAGCGTATAAAGATGCTTGATGATGTTTATTATTACTCATATCATTCCGAATGCGTTTTTGAGGGACCGTTAACGGGCAAGCTTTATCCTGAGCCCTCAATGAATCCTCTCTTCCTTCTGACTTCGCCGAATATCTGCCGCTATGACAGAAATGAACTTTTCGGAATTCCGATTGATGAAAGCTGGAGAGTGAACGACGGCATTGTCAGCACCAATTCCGCCCATCATCCCGACGGAGAGCCTTATAAGGATTATGATTCCTCGGATGTAGAAAAGGGCATCTGGAATGTTATGCCTCTTATCGAATCCATGGATCATACGGATTACATGGGAGTTTTCTATAACTCGAAAAAGCTTCGCGAATTCTATATCGGAGTTTGCGAAAATGCCAACGGCGCCGCATAAAACCGTTATTGATAAATTGAGGAGAATAGTATGAATAAAAAAATTGTTGTTGCAGGTCTCGGTCACGGAGGAATTTCTGCTGCAGCGCTTCTTGCTGCTCAAGGCTTTGATGTAACTGTTTATGAACAGAAAAAAGAAGGAACTCTCGGATACGACTGGACAGATATTTTTGCTCCCAAGGCTCTCGAATATGCAGGTATTCCCATGCCGTCCGAGGATAAGTTTGAATATAAAGAGGACATGACCTTTTTTGCTCCCACATGCGAGAAAGGGCTTCGTCAGCATGTTCCGCAGGAACAGCTTGAAATCAAAATGGAGCGCCGCGATATATATGAGCATCTTATCAACCATGCTCTCAGCTTCGGCGTTAAAATCGAATATGAATGCGAGGTGCTCGGTCCGATAATGCTCGGTAACAGAGTTGCAGGCATCAGAACATCAAAGGGCGATGCTTACGGCGACCTTGTTATTGACGCATGCGGAATGAATTCTCCCGTAAGAAGCAATCTTCCCGATTATCTCGGAATTGAAAAAGCTCCTGACCGCTCCGAAATAATCACGATTTACAGAGCTTTCTATAATAAAGCAAGCGACGAAGAGGTTGAGGCAAAATTCAGGGTAATGCTTTTTGCAGGCGGAATCAAGGGCGTTAGCTGGATCGCTTCCGAGGATGAATATACAGATCTTCTTATCGGCAGATTTGAGGATATCACCAAGGATGATCTCGGCGAATTCATTGAGTTCCTGCGCGAAAAGAATCCGAGACTCGGCACAGAGGTTGTCAGAGGCGGTCAGATTGTTGAGATTCCCGTTCGCCAGCCCCTTTCGGTTATGGTTGCCGACGGTTATGTCGCAATCGGTGACAGCGCATTTATGACCGTTCCGCTTATCGGTTCGGGAATTGCGAACACACTTAAAGCATCAAAAATGCTTGCAGATACAATCGCAGCCGATAAAAACCGTGAATTTACAGCGAAAACTCTCTGGAGTTATCAGACCGAATATTATAAAAAAATCGGAGCCGGTCTTGCTCCGCTTGCATGCGGTAAAAAGGTGCTTCTCACTCTTACTCCCGAAGAAATTGACTATTGCTTCAGCAGCGGCATGATAACAGAGGATGACATCACAATGGGTGCTGATTTCAACAGCATCGGAAAGCTTTTTGAGCTTGACCCCAAGGGAATGGTGAATAAAGCCAGAACCGTCTGCAAGGATCCCGAGCTTCTCAGAAAGATAATCACCTGCGGAGGACAGATGAGCAGAGTTATGGCTGCCTGCGCAATGATGCCCAAGAAATGGAACAGAGAAAGAGTTCTTGCATGGGCAAAGGTTTATAACTATTCATTTAAATAAAAAAATCAAGGTCGGTTCCCGAAAAAGGAACCGACCTTTTTATGTTTATATAACTCTGAATGTTTTGACTTCGAAGGGCTTGATGCTGAATTCAAATCCGCTTGCATCGCATTCGATTTCAGCTTTGTCCTCTTCTATCATGTTGCATTCGATAACCTTTTCGAAGCCGAAGCCGAGATCAATTCTGCATTTGCCTCTGTTCTGCTCTTCTTCAACAACTCTGATAATGTAACCGTTGCCGTCTTGAGCCTTCTTGATTGTGTCAATGATAACATTTTTCTTATCCGTCTTTGCAATGAAGAAATCACAGGGAAGGCTGCCGTCAACAGCTTCTTTGTTGTAGCTTGCAACAGGAAGAATGTTGAATGCAAGAGCCTTCTGAACGGTTTCGTGTCTCCAATCGTTTTCATGGGGATAGAAAGCGTATCTGAAGGTGTTGATTCCGTGGTCACCTGTTCTGTCGGGGCAAGTAGGTGCGCGCATGAGAGTGATTCTCATGTGGCTGCCGTGAATATCGTAGCCGTATTTGCAGTCGTTGATAATGCTGCAGCCGTAGCCGCCCTCTGAAAGGTCAGCCCATTTGTGAGCCGCAACCTCATATCTCGTCAGGTCAAAGGGCGTGTTCCAGTGAGTGGGTCTCTTTGCTGCGCCGTGAGCGATATCGTAGGTTGCGTCGGTATCCTTGACGGCAACATCAAAGCCTGCCTTGAGTACCTTATCGCTTTCGTGCCAATCAACGGTTGTGTCGAAGATAACGCTTTCGCCGTTTTGTGTGAGGATGATATCCTGAGTAATGAGTGACTTGTTGAATCTGCGCTTGGTTCTGATAACGCCTCTGACAGCGTTGCTTTCAACAACCTCAATGCTCTCCGCATCGGTAAGCTCCCACATCTTTTTCTGATAGTTAAGTTCAAGATTCCATGCGGTTTCATGAATGCACTTATCAAGAGAAACTGTCAGGATATTGCCTCTGCCGTCAAGAGCTTCGCGGTCATTTATTTTATCGTAAATGCTTGTGATTGTTCCGTTCTCGTCAAGCTCAACGCGGAGAATTGCGTTTTCAAGATAATTTGTTTCCGCCTCAACGGGAGCAAAGGGAGTTTCGCCTTCTTTAAGATAGAAAACCTTGCAGCTTAACGGTTCAAGGATATCGGGCAGGAAAACGAATTTGCCGTCGATATATGCGCAGGGGAGCGAAAGACCGTCTGCGGCAGTGATATACATTCCTTCGGGAACGCCTTCAACCTCAACAGGCTCGTAGCTTGCACAGCCTGCCATATTCCATACGGTAACTGTGTTTGCGTCAGCGGAAACGGCGGCATTGATTGTGCCGAGAACATCGTTCTTGATTCCGTTGCCGATTTCGTTCATTATTTTGTAATCCCTGCGTGCGTCCTCAAAAACTTCATGGATAGAAGAGCCGGGAAGAATATCGTGGAACTGGTTGGTCATAAGGATTCTCCAGCCCTTTTCAAGCTCTTCCTTGGGGTATGCCTTGCCGAGATGCTTTTCTGCGAAAACTGAGAGCATTTCGTCTCTTGTGAAAAGATATTCGCCTATGCGGTTGTTCTTTTTAACGAATGCCTGGCTTGTGAATGTTCCTCTGTGATTTTCGTAAACAAGCTCGCCGTTCCATACGGGAAGCTCGGCTTCATGCTCCGCCATTGTCTCAAAGAAATCGTCAACATGTCCGATTTCTGCCTTGGGAAGACCGGGGAAATTCTGAAGAAGTCGGATCGTAGCCATGTCGTTCTGTGAGCCAAGGAGTTGGGAGCTCTAATT
>JAZPXO010000027.1:0-2610 GCA_045543735.1 Acutalibacteraceae bacterium
TTGGCCTCCGACTTGCCGTGCGCGAAGCTCTTGCGTGACGGCTGCGGTTGATACAGTTTAAATCGGGGGGATTTAAATGTACAGATTTACAGGATTCACACAAAAGGCAAATGCGGCGCTCAACAGCGCCGTTTCTGCGGCGGAAAATCTCGGCCACACATATGTCGGCAGTGAGCATATTCTGCTCGGTTTGCTTGCGGAAAGCGGCGGAATGGCTCATACTGCACTGACCGCCAGAAAAGTAACCTACAGTGAGGTCGAGTCGATAATCAAAAGCGGAATAGGCGTCGGGTCTCCGACTGTGCTTTCGCCTAACGATTTTACGCCCAGAGCCAAAAATATAATTGATACCGCCATTCTTCAGGGCAGGGGCATGGGGCATTCGTATATCGGAACAGAGCATATTCTTATGGGAATCATAAGAGAGGGTACGGGTGCCGCAACGGAAATTCTTTCCCAGCTGGGAATTCAGCCGCAGGATCTGCTCAACGATCTGACCAATGCTCTCGGCAGCAGTTCATCAGGCAGTAAGGGCAAAAACACAAACGGCAAAGAAAAATCCGATGCTCCAACGCTCAGTCAGTACGGCAGAGACCTGACTGCCATGGCAAATCAGGGCAGAATTGATCCCGTTATCGGCAGACAGAATGAAATCGAAAGAGTAATTCAGATTCTCAGCAGAAGAACAAAAAACAATCCGTGTCTTATCGGTGAACCGGGCGTCGGCAAAACGGCAATTGCAGAGGGGCTTGCACTTAAAATCGCAACGGGCGAGGTGCCCGAGCTTCTGAGAAACAAGCGTATTGTAACCCTTGACCTGACCGGTATGGTTGCCGGCACAAAATACCGCGGTGACTTTGAAGAAAGAATAAGAAATGTCATCGAAGAGGTCGGCAAAGCAGGAGATATCATCCTTTTCATTGATGAGGTGCATACTCTTATCGGCGCAGGCTCAGCGGAAGGTGCGGTTGACGCGGCGAATATTCTCAAGCCTTCGCTTGCAAGGGGTGAGATTCAGGTTATCGGCGCAACAACGCTTGAGGAATACCGTAAGCATATTGAAAAGGATTCGGCACTTGAAAGAAGATTCCAGCCCGTTACCGTCGGAGAGCCGACAGAAGAAGAGGCGGTTGAAATTCTCAGGGGTCTGAGGGATAAATATGAAGCCCATCACAAGGTGAGAATTACGGATAATGCCATTTTTGCGGCGGTCAGGATGTCATCGAGATATATCGGCGACAGATATCTGCCCGACAAGGCAATTGACCTTGTTGACGAAGCGGCATCGAGGGTAAGACTCCGCGCTTTTACTGCTCCGCCCGACCTGAAAGCGCTTGAGGATAAGCTCAAGTCTCTCGGAGAAGAAATGGAGTCAGCTGTCAAATCTCAGGATTTTGAACGCGCGGCAGGAATAAGAGACGAGAAAAATAAGGTTGCAGAGGAGCTTGAAAACGAGCGTAAGCTCTGGAAAGAAAAAAATAACCGCACAACGGGCGAGGTTACAGAGCAGGAAATTGCGGCGATTGTTTCGCAGTGGACAGGAATTCCCGTTGTTCAGCTTACCCGTGAGGAGAGCGAAAGGCTGCTCCACATGGAGTCGGAGCTTCATGAAAGAATTGTCGGTCAGGATGAAGCCGTCAGCGCGGTTGCGAGAGCTATCCGCAGAGGCAGAGCAGGACTCAAGGATCCGAAAAGACCTACGGGCTCATTCATCTTCCTTGGTCCGACGGGTGTCGGTAAAACCGAGCTTTGCAAAACCCTTGCGGCTTCGATGTTCGGCGATGAAAACGCCATGATAAGGCTCGATATGAGCGAATATATGGAAAAGCACACGGTTTCAAGGCTTGTCGGCTCACCTCCCGGATATGTCGGGTATGATGAGGGCGGACAGCTTACCGAAAAGGTTCGCCGCAGACCGTATTCGGTTATCCTTTTTGATGAAATTGAGAAAGCGCATCCCGATGTTTTCAACATGCTTCTTCAGATTCTTGAGGACGGTATCCTGACTGATTCGCAGGGCAGGAGGGTTGATTTCAAGAACTGTGTTATCATCATGACCTCAAATGTCGGGGCGAAGCAGATTGCAGGCAGCGGCGGCGGAACTCTCGGCTTTTCGGCAGACGGCGCGCAGACACGCACAGATAAGAGCATTCACGATGCTGTCATGAGCGAGCTTAAAAATGTTTTCCGCCCCGAGTTTCTCAACAGAGTTGACGATATCATTGTTTTCCGTCAGCTTACAAAGGATAACATCAATGAAATTGCGGGTAGAATGCTTGCAGGTCTCTCGAAGAGGGTCAGGGAGCTTGAATTTGAGCTTGAATTCAGCGAAGAAGCGGTTGCCGCTATCGGTGATGCAGGCTTTGATCCCGTATACGGCGCAAGACCTCTGCGCAGAGCAATTCAGCAGAGAATCGAGGATAAGCTTTCGGAAAAAATGCTCGAGGGCAAGCTTGAACCGGGCAAAAAATATATCTGCAGATATGAAAACGGCGAGTTCGTTTTTGCGGCGGCAGAGTAATAAAAAAGAAAAATCCCCATCCGCTCGGATGGGGATAATTTTTTGTCAGTTTTTAAGGCTCTGCATGGGAAGTCGGGTCGTAGCCATGT
>JAZPXO010000028.1:0-9491 GCA_045543735.1 Acutalibacteraceae bacterium
TGGTATACTCACAATTATTCATATAGTGTTTTCACCAAAGTTGATATAATGTTAAACTATTCTATTTACAAATGTAATGCGTTTGATGTAGAATATAAACAGATTACTGTTTAATGTATTTTAGGAAGAAAGAATATGAAAAAGGCAAAACAAAAAGTTATGTGCGGTGCTGATATCATTGCAAAAAACGGATATATTTTTCAAGGAAAATGCGGACTTATTACCAACCATACGGGTGTTCTGCGTGACCTTTCTTCAACTGTTGATATGCTTAAAGAAAAGTGCAATCTCGTTGCCCTTTTCGGACCCGAGCACGGAGTCAGAGGCGATATGCAGGCAGGGGAGGACATTGTATCATACACCGATAAAAAAACAGGACTTCCTGTTTACAGTCTGTTCGGCGAAGATATATCGGAAAGCGAAAAAGCGCTCGCATCCCTTGATACCGTGATTTTTGATATTCAGGATGTGGGAGCAAGGTTTTATACCTATGCCTACACCATGACGGACGCAATGAAAATTTGTGCCGAAAACGGTGTTAAGTTTGTTGTTCTTGACCGTCCGAATCCTTTGGGTGGTATGAAAGCGGAGGGAACTATCCTTGACAGACGGTTTTCATCATTTGTGGGAAGATTTCCGACTCCCACACGGTGCGGACTTACCATAGGCGAATTTGCCATTATGATGAACGAAACGGAAAATATCGGCTGTGACCTGACCGTTATTCCCATGGAGGGCTGGAAAAGGGATATGTTTTATGACGATGCCGACCTCGTTTTTGTTCAGCCGTCGCCCAATATTCCGACAGTTGATACGGCATTCGCATATATCGGCACCTGCATTTTTGAGGGAACAAATCTTTCCGAGGGCAGGGGGACAACAAAACCGTTTGAAATGATCGGCGCACCGTGGCTTGACGGCAAAGCTGTTATTGAAAGAATCGGTCAGCAAGACGGAGTGATTCTTCGCGAATGTTCATTTACACCTACCTTTTCAGACTATAAGAACAAATTTTGCCACGGCATTCAGCTTCATATTACCGACAGAGAAACTTTTTCACCTTTTGCGGTCGGAATCAGACTGCTTGACGCAATCAGAAATATTCATTCAGAATTTGAATTTGAGCCGTTCATAACAAATCTTCTCGGAACGGACAAAATCCTGCAATCCGATTTTGAACCCGAAATTTTCATTGCCGAGGAACAGAAAAAAGTTGATGAATGGCAAACATTCTCAAAAAATTGGTATCTATATAAATAAACAAAAATCCCTTATGAACCTTTAAATGATTCATAAGGGATTCGTTTATTTCTCAACCGATTTTATCAGTTCATCCATGGCATCAAGAATTGCACCAGCTGCCTTGGGACCGAGCGAATTTGTTTCTTCGTAGTGTCTTCTGCCGTTTTCGTCATCGGTATTGTTGAAGTACGGCAGCCATTCGTGAAGAAGAAAATCATTTTCTGGAATGATATAGCCGATTTCATCATTGCAAAGACCGATAACAAAATTATGCTCGCAGCGCGACATTTCCGCAAGAGGCTTATAGTTGGCTTCTGTGCCGTTTGCGGCTTCGTTTGCGGAAAGGAAGTTGCCGCTTTCGAGCTCGGGTGAAAGCTCACCCGGAATCATATAAACGCCTATCTGCCTGTTGCCAAGCTCCATATATGAAACTTCTGTAATGATAGAGATGTTTCTGTCTTTGTCCTTGGCAATGTCATTGTTAAGAACTCCGAGAAAACGCACAAGCAGAAGTGCGGTATTATCGCATTTTATTTCTTTTGCTTCGGTTTTAACATTGATTGCAGGCTCAAGAGCAATTTCGTTGTTTATGCTCATAACAGCTTCGCCCACATCCTTGCCGAATTCCTTGACATATTCAAGACCTAACTCAAAGTTGCGCAGAACATCATCAAGCTTTTCGCAGGTGATAAGACCTCCGATAGCTCCGTTTATGAAAACAACATTTTCGCTGCCTGTCTGTTCAGCAATTTCTTTTTCCATGTATGCAGGAAAATCTGCGCTGACAACGGTTGTTCTTGCTCCGAGACATTCGGCGTGGCAAGCCATATTCACTATATAAGTATCGTCGCTGCCGTCCGCAGGGTCAAAACGGATTCTTGTTATTGTTGCATCGTAATCAATGGGGGTTCTTGTATCCGTCAGAAGTCCCTCGGATTCCGCCGTGCCGAAGTAAAGATTTCCGTCTTTTCTTGCATTGTATGCATCAATAATTGCTTTCGCGGTCAGCTCTTTGAGGCGATTCATAAATTCCTCGTTTTTGCCGTCAGAGAAGAAATTCTTACCCCAAAGCCCTTGAGTATCAATGGCTGAATGTGTATGAGTTGCGCAGATGTTGATAGACTTGAGGGATGGGATTTTGCCGCTCTCAATAACGATTTTTCTGATATCATTGATATCCTTGCGGCTGATTCCGACACAGTCAATAGCGCAAACGATAACTCCGCCTCTGCCGCTGTTATCGTCAAGATAAACCGCTTTGGCATACATATTATCAAGAACTGATTTCGCAGGATTGTTTGTGTTGTAGCCTGCGATATAATAATTTTCTTCCGTGATATCATCAGGAGTGAGAACTTCTTTAGAAAAGCCGACAGTCCACTTTTCGCCGCTGTACGAAAAGGTTTCATCGCCCGTCAGCATATATTTTGATGTTTCCTCAACGGTTGTGTATGTTGAATTGGGAACAAAAAGAATTATCAGAGAAAGCAAACCCGAAATAATTCCTCTTACCAATTCGGGAAGCTTCAGAAAACGCAGAAATTCCATTTTTATTTGCTCCATTCATTTAAAAGTTCAAAGAATGCCTTTGAAAAAGCGGAGGCGCTTTTTGAACCTGTTGAAACGGTTTCTTCATAGTGACCTTCAGCGCCTGATGAGCTGTAATCGTTATCGGGAACAATATAGCCTACCGCATCGTTGCAGAGACCGAAAACAAGAACCTCATCGTTATCGCCAAAGTGAGTTGCAATGCCTTCATATGGATATTCGGTTCCTGTAAAAGAGTCCTCGGCAGACATAAAGCCGCCATATACAATTTCAGGAATAACTTCACCCGGCGCTTCAACAATCTTTATGTTTTTGCCTATTTCAACATAGCCTATTTCGCTTGACATATAAACCTTGCCGTTTTCTTTGAAAGGAGTAACGTTGCAAAGATCACTGCTTGCAACAAGAAGGAAAATAAAGTTGTTTACCTCAAAATCAACATGAGTGTGTCTGATGTTCAGAATGGGCTCAACAATCTCACCTTTTTCGGCAAGCTTATAAAGAATATCTGCAACAATATTGCTGTATTCTTTCATTTTTTCAAATGAGGAAAGATCTTCGGGGATTCCGTTCTGAGGTCCCATATCAGTGTGGATAGCGCCGCCAATTGCACCCTGAATAAAAATGAAATCTGCGTTCTTTTCCGAGGTAACCTCTTTTTCGATATAATAGGGGAAATCAGCAGAAAGCTTTGAGTTGCTCCATTCAAGATGAATGGGGTGTGCGCCGAAATTGGCTATATAAATCTCTTTCTTGCCGCTGTCATTGGGAACGAAACGGAAAAGATGAATTTTTTCGTCAATAACACGAGGAGCTCTGCCGTCCCAGAACATATCGGGGTAGGCTTCGGAAGAATAGTAAAGATTGCCTTCAGAGCGGTTGTTATAAGCCTCTCTGATTGCATCGGCAGTTTTTTGAACAAGAGCCTCCATATACTCTTTATTTCTTCCCGTATTAGGAATGTTGCCCCACAAGCCCTGGGTGTCAACTGCGCTGTGAGCGTGTGTTGAGCCCACATCAATGCTGATAAGCTTGCCTTCACCCGTGATGTCGCTGAGCTTCTCACGGATATCCTTGATGTCGGCATTCATAAGACCGACGGTGTCAATCCAGGCAAAAGCGGCGGCGCCTCTGCCTGAATTATCATCAAGCACAACAGCCCTTACGCACAAGTCATCAATAACTCCCGTTGCTTCCTGAGCAGGAAATTTAAGGAATCCGCCGAGGAAATATCTTGTTTTGTCAACATCATCGGGAGTAAGAACTCTGCGCGCATAGCCGACTGACCAGTAATCTGCTTCGGCTTCTTCAATAAACTCTTTGCTACCCTCAAGAAAATTTTCCGAAATTGCCGTAACGGGTCTGTCCTCATAACCAACCTTTACAGCGCTTTGAATAACCGCGCCCAGAAGAGTGGGCAAACCGATAATAACAGACATAATTGCTGAAACCCATCTGATAAGAATTGCCATCATTATTTCTCCTTTGAATGTATTTAAAATAATAATACAACATTATTACAGGTTTTTCAATTTGCAAATTGCTATATTATATACCTTGATTTTTGTAAGTTTTAATGATAAACTCGATTTGGAAGTGATGAAAATGAACATAAGACCGTACAAAGAAAAGGACAAGGAAAACGTGCGTTTTGTTTGTCTCAACAGCGAAGGACCCTGCAAATCGTCAAAAAGAGGCATTAATTTCGCTCTTGCCGTTTACTGCGATTATTACATCGAAAACGAACCCGAAAATTGCTTTGTTGCCGCAGACGAAAATGATAAAGCAATCGGTTATGTTATATCAACGGAAAATTTTGATAAGTTCAAAGAAATATATATAAACAGCTATTATCCCAGAATTAAAAAATGGGAATACCGCCGCAGAAAGTCGGCGCTCAGGGCAATAGAATCCCAGGAAAAATATAAGGCTGAATATCCCGCACATCTTCATATAGATATTCTTCCCGAATATCAGCATATGGGTCTTGGCAAAAAGCTGATGGATGCGCTGTGCGATAATCTTCGTCAAAAAAATGTCAAGGGTGTTATGTTCACCGTGTGGCATAAAAATTATAACGCAATAAAATTCTATGAAAAATACGGCTTCAAGCTTGTCGAAACAAAGGAAACAACTTTGGCTTACGGCTTGAATTTTAAATAAAATTACCGACAAATCTCAAAAGAGGTTTGTCGGTTTTTTGTTTTATTCCACGGCGGAGCGTATATTCCAGCCGTTTTCTTCAAGAAGTTCTTCAGCTTTTTCGGCGGTGCAGCCGAGGATTTCGGTAACAATTCCGATCATTCTTCTACGCAGCTTTTTGTTTGTAGGTTTAAGATTTATCATAAGATTTTCATAGACACAGCCGCATTTTACCATTGATGCGGTTGAAATCATATTCAGAATTATTTTTTGTGCCGTACCTGCCTTCATTCGGGTTGAGCCTGTGATAACCTCGGGACCTGTATCGGCGCAAATATCAATATCTGCCGCCTTGCCCAGTTCTGTATCAGGATTATTGGTGATTGAAAAAGCCCTTGCACCAATGCTTTTTGCATAAGTAACAGCGGAAATAACATAAGCAGCCGAGCCTGATGCGGAAATTCCGATTAAAATATCTTTATTGCAGAAATTTCGGCTTTTAAGGTCTTTAATACCTGCTTCAGGATTATCCTCTGCATTTTCCGCAGCCTTGAACATACATTTTTCGCCGCCCGCAATAATGCCGTTGAAAAGGTCATACGGTACACCAAAGGTAGGCGGACACTCCGCTGCATCGCAAACGGCAAGCCTGCCTGAGGTTCCGCTTCCGATATATAAAATCCTGCCGCCCGATTTTATAGCGTCGGCTACCGCATCGCAAACAGCTGAAATCTGCGGCAAAGCAGCTTCAATTGCAGCAGTTACCGTTGCGTTTTCGTCATTAATTATTTTCAGTATTTCATATGTTGACATATTGTCAATATT
The DNA here is from genome assembly GCA_045543735.1 of Acutalibacteraceae bacterium. Lineage (GTDB taxonomy): Bacteria > Bacillota > Clostridia > Oscillospirales > Acutalibacteraceae > CAG-177. The sequence goes on from JAZPXO010000028.1 coordinate 5,758, forward strand.
ATATGTGTTCTGGTTTCTCATTTCGGTTTTTAACATTTGCTTATTCTCCCTGCAAGTGAAATTGCACCGTTGACCATTGGCTCATCAAGAAATTCAAGCGAAAAATCGCCCTCAATATATTTCGTAAGGAACGGATATAATATTTCTTTTTGCTTGCACAGCCCTCCGCAAACAACTATTTTATTATCGTTATTATTCATGGATTTGCATGCACCGTTAATGATTTTTGCCGCCTCATAAGTGTTGCGCTCAATGATTTCAGAAGCCGTTGAATCGCCGAGATTGAACGCTTCAAAAACAACAGGTGCAAATGATGCAACAAAAGATGCACCGCCGCCGTATATTTCGGCAACGGAAGCTTCAAGGCTTTTTCCGAGTTTTTTCTCAACAAGCTTCAGAATCGTCTCGCTTCCGCCTCTGCCTTCAATGAATTCAAATGCCGAATTAAGAGCATCAGAGCCGAAATGGAATCCGCTGCCGCCCTTGTCGATCATATAACCTCGTCCGCCTGAACGGTGAAGTTTTTCCTCTGAACGGGCAAACGCTGCAATTCCCGTTCCCATAATAACGGCAACTCCGTTTTTACCCTTCAGCGCAACCTCAAGCGCGAGGTCAATATCACTTCCGCAGTCGCAAGCGGCAAAGCCGAACTTCGATAAAAATGTATTGATAAGTCGCTGATTATCTCCGCTTTTTGCACCGGCAATGCCTGCGAAAACGGATATTTCACCGATGTCAAATTCTTGGCATATTTCCGTTATTCCTTCATCAATAACAGAGCAAGTTTTTTCAATTCCCTTATTAATAGGATTTGAATCGCCGAGAGACAATCTTCTGATTTCTTTTCCGTTTAAATCCGTAAGTAAAAATTCAGTTTTTGTTCCTCCGCCGTCAATGCCCAGCAAATATTTTATGTTATTACTCATTGATATCTCTTTTCTGAATGTTCTGTCATGACTTGTATTTTTCAATATTATTAATCATTTTTCAGCTAATGCCTTTGTTGTTTCTTCCCGGTTCATTTTGCTCAGTCCTAGCAGTGTGTGCAGGTCATCAAGATAAACGTTATCGCGAAAGTGAAGCGCACCACATATTTTCACAAGCTGTTTTAACGCCGTATTCTTCAGCGTAGGGGAGAAGAATGTTAAAATATCTCTTATTTCACCGATTTTTGTTGCACAATTATTTTTTGAGAAATAATCATTTATTTTCTTTTGTTTTAATTGCTGTTCAGACATTAGTGATGGTTATAGTATGAGGTTTACTTGTATCTGCAAATTGGAATTTGTCATTCTACAATATAAAATGATGGAACCAGGTTATTCTTCGGATAGTTCTCAACAATTGATTTTATATATTCTTTGATATCTATAATAGATTTGTTTTCCATCTCGCTTTCATAAAGGTGTGTTTCCGCAAACATATACTTTGGATTTACCTTATCTATATATCCACCGCCACCGAGAGAATTCTTCTGTTCACTGATAAGAACATACTCAAACCATAAAACCGCCTCAACGCAACTGCCTTGATCAAATAATAATTCTAAAAAGCTTTCCCAATCGCGAAATAAATTCTCCGAACACAGCTTGTTATCTTCAATATATTGTTTTACCTTGTCTGTAATCATATTAACCTCCAGATTCTTATTTTCGATTTTCGATATGTCAGTTTCTCATTTATTGACGCAGCGAAGCACGGTGTTTCCGTCACGGCAGAATTCGACAACGGAGACAGAAACATTTTCAAGAGAAAATCTGAATATATGCGGCTTAACTCCTAAAGCAGCAGGAATAAGATACTCAAGGAATCCGTGGTGGCTGAAAACTGCAACACGGTCACCGTATGAAAACCTGTTTCTGATGTAAGAAATCACCTTTTCTGCACGAATAACATTATCTTCAAACGCTTCACATCCGAATTCATATTTTTCTGTGCCGAAAAGCTTCTCGCACATTTTTGTGTTTTTATAATATTTCTGAAGATATTCTTCGCTGCAGCCGAAATATCCGGGTGTGCATCCGCATTCAATAAGCTCGGGACATATTTCAAGCAAAGGCTTATCAGCCTTTTCACTGCAAACGCCGACAGCGGTTTTAAAACTGCGCAGCAAAGAGCTTGTAATATATGCATTGATTGGCAAATCTTTAAGCTTTTTGCCTAAATCAACACATTGCAGTTCACCGTTTGGGGTAAGCTCCCCATCGCTCGGATCGCGATCACCGATATCGTTATAATTCGTTTCGGCATGTCTTATAAAAAGGATTTGCAAAGAGCTGAGCTTTTCCATATCTTTACCTTCTTATTCTGTAGTTTTTATTTATCTGTTTCTTCAAGAAACTCCCTCAACGCGTTCCAATTATTAACCGTCAGATATTTTTCACAGAAGTCATCGCAGCGATACTCAAGGGGTACAGAAGAATTAACATCAAGCAGCACGGGCGATATTCCGCAGGCGGATGCTCCGTAAACATCAGGTTTTATTCCGTCGCCGCAATACCAGCAATCTTCAGGTCTGAGTCCTGCATATTTTAATGCCGTGAAAAAAATATTCCTTGACGGTTTTGTGAAAAGAATGTCGGCGCTTGTGAGGCAGAATTCAAATTTTGCCGACGGAATCCATCTGTTTATTGCAAGCGAAAGACTTTCTCCGCTCATCATATTGTTGCTGATTACTGCGGTACGTATTCCGAGAAAATCAATCTTTTCAAGAAGCTCAGGCACGCCGTCAATAACGCTTCTCGAAGAATTATATCTGTCAAAAATCTCTTCCTGCTCTGCCATAGGAATATCAAAAACAAGCCCCGTGTTCATAGTCGCATACTTGATAACGCATGATAGGGGAGTGTCAAGCGTTATTCCTGATTCTGATATAATACCCGAAACTTCGGAAAGGAATTCATTCCAGTATCCGGCAAGTGCTTCTCCGTTTGTTGCATCGGGGTTAACAGCGTAATGGCGGAGCTTTTCAAAGCCATCGGCAGGATTGCATTTGCCGTCGGCAAAAAGCGTTCCGCCTACGTCAAATAGTATCATTTTTGGTTTTTTGCTGTATGACATATCCATCACCGTCTGTTTGCTTAATAAACCAATTATATCATAAACATCACAAAATACAACCTGAATGTTTGAGCTGTTATGCATATAAAACAAGACGATATAAGAAAAGCCCACAGGCTTTCTGTGGGCATAAAAGTTATTTATTACAATGTTTGTCGAATGACGGATTAAATGCGTAAAAATTCTTTTCGTTGAGCTTATCTGTTGCAAGGCGCAAGCCCTCGCCGAAACGCTGGAAGTGAACAATTTCTCTTGCGCGCAGGAATTTGATGGGTTCTCTTACATCGGGGTCATCAACAAGGCGCAGAATGTTATCGTATGTGGTTCGTGCCTTTTGCTCTGCGGCAAGGTCTTCCGAAAGGTCGGTAATGATATCGCCCTTGCTCTGGATATAAGCTGCGGTGAACGGTACACCTGCGGCTGAAGAAGGGTAGACACCTGCTGTATGGTCAACAAAATATGCGTCAAATCCGTGTTTCTTTATATCTTCTTCAGTGAGATTCCTTGTCAGCTGATAAACAATTGCACCGATCATCTCCAGATGAGACAACTCTTCAGTACCTACATTGGAAGTGAAATGGTCCCTTTTACAGTTTAAATTCCACTCTATCGGCAGAGGAAAGAGCCGAACCTACAAAACGACCTCTACCGATGCAGAAAGCACCGATAAGAGG
>JAZPXO010000029.1:0-20393 GCA_045543735.1 Acutalibacteraceae bacterium
AAAGCTCGCAGGCTCTGTCCCATGCGCTTGAAACGGGACCTATGCTCGGGGTGTATACCTCATAGCCCTCTGCTCTGAGCTGGGCGGCAAGGCTGCCCGAGGTTGAGCCCCAATAAGGAACAACATCGTTGATTCCCGTACCCTCGCCCCAGCCGCCGAGACCGTGAACAAGAACATAGGGATACTGTATTTTTCCGCCGTTGAGAGACCACCATGTATTTTTAATTCCGTCCCAGAAAAGAGGAATGCAGAGAGTTGCAATCATGATGCAGATAACAAGCACCCATGCGATTGCCGATTTTGCAGTGAATTTTTTCTTTTCATCTTTTTTCGGTACAGCCGCAGGTTGGGAAGATGCCGCGGGAGTCACGGATGAAGCCATATAATTATCATCGGATTCATCGGGAATATATTCGGGAATGTCGGGCGGCAGGGTGATTTTTGCCGTGTCGTCCATATCCGAAGCATGAGCAACAGCTTCTGCTGAAACAACCGTATCTGTCGGCTCTTCTTTCAGAAGAAAATCCGTTGATACTCCGAAAAGCTCGCTTATGGATACAATTTTATCTATATCAGGCATTGCGGCGCCGGATTCCCATTTTGAAACCGATTGGCGGGAAACACCGAGCTTTTCCGCGAATGCTTCCTGAGATAAACCGTTTTCTTTTCTCAGGTTCAATATTTTATCTGAAATTGCCATTAACTGACCTCCTGTCTTGAGAACGGCAAAAAAGAAATTCTTCCTTGTCGCTCTAATGGCATTATAGCCCAACCGAGCTTCAAATTCAATCATTCAGAGTTTACATTTTATAAATTTTTTAAAATTAATTACTGTGTAAATCATTCTTTACATAAAAAATCGGGTGTAAACCGAGGTTTACACCCATAAATTTTGTTTGATATCAAAGGTTTTCTTCAAGGAATTCAAGTGTTGCTTTGCAGATTTCATCTGCTCTGTTTTCAATGCACTGATGTCCGCCGCCGTCAACGAGATAAGCTGTTGCTTCGGGGAAAGCGCCGTTCATCTGATCCTTCATTGTCTGATTGATGATGATATCCTTGCTTGCCTGGCAGATGAAAACGGGGCAGTCAACCTCATCGGCTCTGTCAAGAGCGGTTGCCTTGACATTGAACATCATTTCGCACATACCTGCGCCGAAGCCGTCATGCTGAGTTGCATCGGTAACGCCGGTTACATCGTAATCCATGGCAAACTGCCAATCCATGGTTGCCGCATAGATAATCATTTTAACAAGAATCGGAATTCGTGTTCCGTAATTGAAGAAAACATTCATAAGCGTTTTCATCAGCTTTGAGGTCATAAGCCCCTTCATGCTGTCGGGGAATTCGCTCTGCGGAGCAGGGCAATAGAGAAGAAGCGCCTGAACATCCTCTTCGATTGCTATGTTGACGGAAACGCCGCCGCCCATTGAATGGCCTGCGATTATCCATTCATCTGTCGGAGCAATGCTTTCCATGAGGCTGATTATGATATCCTCGCGGTCAATTATTTCCATATCGCTGTTTTCGCGGGTGCTGAATCCGAAATTAGGAAGGTCAGCAAGCACACATTCGTAGCCTGCTTCATTGAGAATCGGAACCATATTGCGCCACGCATATGTGGAGCAGAGGAAGCCGTGGAGCATCATTATTCTGCCTTTTCTTTCGCCCCGGGCAGGGAATACTCTGTAATGAATGCTGTAATCGCCGATTTCATAATACCGGCTGTTATCGTAAGGCTGATTTGAATCTGCGGCATAAGCGAAAACGGAGCATGCAGAGAATACGATTGCAAAAATGCAGAAAATACTGATTATTTTTTTCATGATTTACCCGTCCTTTATGCTTTTCCTGTTGAGCCGAAGCCGCCCGCGCCTCTTTCGGTTTCGTCGAGAGAGTCAGCTTCAACGGGGGTGATGAGCGAAACAGGCATAATAACAAGCTGCGCAATGCGCTCATCGGGCTGAATGGTATATTCTTCTTTAAGCTGGTTGATAACACCGACGCAGATTTCGCCTCTGTAATCGCTGTCGATAACGCCTACGGAATTGAGGAGACCTATGCCGTGCTTTATGGCAAGACCGCTTCTTGCAAAAACGAACGCGGCAAGCTCTGCGCTCGGAAGCTCGATTGCGATGCCTGTGGGAATAACGGCTTTTTCGCCGCCGCCGAGGGTTATGGGCTCATCAATGCAGGCGTAAAGGTCCATGCCTGCGCTTCCTGCTGTTGCGCGGAAAGGGATTTTTGCGTTATCACGCAGCTTTTTTATCTTGAAAGTTTCCATTATTTAGCAAGCGCCTCTCTGTATTTTTCTTCGGGGGGAACCTTCTTGTGCGGGCAGGGGATAGGTTCCCTGACGGGATTGACGGGATTTGCCCAGCGGACAGCATTGATTATGATGCGCTGAACATATTCGTTATGGAAGGTGGGATTGCTTTCATGACCGGGCTGGAAATAAAAAATTCTGCCGAGTCCTCTTGTCCAGCAGCAGCCCGAGCGGAAAACCTCGCCGCCCGAGAACCAGCCGAGAAATACGATTTCATCGGGAGCGGGAATATCGAACTGCTCGCCGTACATTTCTTCAACATTGAGGCTGAAATGGTCGGGGATATCCTTTGCAATGGGGTGGTTGGGATTGATGTTCCAGATTCTTTCTCTGTCGCCGTCGCGCCATCTGAGGTTGCAGGTTGTGCCCATAAGCGCTCTGAAAATCTTGGAATGGTGTCCCGAATGGAGAACAACAAGTCCCATGCCGCCAAGAACGCGCTTATGTATTTTTTCAACAAGCTTGTCGGGCACTTTATCGTGAGCCATGTGTCCCCACCAGATGAGAACGTCTGTGCTTTCGAGAACTTCATCGGAGAGACCGCAGCGGCGCTGGGCAAGAGTAGCTGTGCGTACTTCAATGTCCTCCTGTGAAGAAAGGAAATTCTTTATGCAGCCGTGAATGCCTGCGGGATAAACGCCGGCAACCTCGTTGCTTGTTTTTTCATGAACGCCTTCGTTCCAAACGGTAACTCTTATCATTGTTATTTCTCCTTTTATCTTAATTTCTTCATGATTTGCTGGGATGCGGAAACGATTTTTGCGGCGGCAGGCTTGAGAATCATGTCCATTTCACCCATGAACTCAACATATGTGCCGTCGAATCGGTGCTTGAAGCGGTAGAGGCCGAAAAGCGGATTGTTTTCGTCAATAACACCTGCAACTCCCCTGAAATCGTAGATGCGGCAGCCCTCTTCAATTGACCATTTTATCATTTCCCACTGAAGCAGATAGTTCGGCATAACCTTTCTGTTCTCGTTCGAGGATGCGCCGTAAAAATACCAGACCTTATCACCCCAGAGAACGGAAATTGCACCTGCTATCGGCTTGCCCTCGTAGTAAGCCATATAGAGTCTTGCTTTGTCACCGAAGCAATCGAGAATTCTTGCAAAATATTTTGCAGGACGAAGCTCAAAGCCGTCTCTTTCGCAGGTTTCTTTCATAATTTCGTAGAAGGTTTCAGCCATTTCGCTTCCGTGAATTCTGATTTCAACATTGTTTTTGATTGCGTTGCGGATTTTGCGTCTGTGGTCGGAATGGAAAGCCGCAAAAACCTCGTCCTCGGTTCTGCCGTTGAGATTGATTCTGATGACACAGCGGCACTGATAATCCTCAAAATTGATTGTTCTTCCTTTGAAAACAAAGCCTTCCGAAGCGGCAATTGCTCTGTATTCTTCATTTTCATAGGGAACATCTTTATCAATTTTCAGCTGATATGCGTTATATTTTTTGCCCTCTTCCTTTGCCGCGGCAATAAGGGCGGAAAATGTTTCTTTATCGTTGAAACCGCATACGGGACCGCGCGGTGCATACATCATGTGGTAAGGCAGTTTTGAAATTTTGCGCAGAAGAACGGCAAGCGTTCCGGTTATTTCTCCCGAACCGTTTCTGCATATAATGCCGAACCATTTCCAGTCATTCTTGACCTTTCCCCAGAGAGAGGTCTGGAGAAAGTGACCGTTTTCGTGAGCCTCAACAAATGCATTAAGCTCTGCGGCGGAATTTATATCAACAATCTGTGTTTTCACTTTTTATCCTCACAATCGTATAATTAAACATATTATAACCTAATATTTACAGAAATGCAATATCCGTAAAGAATATTGATTTTTGCGTCGGAATATAATATAATGAATTTATATCAGATATAAAGGAGTTTTAGCTTTGAACGGAAAATACATTCCTCAGCCCGTTGATACAAGCGATGTTATTCTTGATGCTTCTCTTGTTGAGCTTACAGAAACAATTGCTGAAAACTGCCACGATTTATGGGCAATCGGCAGAATAAAAGAGGGTTGGACATACGGCGAGGTCAAGGACAGCGAAAAGAAAATAACCCCCTGCCTTGTGCCTTATGACGAGCTTCCCGAGGATGAGAAAGAGTATGACAGAGTCACAACCATGGAAACTCTCAAGCTCATCGTAAAGCTTGGTTATAAGATTACAAAAGAATAAAAACAAAAAAGCTGAACCGTTGCAGGCTGTAACGGCTCAGCTTTATTTTTTACGGTTTTAAAATTCCTTTTTCAACCGAGTTTCTGATAACGTTTTCAACTATTGTCCACAGCTCTGGGGTTGCGGTGCGGATTATATCCATGCGCTTATAAACCTGCGCAGAAGTAACTCCGCCCATCTTCCATGTATGACCGTCTGTCAGGTAATTGAGAAGAAGAGGCTGGATGCGGTCAATTGCATTGGCGTAGCGCGCTTCTGCTGTTTCTCCCGCTTCGAATTCATCCCAGAGCGAGCGTATCTGCGCGCCCTGCTCATCTCCGAGCATTCCGAAAAGCTTTGAAGCGGCATCTCTTTCGCGCTGTTCCTTATCTTCGTATCCTTTTGAATCATAAGCGAAGGTGTCGCCTGCATAGACCTCAACAAGATCATGCACAAGAGCGATTTTTATGACGCGGCTGATATCAATTTTTTCTGCGCTGTATTCCTCCAGAATCATCGCCATAACGGCGAGATGCCATGAATGGGCGGCATCGTCTTCGCGCTTTGAGCCGTCGGCGATAAGATTGCGGCGCAGAATCTGTTTCATCTTGTCTATTTCAATTGTGAATTCGATTTGCTTTTGCAGTTTTTTGCTTTCTATAAAATCAAAATTAACCATATTTAACACCTCGGGATTAATATATCACTTTTTTTGCTTTGCCGCAATAGCGCAGAGGTTGAAAAATATGAATAAATATGATAGAATTCTAAATAATATACCGAATATTGAACCGAGGCTGAAAAATGAAAACTTTGATTGAACTTTTTGATCAGGAACCGATTTATAATTATCTTGCCGCAACGGTGTTCAGACCGCAGAAGGTAATATTTTTAGGTGATGAAAGCTCGCTCGATACAGATGAAAAATCGGCAACAAAAAAATATTCCGAGCTTATGGGGCTTGACTGCGAATTCACTTTTGTCAGTGCGGATTCGGATAATTACGATGAAATGCGGAGCAAGCTGACCAAAATCATCGCCGAAGAAAAGGCTGTGGGCAACGAATGCACCGTTGATGTTACGGGCGGCAGAGACCTTGCTCTTGTTGCGGCGGGCGGACTTATTCCCGATAAGGCGCAGGTAATATATTATGACAGAACGGTTAACGCCTTCCGTTTTCTCGGCAGCGACAGGATGCAGACGGTGGATGTTAATATTCCCTGCGAAGCATTTATTGCCATAGCAGGCGGAGCGGTTTATTCGGATTCGAGAAACATGGGATTTTCCGACAAGGAATGGGAGATAATCCGAGATGTTGTCAGAGTGTATTTTGAAAATCGCGAGGTCTGGAACAGGTTTATAAAATACTTTCAGAAGGTTGCAAAGGGCGATAACGAAAAGGTTACGGATGACCTTAATGTTGATGCGCCGTTTTCTTTTGAGGATGCGGCAGGAAGAACCTTCAGCTGCAACGAAACGGTTATGCGCGAGCTTGCAAGAGCGGGCATTATTGAATTTCTCAGGTTTTCGCCCGATAAAAGCAGAGTCAGATTCAGCTTCATCAGCGCAGAAATGGCAACGCTGCTTGTCAACGAGGGCGTGTGGCTGGAGCTTGCGGTCTATCTTGCAGGCAAACAGAGCGGCAAATTCTATGATGTTCAGTCGAGCGTCAAGTTTGTCTGGGATATTCCCTCAAAAACGGAATCGCTCAGCGAAATTGTTGAGCAGGCAACCCCGAGAAACGAGGTTGATGTTGTTATGACGAGGGGAGTTCTTCCGATTTTTGTTTCGTGCAAAACGAGAATGCCGACAAATGAGGACCTCAATGAGCTTTATGCCCTCAGAAAAAAGTTCGGAGGAGAGCTTGCCGCAGCGGTTCTTGCAACAACGAAATATGTCAGCAGGGATTTCCCGATATGGGAAAGAGCTGAAGAAATGGGCATTTCGATTATTGATGAAAGATATTTCGAAAACGGAACTGTTACCCGTCAGCTTGAAAAGGTTACAGAGCTTAAATGATAAAAGGAGGAGCACCGACAGCGGTACTCCTCTTTTTTAATTATTCACTATATCCTGCCATACGAAAGCAACATCGGCGCCGACCTGAACAAAGGTGTCAATCTCACTGTTGTTGAGCCTTGCAACTCTTCTGAAGCCCTGATTTTCAAACTCCTTGCAGAAAAGCTCCGCCATTTCAGCCGATTTGAATGTTATGTGCGTGATAAGCCTGAACTGGTCTCTGGGAGCGCCCGTTTCAAGACCGGGAACAAATCCCGTGCACCACCAATATTTTGTGTAATCTCTTGTGAATACCGTCTGATATTTTCCGTCATGGCTTCTGTCCCAGACGAAAGCCATTTCCATGCTGAGCCAGTCCTCCTGCTTGGCGCAGTTATAGTGCGTGCCGCTTGCGCCGACCTTTCTTGTGTAAACGCCGACTTCGCCGCCGACAAACGCATAGCCGTACTGACCTTTCCACATCTGGATGAGCCATTCCTTATTTTCGTATTCAAACTTTACCCTGACGGTGTCATAGTTCATCATGCCGAGAGGGGCCATGCTGTCATATCCCTCGTTGAAGCCGAAATTCTGCTGCCAGCAATCCTTATCGTCGGTATAGAAATATCCGCCGTCAGGGTTGTATTTATAGGAAAGAAGCTTTGCTGTTTCAAAGTCTATATCCGTATCGGGCGGAATATATTTCGGTGCGGAGGGCATGGTGAAAACTTCTTTGAATGCCTTGTTTGTTGTCTGGATAACCTTTGTTACCGCTTCGCTGACGGAAACCTGTTCCGATGAGGGAACTGTTGATAATTCGGGGGATATAACCGAAGGAGCTGTTTCGCTTACGGAAGGGAGTGTTTCCGAAGAAGAGGGTAATTCCGTTACGGGATTGAACACATCGGCGGTTTCTTCCTGAAAAGCCGATGCTGACTGATTTTCGGGAACGGGATTCTGTTTGCTGCTGAAATGTTTGAAAACGAAGATGCACGCAACCGCTGTGAATATAACGGCAAAGGCGGCAATTGCTCCGACAAGCTTACTGTTTTTCATTTTTATTTACTCCTATTAATCAATCTGCGGGATATTCTCTGACAAATGCGTTGATGAAGAGTGTTCCCATATCCATGGCAACAAGAACGGTTTTGCCGTCTTTTTCGATGAATGTCATTCCCTCACCCTCGCCGCCGAGAAGATTTCTGTCAAGATGCTTTTCAACCTCGCCGTTTTCGGGGTTGATTTTATAAATTGCCTTTGTTTCGTCATTGGTTGCGGCATAGAGAATTCCGTTATGGAATTCTGCGCCCTGAATTGACGGAACACTGAAAGAAAGCGGAACTTCCTTTACAAATGCCATTTCATTTGCGGTGTCATAAACAAGCAGCTTTGTCGGCTTCTTCGAATGGTCTGTGCAATAGAGATAGCCCGTTTCACTGTCAACGCAAACCCATGGCAGACCTCTTGTTATAACCTCGCTGTCCATGATGAAATAATCAACAAAATCAAGGGTTTCGGCATCGTAAACGCCGATTATCGGATAGTCCCATACCTTGCTGTCCTCAAGCCCTGCATAGATATAACCGTCATAATAGCTGAGGCCGCCGATATGTGCGATGCCGTAGTTTTCTTTCAGCTCATCGGGTATTGCGGAATAGTCGGCATCAATAACCGTTCTTGAATCAAGCCTTGTGCGGATAAGCGTTGTTTTTGACGAAAAATAAAAGGTTTCGCCGTCGGTTGTCATTCCCTGAGAACGGAAGATTGCCCCTATGCCGACAATGTTTGTTTTTGCCGTATCGGTTCGTTCACCTGCAGAGATGAGGTCAATTCCGTGCGTCAGCGCCGAAAACGGAATAAAAACAAGCGCCAGTATTGCCGAAATGATTTTTGTTAAAGCAATCTGAAATAAGTTCATTGTTATTTTCTCCTTGCCTGATATTCATTATATTATATCAAAACTGGAAAAGTGAGTCAATTGTTTTGTAATAAAACGGTAATTCGGTTGTTAGTCTACAATTAATAAAGCAAAAACGCTTTTATATTCGGCGAAATAACGATAAATAATGCTTGAAAAATTTGACATAATATTATAAAATAGTTAATTGGTAAAGTATGCAACAAATACTATAAATCTGAAAGGACGATTTGAAATGAGCTTACTTAACAAAAAGACAGTTGACGACATTAATGCAAAGGGCAAGAAGGTTCTTGTTCGCTGCGATTTTAACGTTCCCCTTAAGGAAGGCGTTATCACAGATGAAAACAGAATCAACGCTGCTCTTCCCACAATTCAGAAGCTTATAAATGACGGCGCAAAGGTTATCCTCTGCTCCCACCTCGGCAAGCCCAAGAACGGCCCCGAAGCCAAGTTCTCCCTTGCACCCGTTGCAAAGAGACTCAGCGAAAAGCTCGGCAAGGAAGTTGTTTTTGCAGCTGATGATACAGTAGTCGGCGAAAATGCAAAGGCAGCAGTTGCCGCTATGAACGACGGCGATGTTGTTCTTCTTGAAAACACACGCTTCCGTGCAGAAGAAACAAAGAACGGCGAAGCATTCTCAAAGGATCTTGCAAGCCTTTGCGAGCTTTATGTTAACGATGCTTTCGGTGCAGCTCACAGAGCTCACTGCTCAACAGTAGGCGTAACAGCTTTCGTTGAAGAAGCAGCAGTAGGTTATCTTATGGGTAAAGAGCTTCAGTATCTCGGCAATGCTGTTGAAGCTCCCGAAAGACCCTTCGTAACAATCCTTGGCGGCGCAAAGGTTGCTGACAAGCTCAATGTTATCGAAAACCTTCTCAACAAGGCTGACACTCTTATCATCGGCGGCGGTATGGCATATACCTTCCTTGCAGCTCAGGGCTACGGCGTAGGCAACTCTCTCCTTGACGAGAGCAAGATTGACTACTGCAAGAACATGCTTGCAAAGGCAGAAGAAAAGGGCGTTAAGATTCTTCTTCCCGTTGATGTTGTAACAGCAGCAGGCTTCCCCAACCCCATTGATGCTCCCATCGACACAGCAGTTTATGCAGCTGATGCTATTCCCGTTGATGCCGAAGGTCTTGACATCGGTCCCAAGACAGCAGAGCTCTATGCAGACGCAGTCAAGAACGCAAAAACAGTTGTATGGAACGGCCCCATGGGCGTTTTCGAGAACCCCACTCTTGCCAAGGGCACAATCGCAGTTGCAAAGGCACTTGCTGAAACAGATGCAGTTACAATCATCGGCGGCGGCGACTCCGCGGCAGCTGTTAACACTCTCGGCTTCGGCGATAAGATGACTCACATCTCAACAGGCGGCGGCGCATCTCTCGAATTCCTTGAGGGTAAGGCTCTTCCCGGCATCGAAGCTGTTAATGATAAGTAATTTTGGCGAAATTTTATTTTCTCCCTCACTTGCGTATAGATATACGCGGCGTTCGGTGCGAAAGCCAAATTTCATCCAAAATTCCAATATCATTAATAAAATCAGTATGGTTTGCGCGAAATTTTATTTTCTCCCTCACTTGCGTATAGATATACGCGGTGTTCGGTGCGAAAGCCAAATTTCATCGCAAAAATCCAATATCATTAAATATAATCGAAAAGACAGTTCAAAACTAATTTGCACGGTGGCGTATATCATCCGCCCGCTATGCAATTTTGTGAAAGGATATAAAACATCATGGATAAATCACTCCGCAGACCTGTTATCGCAGGCAACTGGAAAATGAACAAAACTCCCGCAGAAACAAAGGCTATCATCGAAGAGATGAAGCCCCTCGTTGCAAATGCTGACTGCGATGTTGTTATCTGCGCTCCTTATATTGACCTTTACGCTGCTATGGAAGCTGCTGAAGGCTCAAACATCAAAATCGGCGCTGAAAACTGCCACTGGGCTGTAAGCGGCGCTTTCACAGGCGAAATCTCCGCTGAAATGCTCAAGGCTGCAGGCGTTCCCTATGTTATCATCGGTCACTCCGAAAGAAGACAGTATTTCGGTGAAACAGACGAAACCGTACGCGATCGCACAAGAGCTGCTCTCAACGCAGGTCTCAAGGTTATCCTTTGCGTAGGCGAAGTTCTTGACGAGAGAAACATCGGCATCACAGCTGAAGTTGTCAGAAAGCAGACAAAGGTTGCTCTTTCAGGCGTTTCAAAGGATGAGCTTGCAAATATTATCATTGCTTACGAACCCGTTTGGGCTATCGGCACAGGTCTCACAGCTACTCCTGAGCAGGCAAACGAAGTTTGCGCAATCATCCGCGCACTCATCGCAGAGCTTTACGGCAAGGATGCTGCTGACCGTTTCGTTATCCAGTACGGCGGTTCAATGAACGATGCAAACGCAGATGCTCTTCTTGCTCAGTATGATGTTGACGGCGGTCTTATCGGCGGCGCATCACTTGTTGCAGAGAAGTTTGCAAAGATTGTTGAAGCAGCTTCTAAATAATTTTGTGATTTGATTTGACGGGAGCGGAAAACCGTTCCCGTCAAAAAAATGTAGGGAATGGTCCCGAGCATTCCGCTGAAAAATCGGAACGCTTCGGAGTGTTCCCTACGAAAATGATTAATTGAAAGGATTGTTAATTATGAGCAAAAAACCCGTTCTTCTTTGCATTATGGACGGCTTCGGAAAAAATAACAGCGATTACGGCAACGCAATCGAAGCTGCAAGAACTCCCAACCTTGATAAAATCATGAAAGAAAATCCGATGACATATATCGGCGCTTCAGGTATGGATGTAGGTCTGCCCGACGGTCAGATGGGTAACAGCGAAGTCGGTCACACCAACATCGGCGCAGGCAGAGTTGTTTATCAGGAGCTTACAAGAATCACAAAGTCAATTTCTGACGGCGATTTCTTTGAGAACGAAGCCCTTCTCGGTGCAGTTGAAAACTGCAAAAAGAACGGCTCGGCACTCCACCTGATGGGTCTTCTTTCAGACGGAGGTGTTCACAGCCATAACACTCATCTTTACGGAATTCTCGAGCTTGCAAAGCGTGCAGGTCTTGAAAAGGTTTTTGTTCATTGCTTCATGGACGGCAGAGATGTTCCTCCCACATCGGGCAAGGATTTCGTAGCTGACCTTTATAAGAAGTGCGCAGAAATCGGCGTTGGCGAAATCGCAACAATCATCGGCAGATACTATGCGATGGACAGAGACAACCGTTGGGAAAGAGTTGTCAAGGCATATGATGCAATGACAAAGTGCGAAGGCGTTAAGTTTGACTGCGGCTGCGAAATGATGGCTGAGTCATACGCAAAGGAAGTTACCGATGAATTCATCGTTCCTGCCGTTTCAAACAAGGCTGAGCCTGTTTCCGATAACGATTCCGTAATTTTCTTCAATTTCCGTCCCGACAGAGCAAGAGAAATCACAAGAGCTTTTGTTGACGGCGAATTCAGCGGCTTTGAGCGCGAACAGATAAAGAATCTTTATTATGTATGCATGACACAGTATGATGCAACAATGCCCAATGTCAATGTTGCATTCAAGCCCGAAAGCCTCGATAAGACATTCGGCGAATATCTTTCCGAAAAAGGCATGACACAGCTCCGCATTGCCGAAACCGAAAAGTATGCTCATGTAACCTTTTTCTTCAACGGCGGCGTTGAAAAGCAGTATGAGGGTGAGGACAGAATTCTTGTTAAATCTCCTTCGGTTGCAACCTATGACCTTCAGCCCGAAATGAGCGCATATGAGGTTACCGATAAGCTTCTTGAAGCAATCGGCACAGATAAATATGATGCTATTATCCTCAACTTCGCAAACTGCGACATGGTTGGTCATACAGGCGTTTTCGAAGCAGCTGTCAAGGCTGTTGAAGCTGTTGACACATGCGTTGGCAAGGTTGCGGATGCGGTTGCTGCAAAGGGCGGTGTAATGCTTATCACAGCTGACCACGGTAATGCAGACAAGATGTTTGAACCCGACGGATCACCCTTTACCGCTCACACAACAAATCCCGTACCCTTCATCGTTATGGGTTATCCCTGCGAGCTTAAAGAGGGCGGCAAGCTCTGCGATATCGCTCCCACAATGCTTAAAATTATGGGTCTTGAACAGCCTGCACAGATGAGCGGCGAATCACTTATCAAATAAATCAGACACAAAACAAAAATGCCCGACGAATAATTTCGTCGGGCTGTTTTTTTATCCGAATTTTATTCCGCATATATCGCGGATCTGCTTCATGATCTGCGACACCTGTAAAGCTCTTTGCCTTGTCGTCCGGTAATATTCATCGTTTGGATCGGCAATAAAGCGCTCAAATCCGAGAGCCTCATATCCCATGATTTTTTCCTTGGGCACATCTCCGATAACCTCTTGCGTATCACCGTTATTGGCGACTAATGTCATATTGATGAGCTTTGATATGGACTCGATTTTTATTGTTCCCTCATCGCCGAATATCTGCGAGCCTGATCTGTCCTGTCCAAGCTTTGAATATGTAAAGGTGATCAGCTTGTCAGGATAGAGCAACCCTGCCGTTCCGCTTCCGTCTGCGCCGCTTTCCATAAAGTGAGCGCAGGCGGTTATTTTTTCGGGCATACCGAACAAATCAAGCGCAGGATAAACGCAGTATATGCCTAAATCCATAAGGCAACCCGTTGCAAGCGCGGGGTTGAAAATGTTGGGCAGTTCACCGCGCTGATATGCGGGATATTTTGACGATAGCTGAGAAAAATCAAAATGCACGCTTGTTATTCTGCCGATTTTTCCGAGAGCATCTTTAAGCAGCTCTCTTGCAGGGTTGAACATATACATGATGGCTTCAACATATATTAGCCCCTTTTTGTCGGCAAGGGCTTGCAGTTCTTCAAGCTCTTCGGGTTCAACCGTAATCGGCTTTTCGCAGATAACATGTTTGCCGCTTTCAAGCATCAGCTTTGACTGCTCATAATGCAGGCGGTTAGGGCTTGCAATATAGACGGCATCAAAATCGCCGCTTGCGAACTCATTGATATCGGTATAAACCTTTTCTATCTTGTTTTCTTCGGCAAATTTTCTGCCGCTTTCGGTTGTACGGGAATAGACGGCGGTAAAATCCGAACCGCATGCCTCTCTTGCTCCGTCAATGAATGATTTTGCAATCCAACCCGTACCGATAACTCCGTAACGCATTTTTAAAGCTCCTTTGCCATAGCTGTTCCTCCGCCTATGGAGCAGAGAACCTTAAAGCCGTTTCTTTTATAGAATCTGATTGCTTCTTTGTTTCCCGAGCCGACAATCAGCATAACTCCGCTGACATTTTTATTTTTCAGATGCCCGAGCAGGGCTTGCATCATTCGGGTTCCGTTTCCGTTGCCCGTGAACGACTTGTTGATATCAATATGAAGATGTGCGGGATATTTTCTGCCGAAAAAGCTGTAAATGAGCTGTTCGCCCCATGGCTCAATGCAGCATTTAACTCCGTATCTGCGGAGCTTTTTCATATACGGGGTGAAGTTCTTGCGGTATTTTTTTGCGTTTTCGGCGCAGAGAATATATCCCTGAACGGTGTCATTTTCATCAACGAGAACGAAAGCGTTGTCGGGTTCTTCATTGCAATAATAGTCGCAGTAGACCGTAAGCAGCTTTTCTCTTTCCGAATCGTAGGTTCTTGCTGATTTCGGTCCCGTGTTGACACAGACCTGACGAACATCCGCAAAATATTTATTATCAAACTCTTTGATATCAACCATAATTATATTTCAACCGTAAATTCGGCTTCGCCTCTGAACGGAATGTTCATTTCACCGTAAACGAAGGAAGCGTCGATTTTTTCGTCGGCAAAGACCTTGATATGTGCCTTGCCGCAAGCCTTTGTGTATTCAACTGAAATAATGCCGTTTTCGGTTGTGATGTGGCCTTTTGCTCTGTTCATGCCGTCAACAAAAACGGGATTGATGATTGCTTTTTCAAAAGCAACGCCGGTTTCGGGCTGACGGATACCGAGAAGATGCTTGAAGATGTTCTTTGTAACAGCGCCGAACATCGGATGATTTCTCGAATCTCTGCCGTTCCAGTTTTCCCAGAGCGTGGTTGCGCCGTTGCGAGCCATATATGCAAAGGAAACATCCTTGTCGCTTGCCATAAGGTCAAAAGCAAGCTGACCGTGACCGTTTTCGAAAAGCCAGCGCGTGAGAATTTCCGTTGCGATGATGCCTGTATCGTACATTCCGAGCTCTGCATACTTATCGCAGACCTTTTTCTCAACTCTCTTATCGCCAAGACCGATTTCAAGCGCATAGCTTGATGCTCCCTGAATATCGCCGCAGAAGGTATCCTGCGCAGGGCTGTAGTAAGCGGCAATGATTGCGCGCTTGACGCGTTCGATTCTTTCGGGCAGGTGGGCGGTTTCATTTTCTCTGCCGAGAATTTTGCCCGCTTCAATAAGCTGCTGCATGAATCTGACATAGAGACAGGTGTTGACATATGACTCGGGAATCTTAATCATATCGGGAGTGCACCAGTCGCCGAGACACCAGCCTCCTTCTTCCTCTCGGCAGACAAAGCCGAATTCGCTTCTGCTTTCGAGATAATCAAGAAAATGGAGCATTTTTGGGAAAAATTCTTCAAGCAGCGCTTTGTCGCCATAATATTTATAGAACTGAAGAGGCACTTCGACGATTGCGCCGCCCCATCCCGAGGGTCCGCCGCCGCCGCCCATGAGGGGAGCCGTATGCTGAATATGACCGCTCTTCCTGCACTGGCAGTCGGCGATATCATAGAGCCATTTGCGGTAGAATTCGCGGCTGTCAAGCATGAGCATGGCCGTTTCAGCGCAGAGCTGACCGTCGCCCGTATAACCCAGACGCTCTCTGTGGGGGCAGTCGGAGGGAACGCCGCTGTGCATGTTTCCGAGCTGTGTTCTGATATATGCATTATAAAGCCAGTTAAGGTTTTCGTTATCGCTTTCAAAGGATGATGTTACGGGGCAGTTGGAATGAACAACATCTATTCTGACAACCTCAACATCAGCATTGACTCTGAAATAGCGGAAGCCGTGCCATGTGAAGTGGGGGATATATTCGCGGTCTGAACCGTCAGTGATGAACTCCTCGCACTGATAGCCGTCCTCAAACTGCATGCCGAACCACTTTCTTGTTTCATAGAGTTCCTCGGCATAGTGAGCAACGATTTTTTTGCCCTTTTCATCGCATCTGAAAACGGCGTAGCCCGTTAAATTCTCACCTGCATCGTAAAGCTTTGTTTCGCCCTCGTCTTTGAGAAGAACGGGATTAACCGTTCTTATAACCTTATCGGCGGGTGAAAACTGGATATGGAACTCGCTTTCGGGTGTGGCAACAACCGTGCTTTCGGAAAAATCATCGGTACTGACGGGAAGGAGAGTATAGTCATGCTTCTCGCCGTAATAGAGGTTGTTATATGTAATGAAGCCTTTATGTGAAAGGGTGGATTCGTCGCTGATGACATTGCCGCTTTCTTTTTCAACAATGAAACAAAGCTTGGGTGTGCCGAAGGTGACATCGCCCTCAGCCATGCGCGTACGCTGGTTATAATATCCGTTTCCGACTATGACGGTGAGCGTGTTTTCTCCGTCTGAGAGGTAATCGGAAATATCGTATTTCATGCAGTATATACGATAGGACATTTCATCGTCAAGCTGAAATGTGAGCTTGTGAAGATCTCTGTATTCGTAGCAGGTTGCATTCGGCACAAGCAAATCGTCGCTGACTTTTTTGCCGTTGATGAAGAGCTTGAAGAAGCCGAGCCCGCAGATTGTTATTTCAGCTTTTTCGCCTTTTTCAGCATTTATTTTTTTTGTAAAAATCGGCGCATCGCTTCCGCTGCACTCTATCCATTTTGCGTTTTTGAAAATTTCGGTGTGAGTCACGGCTATTCCTCCATGTTGTTCAGCTCTGCCAGCCTTGCATTCCATGCTTCCCATTCTTCCATGAGAGTGAGCTGTTCAGCTGTAAGAGACTCTATTTTTTCGGTATATTCAATAACCTTTTCGTAATCGGCTGAAACCTCGGGGGTTGAAAGCTCGGCTGTCAGCCTTGCAATTTCGCCGTCAAGGCGGTCAATTTCAGCTTCGCCGCGTTTTATTTTTCCGCTCAGGCGGTTGATTTCGCCCGCTCTTTCTTTACGGAGCTTATAAAGGTTAACCTTCGGCTCAGCTTTCTGCGGTTTTTCTTTTGCAAGCTCAAGAGCTATCTGAGCGTAATCGTTATAGTCTCCGTCGAATTTTTCAAATCCGTCGGTTTTCATTCTGTAAATTTTTGTTGAAAGCTTATTGATAAAATATCTGTCGTGCGAAACGGCGATAATCGTTCCGTCAAAATCTTCAAGAGCAGCTTCAAGAACTTCTCTCGACGGAATATCAAGATGGTTTGTAGGCTCGTCGAGCAGAAGCACATTTGCGCCTGAAAGCATGAGCTTGAGCAGGCAGAGCTTTGCTTTCTCGCCGCCGCTGAGGTTATCAACATTTTTGAAAACATCATCGCCTCTGAAAAGAAAGAGGGCGAGATAGCTTCTGACTTTTGTTTCCGTGAACAAGCGGTGCTCGTCCCAGATTTCGTCGATAACGGTTTTGCCGCCTCTGAGGCTTTCGAGGCTCTGGTCGAAATAACCGACCCTGACATTTGCGCCGAAATTATAACTGCCCTCATCGGCAGACTGCTGACGGGTAAGAATGCGCAGCAGAGTTGTTTTTCCGCAGCCGTTTGAGCCGAGAATAAATACGCGGTCATTCTTATAAACGGACATGGCGGCATTTCTGAAAAGAGTTTTCGTACCGAACGATTTTGCGAGAGAGCTTACCTCAAGAACATCGTTGCCCGTTTCGCATTCGGGAGTGAATTTCATTCTCATTTTAGAAAGCGACGGCTCGGGTTCAACAAGCTCGGCCTTCTTTTTTTCGAGCATTTTGCGTTTGCTTTCGGCGGTTATGAAATTTCTTTCTCTCGCAAAAGAACGCTGCTGCTCGATAATACCTTCAATATGCTTTATTTCCGCCATCAGGTTTTCATATTGGCGTCGTTCGCTTTCGAGGCGTTCTTCTTTCAGCTTGAGATAGGTTGAATAGTTTCCTTTTGTGCAGTGAGCGCGTCTGTTTGCGATTTCAACGGTCTTGTTTGTTATTCTGTCAAGGAAGTAACGGTCATGGGAGATAACGATGACCGTGCCCTTGTAGCCCGAAAGGAAGCTTTCAAGCCACTCTGTGCCCGCGATATCAAGATGGTTTGTCGGTTCGTCAAGCAACAGCAGATCGGAGCCGCTGAGAAGAAGCTTGCACATGCTCAGCTTTGAGCGCTGACCGCCGCTGAGCTTATCGCAGGTGAGAGAAAAATCATCCTCGCTGAAGCCGAGACCGATGAGCGCGGCTCTTGTGCGGCTGCGGAAAGTCAGCCCTTCCTTTGCCTGAAACTCCTCGTGCAGTTTGTTCTGCCTTTCAATCAGTTCATTGCGGTTGCTGAGGTGAGAATCAATTGCCGCGGCAACCTCCTCCATCTCTCTTTCCATCTGCATCAGAGGCTCAAAAACGCTCACAGCCTCGTCGTAAACTGTTCGCACAGAGCCGTGGCATGCATGCTGTTCAAGATAGCCGACTTTTACGAATTTTGAAATGAATGCGCCGCCTTCGGTGGGCTCGATTTCGCCCGTTATAACCTTGAAAAGGGTTGTTTTGCCTGTTCCGTTTGCGCCGATAAGACCGACAAAATCACCGGGATTGACATCAAACGAAACATTTTCAAACAGCACCTTGCCGCCGAAATCAACTTTTAAATTCTGTATACTGACAACTGCCATAGCAAATCCTTAAAACAAAAATAATCAGATGCGTGTTTCGATAATTTCAAGCTTTCCGTTGAGCTTATATTCTCCTGCATTTGCAGGGATGAAGATGCTGCTTCCTTTTATGAGGTCAAGTGTTTCGCCGCAGCATCCGAGAGTGCCTTCGCCGTCAAGCACAAGAAGAGAAACAAAGGAGCTTTCGTCTGCGGAATCCGCAAAGCTGCCGTTTATATCGAGCTTCCATGTCTTGAAAAGGGGGCAGTCGGCGAGAAGTTTTTTGCCATCCTTATCAAGCTCAGGGTTTGAAAAATCGGGCTGTGAGTATTTTTCAAGCTTTGTAACCGCAACGCCGTCAGCAACATGAAGCTCGCGGGGCTTGCCGTCGTTTCCGACGCGGTTGTAGTCATAGATTCTGTAGGTTGTGTTGGAGCTTTCCTGCACCTCTGCAAGAAGAATTCCCTTGCAGATTGCGTGGAGCGTTCCCGATTCAATGAAGAAGAAATCGCCTTTCTTTACCTTGACCTTGTCAACATATTCGGTCAGGGTGTTGTTTTCGATAGCCTCTTTGAACTGCTCGGGAGAAATCTTATCCTTGAAACCGAGAATCAGGTGAGCATCCTCATCGCAGTCAATGATATACCAGCATTCTGTTTTGCTCTGACCTCTGCCTGTAAGCTCGCAGTATTCCTTGGTGGGATGCACCTGCACCGAGAGGTCGTCTCTTGCGTCAATGAATTTTATGAGAATCGGGAAATCTGAAAAGTTTTCGGCGTTTTTACCGCAGATTTCGGGATGCTTCTCAACGGCAGCGGGCAGAGAAACACCTGCAAGCTCGCCGTTGACGATGCTTCCGAAGCCTGAAGGATGGCAGGAGAGCATCCAGCCTTCTGCGGCGTTAGCCTTTTCGGTTTCAACATGGTATTCGTCAATCAGTTTTCTGCCGCCCCAGATTGTTTCTGAAACAAAGGGCTTGAGAATCATGGGATAAAGCTTCATATTTATACCTCCGAAATATGTATTAAAGGATGATTTTTGCATATTTGTATTATTCTATCATATTTGTCCAATAATTTCTATAGAATATTTACGGGAGGATGAAAAAATATGGAGAAAAATTCAAACAAAGCGAAAATATTCTATTACGAGAAAATCAGAAAGCCGCAACCGATGAGCAGAAACAATCTGCTGCTGTGTCAGATAAGAGAAACTTCGGCTAAGCTGACTGCCGCGCATAACAGATTTGAAAATGAATGCGATGAGGATTTGCTGGATTCGATAATCTATGAGATTCATTCGCTTAAGGCTCTCTACCGATATCTTCTGCGTCTGGCAAAGGAAGAGGGTCTGCAGTGCGCTGAGATTTCGGTTTTCGGCAGGGAGGTAATTTAGAATGAACGCATATTTCATTGCGGCTGCGGTGATATGCGCGGTTTGCGTTACCGGCTGGATGATAAAATGCGAAAAGGGCGGGAAATGCGTTATGCTTTCCGCCCTTCAGGGAATAGCCGCGATTTTTGCGGTGAATATTATCGGAATGGTAAGCGGCGTTGAGATTGCCGTTAACTGGTATACGCTCGGAACGGGTGCGCTTTTAGGTGTGCCGGGGGTTGTAGGAATACTTATGCTGAACACTTTTTTATAAATCCTTTGCCTCAACAAACCATCTGCCGTTTTCCTCGAAAACATAGGTTTCCTTGCCGCATATCTGAACGGTATAGCGCATTCCGCAGCCGCCGACCTTCATTGAAGCGGCGCGGCAGATATACAGCAGGCGCTCAACCTCATAAACCCTGCCGTTTTCCCAGATAATCCGCAGGGGACGGGTGCTGCCCGATTTATCCTGTTTCAATATTACATCTACATATACCTTGCGGTACATTGATTTCACCTCTGAATAAAGATACGAACAAATGTTCGGTTAACAATGGTATAATACATCATCAGAGGGGAAAAGTCAACGGGAAAAAACCTACAAAAAAACATATTTATTTTTGGCGGCTGACTATATGTTGTGCCGCAAAAACTCCCCGATGCAGACTGACGGCATCGGGGAGTTTTATGTTTCTTTACTTAATTTCAATTTTTTCGCAGTTTGAGCCTGTGAGAGAAAGGCTGTATTCATCGGGCTGGCTGCCGCCGATGAAGAGCGCGATTTTTCCGTCGGGTTCAACTCTGCTGCCGTCCTCAAG
>JAZPXO010000030.1:0-2301 GCA_045543735.1 Acutalibacteraceae bacterium
CGTTATCTACGGCGGCGCACAGAAGAATGTTGCCCCCGCAGGTCTGACAGTTGTTATCGTCAGAGAAGACCTTCTCGGCAATGCAAGGGATTACAAAGTCGGAGGCCAAGCGGTCTTAGGAAGACAATTAGAGCTCCCAACTCCTTGGCTCACAGAACGACATGGCTACGATCCGACTTCGTTATCTACGGCGGCGCACAGAAGAATGTTGCCCCCGCAGGTCTGACAGTTGTTATCGTCAGAGAAGACCTTCTCGGCAATGCAAGGGATTACACTCCCACAATGCTCGACTATAAGGTTCTTGCTGATAACGATTCGATGTATAACACACCTCCCTGCTACTCCATCTATATGTGCAAGCTTGTTCTTGAATGGATAAAGAATCTCGGCGGTCTTGAGGCTATGAAGCTTCATAACGAAAAGAAATGCTCAATCCTTTATGATTTCATTGATTCGAGCAACATGTTCCATAATCCCGTCAAGAAGAGCGACCGCTCAATGATGAATGTTACTTTCGTTACAGAGAGCGATGAGCTTAACGCAAAGTTTGTTAAGGAAGCAACCGAAGCAGGCTTCGTTAACCTCAAGGGACACCGCTCGGTTGGCGGCATGAGAGCAAGCATCTATAATGCAATGCCCATCGAAGGCGTTGAAAAGCTTGTTGAGTTCATGAAAGAATTCGAGAAGAAAAACTGATTATTTTGTAGGGCGGGGTGCTCTCATCCCGCCGTTATACTCCGAAAGGACAGATTGTAATGTATAATATTCTCACATTAAATAAAATTTCTAAAATCGGTCTAGACAAGCTTGATGCCGCAAAGTATGTCTGCGCTGACAGCATTGAGGCTCCCGATGCAGTGCTTGTCCGTTCCGCATCAATGCACGAAATGGCTCTTGATGCAAACACTGTTGCAATCGCAAGAGCAGGTGCAGGCGTAAACAATATCCCGATTCCCGCTTGCAGCGAGCAGGGCGTTGTTGTTTTCAACACTCCCGGCGCAAACGCAAACGCAGTTAAGGAGCTTGTTCTCTGCGCACTTTTCCTTTCTTCAAGAAAGGTTGGCGCAGCTATTGACTGGGCAAAGACTCTCAAGGGTGAGGGTGAGGCTGTCGGCAAGCTTGTTGAAAAGGGCAAGGGTGCTTTCGCAGGTCCCGAAATCCTTGGCAAAACCCTCGGTGTTATCGGTCTGGGCGCAATCGGTGCAATGGTTGCAGAGGGCGCAAAGGCTCTTGGCATGAGCGTTATCGGTTATGACCCCTTCGTTTCCGAAAAGGAAGGCATTGAGGTTGCTTCCGATATCAGCGAAATCTATGCGAAGAGCGATTATATCACACTCCATCTGCCCCTCAATGACGGCACAAGAGGCATGATTAACGCTGACACACTTGCAGCAATGAAAGACGGCGTCAGAATCCTCAATTTTGCAAGAGGCGAGCTTGTTGACTCAAAGGCAATTATCGCAGCTCTCGAAAGCGGAAAGGCTGCGGCTTATGTTACAGACTTCCCCAACGATGAACAGCTTTGCGTTGACGGCATCACAGCTATTCCTCATCTCGGCGCATCAACTCCCGAGAGTGAAGAAAATTGTGCAGCAATGGCAGCTCAGGAGCTTGCAGATTACCTTGAAAAGGGTGTTATCAAGAACTCCGTTAACCTTCCCAACGCAGCTCTTCCCGAGGCTTTTGAAAACCGCACCTGCTTCATTCACAAAGAGGACGAGGCATTCGGTTCAAAGGTTTCAGCAGAAGCAATTGCGCAGGGCGCGGCAATCAAGAATCTCTTCAGCGCAAGCAAGAAGGGCATGGGCTACACGGTTATTGATACCGATAAGCCTCTTGATACAGCAAAGATTGAAGGCGCAATCAGAATCCGCACAATTTGAAAACAAAAAATCAACCGGTGAGTTTCGGCTCACCGGTTTTTGCTTTTTATTAAAAAAGGCACACCAAACGGTGTGCCTTAAAAATTTGTTTTAACTTATGCCTTGCCTGCGCAGCCGAGAACATTCTCGATCTTGTGCTCAACCATACCCTGGATAGCGGTACGGGCGGGAGCAAGATACTGTCTGGGGTCAAAGTGACCGGGATTCTCAGCCATATACTTTCTGATAGCAGCGGTCATTGCAAGACGAAGGTCGGAGTCGATGTTGATCTTGCAAACTGCGTGCTCAGCAGCCTTGCGAAGCTCGCTCTCGGGGATACCGATAGCGTTTTCCATCTTGCCGCCGAACTCGTTGATCTGATCAACAAACTCGGGAACAACTGATGATGCGCCGTGAAGAACGATGGGGAAGCCGGGGA
>JAZPXO010000031.1:0-67282 GCA_045543735.1 Acutalibacteraceae bacterium
CTCCTGCATTTTGGTCTCCTGCAGGCAGAAGATATCGGCATCGAGAGCGGCGAAGCTCTCATAGAAATCCTTGCCGAGGCAGGCTCTTATTCCGTTAACATTCCAGGAAATAAACTTTTTGATTGCCATTGCACATAATCCTCCAGTATACTTATGCGTATTATAGCATACTTTTCCCGTTCTGTCACCATTAAAAGTTTAATAAAATGTAAATAATTTTATTTATTAAGAATTAAAATCATTCTTGACAAATATCGCTTTGTGTTGTATTTTTATTATAAGCGGATGTGCGGAATGCATATCATCTGTGCATTCTGCCAATACTATAATTTTTCAGGAGGAAAAACCATGAAAAAAATTCTTGCTCTTCTCCTCGCTTTTGCAATGCTCTTCGCATTCGCAGCTTGCGGCGGAAATGAAGAACCCGAAACAACAACAGCTCCCGTTGCAGATGCAACAGACGCTCCCGCAGTTGACGATCCCGCAACAGACGCTCCCGCAGTTGATGCTCCTTCAGCAGATGCTCCTGCAGTTGACGATCCTTCAGCAGCTGATCCCTCAGCAGCAGATCCTTCAGCTCCCGCTGCACCCGCAGGCGAAATGACAGCAGCTCAGTTCGTTGCTTTCTACAATGCAGAATCAGCTAAGGCTGCAAAGGGTTCCTACAAGTATAACAGAACCTGCTCCTATGTTAACCCCATTGATGTCGGTAACATGACAAATGCTCTTAACAAGGTTATCAAGATGGTTGACGAGAACTCCGACCTCAACTCCGTTGTCGGCGGTTTCCTCGGAATCGGTAACAAGACAGGTAACTTCCCCAAGGACGATCCTGATGACGACTATCAGATCAAGGCTGCAAAGCTCACAGAAGCTGACCTTCAGAACTTCAAGTATGATGCAGCTACAGGTACTTACAGCTTTACACTTGCTAACGCTGCTAACCCCAAGAAGACAAACGCTACTCCCATCTCCAGATTCATGAACGACTTCATCACACACGAAGAAGTTGACTCAGGTATCAAGGATGCAGCAGGCAACCTTATCAAGCTCACCAGCACAGATGTTAAGTATTCAAACATCAAGGTTACCGTTAAGGTAGCAAACGGCAAGATTGCTGAAATCGGCTATCAGTATGATTTCGCTGCAACTCTTTCCCTCTCAATCATTGGCGGTAAGGTTAACGGTTCCGGTTCCGCTAAGACAACCGGCGCTTTCACAAACATCGCTTATTAATCAATAATCAAACAATTTGCCCCTGCATTCTCGGATGCAGGGGCTTTTTCATCGGTTAAAAACGGAGCAGAGATTGTCCCCTGCTCCGTTTGTTTTTTATTCTGTTATTTCGTTCACGCCCGATTTGAGCGCATATTCTCTGCCGCCGATATATGCGGTTGCGGTGCTTTCTTCAGGAACAACAAAGGTATATGTAACCTTGCCGTTTTCGCGTTTCCATTCAGACTTGACAAGTCCCTTGCGTGTCTCAAGAGACGCCTTGACATAGTCAAGCCTTTCATCGGTGAGCGGACGGAAAACAATGTTGGCATAGCCCGGCTTGCTTTCATCGGCATTGATGCCTGCCGCATCGCCGTAAAGCCAGTCGCCCACGCAGCCGTAAGCATAGTGGTTGAAGGAGTTCATTGATGTGCTCCACATTGAGCCGTCCTCGCGAACGCTGTCCCAATGCTCCCAGATAGTTGTTGCGCCCATCTTAACGGAGAACAGCCATGAGGGATATTCCTCTCTGAGAAGCAGGTCATATGCCGTTTTGACATAGCCGTTATCGCTGAGAGCATGGAGAATATAAGGTGTGCCGACAAATCCCGTTTTAATATGTCCGCATTCGGTAACAAGTGCGTTGAGCTGAGCGGCGGTTTTGGCAATATTATCGGAAATTCCGAAATGAACCGCAAGAGCGCAAGCGGTCTGTGTTTCATATTCGGGGGCAATTCTGCCGTTATTCATATATTTGCTGCGGAAGGCTTCGATTGATTCCGCGCGGAGCTTTTCGTATTTTTCACTGTCCTCGCCGAGAATTTTCATTGACTTGATAAGAATTTCGCTTGAATAGATGAAAAACGCCGTTGCGATAAGCTGTTTATCCGTACCCTTGCTGCAATCCTCCGCGCTGCTGCCATCAAGATTGAGCCAGTCGCCGAAATGCCAGTGCTGAACCCAGATTCCGTCTCTGAGACGGGTTTCGATATAGTCAATATAATCCTTCATCGAGTCAAGAGAATCGCGGAGAATCTGCTCGTTATTATATGAAAGATAAATCTGCCACGGGCAAACCGTTGCCGCATCCGCCCATGCCGCGGAGCATTCGTCATCAACGCCGAAAACATCGGGAATAACATGAGGAATTGTTCCCCATTCCATCTGGTCAGCTCTGAGGTCGCCAAGCCATTTGATGAAGAATCTTTCAACATCGTAGTTATATGCCGCAGTTTTGATGAAAACCTGAGCATCGCCTGTCCAGCCGAGTCTTTCGTCTCTCTGCGGACAGTCGGTAGGTACATCAAGGAAATTGCCCCTCTGTCCCCATACGATGTTTGAGAAAAGCTTGTTGATTCTTGCGTCGGAGCATTCGAAATATCCCGTTCTCTTCATCTCGGAATGAACAACAATTGCCGTAAAGTTTTTGAGTTCAATCTCATCGCTGAAGCCGTCAAGGCAGATATATCTGAAGCCGTAGAAATTGAACGGCGGCTTATATGTCTGCTTCTTGCCGTCGCAGATGAAGACCGCCTCTGCTTTAGCGCCTCTGAGATTATCGGTATAGAAATTACCCTCGGCATCAAGGACCTCAGCGTGGCGGATTGTTACCATTTCGCCTGCCTGACCCTTAACCTTGAATTCAACATAGCCCGTCAGATTCTGACCGAAGTCGATAACCGTTTCGCCCTTGGGAGTGATGATAAGCTCTTTTGCTTCAACTCTCTCTGTTTCAACCGCCTTTTCACCCTCTCTGTCGATAAGGATATCGAGAGGATGCGGAAATTCCGTTGCAAGTCTCGGCTTTGTGTCGAAATATTCGCTGTCATAGACATAGCCGTTATATATGTTGGAATAACGCACCTTTGACTGACGCGCACGCCAATCCTTTGAGCTGTATATTATTTCGGTTTCGCCGTTTTTATAAACAATTTCAAGCGCGCAGATAAGAGCAACCTCTTTTGCGCCGATATAATTGCCCGCATAGTGGAAGGGCGCCGCCACATAGTTGCCTCTCCAGCCGGGGGCAACGCCGACGGTTATCTGATTGTTCTTTCTGACAAGATCGGTTACATCATAGGAATCAACCTGCAGACGCTTGTTATATGAAGTCCAGCCCGGCGCAAAAATAAAATCGCCGACTCTTTTCCCGTTGATTTTTGCTTCATAAACACCGAGAGAGGTTATTTCAAGGGTTGCGCTTTCAACAGCCTCTGCCGCCGTAAACGACTTGCAGAATTCGATAGCCTGATCAACATAAACCTCGGGGTGTCTTATCCATTTTGCTGATTTGATGTTTTTCATACCGTTCCTCCTTTTAGGGACTTGATTCAATTCTAAATCATTGCAGGCAAAAATGCAATAGAAAAAGGTATTGAATAATTTTTATTTATCTGTTAAAATGTCTAAATGTAATATTGATATAACGCGAAAGGATTTCAGATATGAAAAAAATCATTGCAGTTATTCTCGCCCTTACTCTCTCACTCACCGTGCTCGCAGCATGCAAAAAAACCGATGCCGAAAACAGCGGAGCAAATAATCTTCCCAAAATAAAAATCAGCAGCGGAACAAAAGAATTCAAAAACGCCGAAGGCAAGGTTGCATATAAGGTTGATTACAGTGTCCCCGAGCTGACAACCGATATCTGCGACGAGTTTTCCGCAAACGCCATTAACAACTATATCAACGAATTTTATCTCAGCCATGTTTTCTCCTTTGCCGAAAATAACGTTCAGAATTTCAGAGCAGAAGAAACCGAGCCCCGCGCACTCTCCCTTGCTCACGAAATCAAATATCAGAGTGAAAACGTTCTCAGCGTTATTTTTAAAACATCATACTCAAAGGCAAGCACAATCGTTGAAGCAAGAACCTTTAATCTCACAGACGGCTCGGTTATAAGCTATGACCAGCTTGTGACGGGCAACAAAACAGAGGCAAAGGAAATTCTCCTTCTGAGCATGAAGGACGATGCGAAGTTTTCCCTTTCAGATAAGCCCCTTACCGATGAACAGCTCAGCAATTTTGACTCGGCGTTTGACCCC
Source organism: Acutalibacteraceae bacterium (assembly GCA_045543735.1). GTDB lineage: Bacteria > Bacillota > Clostridia > Oscillospirales > Acutalibacteraceae > CAG-177. The sequence continues at coordinate 4,260 of JAZPXO010000031.1, forward strand.
GTTAACATTTATTTCACCTCTGCCTCGGTAACCTTCGTTGTTAACAAAAGCTCTGTTATCAAGGGCATCGGCGCAGGCGCAGGCGTATATGAATATTCGGTTGACTGGAACACCGCCCCCTCATACGGACTTGTTGCTCTTCCCGACGAACTCTTCCCCGAGGAAACAACAGCTGCATAAACAAAAAAGACGGACATTGCTGTCCGTCTTTATTTTTTTATCAGATTAAAGCTTTGCGGCGATGCGTGCCATCGCTTCGTTTGCTTCCTTGGTAAGAGGCAGGAAGGGTCTTCTGCAGGGACCGCAGTCGATGCCGAGGTGTGTCATGATTGCCTTTTCGCAGGGAAGAACGGTATACTTTATCATTTCGGCAATAATCTCGTTGGCTTCAGTCTGGATTTCCTGAGCCTTCTCGATGTTGCCTGCGTGGAACTCTTCAAAGATCTTGATGAACTTGTCGCCCATGAAGTTATATGTGCTGCCGATTGCGCCGTCAGCACCCATAGCAAGACCGCCGAGGCACATTTCGTCAAAGCCGTTGAAGATGGTTACGGGTCTGTCAATCTTCTGCTTGAACTGATGAAGTGTGTAGAGGTCACTTGAGGTGTGCTTGATACCCATATAACGCTCGTCCTTGAACATTTCGGCAGCATAGTCGGCAGTGAATGTAACGCCGCTTCCGCCGGGGAAGTTATAAACAACCATGGGGATGTTTACGCTCGAAACGATATCGTCATAATACTTTCTGATTGCAGGGAAAGAGAAGCCGTAATAGAGAGGAGCAACAGCCGAAACAGCATCGTAACCGAGAGCTTCTGCGGTTTTTGCCATGCTGATAGCTTCGTCGGTTGAGATTGAACCGCAGTGAGCAATAAGGGGAACCTTGTCGCCTGCAGCTTCCTTGACAATGCGGAAAACTTCCTTGCGTTCTTCCGATGTCATGATGAGACCTTCGCCTGTGCTTCCGCCTACATAAAAGCCGTTGATGCCTTTTTCGAGGTTGAACTCAACAAGCTTTTTGAGCGATGCTTCGTTGATTGAATAGTCATCCTTGAAGGGGGTGAGAAGTGCTGTAAAAATACCTTTCATTTTTTCATCTCCATTATTCATATAAGGGATGGCGAGCGCAGATTTCGGTTACGCCTTCTCTTATTTTTTCTTTATTGTTTTCAAAATCGGTTGCGCAAAGATAAATAAATTCCGCAATCTTATCCATATCAGCTTCGTCAAGACCTCTTGAGGTTGCGGCAGCCGTTCCGAGTCTGAGACCGCTTGTTACAAACGGCTTCTCGGGGTCATCGGGAATTGCGTTTTTATTGGCGGTGATGTAAACCTCGTCAAGTCTGTGCTCGAGCTCCTTGCCTGTAATGCCGAGAGAACGCAGGTCAACAAGAATAAGGTGGTTGTCTGTTCCTCCCGAAACAAGATTTACGCCTCTTGAAGTGAGTCCCTTTGCAAGAGCCGCACAGTTGGCAACGATTTTTTTCTGATACTCCTTGAACTCAGGAGAAAGAGCCTCGCCGAAGCAAACAGCCTTTGCGGCGATGATGTGCATAAGCGGACCGCCCTGATTGCCGGGAAAAATTGCCTTGTTGATTGCCGCTTCAAGCTCTGCCTTGCAGAGAATGAGACCGCCTCTGGGACCTCTGAGGGTCTTATGGGTTGTTGTTGTTACGATATCCGCATAGGGAACGGGTGACGGATGAAGCCCTGCAGCAACAAGACCTGCAATATGAGCCATATCAACCATAAAGTATGCGCCGACAGACTTTGCTATCTTTGAAATTCGCTCAAAGTCAATTGTTCTCGCATATGCCGATGCACCTGCAACAATAAGACGGGGCTTTGTTTCGTTTGCTGTTTTTTCAAGCTCGTCATAATCAATGAATCCGTCATCGCCTACGCCGTAGGGAACGAATTTATAAAGCTTGCCGCTTGCGTTAACGGGTGAGCCGTGAGTCAGATGGCCGCCGTGAGCAAGATTCATGCCCATAACAACATCGCCGGGCTGAAGAATTGCCGAATATGCCGCCATATTTGCCTGCGCACCCGAGTGAGGCTGAACGTTTGCTGCTTCTGCACCGAAAAGCTTCTTTGCTCTGTCAATTGCAAGCTGCTCAACGATATCCACGCATTCACAGCCGCCGTAGTATCTTTTTCCGGGATAACCCTCTGCATATTTGTTGGTCAGAACGCTGCCCATTGCCGCCATAACTGCGGGCGAAACTATATTTTCGGATGCTATAAGCTCAATGTTTCTTCTCTGTCTGCCGAGCTCTGCCGCCATTGCGTCACCGATCTCTTTGTCATACTTTGCGACAAAGCTTATGGTGTCAAGATAATCTGAAAACATCATTGAATCCTCCTGAAAGCCATATTTCTCTATTATAAAAGCATGATACCACGAAATACGACACTTTGTCAAACTGCATTCTTAACAAAAAATACTTGTATTATTGATTTAAATAGGTTATACTGTATGAGAATATATTTAAGGAGATGAACCCATGGACCCTATCAAGGTTGACTTTTCAAGAAAGGATGGCAGCAGGAATACCGATATCGTTGTTCCGCCCGAAAGAGCCGTTCTTAAAACTATACTCAGCATTGTCTGCACTCTCGTTTTTGCAGTAATCGCATTTTATGTAATGCTGCCGGCAATCAACTTCAAGGCTTACGAATTTTATCTTTATCTCGGTCTTGTTGTAGCTTCATTCGTTGTTTTCAGCGCGATTTTCTCAAACGCACTGTCAAAGCCTGAATATATGCCCTATGTCAAGAAGCAGGCAAGAGTTCCGCTTGTTGTAATCGCGCTTCTCGTTGCTGTTGTCGGAGTAGGATATCTTATTTCCTGCCAGTTCTTCAGAGCTGAAGCATACAGCAAAATTATAACCGTTGACAATTCAAAAACATTCTCTGAGGATGTTGAAGCTCAGACAGCCGAAACCTTCAAGGTTATCCCCAAGCTTGACAGCGATTCAGCCAATCAGCTTGCAACAAGAGCTCTCGGCGACCTTGCAAAAATCAATCTCGAATCGCAGTTCAAGGTTTCCGCAGAGAACAACACCCAGATAAACTATAACGGCAACCCCACAAGAGTTGTTCCTCTTGAATATGATACCGTTATCAAATGGTTCTATAACACAAGAGAAGGTATTCCCGGCTTTATCAAAATTGATATGGCGAGCGAAAAGACCGAATTCGTAAAGCTCGAAAACAATATCAGATATTCAACCGCTGAGCACTTCAAGTATTTCCTTGACCGTCACCTCCGCTTTGAATATCCCACCTACATGTTCGGCGACGAAACCTTCGAAGTAACAGACGATAACCGCCCCTATTGGGTATGCCCCGTTCTCGATAAGACCATCGGTCTTTTCGGCGGAACAGATGTTAAATCAATCATTCTTGTTGACGCCATCACAGGCGAATGCATTGAATATTCTCTCGACGAAATCAGAACAAACGCTTCTCTCCAGTGGATTGACCGCGTTTTCGATTCTGACCTTATCGTTGAGCAGTATAACTTCTACGGCAAATACCGTCAGGGCTTCTGGAACTCCATTCTCGGTCAGAAGGAAGTTGTTACAACAACTCAGGGCTATAACTATATCGCTCAGGGCGACGACGTATGGATGTATACAGGCGTAACATCTGTTACAGGCGATAACTCCATCACAGGCTTCGTTCTTGTCAATCAGAGAACAAAGGAAACAAAATATTACAGCGTAACGGGCGGTACCGAAAGCTCCGCTCAGAATGCTGCTCAGGGCCGCGTTAAGGACCTTCAGTACACAGCAACATTCCCGCTGCTTCTCAACATCGGCGGCGAGCCCACATATTTCATGTCCCTCAAGGATGAGAACAACATCGTTCAGCAGTATGCCCTCATCAATGTCCGTCAGTATAACAACATCGGCGCAACAGGCACAGACCTCGCAAAATGCCTTGAAAGCTATCTTGCTGTTCTCGAAGAAAAAGCAGGCGTCAAGACCGATATCAACCCCGACGATGTTGGCAACACAACACCCGATGAAGGCAACAATGACAACACTCCTGCCATGACAGCCGAAGGCGTTATCGCCGATATCAGAACAGCTGTCAAGGGCGGCGAAAGCTATTATTATATCAAGCTTGACTCAAACGCAGCTTATTTCTCATTCGCAGCAAAGAATAACGAAAGCGTTGTTATCCTCAATGCAGGCGACAGCGTAAAAATCACCTATAAGGGCGAAGGCGCTATCATTGCGGCTGAGTCAATCGAAATCAAGTAATCTTACAAATTCTGAGCCGCTTCATCCGAGGCGGCTTTTATCTTGAAAGGAACTCTATGGAATTTTACGAAAACAAACAGGAGCCCGAAAAGGCGGTGCTTATTGCCGTTGATACGGGAGACTATAACTGCGAGACCTCTCTCGACGAGCTTGAAGAGCTTGCTCAGACGGCGGGTGCGCAGGTTGTCGGAAGAATGTGGCAGAAAAGGGATAAGCCCGATTCCGCAACTTTTCTCGGAAGCGGCAGACTGGAAGAGCTTGCCGAATTCTGCAAAAGCAATGAAATCGACCTTGTTATTGCTGACAGCGAGCTCTCCCCTGCTCAGCTTCGCAATATTGAAAAAGAGGTTGACACAAGAATCGTTGACCGCACAACTCTGATTCTCGATATTTTTGCCGACAGAGCAAGGAGCAACGAGGGTAAGCTTCAGGTTGAGCTTGCCCAGCTGAAATATTCTCTGCCGAGACTTACGGGCAAGGGAATTCAGCTTTCAAGGCTCGGCGGCGGCATCGGCACAAGAGGTCCCGGCGAAACCAAGCTTGAAACTGACAGACGCCATATCAGACGCAGAATCAAATCGCTCGAAGAGGAGCTTGAAGCTCTCGAAAAGCGCAGAGGTCTTGCCCGCGCAAGGCGCGAAAAGGACGGCATTGAAACCGTTGTAATCGTCGGCTACACTAACGCAGGCAAATCCACTCTCATGAATGCGCTGACAGAAGCGGGTGTTCTTGCTCAGGATAAGCTTTTTGCAACGCTTGACCCGACCTCAAGAGCGCTTACTTTGCCCGACGGCAGAAAAGTTATGCTTATTGATACGGTAGGCTTTATCCGCCGTTTACCGCACAACCTTGTTGAAGCATTCAAGTCAACTCTTGAAGAAGCGGTCTGCGCAAAGGTTATTCTCAACGTCTGCGATGCATCCGATGAGGAATGCGCCGAGCATCTTGATGTAACAAAAGAGCTTCTCGATGAGCTTGGCTGCAGCGGCAAACCGACAATTCCCGTTTTCAACAAATGCGACCTTGAAAACGCAAATGTTTATCTTTTCAACGAACCGAATGCCGTTCGCATTTCAGCGCTTGAAAAGAAAGGTCTCGATGAGCTTCTTGAAGCAATTTCAAAAGCACTTCCGCCCACAAGAGCAAGGGTGAAAATGCTTATCCCCTATTCCGACGGCGCGGCAGGCGCGGCTTTGCGCAAAGACGGAGTTATTTCTTTTGAGGAATACAGGGCAGACGGTCTCTACCTTGAGCTGATTGCCGATGTTTCTCTGATTGACAGATATAAGGATTACTGCGTATAAGCCCAACATTAATAAATTGTTAAAATTATGTTTGTTGACAAACAGCAAACCTTAGGTTATAATGATGCCGTAAACTCCCATATGAGGAGTTGCCTTCATACTATTTTTGAAAAGGGGGACGAATCCAATGGAAATCAATACAGAAGGCATCCAGCAGCTTTTTCTTACTTTTGTAAACACTCTTGCAAATCTTGACCTCAAAACCCTTGAGCTTGACTGGCTTGCAGAGCTTCTTACAAAGTATCATGACATCTGGAACCCTATCTGGGCAGCAGTTAATGTTTTCCTTGAGAAATGGTTCGGTTTTTAATCAAGCATTAAAAAATAAGCAGGAACGGAAACCCGTTCCTGCTTTTCTTTTTTATATGTTTATAATCGCTCCGAATATCGGTGCAAGGCGGTAGAAAATCATCGTATAAACCATTGATAACAGCTCATAAAGACCGAGGTTTTTAAGAAGCTTTGTCATGCCGTCGCCGATGATGGCATCAAACGGTGTTTTCGCCGCCGAAGAAACCGTTCCGCCTGCGTTTTCAACCGCTTCGCCGTTCATAACGGTAAAGTTCTGAGTTCTGTAGCCGAGCGGTGTTACGGTTTCCGTTGTGTAATAAACCGTAATGCTGAAAACCTTTTTGCTCAGCTCGGGAATTTCGCCCGTGAACGGAATCTCAACGCTCTCACCGGGCGCAAGAGTTACTCTTTCAAGCTCAAAATCAATGTCGAGACCGTCAACATGGATTGCTGAAAGCTTAACGCTGTTTTCCCAGCAGCAGTTCGTTATGATGAGGCTTGTTGCGTCGCCGTCAAGTATGCCGGGGTTTGCGGTGTTGAAAGCCGCATAAACACAGTGAGAGGGGTTGCTTGTATCTCTGAACTGCGGATAATCGGGGTCTGAATAAACATCGGTTATGTTGTCTGTCAGAAGAGTTGTCAGCATCAGGCTTCTTGAATAGTTATCCCAGAAGGTCATGCCATGGAAAAGACCGTCAACAAACCAAGTGTTATCGGGCAGATATGCCGTTGAAGCGTCGATATCCATATCGGGGCTTATTTTGTTTTTGCCGCCGCAATCATTTTTCTGAACATAACCGTCGGCAAATCTTTCGCCTAAAGGAGCGCAATAAGCTCCCGTTGAAGCGTTGGTTGTTATGATACCGTCGGAATTTTCTTTGAGACCTGTTACGATTGAGTTGCCCGTACCCGAAATAATCGTGATATTCATGCCGTAATCGTCGATGCATTTCTGAAGCTTTTCGCCCATTGACGGCAGAATTTCATAATGGAAGCGGTCGCTCGTTGCAATGAGAGGTGCGCTCTCCTGCGAATCGAGAAGCTTTTTCTTCATCGCCTCATATTTATCTGCAGGGCAGAAATCCCAGAGACTTCCCCAATAGCCGAGAGTCGGGAAGATTTCAGGAATAAGCGCCTCGAGAATTTTGTCAATAAAACCGAGCTGCTGAGCCTTTACAAGCCAGTTGTAATCTTCCTCTGTTCTTGTTCCGTGCTCGATGAAACGGATGAGGCATTCTTCGTCAAAATCAATGTCACCGTTGAAGCAGTCATAGAGAATACCTGCGCCGCCGATTGCGGGAACTGTCAGAACGGCATTATCAACATCACCGTGATGACCGTAGAGGTTAAGATAGGTTGCGGTTACCTGACCGCCGTGGCTGACAGCAAGGATGTTTACCTTTTCCTTGCCCGTATGTCTTTTTACATCCTGAATGAATTCGTGAAGCAGACCTGCGCAGTTTTCCGCGCCCATTCTGAAGTCGCTTGTGAAGTTATAGATATTTTCAACGCCGATATATTCTGCGATTGCCGCAGCCATATCCTGCTCGTGGCGGTCATCGGTATTGATATCGGACAGATGCTCAAGAATATATGCGCTGTTGCTTTCTTCGGCGGTTATATATTTTCTCTTGACATCGTATGCACTTGTGCCGTCGGGATTGCAACGGATTTTTTCGAACATAACCGAAATTTCTTCGCCGAGGGTATCGGCAATAATTCCTGCATTGCCTACCGTCATCGCACCAAGACCGATACCAAGGTCAACGATTCTGGCGAGAACGCGTTCGAGAATGAGGTCCATGTTTACGCCCCAGACCTTTTCGCCCGTTTCAAAGCTGTCGCCGATATAGAGCGTTGTTGCGCTGTAGCCGGGAACAATAACGAGGGGGTAATCGGAAATTTCGCTTCCCTCCTTAACATATGCCGCCGCGCCGAAAGCGCAGGTTGCAACAAGCATGGCAACGCAAAGGATGACAGAAATAATCTTTTTCATAATCTTCCGCCTTTCTGTTAAAAGGATAAAATTATAATAACATATATTTCCGTCAATTGCACCATAAAAATTAAAAATTTCTTAATAAATTAACAGCGCGGTGCATTGATTCTGCACCGCGCTCCGGATGTTTCTTTTGTCGCCGTCACTTGCCCGCCTTGAAATTATAGACGGGTTTAATGATTTTTTGGATTTCAACCGCAGGCTCAATCAGTCTGACGATTTCATCCATGGGCTTATACGCCATTGGGGATTCGTCGATTGTTGAGAGATTTGCCGAGGTTGTGTAAATGCCCGCCATCGCCTGCTCGTATTCCTCAACCGTGAAAAGCTCCTTTGCTTCTCCTCTGCTGACAAGTCTGCCTGCACCGTGAGGCGCGGAAAAATTCCATTCGGGGTTGCCCTTTCCCGTCACGATAAGACATCCGTCACGCATATTCATCGGAATGAGAAGCTTCTGACCCTTATGGGCGGGAATTGCGCCTTTTCTGACGATACCTTCGCTGTCGATAAAATTATGGAGAGTTTCAAAAGATTCGGCTTTCACAATGCCGAGATGCTTCATAATATCGTCGGCAATTTTCCGTCTGTTGCGCGAGGCAAATTCCTGACAGAGCCTCATATCGTGAAGATACGCCTGAGCTTCTCCGCCCTCGAAATAGCAGAATTCGGGGGGCGTTTTTGTTCTGCGTGAGTATTCCGCCGATATCCTTGCAAGCTCATCGGGAATATCCGCCGCCCTGCCCTGAGACATAAGGAGGTCATGCGCCTCTTTTTTTGCGGCATCTGCAGAGGTTTTGCATGCGGTTACAGCCTTCTGCTGATAGAGCTTTGCTACCTGCAGACCGAGGTTGCGCGAGCCTGTATGGATTATCAGATAATAATTGCCCTCTTCGTCTCTGTCCATTTCGATAAAATGGTTGCCTCCGCCGAGAGTTCCCAGCGAGCAATAAATGCGGTCAAGGTCGCGAAGCTCGTTTGCGCAGTAAAGCTTTCCGACAAACTCTGTATCGCTGCAGTTTTTGCGCAGATTGCTGCCTGCAGGAATACACTCATGGATAAAATCATCCAGCGCGCCGAGATCAACTTCCGCTTTACCAAGACAGACCGTAAGCATTCCGCAGCCGATATCAACGCCGATAACATTCGGAATAACCTTATCGCCGAGCGTTGCGGTGAATCCCACCACACATCCGCTGCCGTAATGAACATCGGGCATAATTCTGACCTTTGAATTCTCAAAAGGCGGCTGAGAAAGAAGATTATATATCTGATTGACTGCCGCGGGTTCTATGTTTTCTGTAAAAATTTTAAGATCGTATGCCATGTTTTTTCACTCCTTTCAGTAGAGTACATCTGAATATGACCAATAATAATCCTGCAAAACTCCGTCGATATAATCAAAGATTTCCTCCTCGAGTTCTGACGGGATTCCGTAGTAAGCCTCCGCTATTGCGCCTGCGATGCACGCCATCGTGTCGCAATCTCCGCCGAGAGAAACGGCGTTTCTCAACGCATCCTCAAAATCCTCCGAATCAAGGAAGCTGACAATCGCTTCGGGAACGCTTCCCTCGCAGGAAATATCATGCGAATATCCGCTTCGGATTGATTCAACGGTAAAATCAAGATTATAATAATTTTTTTCGATATAGTCCCTTATCTCTTCTTTTTCCGCTCCCGTTCTTGCAAGAAAAACCGCCGCGGCAACCGCCTGCGCTCCTCTTATGCCCTCTGAAGTGTTATGCGTTATCTCCGCACTCCACTGCGCCAGACATTCGGCTTCATCAAGGCTTTCCGCTGCCCACGCAACGGGAGAAACTCTCATCGCCGACCCGTTTGAGCTGCTGCCGTAAGGGCCTGCACTGCTGTCGGTAAGCCATGAATAAAACATTCTTCCGTAGCCCGCATCGGGATACTGATTTCCGATTTCTCTCATGCATCCGGCAAGCACCGCCTTGAACTCCTCTTCGTTTCTGCAGTCAGCCTGCACACATGCACAGCCAACGGCAACTGTCATTATGCTGTCATCAGTCGGTCTGCAGGCAGGGGTAAGAAGCGGAAAATTCTTTGTTTTATCCGAACCGAACTCATAAGGCGAACCGACTATATCGCCGATTATTGCTCCAAGCATATCAACACTCCTCTCCTATATACAGCTTTCTGCCGGAGAAACATCCGGAATTTAAAACGCGGTCATATCCGTTTTTTCGCAGCTGCAAAGAGAAATTCAAAAAAACGCAGAAAGCGCTGAGGCTCTCTGCGTTTGTTTTTTACACCTTTGCGGGTGCTGTTCTGTTCTTTCTGTGATGATGCGGCTCCTTGGGAGCGATTTCGCCCGCTTTCATGAGCGCGATCTTTGTAAGAGTGGGACCGACAAGCTCATAAACAAGCACCGAGAAAAGAACAATGTTTCTGATAAGGTTGCCGACCTCGCCAAGCTCCATTGCCGTTACGCTCATACCGAGAGCAACGCCCGCCTGCGGAAGAAGGGTTACACCGAGATATCTCGTTGTTTTTTTGTCGCAGTGCGAAATTTTGGCGCTTGCATATGCACCAAGGTACTTTCCGATTGAGCGGGATGCGATATACGCAATGCCGATACCGACGATTGCAACATCGGTAAATACGCTCAGTTCAAGCTCCGCGCCACTGAGAACGAAGAAAAGCGTGAAGAGCGGATTTGTCCATCTGTCCGTTTTATCCATGATTTCAGCCGAGAAATCGCAGAGGTTGCAGAACATTGTTCCGAGCATCATGCAAACAAGAAGAGCCGAGAAACCGATATGTACTCCGCCGATTTCAATTTTTATCATCGAAAGAGCAACGGTGAAAATAACAAAAGTTATCGAAAGGCTCAGACGCTTGCTGTTTGAGCTGAAGAATTTTTCGCAGAAAGTGAAAAGAACACCCATGATTGCGCCGAGAGCAAGAGAGCAGACAATTTCAAGAATCGGCTCAACAATAATCGCAATAAGGCTGAATTCGCCGTGAACAAGAGCCTTCGCAATACCGAAGGAAACTGCAAAGATTATCAGACCGATGGCATCGTCGATAGCAACGATGGGAAGAAGAAGGTCGGTAAGCTTACCCTTCGCCTTATACTGACGGACAACCATCAGCGTTGCCGCAGGAGCTGTTGCCGCCGCAACCGCACCGAGGGTTATTGCCATGGGCAGAGGAAGCTTTTCGCCGAGAACAAAATGCAGACCGATGAGCGCGGCATCAACGCAAAGGGTTGCAACCAGAGCCTGAAAAATACCGATAAAGGTCGCCTTCTTGCCGACCTGCTTTAACTGAGAAAGCCTGAATTCATTGCCGATTGCAAATGCGATGAATCCGAGAGCAACGTTTGAAATGATTTCAAATTCCTTGACATTTGCGCTTGAAGTAAAGCCCAGACCGTCAATTCCGAGTCTGCCGAGGCAGTAGGGGCCGACAATTATGCCTGCAACAAGATATGCCGTTACCGAAGGCAGATTAAGCACCTTGGAAAGACGGCTCATAAAAAGTCCCACTGCAAGTGCGATTGAAAGACAAAGTAAAGTTTCCATTTTTTTCGCCTGATTTCTTAATTATTTCTTTTGTGATTTAAACCTATTAAGGTATATCACAACCACTCTTTAAAGTCAAGCAAATAATATTTTTTTGTGAAATGTCATAATTACATCATAAAATATACATTTTAAACAATAAATTTGCTGAAACATTGTGTCGCAATCTGTCTCAAAAGGGTTTACAAAGACAATCTGACATGATAAAATATTCAGGGCAAAACCTGAATAATCTTATGGAGGTTGAATAATGAAACTCGTTTACAACATCAATGACAAACCGAAAATCGGTCAGCTCATCGTCTTCGCATTCCAGCAGCTTCTTGCCATCATGGCGGCAACGGTTGCCGTGCCCATGATTATCGGCAACGGAATGCAGCCCGCCGCCGCTCTTTTCGGCGCAGGCGCAGGTACACTCATCTATGTGCTTTTCACCAAAGCAAAAAGCCCTGTTTTCCTCGGTTCTTCGTTTGCTTTCCTCGGCTCAATGCCCGCAGCATTCGCAGGCGCTGTTTCCATGGAAAAAGGCTATGCAGGTCTTATAATCGGTACCGTTTTCGCAGGTCTTGTTTATGTTATAATTGCTGCTGTTGTTAAGTTTGCAGGCGTTAACTGGGTTGATAAGCTCATGCCCAAGCAGGTTATCGGACCCACAGTTGCAATCATCGGTCTCTCCCTTGCAGGCAACGCTGTCGGCGACCTTCAGAAGGGCAGCTACATGGTTGAAACCGTTTCTCAGGCTATCGAAAACGGTGCAATCGTTGACGTTATCGGCTCTGCACCCACAGCAAATCCCCTTATCGCTGTCGTTTGCGGTCTTGTTACACTTGCAGTAACAACTCTCTGCTCGGTTTACGGCAAGAAGGGCGTTAAGCTTATCCCCTTCATTATCGGCATTGTTTGCGGCTATGCAGTTGCCGCTGTTTTCACAGCAATCGGCATTTCAACAGGCAACGATGCTCTCAGAATCATCAACTTCGACCTCTTCAAGGATATGGGTGCTTTCTCAATTCCTGAATTCACTTTCCTTAAGGCAGCCAAAGGCTTCAAGGAAGTTGACGGCGCATTTATCGCTTCTCTTGCAGCAGCTTATGTTCCCGTTGCTTTCGTTGTTTTCGCAGAGCATATCGCTGACCACAAGAATATTTCTTCAATCATCGAAAAGGATCTCCTTAAGGAGCCCGGTCTTCACAGAACTCTTCTCGGCGACGGCGTAGGCTCAATGGTCGGCGCTGCATTCGGCGGCTGCCCCAACACCACCTACGGCGAATCCGTTGCATGCGTTGCCATCACAGGAAACGCTTCTGTTGCAACCATCATCACAACAGCTGTTCTTGCAATGCTCATCTCCTTTATCTCCCCCTTCGTAACCTTCCTTAACTCCATCCCCTCTTGTGTAATGGGCGGCGTTTGCATGGCTCTTTACGGCTTCATCGCAGTAAGCGGTCTGAAGATGGTTCAGAAGGTTGACCTTGAAGATAACAGAAACCTCTTCGTTGTTTCGGTTATTCTTATTGCAGGTATCGGCGGTCTTGCTCTTGATTTCGGCGCAATCAAAATCACATCAATTGCAACAGCTCTTATCCTTGGCATTCTCATGAACATCATGCTTTCAAAGAAAAAGAAGGCATAAGCATCCCGCAAAAAATCAAGGACATCGGTCAGAAACCGATGTCCTTTTTTCATTCACTGAGAAAATGAGTTGACCAGCAGAGCTTTCCGTTCTTATCGGGGTCGGCGGCAACGCCTATGCCGATCTGGGTAAACTTTTTATCCATCAGATTATTATAATGTGTTCTCGAATCCTTCCATGCCTGGCAGACTTCTTCAGGCTCCCAGAAGCCGTAGCCGAGGTTTTCGCCTGCGGTTCCCGTTTCATAGCCTGCCTCTTTGAATATCGTAAAGCAGCTTGAGCCGTCGGGTCTTTTGTGCCCCTGCACGCCGGACCACGCAATTTCTTCGGCTCTGGCGCAGGACATGATTGTCAGCTTTTCGTTGAGCTTCAGCGGAGCAACGCCCTTTTCTGCTCTGTAACCGTTGATGATTTTCAGAATCTTGTTTATATAGCTTCTGTAGGTCTCGCGGTTTTCCCTTGCCGCGGGAAGAAGGTCTTTATAGCTTGCACTGAAATCACGGCGGATATAACGGTAAGATGTATATTCGCTGTCATAAATGACCTGCTCGCCGTCAACCATCTGATAATAAATCGTCTTATACTTATGAACAACAACGCCGTATTTAAGTTGAACCTTTTCAATAACATTGTCTTTATATTTTCTTCCGCTCACGGTTGTTCCCGTTACGGCGGTTTTTGTTGTAACGGGTTTCGTTACCCTGACGGCTGAGCTTTCCGTTTCAGGCTCTGTGGTTGACGGCAGGGTTGTCAGCTGGGTTGTGGTCATCGCCGTTGTTGTTTCCGTTTCCGGAACCGTTGCAACCGCCTGAATTTCGGGAGCTGTTGTTGAGGGCGTCTGCTCATCTTTATCCGAGCATGCCACAAGGAACGACACCGCAACAATCAGCACCGCTGCCGCAATTATTTTTATTTTCAATTATTTATCCTCCATTAAACGGTTCTTTTTCTTTTTGGTTCTGGTTTTTTCCTTATCAGCCGCAACATCGAAAATCAGCTTTGCAATAAAGCATCTGTCCTCAACCTCAACCTCAAGCTCTGCATCCTGCAGCTCCGCAAGAATTTTGGTTATGGAAAGTCCGAGTCCGCTTCCCTCTGTATGGCGCGAGCTGTCACCTCTGACAAATCGCTCGGTAAGCTCCTGCGCATCAATGTTGATTTCTTCTTTTATGCTGTTGGAAATGCTCAGAACAGCCTTGTCTTCGTTTTCTTCAAGGTTTATTACAACATCGGTTTCGGGAACTGCATATTTGCACGCATTATTGAGCAGGTTTGCAAGAATCCTCCATATCCACCTGCCGTCGCCCATAACATAAACATCGTCCTCGGGCATCATTATTCTGGGCAGCAGACAGCTCTTTTCAATCTTATCCGCAAATTCCTCAACGGTCTGACTGATGATAATATTGAGACTGATTCTCGAAAGCTCGATTTCGATATTGCCCGAACTGATTTTCGATGCCTCAATAAGCTGATCGAGCAGGCTGTTGAGATTTTTTGTGTGCCTGTCAAGTATGCCGAGATACTTTTCCCTTTCCTCCGCAGTTGTTTCCGCTCTGCCCAGAAGGTCAACATAGCTGACGATTGAAGTCAGTGGAGTTTTGATATCGTGCGAAACGTTGGTAATAAGCTCGGTTTTGAGCCTTTCGCTCTTTATCTCCTGCTCCATTGCCTTGTTGATTTCTTTCTTTATCTGGTCAAGGTTTTTGCCGTGGGCTCTGAAGCTTGCGATAGTCAGCTTGCTTGCAATTTCATCGCCGAGAACACCTTCGGCAAGTCTTTGTCCCTCATCGCGGATGTAATTGAGGTTGATTGCAACCATCGCGAAAATCGGAATCATAACAAGCCTTGACAGCGCCCAGATAACAAGAAACATTGATAGAACATTTTCGGGAGCAAACTTTTTCGCAACAATTCCGAGATATGCCATTGAGAAAAGAATGGCTGCCTCGGCAATGATATAAAGCGTTATTCCGATGCAGAACTTCTTGAAAAAGCTCATCTCTTTGAAAAGGCGGCGCCTGATCTTTCTGGGAGTTTTTCTCTTGAAATTTCTGAATATTCTGTAAACTATGGTATTTTTATAGAGCTTGCCCATTTTCACTCTGACGGAAAGCGTTGTCAGGAATGCCGTCAGAACAAGAATGACCGCGGCAAACAGAATCATAACAATAACATTGTTAAGAACCATGTCAACATCGCCCGCCGTTGTAAGCCCGAGAATAATCCACGAAACGGCAAAAACAACAAGCATGAAAAGCAGCCATATATCGAACGGAATCCTGTCAATGAAGCCCGCTTCGACCTCTCCCGTTTCGTTTTCTTTCAGACCTGCGTTTATTGTTATCAGCGAAAGCATGATGATGATAACAATTACCGCAATGCCCAGGGCAAGAAACAGAACATATTTCAGGGCATCCGCAATTTCTATCCATTGGAATGCGCTTGCGTATTTATCCCTGACCGTGGTTTTGCCGATTTCAGAAATATAATAGTTTATTCTCAGAGGAATGGTTTCTCCGTTTTCGTCATAAACAAAATAGCTCGAGCTTCCGCTGTATTCCGCGGCATTGAACTCCGCCGCAACTCCCGAAACACCCTTGTCGGAATTCGTATAATAAACAACTCCGCTGTGGTCGGTGACATAAAACATAAAATTCGTTCTTGCAGACGAAAATCTGTCTTTATAATAGTTGAATCTGTAGCTGTCGCTGTCCTCATAATAACAGCTGTAATAATCCTGAACCTGCTCCAGATCGTCAAGCGAATAAATCTGAAAGGCGATTGTTTTTGCGGTTTTACCGTCATCGCCTTTCTCGTAAAAATTATATTCAACAAGGTACGATATGCCCAGAACACATCCGACCGCAACCATCGCCATACAAATAAGAATGATTATCGCAGAGGTGCGGTCAGTTTCGGAACGCATATGGCTTCCCACGGTACCCCTCCTGTTATTTTATTGCTTTCTTGCGCCGTCAGGCTTTTTTTCCATTTTATAGCCGTGTCCCCAGACAACCTTGAGATAATCGGGGCTGGCGGGATTGATTTCGATTTTTTCTCTGAGATGGCGGATATGAACCGTTACGGTGTTTTCCGCGCCGAGAGGATCGTCATTCCATACCCTGCGGTAAATTTCTTTCGGAGAGAAAACCTGATCAGTGTTTTCCATAAAGAATTTGAGAAGCTGATATTCCGTTGGGGTAAGGCTGACGGGGTCGCCGTCGATGATAACCGATTTTGATTTGACATCAAGCTCTATGCCGCCGTTGCAGATAACTGCACCCATTGCGCTCTGCGCCGCAGGTCCGCCAAGACGCATGTATCTGCGCAGCTGCGACTTGACTCTTGCCGTTACCTCAATCGGATTGAACGGCTTGGTTATATAGTCATCCGCACCCGCATTCAGACCGAGAATTTTATCCATATCCTGAGTTTTTGCCGTCAGAAGAATAACGGGAATGTTTGAAAAATCCCTGAGCCTTGTCAAAGCGCTTATTCCGTCCATAACGGGCATCATGATATCCATTATCAGCAGATGGATTTCTTCTTTTTCTATTATTTCAAGAGCCTGCACGCCGTTTTCTGCCTCGAAAACAACATATCCGTCGCCGTTGAGATAAATTTTAAGAGCAGAACGGATGTCAGCCTCATCATCGCAAATCAGAATATTATACATATAATTTTCCTCTTTATAAACATTTTACTGTTTTTGTTTCATTATAGCAGGAGAAAATTGATAAATAAATAGTTTTTGAAATTATTTATAATTATTTAAGAATTTAAAAAAGCCGAGGGCACCGGTAACCCGATGCCCTTGGCTTTTATAGAAGGATGTATGATGTTGCCGGAAAACCGTCAGAGATGCGGAGTCTCCGTCAGCCGCTCCGGCGGAAGATATCTGATTAATCCTCGTTGGCTTCTCTTGCAGCCTTGATAACCTCTTCGGGAACGGCTTCGCCGTGCTTGACCATGAGGATGCAGAGAAGGCTGAGAGCAAACATAATCGGGCTGTAAACAAACAGCGACATATATGTGCCCGAAAGCATGCGGACAACGCCGTATACGATGGGAGAAGCAATCTGAGCCGAGAATGTTGCGGTGTAATAATAACCGGTAAATGTTCCGACCTTATCGTTACCGCCGATTTCGAGAACGAGGGGAAGGGTGTTAACAGTAATGAGCATGTTTGCAAAGCCGCCGAATACAAGGGCAACCCAGATAAGAGCCATGCTCTGAGTGAGAACATAAACACCGAAAACGCCCATGAAAACTGCAAGACCGATAAGAATGGTCTTCTTTCTGCCGAGCTTTTTGCCCATATAGCCTGCAGGAATTGCCGCAACGGCTGAGCATACGGCGAAAAGAGTTGTCATGATTGTTGCCTGAGCGGTTGTTTTGCCGAGAACCTCTGCTGCAAAAAGAGCAAAGAAGGTTGTGATGGCGTTTGTTCCGCAGAAGAGGAAGAAAAGACCTGCAAGCATAAAGATAAGGCTCTTTCTTTCGCCCTTTGAGAGCTTCTGAGCTTTTCTGGCAGCCTTTTCGGCTTTCTTTGCTTCTTTTTCGGCTCTTGCTCTTGCGGCAGCATCCATTGCCTGATTCTGAGCAGCAACTGCCTCGAGCTTGCTTGAGGGCTCC
Organism: Acutalibacteraceae bacterium; assembly: GCA_045543735.1. Taxonomy (GTDB): domain Bacteria; phylum Bacillota; class Clostridia; order Oscillospirales; family Acutalibacteraceae; genus CAG-177. The sequence goes on from JAZPXO010000031.1 coordinate 21,947, forward strand.
TTAACAAAAAGAAGAACAACAAGCATGCCGATAATCATAACGATTGCACCGGTAAGGAAAACATAGGGGAAAGTAAGGTTTTCGTTTTCGGTTGTAATCTTGACACTTGTGATAAGAGTATAAATTGCGCCGACGATTGTGCCTGCAAACATACCGATTGCAGAGCCGATACCGCCCATGAGGTTGATGATTGCGTTACCTTCACTGCGGAGAGCGGGAGGAGTAAGCGCAGGCATGAGAGCAACAACAGGAGCTCTCCAGAGCGACATTGAGAAAACAAAAAGAATGATGAAAAGCATCGTCAGGGGCAGCGAGCCTTTAAGGGCTACCCACGGAATAACCGCAAAGAGGAAAGCTGAAGCGGGTGCGCCGAAAACGATGAAGGGGCGGCGTTTGCCGAGCTTTGAATGGCAGCGGTCTGAAAGCTTGCCGAAGGTCGGCTGGAAGATAACGCCGAAAATATTATCAAAGGTCATTATAATACCGATGAAAAGCGGAACAAGGGTTATTCCTCCGCCTACGGCATTGACATCCTGACCCTGAGTTTCTGCAAATTTTGCAAGAACGGGGAACATTTCGTTAAGCTTTATGCTCCACTGAGTTACCATTTCGGAAGCATTGAGCAGTCTTTCAAGAATTTTTGTGATGTAGGGGTCATAAATAGCCCACGCGATTGAGGAAGCCATGAAGCCGAAGCCCGTGAGAATGGTTCTCGGGCGGTGAAGCTTACCGTTTTCTCTTGCGCAGAAGAATGTGTTTTCCATAGAAATTCTCCTTAACTGTGAGTGTACCCTTTAAAAAGCGGTAAAAACGCCTGAGGGTAATGATATTATATCATCTTTGATATGGATTTTAAAGACAACATTTTAACCTAAAAATAACCTGTATTTTTGTAAGACTTGCCGAAAAATTTTTCCTTAAATGACAAAAAATTGCTTGACAAACCATATAATGGGGTATATACTCAAAAACATAAAAATAATGTAAGGAGGCGGACTCAATGACAGCCAAAATGCATAAAAAATTCACTTGGTCATCAGAAAAAGTGTTGTGTCCGCGTGCCCTTTGATATTTTTGCGGATATTTTGTTGCTTTCACAGCGCTTCTGATGGCAGAAGTGCTGTTTTTTGTTTCGTATAACGGGAGCAATCTGAAGAGGTGAAAAAATGAAAAAGAAAGAAAGAGGCAAGAAGCCTCACGGCGGCGAAAAAAACAAGCATCGCTTTCCCGAGCCGCTTCTTATAAAGCTTGAAGAAGCAGGCCTCGACACGAAAAATCTGATATTCTGCTGCTCGGGCGACATGGATAACGACGCCTGCTACCGCAACGCGTGGCTCAGCTTCGACGAAAAGGGCTTTTATATCGCCTACGGCAAGGAAGAGCTTGCCAAGGTCAAACATAAAAAGCATGTTGAACCAAAATTCACCGTTGAGGAGATTATTTCAATTCCCATCGGCGATATCGACTCGCTCGAAACAGAAAGATACGTTTCAACGGGCAGGCTGATATCCGTTAAGGACGGCAACCAACAGAGCCTTGTCCGTTTTTCCGTTGGCAGAATCGGACAGTTTGACAACCTGACAAAGGCTTTCAACTCGTTCAAAACCAAGGGAGAGGCTGAAATTTCTTCTTCCGCTGAGCCCGAAGAGAAAAAGTGCAAGAAATGCGGCAAGCCCTGCCCTGACGGCAAGGATTTCTGCAAAAAATGCGGCAAAAATTCAGCCGTTGCCATTCGTCTTTTCAAATTCTTCGGCGGATATATTCCTCAGATAATCGCAATCATCGCAATCATGCTGATGGGCTCTGCCGTAACGGTTTTCATTCCGCAGGTCAGCACCCGCGCGCTGTTTGACGATATCCTCGCAAACCCCGACGGTCTGCCTGCTGCGGAGCTGCTCAAGGCGCTGGGTGTGCTTGTGCTTTCGATTTTCGGCGTCAAGCTGCTCAACACCCTGCTGACAGTCATCCAGCAATATCTCACTGGCGGCATAATGCCTATGGTAATCTATGACATCAGAGTCAAGATTTTCAAGGCTATGCAGCGTCTTTCCGTTGGCTTTTATTCATCAAAGCAGACAGGCTCTCTGATGGAAAGAGTCGTGAGCGATTCAAACAATATCTATTGGTTTTTTGTTGACGGTGTGCCGAGTGTCATCATTGACGTTGCAACGGTCATCGGCGTAACCGCTCTGATGTTTGCCATGAGCTGGAAGCTTTCTCTGATAGTTATTCTTGCCCTGCCGCTGATTCTCGGCGCTCTTGTTCTCGGCGACAAGTTTTTCAGAGGTCTTCACCACAGAAACTGGCTCTTCGGCGCAAGAGTTTCGGCTATGGTCAGCGACAACATCAACGGCCAGCGTGTTATCAAGGCTTTCGCGAAGGAAGACGACGAATACGACCGCTTCAGCAAGGCAAGCGAAGACCTGATGAATTCAGAAATAAAGCTCACGGTTTCCGAAGCAACTCTTTTCCCGATTCTTGAGGTTTTCATTCTTCTGCTTTCAACGGTTGTTCTCGGAGCCGGCGGCGTTCTCGTTGCAAAGGGCGAAATGACCGCAGGCACCCTGCTGACTTATATCGTTTATCTTGAAATGCTCCGCGGTCCGTTTGATTTTCTCTCATGGGTTTCAAACTGGTGGTCAAGATGTGCGGATTCGGCGCAGAGAGTTTTTGAAATCTGCGATGCCGAACCCGATATCGTTGAAAAAGAAAATGCCGTAAGCTTTGAAAATCTTCGCGGCGATATCGAAATAAACGAGCTTGAATTTGAATACGAGCCTGCAAGACCCGTTATCAGAAAGCTCAGCCTCGAGGTCAAGGCAGGCAACATGCTCGGCATCGTCGGCAAAACGGGCGCAGGCAAAACAACAATCGCAAACCTCATCGCACGCCTTTACGATGCGAAGGAGGGAAGCGTTAAAATTGACGGCATTGATGTGCGCGATCTTAAGCTCACCGAGCTTCGCCGCAACATCGGTCTCGTTTCGCAGGATATCTATCTTTTCATCGGCACGATTGCCGATAACATCCGCTACGCAAAGCCCGACGCAACAATGAGCGAGATTATCGCCGCGGCAAAAGCGGCTTCCGCTCACGATTTCATCATGAAGCTGCCCGATGCCTACGAAACAAGGGTCGGTGCAGGCGGGCAGAAGCTTTCGGGCGGCGAAAGGCAGAGAATCTCAATTGCAAGAACGATAATCCAGAATCCGAAAATACTGATTCTCGACGAGGCAACCGCCGCAATGGACACCGAAACGGAAAGAAACATTCAGAATTCGCTCACGAAACTCAAGGCAGGCAGAACAACTCTCGCCATTGCCCACAGACTTTCAACGCTCAGAGACTCCGATTATCTTGCGGTTATAGATGACGGTAAAATCATCGAATACGGCACATATCAGGAGCTTCTCAAGCAAAAAGGCGAATTCTATAAGCAATATAAAATTCAGTCCGAAGCCCTTAAAACAATCGGCATCGGCACTCCCGAAACCGAAACGGAGGAGGAATAAAAATGAGTTCCAACACAATATCTCCCGAAACACTCAGAACGGAATATGTTTCTCCCGAAAACTGCGTTTTCTCGCTGAATCCGAGTGGCTTTCTTGCCGCCGAGATAGACGGAAAAACATATAAAAGGGTTATTCTCACCCGCTCCCTGCCGCTGACTCTCCCCGACGAATATATCTGCATTTCCGACATTGAAAAAAATGAGGTCGGCATCATCGAAAAGATTGCGGATTTTCCCGAAGAGCAGCAGGCGCTCATCAATTCCGAGCTTTCTCAGCGTTATTATTGCCCCGTAATCGGAAAAATTGAATCAATCAAAGAAAAAATGGGACATTTCTATTTTGATGTTGTTATCGGAGAAACAAAAAAGTCCTTTGCAGTCAAGGATATCACCAAAAGCATCCGTCAGCACGGCGATGCGATTGATGTTACGGATATCGACGGCAACCGTTACAGAATAACGGATTTCGATGCAATCGAGGCAAAAAGCCGCCGCAAATTAGAGCCGTATCTTTATTAAGTGAAGAATTAATAGTGAATAGTGAAGAGTTAAGGAAGGGCTTCGCCCTTACCCGATTATATTCACGCTAAACATCCGAAAAGGGGTGAAAATTATGCAAAACAAAGTGCGGTTTGACCTTACCGCCGACGGTAAGCTCTGCGACGGAGAGCTGATATTCGAAAACGGCTCCCTGCTTGCCGTCTGCAACGGAAAAACCGTTTTCAGCCACAACCTTGACGGAATCGAAGAGCTTCTTCAGCGCTCTTATGTCGGCTGCGGATGCCTCGAGCTTGTTCAGAAAGATGCATGCGCAGAAATGGATAATTCCGTTCCCGTCTGCCGTTTTTCGCTTTCGCAGGCAAACGAAATCGGCGAATTCTGCAAGGTTGTTAACCACTATATAAAAACAGGCGAAGAAACCGAGCTTTCCCGTGAGGATTTCAGAGTCTGCCCGAAATGCGGCAAGCATTATCCCAAGGGAATCGACGTATGCCTCTTCTGCGTTGAAAAAAGCTATATTATCAGACGTGCATATAACCTTGCAAAGCCCTATCTCGGCGGTCTCGCCGTTTCAGGCATCCTTCTTTCAATATGCACCGCTCTCGGAGCAATGCTCCCCGTTCTCAACGCAAAGCTGCTCGACGGTTATCTGACAAACTCCGCTCTTTCAATAAGCGAAAAAACAAAGGGCATCGTTATTCTCGTTCTGCTTATGGCTCTGACACAGATTCTCAGCAGAGTTTTCTATATCATCTCCCAGAGAAGAACAAACCGCATCAGCTCGCGCTTCTCAAACGATATGCGTCTGATGGTCTACGACAAGGTTCAGCGCCTCTCGCTCTCCTCCATGTCAAAGAAAACCTCGGGCGACCTGATGAAAAGAATTACAAAGGATACCGAGGTTGTCCGCCGCTTCGTTACGGAGCACGGTATGTACGCCATTGAAAAGCTGATAATGTTCATCGTTATTCTCGTTGTTCTCATCAGCATCAGCCCCCTGCTGACCCTCCTCGTTTTCATTCCCGTGCCGCTGGTTATCTTTGCAATACGCAGTTTCTGGAAATTCATTCATCTGCGATATGAGAAGCAGTGGCGCTGCAATTCGAGGTCAAACTCCGTTCTTCACGATATCGTCAAGGGAATAAGAGTTGTAAAGACCTTCGGAAGCGAAGAAAGAGAAATCAAAAAGTTTGACCGCCTCTGCCTGCGTCTTGCCCAGATCTCGGCAAGCAATGAACAGCTCTGGGCAAAGGTGTTCCCTTTCCTCTCATTCTTCATGGGTGTCGGTGAATTCCTTGTTCTCTATTTCGGCGGCAGAATGGCAATCAACGGAACAATTTCCGTTGGCGAGCTGCTCGAATTCACGCTATTCCTTGCCTATATCTATCAGCCCCTGCGCTGGATTTCAACCCTCCCCCGCAGACTCGGCGAGGTTGCAACAAGCCTTATAAAAATCTTTGAGGTCATTGATGAAAAACAGGGCGTTGAGGATACCGAGAATCCCGTTCCCGCAAGCCTTGACGGCGATATCGTTTTCAGCGATGTCCGTTTCGGCTACAAAGCATATGAACCCGTTCTCAGGGATATAAACCTCACCGTAAAGCAGGGCGAAATGATCGGTCTTGTCGGCCATTCGGGCGCAGGCAAATCCACGCTCATCAACCTCATTATGCGTCTTTATGATACCGACGCAGGCAGCATAACTGTCGGCGGCAGGGATATCAAATCCATGCGCCAGAGTGACTACCGAGAAAAGGTCGGCGTTGTTTTTCAGGAAACCTTCCTCTTTGCAGGAACCATTTACGATAACATCGCATATGCCCGACGCACCGCTGAACCGAGCGAGGTTATTGCCGCCGCAAAGGCAGCCAACGCTCACGAATTCATCATGAAGCTTCCCGACGGATATAATACAATTGTCGGCGAAAACGGACACAATCTTTCAGGCGGTGAAAGACAGAGAATTTCAATCGCAAGAGCCGTTCTGAGAAATCCCGAAATTCTCATTCTCGACGAAGCAACCTCAGCTCTTGACCCCGAAACCGAAAGCCTGATTCAGGAAGCGCTTTCAAAGCTTGTCAAGGGCAGAACAACCTTTGCCATAGCCCACAGACTCTCGACCCTGCGCAACGCAGACCGTCTTGTTGTTATTGAAAAGGGCAGAATTGCCGAGGTCGGCACACACAGAGAGCTTCTCATGCAAAACGGTATTTACGCAAAGCTTGTTATGGCTCAGCGCCAGACGGCAAAGCTTTCAAACCGGAATATTACAGGTTAAAAAAGACCCTGCGTCGGTTCAGCATCGGCGCAGGGCTGATTTTTTTCTCTTGACCGCTTCTTTATGGGTTGATATAATGTAACAGTATAATTAACCGGAGATGATTACAATGAAAATATATAATAACGCCGCCGAGCTTGTCGGAGGTACTCCCCTTGTAAGGTTTTCGGGTTTTGCGGATAATTCCTCTGCCGAAATCCTTGCAAAGCTTGAATATCTCAACCCCGCAGGCAGTGCAAAGGACAGAGTCGGCAAAGAAATGCTTGAGGCTGCTCTTGCCGACGGCAGAATAACCGAAAAATCCGTTATCATTGAGCCGACAAGCGGCAATACGGGAATCGGCATAGCTTCTTTTGCGGCGCAGAAAGGCATGAAGGTTATCATCACCATGCCCGAAACCATGAGCGTTGAACGCAGAAAGCTGCTTGCGGCATACGGCGCAGAGCTTGTTCTGACCGACGGCGCAAAAGGTATGGCAGGCGCAATCGCAAAGGCTGAAGAAATTGCGGCAGAAACCGAAGGCAGCTTTATCCCTGCGCAGTTTGATAACCCCGATAACGCCGCCGCTCACTATAAAACAACAGGCCCCGAAATCTGGAACGATACCGACGGCAAAGTTGATATTTTTGTTGCGGGAGTCGGTACGGGCGGCACGATAACGGGTACGGGAAAATATCTCAAAGAAAAAAATCCCGATATAAAAATTGTTGCCGTTGAGCCTGCGGATTCCCCTTTTCTTTCGCAGGGCAAGGCAGGTCCTCACGGTCTCATGGGTATCGGTGCAGGCTTTGTTCCGAAAATCCTCGACACAGAAATCTATGACGAAATCATAACCGTTTCAACCGAAGAAGCGTATGCCGCTTCAAAGAAAACCGTCAGAACTCAGGGAATCCTTGTCGGCATTTCCTCCGGCGCAGCCCTGCACGCCGCCTCGCTTATCGCGTCACGGCCCGAAAACGCAGGCAAAACAATCGTTGTTCTTCTCCCCGACGGCGGAGAAAGATATCTCTCAACCCCGATGTTTGATTAATATTTTAAAAACAAAAAATAATTTCGCATTCCGAATTCCGCATTGCGAATTAAAACCAGAGGTGCTTTATGTCACAAACCTCAAATTTAAAAACAAACCCCGATGCCTGTCCGCTTGCCAAAAAATGCGGCGGCTGTCAGCTTCAGAACATGACCTATGACCGTCAGCTTAAATGGAAGCAGGCAAGATGCGAAATCCTGCTGAAAAAATTCGGCAAGGTATCAAAAATCATCGGTATGGAAACCCCCTATCATTACCGCAACAAGGTCCAGGCGGCTTTCGGCAGAACAAAAAGCGGCAAAATAATTTCGGGCGTTTATCAGTCGGGCAGCCACAGAATCGTTTCCGTTGATTCCTGCATGACAGAGGACGAAACCGCAGATAAGATTATCGTTGATATCCGCAATATGCTTCCGAAATTCAAAATATGGACGTATGACGAAGACAAAGGCACGGGATTCCTGCGCCATGTTCTTGTCAAAAGAGGCTTTTCAAGCGGTGAAGTAATGGTAGTTATTGTCGGCGCAAGCGGATATTTCCCGATGAAGAAAAAGTTTACCGCCGCACTGCTCGAAATGCATCCCGAGATAACAACGGTTGTTCTCAACATCAACCCAAAGGATACAAACCTTGTTCTCGGTGAAAAGGAAGAAATCCTGTACGGTAACGGATATATTGAGGATACTCTCTGCGGCTGTGTTTTCAGAATCTCACCCAAATCCTTTTATCAGATAAACCCAGTTCAGACCGAGAAGCTTTATAATAAGGCGATGGAATTTGCACACCTTGATGCAAAATCAAGAGTTATTGATGCTTACTGCGGAATCGGAACAATAGGTCTCGTTGCCGCAAAAACAGCGGGAGAGGTTATCGGCGTTGAGCTCAACCCTGAGGCAATCAGGGATGCAATATCCAATTGCAAGCGCAACGGAATGAAAAATGCAAAGTTTTATTGCGCGGATGCAGGCGATTTTATGGAAGCTCTTGCCGATGAAGGCGAAAGCGCAGATGTTGTTTTCATGGATCCGCCAAGAGCGGGAAGCAGCAAAAAATTCATTGAGTCGCTTGCAAAAATGGCTCCCGAAAAAATCGTTTATATCTCCTGTAACCCCGAAACCCTCGCAAGAGACCTTCAGCTCATAATCAAAAAAGGATATGCCGTCAAAGCAATCCAGCCCGTTGATATGTTCCCGCATACAAACCATATAGAAACGGTATGTCTTTTGTCCAAACTTAACACAAAGCATCATATCGAGATTGATCTGGATATGATGAGCTGGACTTGACCGATGCTGAAAAGAAAGCTACCTATCAGGAAATCAAGGATTATGTGCTTGAGCATAGCGGTCTGAAAGTCAGCAGTTTGTATATCGCACAGGTAAAACAAAAATACGGTATCATCGAGCGTGATTGTTATAATAAACCGAAATTAGATGATGCAAGACAACCAAAATGCCCTCCCGATAAAGAAAAGGCAATCAAAACATTTCAAATTGCACATTCGACAATTTAATAGTTTTATCATAAAAATGTATTACCTAATTACAAGAATTTGGTTCGGTTTTATTTTCTTGCTCTGACTTGTATTTTCTATATTCAACAAGGGCGTTCAGACAAAGGTCTATTAAATGCGTATTCATTTCATTTATCGGCTTTTCAAGTTCTACGCTGATAAGCGCATCCAGTTTTTTCTCGTTAAGTTTAAGTGTTTTGTCTTTCAGATATGTTCTTATTATGGAAAAACAGCGTTTATATTCTTTCAAATTATCACCCCTGATTTTTGTCTATAACCATATATGACAAAAATTCGGGTATGTCACGCAAAAAAATTAACCGAGTCTCTTTTCAGACTCGGTTATTCTTCATTTTAGGTATGATAAAGATTTATGATTCGCTTTTGATTTTTCTCTGCGTATTTTAAAGACTGATAAGCGCCGCCCAATTCATTTTTAACATAAACAACAACAATATCCGAACGGTCAATCATATCTCTGTTTCTTGCCACGATTGCATATTTGAAATTGCTTTCGGCAGAGGCTTCGCAGATCTCGATTGAATCGTAATAGCTCTCAAACGCCTCTGTGTTGTTTCTGAGTTCTGCGGTTTCATAGGGAAGAACAAGGGCGAGAAAAACATTTTCGTTGCCCGTTTCCTTTTTCAGCTTTCTGATAACGGAAGCCGCCATCAGGTCGAAATCGCCGTTTCTGCCGACAAGAAACTCAATTTCTCTGCTTCCGTTTTGCGTAACAACGCGCAAAAGCTCATAAAGCTTGCTTTCGACGAAATTATAATCTTCAATTATTCTGTGGCCGAAAAGGCTGACGGTTAATTTCTCTTTCATTTTCTCTCACCCAAAGGTTATTGCCGATGCACGGCAAGGCGCATCGGCAAAGAATTTGAAGTTGTTTTGCGTTTTAAAGTTTAGCAGCAGCTTATGTATTCTGTGCTAATCAGATCTTTTTCTGTGTAATCGCATCTTGTGCAGGCTGCAACAGAATAGTAATTCTGAAGACAGCGGGGATCCGTGGCTCTTGCTTTATGAGTTATTGTATATGCCGTTGAGCTTTCAAGCTTGTGACCGAAAAGGGTACACATAAGACCGTATGTTGCAGCATCTTCACAGCCGTCGCACTCCGTTTCGACTGCATAGATGAAGCTGTTCATGAGGTCTTCGGAAACGCCTGCTTCAAAAACAAAATCAATGTCACCTCTTGTGATGACAACCGTATTTTCAGCCGCACTCTCTGCGGAAGCGGAAAAGTTCGCAAGGGAAAAAACCGAGGCTATCGCCAGAATGAGAGCAAGAACTTTTTTCATGTCACTTTATCTCCTTTAGATTCTCTATGATATTCAAAAGCTCTTCTTCCGTGGTTGCTCTGACTGAATAAAAATATCCGTTATACTCAAACATTCCCTGAACAAGACCATCTTCGGTTATAACATAAACATTATATTCTCCGATAATCTTCATCGGATTTTCTGCCATCGTTCTCTCTGAAATTGTTTTGTCCAAATAAATTGTTATTCCGTATTTTGGATTATCAGATTCGAAAATATATTTACTTCCGCTTGTTACATCATTAAAATACCAGCACTTTGTTATCCTGCCGTTATCGGGAAGACGGGTCGGGAACAGAATCGCTATTTTTTCATCTCTGACAAGCTCTTCTGCGGAAGAATAAGTTTTTGATTCGTTTGGTTTGATTAATTCTATATTTTCAAAAGCCAGACTGTCGCCGCACTTCATATGTTCAACGATTTGTTTTATATAGCGGTCGACTATACTGTCTTCTGCGCTGCCCAAAGAAATGGCAACGATTGAGAAAATTGCAAGCAGTACCGCAAGAACGGCGGCAATAACGGCAATTCTCTTCGCCCTCATTTTCTTTTTGGCGTTTGAGCTGATTGCGGTTACCTTGCCCTTGAACGGTATTTCGCTCACTCTTTTTTCGATTTCTGCTTTTGTAAGTCTTTGTTTTCCTTCAAGCTCCATGAGAAAATCAACGCATTCCGTTACAAGATCGCTGTCAATTTCCTTATAGTCCTTTGAGGTTTCAAGCAGAATAATCGCCATAAGCTTGTCCTTTAAAGACTGTCTTTCAGCGCTGAAATCTCGTTTGTTTCCCATGGATTTGTTCACCTCCTGTAATTATGATTGATAAAACAAAATACCTCCCTTCATGTATATATGACGGGAACTGCATTTTGTCACGCAAAAATTTTATATTTTTTTGAAATTTTTTTAGAATCGCATAAAAAGAAGCAGAATTGCCATGAATATGAAGGCTGCTTTCTCTTTGATTTTCAATCTGAGTCTGTAAACTCTTGCTCTGACTGCGTGTTCAGAAATATCAAAAGCCTTTGCCAATTCTTTGTATTCCATATGTTTGGTGTAAACCATTTCAAAAAGCTCAAGCTCTTTTTCACTTAATGAAGAAAGAATGCTCGTCTTCTTTTCCTCGAGCTCTTCCGGAGTTACCTTATTATCCTCTTCCATTTCATAAAGGATATCCGTGCTTGTTTGCGAACCGAACACTGCTCCGAAAATAAGCTTTTTTTCTCTCTTAGCGATGGCTCTGAACTGCTCTTTTATTTTGTTATCGGCAACTTTATAGAGCCATGCTTTTATGTAATCATCTTCAAGCTCATTGTATTTTTCCTGGAAGAAAAGAAAAACCTCCTGGGTAACATCAGCGGCATCATCTTCTCTTTTAAGCCTTGAAAGACAAAGATGATATACGTCATCATAGTATAAATCAGCAATCTCGGTTGCTCTTTCAAAACTTATCAACATATATCACCCCTTTCTGTCAAAATATTAACAAATTTAATTATAACAGTTTAACAATATTATGTCAAAGAAAAGATTTTTGAGTGATGCCAAGAAACAGATGGCCTATTTCATAGCAAAAAGCCGTATCATAGCATTAAACCTATGGTACAGTTTTTTGTTGTTAATTTTCAAGAACTGATTTGATTCACTCTTACCAAAATCAAATGCAAACTTATTAAGCTGAAAAGTTATGGTTATAATATACAACTTTTGTCTTTCAGCTTTGTTTATAACATAGAAGTTTCAATTACTTCAAAAATTTTTGTATGATATTTTGCAATTTTCGTCATACATATTATAAAATGCATAAGAAAGACCTGCTAATAAAAGTCAAGTAGAAAATCGAAAAAATTAGTAAGATGAAAAATTTGTACAGCAAATCAGACCGACACAAGAGAGAAATTTTTGAATCAGTCAATGAGTAATAAGGCGAAAGCCCTGAAGTGCTTTGCCTTGGAAAATATTTTACTGACATATTGCTGTCAACATACAAAAAATTGCAGAATACTGTGGCAGAAGTTATCAGCAAATTAGTCAACAACCCTAAATTTGCTGCCTATATGCAACAGAAAATCACTATGAAAGTGGATACCTCTGCTATCGATCAGGAAATATCAAACTACGAAAAACAGCTTCGTCAGAACTATTCCGTCAAAGCTAAAATAATAGAAGAAATTGACACACTTGATCCCGATGACAGACACTTTATAAAACATAAAGCAGACCTTGACGATAGGCTTTACAAGATGTATGATAAGATAGAAGATACAGAGAGTCTGTTGATTGCAGCAAGAGCAAAGAAAACGGCAATCGAAGCCGAAAAGCTGACTGCCGACAACATCTACAAAGTGTTGATTTACTTTGACAAGCTGTACGCCGTTATGGATGAATTTGAACGATGTAAATTTATGGAATCTCTTGTTTCCGAAGTCCACGTTTATGAAAAACGTAAGCCAAACGGTCAGTGGCTGAAATCCATAAAATTCAAACTCCCTATCATAGAAGAAGATATGGAGATTTGTTTGGACAATGAAACACACGTCGAATGTGTGGTAAAGCTGGTCAGAACGGCAGACAAATAAAACACAGCAGGCAGCATCTTTTCGGTGCTGCCTGTTTTTTGTGCCTGATAAGCGGCGGTTACAAAACAAAAACCTCTGATTAATATTTCTAAAACATTTTTCAAAAACTCCGTAAACATGCAAAAGATATACTATGCCTGTAAACACGAAAGGAGTTTTAAACATGAACAAAAACGATCAGGAATTTATTGTGCAGAAAATCAGAACCCAGTATACCGAAAAAGAAAACACTCAGCTTGATTCGCTGAAAAAGCTCGATGCAAAAGTGAAGAAGCCTGCAAACATATTCGGCTATGTTTTCGGCAGCCTTGCAGCAATTATCATGGGCGGCGGCATGAGCCTCGTTATGACAGATATCGGCGAAATCCTCAACATCTCAAATCCCATGGTTTACGGCATCGTTATCGGCGTTATCGGTCTGCTTATGGCAATCATAACCTATCCCGCATATAAGCGTATTCTTGCTTCCCGCCGCAAAAAATATGCTGACGAAATCATCTCTCTCAGCGATAAAATCATGAAAGGTTAAAGGTGAATAAAATGGCAGTTAAAGAATTTTTTAAGAACGCATTCGATGACATGAAAGAAAGCGCAAAGGCTCAGCACGAGGTTGACAAGGCAAATCTCGCAGCGGCAAAAGCAGAGTCAAAAGCACAGTGGGAAGAAGCGAAAGCAATGGGCAAGCCCGAAACCCGCAAGGCAATGATGCAGGCTGAGCGCGATGAACAGATTGCTGATGCAAAAAAGCGTCAGGCTCAGGCGCAGGCACGCATTGATGCCGCAAAAAACAACAAATAAATCAATAAAACAGCAAGAGCTGTCTCTTTCGGGAGACAGCTCTTTTATCTTTTCATCAGTTCGTCTGTAAGGCGGAGAATTTCAGGCGCAATCTTTTTTCTTCTTTTTTCCGCAACAACTTTATATGCGGGATAGGCCAGTGCAATGATTACCATACCGATAATTCCCGTAATTATGCCTAATACAAACAGTTTTTCTGCCCAGACAAGCGCACAGCTCATACCGAAGCCGAGCACAAGCGTGCCGATAATTCCGATAACAAGCGAAACGCAGGTTGCCGTTGATTGCACGCTTTTATCAAGCTTGCGGAGCTTTTCGATTTTTGTTTCTTTCTTGTCAGGGTATTCGTATTTTTCTCTGATTTTTCTGATTTCGTTGTTCTCTGCTGCAGAATACGAATAATAATTGGTGTTTTCTTTTTTCATGGTCTGCCCTCCGGGGTTATATTGAACAAATATTACATTTGAAAGATTATTTTAGTTTTTATTTTATGTTGATCTTTTGTTAATTTCTTTTGTGGAACGGATTATCATTGAAACCGCAATATAAATCACTGAAAAAACAACAAAGCCTCCCGTTGCCGCATTCATTGCTTTTATGTTCATTGTGCCGTCTCCGAACTGAGTCAGCATTGCTGTCTGAAGCGCAAAGAGCGACATCAGAGACGCGGAAAGATTCAGAAACTTTGACGCAGAAAGAACGGGGCGGTTGCGTTTTCTGAATTTGCCTATCTGGACAAAGGCGGATATCAGACGGTAGAAGGTATATGCCGCCGTTGCATAAATGATAATGCCTGAATAGACATAGCTTTTGTTTTGGAAAACCGTCATTAAAACAAAGGCGCTTATTACAAGGTTAAGCAAAAGCATCAGTATGCCGCAAATGCGGTAAACTCGCCATGAGCTCAGAGTTTCACGGGCATTTTTTCGTTCGCTTCTTACCATTAAAAACTGAATAACACTCATTACGGTATAATAAACAGCCTCTGCGCCAAGCCAGACAGAGCTGTAATAGATTCCCGAAGCAAGCTTGAAAACCGAATAAATCAGATGTATGCAAAGCCCCGAATAAATCGAGATTTTTGCCCGATGATCGTCTTCGGTAAGGTACCGTTTGCTGTGCTTGTTGCCGTACAGAATTTTTTTGCACGCTTTTATGATTGCAGGCATTTTCAGCGAAACGGCAACCAGCGTATATGCCGAAACAACATATGCCGTATACGCAATAACCGTATTTTCAAGCTTGTTGCCGAAAACACAGGTCAGAAGCCCCGCGGATAAAATACAAAGCAAAATAATCAGCGGCACATTTGGGGAAAAGATTTTTAAAATAATATCCTTAATCTGTTTCATTTGCATTATCCCAGAGCCTTACGGTGAAGGTGCTGCCAACACCGGGTGTGCTTTCAACCAGAATTTCTCCGCCGATAAGGTCGATAACTCTTTTGACGAGAGAAAGGCCCAGACCGTTGCCCTTAGCCGAGTGCGAAGTATCGCCCTGATAAAATTTATCAAAGATTCGTTTTATGGTTTTCTCATCCATTCCGCAGCCCGTATCGCTGACCGAAACACTGATTCTGTTATCGTTTTCCTGTTTCAGGCAGACCCTGACCTTTCCGCCGCGGGGAGTAAATTTAAGAGCATTTGAAAAAAGGTTGCTCCAGACAACCGAAAGCATATCCGAATCGGTATTGATATAAACATCACTTTCGATTTCGCTTTCAATCTCAATATTTTTATTTTCCCATTGGCTCTCGAAGCCGAGCAGGCACTCGCAGAGCATTTCGCTGAGATTGCAACTTTCGACCTTGGGATAAAGATTTTGCGACTCAAGCTTGTTGAGCCTTAAAATATTGGTTATCAGCTCGGAAAGATGTTTCGTTACACGATTGATGGATTTTGCATATTCAATACGTTTTTCTTCGGAAAGATCCGGTTCTTCGAGAAGCGCGCCGTAATTCTGCAAAACGGAAAGAGGTGTTTTAAGCTCATGAGAAACATTGGCAACAAAATCCGTGCGCAGAGTTTCAATGCCTGAAAGCTCCTCGCTCATTCTGTTGAGGTCTTCAACAATTTTATTATATTCGCCGACACGGATATTCTTGAGCCTTGCGGAGAAATCGCCGTGTATTATCCTCTGCGTAAAAGCCTGAATTTTTCTGATGGGCTTTTCCACAAGAACCTTTCTTCTGAACAAATCAAAAACCGTGAAAACAACGCCGAGAAAAACCGCATTCCAGAAAGTAAAAACCGCGGCAAGCCTTATGTTTTCCGTTGTGTAAACTATGCCTGCATCGCGGCGGAGAATCTCAAGGAAAAGCGTCATGTTGCAGGTAATTACAAATGCAACAACAGCGAAGAAAAGCAGAAATCTGTAAAAGGCATACATCACCTTTTTCAGCATTTGACCACCGCCTTGTAGCCGAGACCGTGAACGGTTACAATTTCAAATTCTTCGCATCTTGAGAACTTTTCACGCAGCTTTGTTATATAAACATCAACGGTTCTTGTGCTTGAATTTGTATCAACATCCCAGAATTCGTTCATAAGCTGTGAACGGGTGAAGGTCTTTTTGGGGTAGGAAAGCAGTTTGAAGATAATATCAAACTCGCGCACGGTGAGCGCAATTTCGTTGCCGTCATAATATGCGGTATATTCATCTGCATCAAGAACAAGCTTTCCTATTGAGATCTTGCGGCTCACGGCAATTTTTGCTCTGCGGAGCAATGCGCCGATTTTAAGGTTAAGCTCATCAAGATCAATGGGTTTGACCATATAATCATCAACGCCCACTCCGTAACCGATACGCTTTGACATAAAGTCATCCCTTGCGGTTACAAAAAGAATGGGAACATCCTTATTCATCTCTCTGACGGCGCTTGCAAACTCAAATCCGTCAGTGCCGGGCATCATTATATCGGAAATGATCAGGTCAATTGTGTTTTCATACAGAACATCATATGCTTCATTTGCATTCAGGCAGCTGAAAACCTCATATCCGCGCTGTGAGAGATATGACGAAACCGCTCTGTTGAAATCCTGATTATCCTCAACTATAAGTATCTTAGGCATGTTAAGCACCTCCGGAATAATTATATCATAACTGCGATGATTGCGTAAACTTTTTTTCAGCTTCTGAAAGCAACAAAATATGGTTTTTATAGAACTCGCGGGTTTCGTTTTTATCTGCCAGCAAACCGATAGGAGTTCCGTGGTCTCCTGTTCGGGTCGGCATAACATTCCAGATACCCGCCTCAAATCCGCCTCCTGCGTATTCCGCAAAAGGCTCTGTTTTCGGATATCTTGCCGAATCAACATCAACAAGACCGTCGTTGCCGCCTGTTTCTCTGCCGCTCTTTCTGTTATCGTGAAGCATGAGAGAGGAGGTGGCCTTCATTAAAATAAAATCGGTGTTAACGGGCTTATCCTTTTTGCCGTTTTCCGTTTTTTCCACGGCATTGTAAGCATACGAAAAATAATAAACCGACGGAGAAATTCTGATTCTGCCGTTCATCAGCTCTGCTCCGTTATCGGTCATATCGTAAGCAATGCAGTCATTGGTTTCAAACATGGCTCTGACAGCTTTTGCAAACGGTTCGCTGTCCTTTGCATCGGGAGAATCCGACAAGCCGAACTGTTCGAGGTGAAAATCCGCAATTTTTTTGCCGATTTCAACCCTGCCCGCAACGCCTGCATAGTTATAGGCAAAAAATTTGAGCGGTGAGATAAGTTTATATTTTTTGGCGGTTTCATAAGCCCTGGTACCGTTCAGCGGAGAGCATATTGCCGTAACCGAACAGACAAGCTCCTCTTTTCCGCCCGTAAAAAGCGGGGAAACATTTTCGCCGCTGATTTCTTTTTCTTCGGGTGCACCGTTTGTCAGAAGATGGGTAAGCATTCTGATTGAATTGCCGCCGAAGCTGTGACCGACTAAATGAATCTTTTTTTCTTTGCTCCAGCCGTCAAACAAGGGCGCGGCATATGTTCTGCCGTAGCGCTTGTGACCGTGCTTTTCTGAATGAGCTTGTCCGTAGTCAACTCTCGTTCCCGTAAGCTGCGCATAAAGCTCGCATGCCTGATCCCATGCGCTCGACATCGGGCCAACCGAGGCAGCATAACACTCGATTCCCTCCGATGAAAGGAAATCCGTAATACTGCCTGTTGTTGCTCCCCAATAGGGAGCTTTCCGGTTGATCCCTTCGTTTTGTCCCCAGCCGAACATTCCGTGCACAAACACAAGCGGATATCCGGTTTTTACCGTTTCAGTCATATTTTTATCCCCGATTTATAATAGTTTTAAATTGTTCTCTGTTGCTTCAAGAAATTCAGAGAGCATTTTTCTGTCTTTTTCGTTGCCTCTGATGCATATTGCAATCATCAGCTCCCCGTTATATGAAAGAGCATTCAGCGCGGCACAGGGCTTTTCTTTTGCTCCGCCCGCAACCCATACGCCCGTGGGCAGTATGTTATCCATTGCAAACATCTGCGGGTCGATTGCTCCCACATTACTGACAGAAAGATTTGCGTTGTTATAGAAAGCTCCGATAACAAGCTCTGCCTGTGCATAAATCATGGTTGAATAGCCTGCATTCAGCAGCGGAAGCCCGTGCAGACCCATAAATTTATCGTTTTTTGCTTTACGGGTGCTTTCGGCAACCGCCCTGAGCGTATCCGCCATTGTTTCGCCCTTAGACTCAACAATACACGGCATGAATGTTGTATGGTTGGTATATCCGATATTTTCGGGATGCTTCATATATCTTCTCAGGTCTACCGCACACGATATTCCGACCCTCTCGTTTTCCGCACAGCCCGAAACATCATAAAACGCTCTGATATATGCGGCGGAAACAAGGTCGTTGACCGTCGCGCCGAGAGCCTTTGCCTTACGGCGTGCAGGCTCAAAAACATCCCTGCTTATTCTTCTGCGGACAATCATCTTTTCTCCGTTTTTATCCGCAGGGGTAAACGGAAGGGTGTGCTTATCGTTGGCAGAAACATTGGCAAAGAGCTTTTTTGCCGCCTTTCGGTCTTGCTTGCTCATATCGCCGTAAACGCATTTATGGGACCTTGAACGCTGAACATAATCCAGCGGTACCGATGCGCCCCGTATATATTCGTTATAGCTTCTAAACATATTATATAAGAACAGCTTCAGACCGCCGCCGTCCATACACATATGGTTGAACGCAAAACAAAGCTTGCTGCATCCGTTACGGAACAAAAGACAGATTTTTATCTGAACATTGCTTCCGATATCAATTCCCTGAAGCAGGAATCTGTCTGCCGAAGCCTGCAAATCCTCCGCTTCCTTTGCCGAAAACACATCGTCAATGTGATAATTTTCAACCCTCCAATAAGGGTTTATATGGTTATCAACAAAGCTCGAATGGAAAACAGGCGCAGATTCAAGCATGCAGATGATAACATTTTTCAGCACCCTGATATTCGGTATGAAATCATAGTCAATCTCAAAGCGCGCAATTCTGTCCATCCAGCGGCGGCACATATAGTTGACCTTGTCATACATTTCTGCAGGAAGCCTTTCGGGAACCGATGTTTCTTTTTCAAGCATGTCGATAACAAGCTTTTCATCGGTCATACCCCTTGAAAAAAGCTCCCTTGCTCTTGCTGATTTTTTATTCTTTTCTTCGCCGCTGAAGCGGGAATCAATAAATTCTCCGATGTTTTTATAGTCCATAAACTCTCCTTAGATTGTATGGCTGAAGAAGAAATCCTTCTTTTTGTCGGTATCAATAACCTTGATGGGCTTTATCTGGTTGAGGTTTGCGCCGCCCTCCTTGAGCATCTGACGGTAATCGTCATAGGTGCCCTTTTTCAGCAGTTTTACCTCGCAGTGACCGAGCGCACCGCTTGCAATGAGAGGGGCAACGGAAACATTGCCGTCGCAGAGTGCCTTCTCGAATTTTTCGGCAAGATATTCCTCTTCATCCTTGCTGTGTGTGCCCGAGGTTTCAATGAAAAGAACATAGTGGCCCGGCGAGGTTGCGCGGTCAGCGTAAATGCTGTAGCCGATTAAAAGCTCACCGATATCATTTGAAAAATTATCAACAATCTCGTCGAAAGCCATCTGATTGATTTTTTCGCCGCTGATATTGGCAATCTGATTGAGTCTGTAGCAGAAAGTAACCTTCGGCGATTCATAGTAATATCCCGTCACCTTTACAACATCCTCGATGCGGTAACGGTAAAATCCGCTTGTGTTGGTGAGAATCAGCTCATATTCCTTGCCGACCTCAAGCTCGCTGATTGTCAGCGGTCTTGTGCCTTCGGGAGCGTCGAGGGGAAGGAATTCAAAGAAGCCGTTCTGCGGAAGAATGACATATTCAAACGAATTGAGCTCGATGGGCACTGCCATGAGAGCTTCCGTTGCGGCATAGCCGAGATAATGGATGGGCATATTCTCGCCTACATATCGGCGCAGCTTTTTGGCATAGAGCGAAAGCGCGCCCGTACCCATACCGTACATCCATTCGCATTCGGGCCAGATACGGGGAACAATCGGCGATACATCAAAGCCCTTTCTGAATTCCGCGCGGAGCTCTTCTGCTCTTTCGGGATTGGGTCTGAGCTTTTTGAGAAGCTTACGGCGGATATCGTCGGGCATGTTGATACCGCTGTTTATTGTTCCTTTTTCAATATCGTCGCAGAGCATTTCCCAGTTGTTTTCAAGATAGAAAAACATTGATTCGAGCGTGGTTATGAAAATTGTGCTCAGATAGCTGACTCTTCTGTCCTGCAGCGCAAAACGCAGCTTCGCATAATGCATGTCCATATCAACAGGCTCGTTATGATACATAACCTCTGCAGGCGTTGTGTTGAATATCGGAATCATGGGCTTGAGGTTAAGCAGAGGAATCGAGGAAAGACAGCTCACCGTTTTTCCGCCGGGAAGCTTGCGGCTGCCGATTTCAGCGGTCAGCATACCTCTCTGGGGCGGCAGAAGTCTGCCCTGCTCTTTGAAATATTTTACTGCACAGCCAATAGGCGCACTGAAGCTGAAGCACTGGCAGACCCATTCAGCCCATCCCGACAGCGGCACAAGCTTTGAACGGCCCGTGCTGCCCGAGGACTCGGTGAATCTGCGGATAAGTCTGTTCGTAATAAGTCCCTTTTCGCCGTTTGCCATGCGCCATACATAGTCCTCATAGTCCGAATATCTCGAAAGAGGAACAATATTCTGATAGTCTTCTACGCTCTTGACTTTGTCAAAATTATTCGCCTTGCCGTAAACGGTTGTTTTGTTATCCTTCATCAGACCGAGCAAAAGCTTTTCCTGAACCTTGTTTGCTTTTTTACAATAATACTTAAGCTTTGCATGCTCAGTTGTTCCGAGCATGCCGCCGAAAAGAGCAGGAATCTGTCTGAGTGTAATTTTTTTCATAGTCTGCACCTTGTCTTTCCTGTTTTAAGTTTTACGTTCATAGGTTGTTTTGGGATTATCCGCAATATGCATTGCAGCTCAGGAGATATTTTTTTGATTTCATATCCCCCATTTTATTTAAAACACAGAAACTATATATTTTTAATGTCTACGAAATGTATAAGAAATGTTAAAGAATTGTTTAATTGCAAAAAAAGAATTTTATTTAATATAAAAAGTATCTCTTGTATTTTGAAAAGCTTTATGATAAATTTACAAATAAGGAAAACATCAGCTCTGCATTTCCGAAAGCACTTTCAGGAGGAAAAGATATGATAAAGATTTCTCAGCCCGAAGATTTTTCAAGCCTCACAGACGGTAACCGTTTAGTCGGCGAAAAGCCTGAAATGGTTAATTCCTCCGTTGCCTTTTCGGGCAAAAACAATGTTCTTTTCTGCGAAAACGGCGTTAAGCTTGTCAATTCGGTTATCAGCTTCAACGCAGATAATTCCGTTGTTTATCTGTGCCGCAGCAAGCACGATTACAAGCTGAACATCAGCGTATATAACAACAATGTTTTCTACTCGGGCAGAAACAACTATTTCAACGGCGTTCTCAACGTTATTCTCTCCGAGCAGAAGCACTTCTTCATGGGTAACGAATGCCTGCTTTCCTTCGGAATATGGGTGCGCAACGCCGACCCTCACCTGATTTATGACTGCGAAAGCAAAAAAAGGCTCAACCCTACAAAAAGCATTTATTTCGGCGACCATGTATGGATAGGTCAGTCTGCGATGATTTTAAAGGGCACACAGATTGAATCGGGCAGCATTATCGGCGCAATGAGCGTTGTTTCAAATAAAAAAATACCCGCCAATTCTTCATGGGCGGGCAATCCTGCAAAGAAAATCAGGGAGGGCCTTTTCTGGCATAATCCCTGCGTTCACACATGGACTGACGAAAAAACCGCGGCTTCGGAAACCTTTAACGATAAAACATATATATATAAATTCAAAAGGGGCGAATATATTTCTTTCGGCGAAATCGAAGATAAGCTGTCTGCGAAACGCTCTGTTGAGAGCAAGCTTGCTTTTCTTGGCAAAATATCAGACAATACAGATAAGAACCGCTTCTGCGCCGAAAATGGCGAATCGGGCGGATTCTTTTCAAAGCTGCTCAAATAAGGCGCTGTTTTACCCGTAAATCTGGAGCACCGTAACGAAAAAAGGAACTGTCCGCAGACAGTTCCTTTTTGTTTATTTAATTCCGTAAATATCCTTGCGCTCCTGAATATAGGGCTTCATTATGGCGTATGAATGGTTCCACGCATCTACTATGCTGTTTCTGCTGACCACTTTATAAACAAAGTCCTTTTCAACTCTTTCCGTAAACGCGTTGTCGTATGCTTCAAGAGCCATTGCAAGCCTTGCCGACCTCATCCATTCATAATCCTCGGGGTTTTCGTGAAGATAATAGATGAAATATGAGCCGTCGGCGTTGTCGATTCTTGCGTAGTCTCCTGCTTTTCTGGCAGAGTCAAACACCCATTTGTCAATTTCGGTGCCGTAATCCTGAATGGATACTGCTTTCTCAACCCCGTAGCCCTCTTTAACAAGAGTATTTGCCGCTTCCAAGGTCGAGCCGCTGTCAACAAAATAATTTCTGAGTTCATCGGCATAGCCTTTGTTCTGCTCAATCATTGTTTCGTCTGCATCATATGAATTCGTGTATTCACAGATAATAACCTGATGGGTTGCAATTTCAAAAGCAGGGGTATCAATATAGATAAGGCAGGGGAAAATCGTTCCCTGAACAAGAGCTATATCGCCTTTTTTATGCTCGTTATAGAATATCCATTCGCCGATTGCAGGGCCGAAAGCATCCGAGATTGATGCGCAGTCAATCCACCAGTATTCGGTTGACGCGGCTGCATCGTAGTTGCTGTAAATCGCGGTCTTTTCAGCATACTCGAGAAAATCCGCCTCGGTCTTGATTTTGTTTATATCGGCTTCGTTATAGGTTTCGGCTTCTATGGGATAAATTCTGACCTTTGCAACT
Source organism: Acutalibacteraceae bacterium (assembly GCA_045543735.1). Classification (GTDB taxonomy): domain Bacteria; phylum Bacillota; class Clostridia; order Oscillospirales; family Acutalibacteraceae; genus CAG-177. Next base: position 44,921 of record JAZPXO010000031.1, read on the forward strand.
CTCAGATTTTCCTTCTTTTCGTTATAGAAATCTTCAAGCTGCTTCTGGGTTACAGCCTGCTTGTATTTTTCAATCTCGTTTTCCTCTGACAGGGTTGCATAGAATGACATGATTATGTGAGCGGCATACATCGGATATGTCACATTCTCGCCGACTCTTTCTTTAATATATTCATCAACCGTCTGTGCATGGCTTTCGGCACTTGATTCGATATCCTCATATTCAAAAATCATTCTCTGGAAATCTTCCTCGGTGAGCTGAAGCTTTGAATCAACGGCGCACTCAAACGCCGCAAAATAATACTGCATGTTGCTAACGGCATTGTCTGTAAATCTGTTAGCCCATGTATAGTCCTCCGACTGACCGAAGGGATATCTCTGCTTCTCGGGAGCAACATTGATATCGAAGCCCGTTGAACCTGCCTGTCCGCTCTGAAGCTGATAAAAGCATTCTCTTACCTTCTCGACATAAGCATAGTTATAATACATTTCAAATCTGGGGCGGGATATCTGATTGCTGCCGATATTCATTGCGATGCCGTAGTTTTTGCATGCCTCGGCATTATCAATTTCAGCCTGATTGAGAATCTCCGCAACCTGTCTGGGCATACGCAGACCCCTGTATTCAACATATTCGTATTTTTCGCCCTCCTGCGCCGCAACGGTATTCATTTCATGAGTAACGGGCGGCTTGGGGTCAACATTGGTTCTTCCCTCAATCCAAGGGGCAATAACAAAAACGGCAAGCAGAACGACTGCCGCCAGAACAACTGCCGCAGCTGCAATAATCAGCGCTGTTTTTTTGCTGTTCTGTTTTGAAGCGGAGCCTTTTGTTTTATTCGTTTCCTTTTTCTTGCTCATGGCTTTCCCTCTCTTATTTCAGTTCTGTTTTCTGACAACTTTATATTCATCGTAAGGCGTGAAATACGGACACTCAAACGAACCGCCCTGCATAAATCTGTAGAGCTCGTCCTCATCAAGATTGACTCCGCATTCATAGCACTCATATTCTTCGTTATAGTCGTAATATGCGCAGTTTTCGCAGATATTCGATGCCACGGAAATCACCTCTCAATAAATAGGAATAATTATTTCCTTTTCGATTTTCCGAACGCCGTTCATACCGATATCCCTCAGATGCGGTCCGAAAAACAGTCCCGGAGCTCTGCCCGACGGATAAAGCTCAAGAAGCGGCGCCATAACAAAAGCTCTCTCCAGAATTCTCGGATGCGGCACGGTAAGCTCATAGCTTTCGCTCTTGAAGTTTTCATAAAGAATAAGGTCGAGGTCGATGATTCTCGGCTCATTTTTCTTTGTGCGGTGTCTGCCCATTGCCGCTTCAATGCCGAGACATTCTCCCAGAAGAAGCGCAGGCGAGGCATTTGTTTCAACAAGAATCGCCGCATTATAATATTTTTCGCATTCGTCACAGCCCACGGGGTCAGTTTCATAGACCGACGAGGCTTTGATGATTTTCACCTCTGAAAGACGCGCAATTGCCCTGACAGCGGCATTTATGTTTTCAATTCTGTTTCCGAGATTCGAGCCCAGAGCAATAACTGCTTCACTCATTGAAAAAATCCTCCCGTTTTCTGTTGATTTCAACGCCCACCCAATCAAAATCGGCATCAATCGGGGCATCGGGCTTTTTAAGAAGAATCCGCAGGTCTGTTATCTTACCGAACGATTCAAAAAGCCCGCGCGCAACCCTCTGCGCCGCCCTTTCAATGAGGTCGTCCTTCTGACGGGTAAAGGTTTCCGTTATGTTTTCAACCATCAGCGCATAATTAACGGTATCTTCAACTTTATCGCTTTCGCACGGTGCCGAGATATCAACGGTTGCATCAATATCAAAAATAAAATACTGACCGTTTTTCTTTTCATCTTCAAGAACGCCGTGATACGCGAAAATCTTTAGATTTCTGATTAATATTTTATCCATTTTATTCTCCGGATTTTCTGAAAATCGCATCGGCAACCCTTGCCGCCTGAACCGCACCGGCAACATCATGCGCTCTTATGATATCGGCTCCTGCCGCAATCGCAACCGTATGAGCCGCAACGGTTCCTGGGTCGCGCAGAGCGCTGTTTTCCTCGCCGCTTGCGATTCCTATAAATCTTTTTCGCGATGCCGCAACAAGAAGCGGCACACCCTTGAATTTAAGCCACTCAAGGTTTCTCATGATTTCAATGTTATCCTCATAGCTTTTGCTGAAGCCGAGACCGACATCGAAGCAAAGCTGCTCCTTCTGCAGACCGCTCTCGGCGGCAAGCTTGAGCGCATCGAGAAAAACGCTTCTGATATGGCTGATAACGCCATCTTTATATTCGTGAACGGTGTCTGCTCCGCAGGGGTTATGCATAACAACATAGCCTGCTCCGTATTCCCCGGCAAGCGCCGCCATATCGGCATTGAATTCGCCGCTGACATCGTTGACTATGCTCGCGCCTGCTTCAAGCGCCGCCCTTGCAACCGACGGATAGAAGGTATCAATTGAAAGCGGAACATTCAGCTTGCCTCTGAGCGCTTCAAGAGCGGGAGCAATTCTCTCCAGCTCCTCGGCGGCAGTCAGGATTTTTGCACCGGGTCTTGTTGAATTGGCTCCGAGGTCAATTATATCGGCTCCCTGCTCCTGCATTCTCATAGCATGGATGAAAGCCTGCTCGGGAGTGTTGAATTTTCCGCCGTCGGAAAACGAATCGGGCGTATAGTTCAGAACTCCCATTATGTAAGTTTTCTCTCCCAAAGGCAGAGAAAATTCGCGCGCTTTAAACATCAGGGTCTTCCTCCCGTAAGAAGCGAAATCGCTTCGGCTCTTGTTCTCGCATCGGAGCGCATAACTCCTCTGAGGGCAGATGTTCTTGTTTCGGCGCCCGAAGCTCTTGCTCCTCTCATTGTCATGCAAAGATGCTCCGCCTCAACAACAACCGCAACTCCGCGCGGATTGAGATTATCAAAAAGGAAATCGGCAATCTGAGCCGTCAGACGCTCCTGAAGCTGGGGTCTTTTTGCAAAGCACTCCGTTATTCTTGCAAGCTTTGAAAGACCGATAACCTTGCCGTCGGTGGGAATATACGCAATATGCGCCTTGCCCATAAACGGAATCAGATGATGCTCGCACATTGAATAAAGCGGAATATCCCTGACAATAACCATTTCCTCTTTGCCCTGCTCATTGAAAAGCTTCAGATGGCGGGTAGGGTCATCCTCAAGCCCCGAAAAAATTTCTTCATACATTCTGGCAACTCTTGCGGGGGTTTCAACAAGACCCTCTCTGTCGGGGTCTTCTCCGATTGCTATTAAAATCTCTCTGACCGCCGCTTCTATTCTCGGTTTATCCATAAGAAATATCTTCCTTTCACTTTTCGTTTTTTGGTGCAAGGGCAAGAATCAAACGGTCCTCATCGACAAAGTATCCGACGGTTTTTGTTGAAAAACCTGCTTTTGCACTGTTCTTTGCAAGCTCAAGAACATTATAAATTCTTTCGTTATCAATCAGATCGCCAACCGCCTTGTCATAGGCTTCCCTGCCGGCAAAACGCAGATAAACGGTTTCTCTGCCTGCGGCTGTTTCACGCGCAATTATTTCCGCTATTGTTTTTTCGGAAGAACGGTCATAGCTTTCAAAATAAGCTCCCGTTTTCACAAAATAATTTTCTTTCATTGAATTGCATCCGAAATTCTTTGAAAAATCCGAATGCGTCTGCGATATCATCTTATCGTCAACATTGAAATATACATAGGATTTTGTCTGATCGCCCGTTTCGTCAACGGGGTCATCCCATGTGCAGTCAAGATGATACCATCCGTCCTGCAGCCTGACGGCATTCCACATGTGCGGTCCGCTCTGTCCGTTTGCGCTTCGGGAATTGCCGCTGACAAGGGTGTTTTCTATTCCTGCGGCATCAAGAAGAAGCTTTGCCGCCTTTGAATATCCCTCGCATGCCGCTTTGCCCTTAACGAGCGCGCCGTAAGCCGAGGATTCAAGCAGCGTATTTTCCGAAGAATAAACGCAGTTATCAATAATATAATCATGAATTGCAAGCTCTGTCTGCCACGGGTCGGAGCTGTCGCCGAGCGATGCGATGATTCCGTCACGAACCGCGTCAAGCTCTTTTTTCATGGAGGCATATTCCTGCCTGCTCACAAGATAATCTATCGAGAACCATGTTCTTGAACCCACCGTTCTGAGCGTGCATTTTCTGCCCACGAAAAACAAATCGGGGTTATCGCCCATCAGAGCGTAAAACACCTTGTCAAGGGTTTCGGAATCAATCCTGTTAATCTCAATTTCCTCGGGCATATCATAAATTGACCTTAGAATTAAGTTATAAGCCGTCTTTCCTTCGTTGCTGAGCCCTGAAAACCAGATTTTGTAAGCTCCGCCGAGGTCTGTTATCTCGGTTGCCTGAGCGCTTGTGTCAACAATCGGCTGCTCGCTTTGCCTGAAGCTCAGCACTGCCGTCAGAACTGCGGCAACCGCAACAGCCAGAACCGCCGCACCGAAAAGACGCAATAAAAATTTTTTCATAATGAGTCCTCGTTACCCGAGTTCTTCGGGATATTCAACGGTTTCCGCCTGCAGAATTCCGTTTTGCATAAGCATAACGATTCCGTCCTCTTCCTGCGAAAAATCAACTATGGTCATATCGGTTATCATGTTGTTTGTTATCTGTGAAAAGATTCTGCTGCGTTTGTTCAGATTGCCCGAACTGAAAACTCCGCCGAGAATTTCAAGCACGGCGGCAGACTGTCTCTTTTTTCCGTCAGCACCGAGCGAGTTCAGATAACGCATATACTTGAACAGCGTATCGCCTTTAAGATTCTGGTTTCCTTTAATCAGAACAAGGCTCATTTCTTCGGTTTTGTATTCAACCTGCTCGGGAACCGTTATTTTAAGGCCGCCGAAATAATTCACAAAGGTTTTGAAATCCGTTTCGTCGGTTCCGATATAACGGTTGATATCCACTCCGTATGCCTTTTCAAGAGCATCAACCAGAGCGCGCTCTCCCGATTTTGCAAGAATTGAAGCCGCTGTTTCGCTGCCGCTTCCCGTTGTTTCGATAACAGAATAAGGGTCAATCGAGCAAACAGTTACCCTGCATTCGGGCAGCTCCGTTCTGACAAGGCTCATGAAATGAACCGACTGCCTGTCGCTGTCAGCACACCAGAGAAGAAAATATCTCTCCGCTTCATAAATACTGCTCGGAGCCTCGCTCGCCTCTTCGGTTGTACCCGTTTCCTTTTCGAAACCGAACGCCGCATCTATATCGTAATCATTATTTCTCAGTATAACCGCAACCGAAACAAGAAGAACGGCAAGCACGCTGACTGTCAGAACAATCCAGAATTTTCGCGCATTACCTTTATCGCTTCGGCTTTGGGTTTCAAATACAAGGTTCTTTTTCCTTGCCATTCAATATCACCGCTTAATAATTATTGCCGCAGTTTTTGCTTCAAGATGAAGCTCTCTGCCCGTGACGGTGCCGCCCGTCAGCGCAGAATATCCCTCCTCGGGAAGTAAGTAGACAATCGGATGGCTGTTGCGGTTTGCAACGGTCATTATTTTTTCGTCCCTGCCCGAACGCAGATAGGCAACGCAGCCCATCGCGGCGGAAACAGGAACAAACTCGCCGTCTTTGAAAACATCATGCTCTCTGCGGATTCTGCCGAGAAGACGGAAATGCTCCGTCAGCTCCTCATCCTCTTTTCCCCACGGAAAACATCCTCTGTTGAACGGGTCCTCTCCGCCGTCAGTGCCTGCCTCGTCGCCGTAATAGATACAGGGAACGCCGGGGAGAGTGAACTGCATGGCTGAAATCAGCTTGAGCAGAGTTTTGCCCTCAGCTCTCTCCTCCTCGCTGAGCCCTCCGCGGTAACGGTTGAGATGGTCGGAATAATATCTTCCGCCCGTTCCGAGACGGTTGAGCACGCGGCAGGTGTCATGAGTTCCGATATGGTTCATCAGGCAATCCACCGCAGGCTTCGGATAGTTTTCGCATATTTCCGAAATTCTGTCGTTAAAGCCCTCTGCCCTGCCCGAAATTGCAAAATCAATCAGCAAAGCGGCAAAGGGATAATTCATTACCGAATCAAGCTGCGCACCCTGAAGATAACGGCGGCGCTCGCCGTAGCTGACTTTGTTTGACGCATCCTCCCAGACCTCGCCCAGAATATATGCATCCTTATTTTCCGCCTTGACCGCTTCCCTCAGAGCATCGAGAAATTTATCGGGAAGCTCATCGGCAACATCAAGTCTCCAGCCGCCTGCGCCGAGACGCAGCCACTTTCTCAGAATACCGTTTTCACCTGCGATATATTCAATATATCCGTCGTTTTCCTCGCAGATTTCGGGAAGAATATCAACTCCCCACCAGCAATCGTAGCTGTCGGGATAGCTTTTGAATTTATACCATTCGTAAAACGGCGATTCGGGGCTGTTATATGCACCGCCGCTGCCGTATCTTTTTTCTCTGTTGAAATAGCGGCTGTCCGAACCCGTATGGCTGAAAACGCCGTCGAGAACAATTTTAATGCCGCGCTTTTCCGCACTCCTGCACAGCAACTCAAAATCCTTTTCATCGCCGAGAAGCATGTCAATTTTTTCATAGTCCGCCGTATCGTAGCGATGGTTTGAGTGCGCCTCGAAAATCGGGTTGAGATAGATGCATCCGACACCGAGAGATTCAAGATAGCCGAGCTTCTGCTCAATTCCCTTCAGATCTCCGCCGAAATAATCATACTGCGAAATTTTTCCGTTCGGATCGGGCTGCCACATCGGCTTTTCTCCCCAGTCGGAACGCATGACCCTTTCAGAGGGAACATTCTTTTTTTCTTCACCCGAAGAGCAGAATCTGTCGGGGAAAATCTGATATATGACCGAGCCTTTTATCCATTCGGGAGTTTCAAAGCTTTCCGAATAAACGGTAAGCTGAAAGGCTGAGCCGTCGGGCGATATTCTGCCCGTTGAATTTTCAAATTTTGTTATAAGACTGCTGCCGCCGTTTTGTCTGACGGAAAAACGGTACCAGAAAAGGCCCTGTTTTTCGGCAGCAAAGCTCACACGCCACCATTCCTCATCCGTTCCCTCCATGCGCTCCCACTCCATGGGATAAACGCAGGTTTCGCCGCTGTCGGAATCCAGAATCAGCTCCGCACCCGTACAGCCGAAGCTTCTGGGCATAACGATGCGCATCGTTACCTCCTCGCCCTCGCGAACCGCTCCGAACGGTGATTTATGGTATGTCAGCCTTGAATTATACGGGATAAAATCCATCTTTTTGCTTCCTTTGACGATTAGTTAATGCCTGTATAGGGTATCTCTGTTATGCGCACGAGAACATCCGTTACGAAATATCCCGTTGCAACCAGAGCAACGATACCCAACGCTATCAGCACAGCGTTTATTATCTGTTTTTTTCTGACTTTTTCTTCATAGCTCGGTTCTGAGCCGAAATGCGCCGAAAACTCGGTTATACTCTCTCTTTGCGAGGGCTTCAACGCTTTTTCGATTACGCCTTTATTTTTATTTTTTGCCATAATTTCACCCTTGAAATCAAAAATTATGCAAACAGCGAGGAATCCGCAAAGCCTGCAAACGCAAGCGACAGCAGTCCGACATAAATAAGCATTGCAGGGGTTCCTTTAAAAGCTTCGGGGATACTTTCGTTCTTTTCGAGCCTTGCCGAGCCCTTGCTGATAAGTGCCGCCGCAAGAACAAAGGCAATGCCTGCCCCGATTCCCGAACCGACAGCATCCGCAAACGAATATGCAGAGGAATCGTTGATGAACGGAACCGCAAAAACAAGCGTGTTCAGCGCGGCAATGCCGAAGGTCCCCAGAAGCTTATCCGAAGCTCTGAAAATCAGCTTGAGAACGATGGCTGTTATGAGATAGACGCCTGCAAGCACACCTGCATAAACCGCCGCCTTGCCTGCAAACGGGAGCATCGCAAAGCCTGCCGCCATATTTAAAATGCTGCAGATAACACTTGTCACAACCGAAAAGCCCGAAATCATGAGGGCAAACTTGCCGAAGGTTCCGGGTTTTGTTGAAACCCTTATCGCCTCACTCATACCCAGACCCGAGCTGAGAACAAGATTCTGAACAAAAACCGTAAAAAGAGCGGTTATAAGAAGGTCGGATATCATTTTCATTGCTTTCCGTCCTCCTCTGATTTTATTTCTATGCCGAGTGTTCTGAGAAATTCATCGAGGTCGGAGTCTGCCGCCGCTGCCGCATCCGTTGCATATTCCTCCGCCTTAACGCCGTTTACCGAAACAGGTGCGGGAATTTCTTCTTCATCGGGCTGTGAATGGAATTTTGCCGTAAACACCTTCAAGCCTGCCGCGAGGAATCCGAGAAGAATCAGACAGCCGAAAGGCAGCGCCATTCCTCTGAGAGTTACGGGCAGATTGATACTTATGCCTGCAAAGGTTGCGCGCCCGAGAATTTCTCTGACTGCGCCTGTAATCAGGAATATCACGGCAACTCCGATTCCGCTTGCAACTGCATCGTAAACCGCAAGCCTTACGCTGTTTTTGACAGCATACTGCTCACAGTGCACCGCAACAACGGAATTGATTGCCGTAAGCGGAAGATAAATCTTCATGCCGAGGCTTATATCGTTGAGCGAATAGGTTTCAAAATAATAAAGTACGGGACACACGAATGCAATTCCGATAAGAAAATAAACGGGAACTCTTATCCATCTCGGCAGATTTCTGAGAAACGCAGAAGCAATGAAGCATGCTGCGATAAGCTCTATGAACATTGCCGCGGAAAGCAACGCCGCCTGAACAAAGGTTGTTGATGCCGCAACAACGGGACAAAGTCCGACAAGCTGAACAAGAACGGGATTGTAAATCAGCGCTCCCTTTTTGAGAATATCCTTGAATGAGGGAGTTTTATTCATGCGGCTTCACCTCCGTTGCTGGAGATTTTTTTGCAATTTTCGGCATGTTGTCAATTGCCGAGCCCAGAACGGGGCTCAGGGCATTTGTCAGAAGAACGGCAAAGCATACCGTCTCTTCATAAGCGCCCATATATCTCATGCCCATGCAGATAAAGCCGCAGAGTGCACCGTAAACCGTTCTGTTCAGAGCTTTTTTCGGAAGATTTGCTTCATCGGTCAGAAGGAAAACCGCCGCAAACATAAGAGAGCCTGAACAAAGCTCGCAGATGATATTTGTTCCTGCCGAAGCCGCGGCTCTCGGAAAAACGGCAATCATCACCGTGCAAGCGGCAATGAAGCCTGCCGATGAAAGAAGCGCTTTCGGTCTCCTGACAAGAAGATACACTGCGCACGCAATCATAAGAAGAATGCAGCCTGTTCCCATCGGACCTGCAACATTACCGATAAATATATCAAAAATATTTGCCGCACCGACCCGTACCGCACTGCCTCTTATCAGCATCGAGCCGAGCGATTCGGAGCCGAAAACCTTATCCTCAACGCCGAGAGTATAGCTGAAAACCTGTTCCTTGAAGCATACGCTTGCAAACGCAAAGCCTGCCGCCGCAGGAACAAAAGGAGTTCTGCCGCTTGAGCCGAACGGGATTTTTGCAACCGCAACCGCAAAGACCGACGAAAATACGGGAACATAAAGCGGTATACCCGCAGGCATCATCAGCGCAATCGCCGCGCCCGTGAAAACACTGCTCAGGTCCTTTAAATCCGTTTTTTTGTTTATGACGATACCGCCGAGAGCATCCGTTATTACAGCCGCAGCTATGCTTACGGCAATAACAAGCAGACTGCGCGCTCCGTAAAAGCTGAACGCCATGCAGCACGGTGCCGCAAGCATAATCAGATAGTCTCTGAAAATGCTTCCCGTCTTACCGTTATTCAGTTTGACGCCGCCGTTTGACAAGGTGTTCACCTCTGAGTTTCCATTATTTATTCATTGCATCCCGCACGCGGAAAACATATTATATTAATAGCTGCAACCAAAGGAGGTTATGCGTTATGCAAATTAATTCCCCTGCCGAAAACCGCATTGTTGTTGAGCTTTCGCCGCAGGATATGATTGAGTTGGATATTACATACGAAGATATGGACTATTCCGCAATCGAAACAAGGCGTGTTATCTGGACTCTGCTCGACGCCGCAGGCAAATACCTCGGCAGAGAGCTTGATCCCTCGCGGAAAATGATAATCGAGGCAATGCCTCTGAATTCGGGCGGATGCATTCTTTGCTTCACAATGCTCGATACCGCCGTTAAATCGAAACGCTCAACGCTGATAAAGCAGGCGTCGAATCTGATATGCGATTTCGACAGTCTCGACGAACTCTATAAAGCCGCCGAGGAATTTTCAGCTGTCTCCTGCTGCGCCCGAAGCAGTCTTTATGAAAACAGCGGAAAATACAGGCTGATTATCAGCTCACCGTTTGATATGAACCTGCTTCAGAGGCATTTCTGCGAATTCGCCGACTGCAGAAAATGCGAAAATCTCGAAGCTGAATTCACGCGCGAGCACTGGAAGCTGCTTGTCGAAAACGATGCGCTGGATATCATAATGTGCAGACAGAATTAGTTATATGCCTTTTCCGCCCTGCTTCTGAGCATTTCTATGATATCGGCAGGGTTTTCCGCTCCGAAAACCGCGCTGCCCGCAACAAAAACATTTGCGCCTGCAGCCGCCGCGATTTCAACGGTTTCGGCGTTTATTCCGCCGTCAACCTGAATATCAATCTCAAGACCTCTGCGCTGAATTTCCCGGCGCAGGGTCTTTACTTTTGCCATTGTGTCATGCATAAAGGACTGTCCGCCGAAGCCGGGCTCAACCGTCATGACAAGAACCATCGAAAGCTTGTCGAGATAAGGAAAGACCTCTTCCGCCGCCGTTGCAGGCTTTATGCTGATGCCCGCCTTGCAGCCGCATTCAAGAATCTTATCAACCGTTTCACCCACGGGTGACGAGCTTTCAAGATGGAAGGTAATTATATCCGCACCCGCTTTTTTGAAATCCTCAATGTATTTCAGCGGATTCTGAATCATAAGATGAACGTCAAAAACAAGGTCTGTTCTGCTTCTGACGCTCTTTATGACGGGAGCGCCGAAAGAAATATTCGGAACGAAACAGCCGTCCATAACATCAAGATGCAGATAGTCCGCACCGCCTTTTTCAACCTTGACAGCCTCTGAACCGAGAGCTGAAAAATCGCTTGCAAGAACCGACGGAGAAATCTTTATCATAGCAAAATCAACCTTTCTGTTTAGTGAATAGTTAATAGTGAAGAGTGAATAGTTTAGGGCGGACGCTGTCCGCACCTGATTATTTAAGTGAATAGTTGAGGAAGGGCTTCGCCCTTACCCAAATATATCAGTGAATAGTTATAAATCAGGAAATAAGCAACAGTTACGGCATTATAATCTGTAACATTATAACAGTTTTATTTTATAAGGTCAATAATAATAAAAATAAGTTTACATTTTATTTTATCAATTTAAAGCTTTACAAAATCGGATTTTTGTTACATAATATAGGGTGATATACTGTAAATTCTTAACAAGAGGAAAGAAAATGAAAAAATCCGAAGAAAAGAAGAGTTCGGCACAGAAAAACATGTCGCTGATAAAACGCTTTTTCCCTTATCTGAAAAAGCATCTCGGCACAGAGCTTATTGTTCTTTGCTGCGCGGCAACCTCCGCCTCCTGCGAAATCATCCTGCCGCTTATCGTCAGAAAGATAACCGATGAGGGCGTTGAAAATCCCGCAGGGCTGACGGTCAACCTCATTGTCACGATAGCCGCCGCATATATTGCCCTCAGAGGGCTGGACAGCCTCGCAAGCTTCTGCCAGTCATACTGGGGTCACAAAATGGGAACAAAAATTGAAAACTCCATGCGCGAGGATATGTTTGACCACCTTCAGACCCTCTCGTTCTCATTCTTTGACAACACAAAAGTCGGTCAGCTCATGAGCCGCATGACTTCTGACCTTTTTGATGTTGCGGAATGGGCGCACCACTTCCCGGAAATGCTCCTGATGACGGCAGTTAAATTCGTTGCAAGCTTTTTCATCTTTGCAACGATGGATTTCCGCTTTGCAATAGCAATTTTCATCCTTATGCCGTTCATGATTATCCTTACAAAGAAATCAAGAACGCGCATGCGCGATACCTTCAAGCAGGGCAGGCATCAGGTAGGCGAAATCAATGCCCGCATTGAGGACAGCCTCCTCGGAGTCAGGGTTGTCCGTTCGTTCACAAACGAAAAAACCGAAAAAGAAAAATTCTCAAAAGGCAATGAGCGTTATGTTGTTGTCAGAAACAAGAGCCATAAATATATGTCCCAGTTTCACGCAACGGTCAAGCTCATTGACGGCATTACATATATATGCGTTGTCTGCATGGGAGCTTTTCTCATGAAAGAGGGCATCTCCTCCGCAGGCGACTTCGCCGCAAGTCTTCTTCTTATTTCAACCCTTCTCGGTTCAATCAGAACAATCGTTGATTTCAGCGAACAGTTCAGCCGCGGCATAACGGGCGTTGAGCGCTTTGCGGAAATCATGGATGAAAATCCCGACATAACCGACAGCGAAAATGCCGTTGACATTGAAAATGTTCAGGGCGAAATCGAATTCAGAGATGTCTGCTTCAGCTATGTCAAAGGCGAAAAAGAGATTCTTCACAATCTCAATCTCCACCTTAAAAAGGGCGAAAACCTTGCTCTTGTCGGTCCCAGCGGCGGCGGAAAAACAACTCTCTGCAACCTTATTCCCCGCTTTTATGAACCCGAAAGCGGCGATATTCTTATCGACGGCAAAAACATCAGGGATATAACCCTGCATTCGCTCCGTTCCAATATCGGCGTTGTTGCTCAGGATGTTTATCTTTTCTCGGGTACGATATACGATAACCTCATCTACGGCAAGGCAGATGCAACCATGGACGAAATCGTCGAAGCCGCAAAGCAGGCAGGCGCACACGATTTCATAAGCGCACTGCCCGACGGCTACAACACCTATGTCGGCGAAAGAGGCGTCAAGCTTTCAGGCGGTCAGAAGCAGAGAATTTCGATTGCCAGAGTTTTCCTCAAGAATCCGCCGATACTTCTTCTCGACGAAGCAACCTCCGCTCTCGACAATGAAAGCGAAAAGCTTGTTCAGGAGTCACTTGAACGCCTTGCAAAAGGCAGAACAACGCTCACCATCGCCCACCGTCTTACAACAATACGCAATGCAGACGAAATCATCGTTCTGACGGAAGACGGCATTGCCGAGCAGGGCTCGCACGCCGAACTGATGCAGAAAGGCGGAATTTATTCCAATATGTATAATATGTACGCGATAATGTAAATAATTTCTGTTACAGAAAGGAAATATAACCATGCTTAAAAACATCTCCCCCATCATCTCTCCCGAGCTTCTCAAAATTCTTATGGAAATGGGTCACGGCGACGAAATCGTTATCGGTGACGGCAACTTCCCTGCTGCTTCAATTGCTCAGAGACTTGTCCGCCTCGACGGTCACGGCGTTAACGAAATCCTCGATGCCGTCCTCAAGCTCATGCCCCTTGATACATATGTTGAAGCTCCCGTTGCTCTCATGGATAACGGCGACGCATCCAATCCTCCTCCCATCTGGGCGGAATACAAAAAGACAGTAACAGCCGAAGAAGGCGAAAAGAATTTCGAGCTTGTTGAGCGCTTCGCTTTCTATGAAAGAGCAAAGAAAGCCTATGCTGTTGTAGCAACGGGCGAAACCGCAATCTATGCCAACATCATCCTTAAAAAAGGCGTTGTTATTCAGTAATTTTCAAGTGAAAAGCTAATAGTGAAAAATGAATAGTTAAGGGGCTGCGCCGCTTTTAAATCGGGTACGCGCAGAACCCGTCCGAAACTATTCACTAATATAATCAGGCGTGGACAGCATCCGCCCTTAACTCCTCACTATTCATTATTCATTCTTCACTAATATAATCGGGTAAGGGCGAAGCCCTTCCTTAACTCTTCACTATTCACTCTTCATTATTCACTCAGAAAGGAATCACCATGAATAAACGAGTTCTTGCCATAGACTTCGGCGCTTCGAGCGGCAGAGCCATTCTCGGCTCATTCGACGGCAAAAAGATTACCCTCGAGGAAGTCCACCGCTTCTCCAACGACCCCGTCAGAGTCGGCGACACCATGTATTGGGATGTTCTGCGCCTTTTCCACGAAATCAAGCAGGGCATCGTCAAAGCCAAGCTTGCAGGCGGCTTTGACAGCGTGGGAATCGACACATGGGGCGTTGACTTCGGTCTCATCGACGAATTCGGCTGTCTGCTCGAAAACCCCGTTCATTACAGAGACGAGCGCACAAAAGGTCTTATCGAAGAATGCGCCGCAACCGTTCCGAACGATGAGTTTTACGGAACAACGGGCATACAGTTCATGGAGCTCAACACCGTTTATCAGCTCTATGCCCTTAAAAAATACCGCCCTCATCTTCTTGAAAGAGCGGATAAAATTCTCTTTATGCCCGACCTTTTCGGCTATATGCTTACGGGCAAAATGACAACCGAATACTCAATCGCAACAACCTCCCAGATGATTGACCTCAAAACAAAAAAATGGGCAACTCCGCTGCTTGAAAGGCTCGGAATTCCCTCGCGCCTTCTCTGCGATATCGCTCCGTCGGGTTCGGTTCTCGGCAAAATCAGAGCAGATATCTGCGCAGAATGCGGCATCCCCGAGGTTGATGTTATCAGCGTGTGCGGCCACGATACTCAGAGCGCAATAACCGCCGTTCCCTGCACGCAGGGCGATTTCGCTTTCCTGTCAAGCGGCACATGGTCGCTTTTCGGAACGGAGCTCGATAAGCCCATCGTTGACGAAAAATCAATCGCGATGAATGTCACAAACGAAGGCGGCTATAACGAAAAAGTCGGCTTCCTCAAGAACATCATCGGTCTCTGGCTCATTCAGGAAAGCCGCCGCCACTGGAACAGACACGGCAGCGATTATTCCTATGCAGACCTTGAAAAGCTTGCTCTCGAAGCAGAGCCTTTCAAATGCTTCATCGACCCCGATGCACCCGAATTTGTGCCTCACGGCAACATCCCCGAGCGTGTTCGCGAATACTGCCGCAAAACAGGTCAGGCTGTTCCCGAAAGCGTCGGCGAGGTCATGCGCTGCATCTATGAAAGCCTTGCAATGAAATACCGCTTAACCCTTGAAAAGCTTGAGGATTGCACAGAAAAAACCTATCCCGCCATCCATGTTATCGGTGGCGGAACAAAGGATACTCTTCTTTGCAGGATGACGGCATGCTCCTGCGGCAGAAAGGTTGTTGCAGGTCCGATTGAAGCAACGGTTCTGGGCAACATTCTTGTTCAGCTTCTCTCCTGTGGCGCAATCGCAGATATTGACGAAGCAAGAAAGATTGTCCGCGAAAGCGAAAACACCGTTGAATATCTCCCCGAAAACACCGCAGAATGGACCGCGGCTTACGAGAGATTCAAGGCAGTTGTAAAGTAATGAATGGTTCAGGGTGGGCTTTGCCCACATCCATTTATATTTCTTTTTACTAAATAAAATTTTTATTAAAAATAAAAAATATAAACTTCATCTCATAGAAAGGATTTGATTAACATGGCAAAAAACAGATTAATCGGCGATTATCCCGTTATCGGTATTCGCCCCATCATTGACGGCAGAAGAGGTCCCCTCAAGGTAAGAGAGTCCCTCGAAGACCAGACAATGAACATGGCTAAGGCTGCAAAGGCTCTCTTCGAAGAGAACCTCCGCTACTCCAACGGCGAACCCGTTAAGGTTGTTATCGCTGACACAACAATCGGCAGAGTTGCAGAAGCTGCTGCCTGCGCCGCAAAGTTCAAGAAGGAAGGCGTTGACATCACTCTTTCCGTTACCCCCTGCTGGTGCTACGGCTCCAAAACAATGGATATGGATCCCACAACAATTAAGGGCGTTTGGGGCTTCAATGCTACCGAAAGACCCGGCGCTGTTTACCTTGCAGCCGTTCTTGCAGCTCATGCACAGAAGGGTCTCCCCGCTTTCGGCATCTACGGCAAGGATGTTCAGGATGCTGACGATACCTCGATGCCTGATGATGTTAAAGAAAAGCTTCTCCGCTTCGGTAAAGCAGCTGTTGCCGTTGCAACAATGAGAGGCAAGAGCTATCTCCAGATCGGCTCAACCTGCATGGGTATTGCAGGTTCGGTTATTGACCCCGATTTCATCGAAGAATATCTCGGCATGAGAGTTGAATCCGTTGACGAGGTTGAAATCATCCGCCGAATGTCCGAAGGCATCTATGACGAGGCTGAATATCAGAAGGCTCTCGCATGGACAAAGGCAAAGTGCAAGGAAGGCTTCGATAAGAACCCCGAATTCGTAAGAAAGAGCGACGAACAGAAGGAAAAGGATTGGGAGTTCGTTGTCAAGATGATGTGCATCATCAAGGACCTCATGAACGGCAATCCCAACCTCCCCGAAGGCAGAGAAGAAGAAATGGTTGGCCACAATGCTATCGCAGCAGGCTTCCAGGGTCAGAGGCAGTGGACAGACTTCTATCCCAACGCTGACTTCGCTGAAGCTCTCCTCAACACCTCATTTGACTGGGAAGGCACAAGAGAGCCCTACATTCTTGCTACCGAAAACGACGTTCTCAACGGCATCGGCATGCTCTTCATGAAATTACTTACCAACAGACCCCAGATGTTTGCTGACGTTCGTACTCACTGGAGCGCAGATGCCGTAAAGAGAGTAACAGGCTATGATATCGAAGGCAAGGCAAAGGAAGCAGGCGGATTTATCCACCTTATCAACTCCGGCGCATGCTGCCTTGATGCCTGCGGCGAAGTAAAGGACGAAAACGGCAACGGCGTTATCAAGGAATGGTATAATGTTACAGCTGAAGATGCTGACAAGATTCTCGATGCAACAACATGGAACGCAGCTGACAACGGATATTTCAGAGGCGGCGGATATTCTTCACGCTTCCTTACCAGAGCAGAAATGCCCGCAACAATGATCCGTCTTAACCTTGTTAAGGGTCTCGGCCCCGTTCTTCAGATTGTTGAAGGCTGGACAGTTAACCTTCCTGACGAGGTTTCGGATATCATCTGGAAGAGAACTGACTACACATGGCCCTGCACATGGTTCGCACCCAGATGCACAGGCGAAGGCGCATTCAAATCGGCTTATGACCTCATGAACAACTGGGGCGCAAACCACGGCGCTATCTCCTACGGCCACATCGGTGCAGATATCATCACAATGGCATCCATGCTCCGTATCCCCGTTGCTCTCCACAATGTTCCCGACGAAAAGATTTTCCGTCCCGCATGCTGGGGTGCATTCGGCACAAAGGACCTTGAAGGCGCTGACTTCAGAGCCTGCGAAAACTACGGCCCTCTCTATAAATAATTAAATTCCGTTAAATACAGCAAGAAGGTATGCTTTGCGGCATACCTTCTTTTTTAGTGAATAATGAAGAGTGAAGAGTTAATAGTTAAGGGCGGACTCTGTCCGCACCTGATTAGATTAGTAAATAATGAAGAGTGAATAGTGAATAGTTGAGGACGGTTGAAATCCGTCTTGCCGTGTTTTATGCCTGATTTTTATACTTGTTCACAAAATATTTAACTTATATCAAAATTTTCGCAAAATTGGTCTTTTATTTTATAATAACAAGTGTTATAATATATCCGATTATGGATAGTTATTTTAAAACATAGTATTTTCATAGGAGGCATAGAAGTGTCTGAAATCATTACCGTAAAAAATCTCAAGAAGTCTTACGGAACAAATCAGGTTCTGAACGGCATTTCGTTCGGTCTTGAAGAAGGTCAGATTATCGGTCTTCTCGGTCCCAACGGATGCGGCAAAACTTCTCTCATCAAAATCCTCACCGGTCTTATCAACGATTACAGCGGTGAGGTTCTCATTGACGGCGAAAAGCCCGGCAAATCGAGCAAGGCAAAGGTTGCTTTTCTGCCCGAAAAAACATATCTCCCCACATGGATGGTTGCTGACGATGCCGTTAATTACATCGCCGATTTCTATGACGATTTCGACAAGGCAAAGGCAATGCACATGATGGATGTTTTCCAGCTCAACCATAAGCAGAAGGTCAAGACAATGTCCAAGGGTCAGCAGGAAAAGCTTCAGCTTCTCCTTGTTATGTGCCGCAATGCAAGAATCTATATTCTCGACGAGCCCATGGGCGGCGTTGACCCCGCGGCAAGAGACTTCATTCTCGAAACAATTCTCAAAAACCGTCCCGAAGGCTCAACAATCCTCATGTCAACCCATCTCATTCAGGATGTTGAAGAGATTTTCGATTCCATTCTCATGATCCGTCAGGGCGCAATCAGAATTCAGGATTCGGTTGAAAATCTCACCAAAGACGGCAAAACAATCAACGATTTGTTCAAGGAGGTGTTCAGCGTTGACTGGAACTTCTAAGTTTAAAAACAAGTTCGGCATGCTCCTCAAAAACGATTTTCTTGCAAGCGCAAGAGTTATCAGCCTTTTCTATATTGCCGAAATTATCATTCTTGCAGTTTTCGCTCTCGGCGCTTTCTTCAATAAGCAGGGTGGCGACCACAGCGAGTTCGTTCTCAAGCTCATCACCGCCAGCAACATTGCTCTCGTTCTTGCAATTCTTGTTGCTTTCCTGATGATTTTCGTAACCTTCTTCTTTGTTGTTTACGATTTCAACAAATCTCTTTTCAGCCCTCAGGGCTATCTGAGCTTCACTCTCCCCGTTTCAAGCAATCAGCTTCTCGGCTCCAAGCTCATCGTTTACGGCGGCTGGATGATTCTGAGCTACGCAATTTTCCTTCTGACAACGCTTTACCTGCTTTCCTACGGTGAAACATATATCATCGGCGAGCAGAAGGTTGACACGCTCGAAATGATGCTCATACAGTTTATGGATTTCCCCTCAAAATCGCAGATTATCACTTACGGCATTTATTTTGTTCTTCAGTTCTTCGCAATGATGCTCACCTTTGTTTCGGTTATATATTTCTCGATTTCGCTCTCCCACATCAGAATTTTCCAGAAACACTCGCTCATCTTTGCGGTTATCATTTTCTTCGTTGTTTCTGTTCTTCTTGCATGGCTTGCATCAAAGCCTTCGGAATTATTCAGAACAGTTCTCCAGTTCAGAAGCGACGGAAGCCTCGGCTTCGGAATTGTGGGCAAGGATTATGTCTTTGCAAAGGGAACAATGGCATTTGACATCAACAGCATCATCATGAGCTTTGTTGAAAGCATTGTCCTCTTCTTTGCAACCTCCCACATCATGCACAAGAGAGTTAACATTAAATAAGGAGCGATTCCTATTAAAATCGGTATTTTCGGCGGAACCTTCAATCCTCCGCATAAAGGTCATACCCGATTGCTGAAAACGGTTTCGGATGCCCTCGGTCTCGAAAAAACGGTGGTAATTCCGTCCTGCATTCCGCCTCACAAGCTTGCAGGCAAGCTCGCAAGCGGTCAGCAGCGGCTTGAAATGTGCCGCCTTGCGTTTGCGGATATGAACTGCAGCGTTTCCGACACTGAGCTTAGAAGAGGCGACAAAAGCTATACCGTTGACACGCTGAAAGAAATCAGAAAGAGCTTTCCCGATGACGAGCTTTATTTCATCATCGGCTCGGATATGCTCCGCACCTTTCATCAATGGTACCGCTGGGAGGATATTCTTTCCCTTGCAAAAATCTGCGCCGCTTCAAGAGAAAACGGCTTCGAGCCCGACTGGAGCATTTATACTCCCGAGCAGCGCGAACGCTTTGTTTTCGTTGAGACGGAGCCGCTTGAGGTCAGCTCAACAGAGCTTCGCAGCGGACAGAAAACCGATTTGCTTCATCCCGATGTTGCCCGATATATAAAAGAAAACGGGCTGTATGACGACGGTCTTTCCGAATTCAGGAATATTCTGAAAGAAAAGCTCGATGATTTCAGGCTTGACCACAGCGAGTGCGTCAGCGAATGCGCCGCCGTTCTTGCAGAAAAATACGGCGCGGATACCGAAAAGGCACGCCTTGCTGGACTGATGCACGATGTTATGAAAAACGCTTCCGATGCCGAACATTTTCTCTATATGGATAATATTTCGGAAATCGAATTTCATAACCGCAAGGTCTGGCACCAGATTTCGGGCGAAGGCTTTCTGAGAGAAAAAGGAATTATCGCTGACGAAGAAATTCTCGGCGCCGTCAGATGGCATACAACAGGCAGAGCAGGAATGACTCTGCTGGAAAAAATCGTCTATGTTGCGGATTTTATCTCCGCTGACAGAAAATATAAGGATGTTGATGTTGTGCGCAGGCTTGCTCAGCTCAGCCTCGAACACGCCATTCTCTACACCTCCCGCTACACAATCGAAAAATTGGCGGGCAGCGATATGCTTATCCACCCCGCAACCGTGGAATGCTATAACGACATGGTTTCGCATTTCAGATTGCAGAAAGGTCAGGTAAAATAAATGGACTCCAATATACTTGTTAAAGAAATAGCCAGAGTTCTTGATGAAAAGAAAGCGGTTGATATCACGGCAATCAGAACCGAAGAGGTTACAGTTGTTTCGGATTATTTCATCATCGCCTCGGGCACATCCAACACCCACGCCAAATCCCTTGCCGATGATGTTGAATATGAAATCAAGACCCGTTTCGGCATTGACCCCGAGCATATCGAGGGCAGGGCAACAGGCTGGATTCTTCTTGATTACGGCACTGTGCTTGTTCATGTTTTCACGCAGGATAACAGAGAATACTATAACCTTGAACGCCTCTGGGCAGATGCAAGCACCGTTGACCTGAGCGATGTTGTAACGGAAGACTGACTTGTTTGAGTGAATAGTGAATAGTTGAGGGCGGACTCTGTCCGCACCTGATTATATTAGTGAAGAGTTAAGAATTGAGGAAGGGATTCGTCCCTTGCACTATATAAAAAATAATTGCGGATTACGCATTACGAATTACGAAATGTGAAAGGAAGTTGAGCAAAATGGCTCAGTACGATTTTAAAAGCGTAGAAAAAAAGTGGCAGGATATATGGGATAAGGAAAAGACCTTTGAATGCACCGAGGACTATTCCAAAAAGAAATTCTATGCCCTCGTTGAATTCCCCTATCCCAGCGGCGCAGGCATGCATGTTGGCCACATCAAGGCTTACAGCGGTCTCGAGGTTGTTTCAAGAAAGAGAAGACTTGAGGGCTACAATGTTCTTTTCCCCATCGGCTTCGATGCTTTCGGTCTGCCCACCGAAAACTATGCCATCAAAACAGGTCTTCATCCCAGAGTTGTTACCGATAACAACATCGAAAAGTTCACAAGTCAGCTTCGCAGAGTAGGCTTCTCCTTTGACTGGTCAAAGGTTGTTGACACAACTCAGGAGGATTATTATAAGTGGACTCAGTGGATTTTCCTCAAGATGTTCGATAACGGCCTTGTTTTCAGAGATAAAACCCTCATCAACTATTGCCCCAGCTGCAAGGTTGTTCTTTCAAACGAGGATTCGCAGGGCGGCAAGTGCGATATCTGCCACAGCGATATCGTTCAGAAATCCAAGGATGTATGGTATCTTCGTATTACCGAATATGCAGACAAGCTCCTCGAGGGTCTCAAGGAAGTTGACTATCTTCCCAACATAAAGCTCCAGCAGGAAAACTGGATCGGCAAATCAACGGGCGCATTCGTTAACTTCTCTGTTAACGGCACAGACGAAAAGCTCAAGATTTACACCACCAGACCTGATACTCTTTTCGGCGTAACCTTTATGGTTATGGCTCCCGAGCATCCTCTTATTGACAAATATGCTTCCATGATCGGCAACATGGCTGATGTTGAAGCTTACAGAGATATGTGCAGCAAGAAGTCCGCTTTCGAGAGAACTCAGCTCGTTAAGGACAAGACAGGCGTTAAGCTTGATGGCTTCACCGCAATAAACCCCGTTAACGGCAAGGAAATTCCCATCTATATTTCCGACTATGTTATGATGGGATACGGCACAGGCGCTATCATGGCTGTTCCCGCTCATGACCAGAGAGACTACGAATTCGCAAAGAAATTCGGCATCGACATCATCGAGGTCATCAAGGGCGGCGATATGGATGTTGAAGCCTACACCGGCGACGGCGAAATGGTTAACTCAGGCTTCCTCAACGGCATGACAAACAAGAAGGATTCCATCGAAAAGATGGCTGAATTCCTTGCAGAAAAAGGCATCGGTGAAAAGGGCGTTCAGTATAAGATGAACGACTGGGCATTCAACCGTCAGAGATACTGGGGCGAGCCTATTCCTATCGTACATTGTCCTGAATGCGGCATAGTTCCCGTACCATACGACGAGCTTCCGCTTACACTCCCCCCTGTTGACAACTTCCAGCCGGGTTCAGACGG
>JAZPXO010000032.1:0-25040 GCA_045543735.1 Acutalibacteraceae bacterium
CAACTCCTTGGCTCACAGAACGACATGGCTACGATCCGACTTTGGCAGTATAATACCTTCTGGTGGGAAGGCCCCGACGGCTCAAAGATTTTCTCAATCGTTCCTCCCACTCACTTCATCGGCACAGTTGAGGCTGACTCACTGAAGATGAACTGGAAGAAGTATACCGACAAGGCAACTATCGGCGAATCAATGTACTGCTACGGCTGGGGTGACGGCGGCGGCGGTGTTGATACCGAAATGCTTGAATATGCAAAGCGTTATAAGAGCTTCCCCGGTCTTCCCGAGACAAAGCCCAGCAAGATTGAGGATTCGCTTGCCAGAATGAAAGCAAAAGCAACCGATACCAACATCCCCACATGGAAAGACGAGCTTTATCTCGAAGAGCACAGAGGTGTTCATACCACAAAGGCTCTTCTCAAGAAGCTTAACAGATACAGCGAAAATCTCTACCGTCAGGCAGAAATCTTTGCTTCAATTGCAATGAAATACGGTTATGAGTATCCTCTCGAAAAGCTCAATGAGGGCTGGCAGATGATTCTCACCAATCAGTTCCACGATTCTCTTCCCGGCTCGCATATTACCGAAGTTTTCGGCGACCTTTGCGCTATTTATGACGATATCATCGCTATCGGCGAAAGCGTTCGTGACGAAGCTCTCAATGCAATAGCAGGCAACATCAGCGGCGAAGCAAAATACGGCAAGCCTTTCGCACTCTTCAATTCTCTCGGCACAGCCGCAACCTCAAAGGTTGAGCTTCCTTATAAGGATGTTGAAATCTATGATGCAGACGGCAACAAGGTTCCCGTTCAGGCATATACAAAGCTTGACGGCACAAAGGTTCTTGTTTTCGTTGCAAAGGATGTTCCCGCAGTAGGTTATAAAGTATATTACACAAAGGATGCTGCTGTTGCGGAAGCAAAGGCAGTTGAGAGCGCAGATGTTGAAAACGCAAACTTCAGCCTTAAGTTTGATGCGTCCGCAGAGCTTGTTTCAATCTTCGATAAGAAGAATAACCGCGAGGTTCTTGAGGGTAAGGGTAATGTATTCCGCATCTATGAAGACCTTCCCGGTAAGTACGATGCATGGGATATCGTTGCAACCTATACAGACCGCGAATTTGAAACCGAAGCAGGCAAGGTTGAGAGCGTTGCTGTCGGCGATGTTTTCACATGCGTAACAATCGCAAAGAACATCATGAAGTCAACTCTTAAGCAGAATATCATTATCTATAATGAACTCGACAGAATTGATTTCGATACATTCATCAGCTGGCATGAGCAGGAGAAGCTTCTCAAGGTTGGCTTTGATGTTGATATCAAGGCTCAGAAGTTCACAAGAGATATCGCTTATGCAACAATTGAAAGCTCCAACTACCGCCATAATCCTTACGATAAGGCAAAGTTTGAGGTTTCGGCTCACAACTTCATTGATATGTCCGAGGACGGCTACGGTCTTTCAATTCTCAACGACTGCAAGTACGGATATGAGGTAAACGAGCAGAGAATGATTATCACTCTTCTCAAGGCTCCCATGAATCCCGACCCGAAGTCCGACAGAGGCGACCATTACTTCACATATTCTCTCTATCCCCATGCAGGCGGCTGGAAGGATGCCGAGACTCTTGCAAGAGGTCTTGAAATCAATAACCCCATGCTTCCCGTTGAGATTGCAGCGGATGCAAAGGGCGCAGAAAGCGCATCGTTCATCAGCGTAGACGGCAGAAATGTTACTCTTGAAGCAGTCAAGAAGTGCGAGGATGAGGATGCTTATATCGTTCGTTTTGTTGAAAAATCAGGCAGAAGAGCAGCAGTCAATGTTGAATTCTTCGCTGAAATTGCAAGCGTAGCAGAGTGTAATCTCCTTGAGCGCGAAGATGTTGCGGCTGATATCGCAAGCGGCAACACCATGAGATTCGAAATCAAGCCTTTCGAAATCAAGTGCTATAAAGTTAAAGTAAAATAATCAGAATGTGAAAACAGCCCTCCGCAGCAATGCTCCGGAGGGCTGTTTGTTATTGTAAAAGTTTGACATAAATATCGCCCTGTGTTATATTTTAAACAGTAATAATATGAAATAAAGGGGGGAGTGTATGAACTCAGGAACAAATGCAGTGTCAAAAGTTCGCGCACTGCTGGAGGAAATTACGCTCTATTGGAATAATCCGCGTCCCTGCGAGTATGTGCCTTATAAAAATGAAAAAATATAATGAACCCCGAAGAACCTGGCAGAAAGTTCTTCGGGGTTTTATGTCGTTTTAGATAGTCCGTCAGCGCTGCGGAAATAAATCTGAATTTACAGGGTCGGAATTATTGAAAGTTAATAATATCATGAATCGCTTTTGTCAGTTCTTCTTTTATAATCTGATGACCTGCGGCGGTGGGATGAACGCCGTCAACGCTCCAGTATCTTGTGTCGCCGTCGGCGCAGGCTTCGTCGAATTTATCCTGAAGCGGAACAAAGCGGAGTCTGTACTTTTCGGCAATTCTTTTTGCGGCTTCTCCGTGAGCTTTTACCTCGGATTCATAGACGCTCCAAAGCTCTTCGGTTGCTGAACCTTTCAGAACAAAAGGCTCCATGATGATTATTTTTATATCAGGTAACGCTTCTTTGATTTCTTCAATCAGCATTCCGTATATTTTTTCAAATTTCTCCGTTTCCACACCGCATTTCATCGTAAGCTCATGCGCAACATCGTTAACTCCGATGAGTATAGACATGAAGTCGGGCTTCAGGTTAATGATATCTTCCTTCATGCGTGCATAAACGTCAGTAATTCTGTCACCGCTTTTGCCTCGGTTTATGAATCTGATTTTTTGGGTTCTTGCAATTTCGGCGCTGACAAGCAGCGGATAACCGCAACCGAGACCGAAATTATCTTCATTTTCGTCATCTCTGCCGGCGTCTGTTATGGAGTCGCCCTGAAATAAAAAAGTTTTCATATATAATTCTCCGTTTAATTAAAATTGATAATTCTGCCCGAGTGCGGTTCTATATCAGGATATATGAGGCGCCAGCCTGTGTTTCAAAGGATACGGTGTTTCCGCTTCTTGAATAAGGAATTTCTTTTTTATCCGATTCTCTGATAATCTGTCTGATATCGGAGCATTCCACATTACAGGTTCTGCCCTTAAGGCTTTTGATTTTGAGGGATGATGTCTTTCCGCTTCTGAGCCTGGCAGAAACAAGAAAAGCTCCGTCGGCTCTCAGATTTTCGAATGCGGCGTCAGATTTTTTGTTCCAGCAGGGGAAAAGTCTGATAACTCCCTCATAGCTTTGCATAAGCATTTCGTTAACTGTTGCGGGAACGGTTGTGAGATGCTCGATACCGCCGCCGTGATGACGGAAAAGTCTGTTGGGCATTCCGAATTCCTTGATGTTCTGTCTGATTCCTTCAATCAGAAAATCGGGATCAACGCCGATTCTCGCACCTGCGGGCAGATAGGAGTTGGAGCCGTTATCGTCAAGACGTCTGTCATTGATAAAATAGGTGTTTCTTGCAATTTTAAGCAGCTTTTCGCCGGAGGAAAAACCTATCTGCGAAGCGGGATAAATATGCTGAAGACCGACAGTGTTTTCATTTCTCCAGCGGATACCTCTTTTTGAATATCTGAAGCATCTTTTGCCGTGCTTAATAAATGTCGGAAAATCGCTCAGATTTTCAATTATATCCTCCCAGAGCTCATACTTTTCAGGGTTGAGATTCAGCTCTTTTGCCATTGAATAAATTCCGCTGAACAGCATTTTTACAAGACCGAGAGAGTTTATGGCATTTACCGCTTCAATCTGTCCTTTGTGTGTTATGTATCTGAACTTTTCGCCGCGATAGTAGGGGATTTCATGAGCAGCATCGTTTTTGATTACATATCTGCCTTTTTCTTTAACAAGATAATCCTCCCAGAAAGCGGCTGTGTTCAGAACAAAATCATAATAGTTTTCAATCGCATAATCCTTGTCATGGGTTGAGTTCCAATGCATAATGGGGATCACGCAGGCATATGCGGCATGGCTCTTCTGACCGAGAAAGAGTATGCCGTGCTCCTTGCAGTCCTTCTGTGTGTAGAAATCAAGTGCTTTCGGACCGAAGCTTACGGGAAGAGCGTAACCGTTGCAGCCGAAGAGCTTTGCGAATTTTTTTGCATTCTCCTTCATCTCGTTGAGAGGGGTCATATAACCGTCAAAAAGCTCTGGATGATTGGACGAGAAAATGCAGTAGTAGGGAGCCTCATAGTTATAATTCATATGATAATCTCCCGCCCAGGGGAAGAAATCGTCTGTTATGAAATTGCCGAATAATCCGGGCGGAAATTTTTTGTTACCCATGCATCCTGCAAGATGATAAAGGCTTGAATTATAGAATTTTTCAATTTCTTTGTCCTCAAGAGTTACTCTGGAAGCCGAAAAGAAATTCTCCCATTTTTCCTGAGTTTTTGCCTTGGCAAGGTCATAATCTGCGTTGAGCGACATTTCAATGCCTTTGTCTATGTATTCGGTGTCATCAAAGTTTGTGACCGCACAAATACAATAACGGACGTATCTGATTCCGTCGGCTGTTTGTGAGTCAAGCTCTCTGAAGCAGAGGATTACGGCAGACTCACGCTCAACGCCCTCGCCCTCAAATTTGCGCAGATAGCATCTGACTCCCTTATCCGTGAATTCCGAATTGCGTGAATTGCAGGTGTCTTGAAGAACGATGTCAGGATGCGGAAAATCTGCCGTATCAGGCGCTTTGAGCTGAACGAATATAATGTTTTCGGGAGCAACAAACAGCTCCATTTCTGAGTTGCGGAATCTGCATTCAAGAAGACCTTTGTCAAAATACTGCTTTATATTGTAATCGGACATATCTATGTTGCTGATTTTCAGATTGCCGACTGTTTTTATTCCGCCGTTGGAATTAGCACCGGAGGCAAATTTCCAGAAATCGCATTTTGAGATGTGAATAATGAGCGATTTGTCATCGTTATCAAAAACAACGCCGAGGTCACCGTTGCCGCACATTGCACCTGCGGGTATTTTATAAACTATTTTTCCCGCGTCAGTATTTACGGGCTTTGAAGTTATTTCATTAAAATAAGTGTTCATATATATCACCAACCTTATGCTATTATAAGCGCATTCAGAGCTTAAATCAAGCGGGAGACGGTACAAACAAGTATAATTTATGTCTGTGTTTGTGTAAAAAGTGTTTCTCTTATTGATGTGGCTGATTAATATATACAAGGCAAAAACGGCAGACGAAGTCTGCCGTTTTTGTGTTTCGGTTATTCAGTGTAATGATTGGTGCGATGTTTTTTTCTGTTGCAAATATTGCTTTCTTATTTAGGACTTTTGTTGAGAATCTTTTTTATATTTTTGATTACAGGCGTCAAAGCGAGTGATGGTAGATAATCGGAATATCTTGAATAGCAGGTTTTGTCAAAAATATCAACTGTTTCTTCGCCCAAAAAACCTAAAAGATTATCTGTGGGCTCATTGATATTTTGATAAAAGTAGCGCGGATAACCATCAAGAAAATCCCGGAGAGCGGATTTTTTGTTATCTCCAAAGATAATAATAGGTTTGGTGAATGAAACATACAGGTAAGCTTTTGATGGCAGATAATCCTGATAAGGGAAACCGTTATCCATGGCAACCAGATATTTGCTGCCTGCAACAATACTATACAACTCATCTTTTGTGACAGCGGGATGTGTTTTGAAAACATCGTCAGAACTGATTTTCTCGGCACTGAAGACATCCAATGTGATGTTTAATTCTTTTAACAGTTCTTTTACCTTATCGCCGTTCCTGAATGATTGTATATTTCCGAAATAAGTGAAATCATATTTTTTCTTACTGTTTTGATATGCTTCGGAAACCTTTTTCTCGTCTATCAGCAGAGGAAGCCTTATGCTTGAAATCTTTGATGTATCATAGGTTTCAGAATAGAGATTGTAGAAAAAGTCAGGAATGTAATACCCGACAGAATGGTCAATTACAAATTTTTCAGTGGAATAAGCCGCTTTTTTATCTATATCCGGACGCCCGATGTAAGTATCGTATAAAATTGAGATGTACGGTATTTTGAGTTTGTTGCATATTTCAGCATACATTTTATCGGGGTTGTAAGTCAGGAAAACGATTAAATGCGGTTTTTCTTTCTTGATTATTGATTTTAAATAGTTTTTGCTCTCAAAAACATCAAATCTTCTTTTCAATCTTGTTTTATACAGCGCTGATTTCAGGATCATGTGAAAACATTGCGCGGTTTTTTCGGGAAGACTCATATCTTTTCTTTGCCACATATCCGAAATCTTTTGATTTGATGAGGAATATGTTTTCAAGCCCTCGTAATAATCGGTTTTTATGGGATTATATTTTCTGCCTTTTGATTTTACGATGATTTGTTCATATTCTGACAAATCCTCTTGCGTTGCGATGTTATACAAGATATCGCGGACAGAATTGTATTGGTTTAATGTATAATCTGAGACATATAATATTTTTTTAGCCATTTTTTCCTCCAAAAAAATAAATGCATATCAGTAAAAACAGTTTTTACATTATAATACCGACACATTTTTTTAGATTATAACATTGTTTACAGCGAAAGTCTACTTTTTTCGACTTTTCATATTTTTCCGAAATACCGGAAAGCATGGTTAATTAATTCTTAGGATAAATATCTGAAAGGTTTTGCCAAACTTTCATGCAGTTTCAGCTTTTCAATAATAAAAGAGCAACTGAATAAGAAACCGATAAAAAACATTTTAATTTCTGATATCCGAAAGTCTTGACAAAAATATAGATCGTGGTATAATATTCAGAAATAATATTTAATTTTAAGGAACCAGCTGTCTGCAGAGGATGTTGGTTCTTTTATGTTTTTTTGAGGAAAAATACAAAGAATATGTATTATCATAAAGGGAGATTGTACTATGGAAATTCAACTTCAGGAACTTCTTGATCAGATCAGAAAAGACGGCGTGGAAGCCGCCGAAACTCAGGCTGAAGCAATAATCATGTCCGCAAAAGCCGAAGCCGAAAAAATCATCTCCGATGCGAAGGCTCAGGCTGATAAGATGATTGCCGATGCAAAGAGCGAAAACGCGAAAACCGTAAAATCTGGTGAAGATGCAATCCGTCAGGCTGGCCGTAACCTGCTTATATCTTTCAGAGAAAGCGTTTCGAGAGAACTCAAAGCTATTGTCAGCGATAATGTCAACAAGGTTTTTTCATCTGATGATTTTGCAAAGCTTATCATCAGCGCGGTTGAATGCTGGGCGGGCAAGCCCGAAGCGGAGGATGTATCCGTAATTTTAAACGGCAGCGATCTTGCAAAGCTTGAAGAAACTGTTCTTGCAGAGCTTAAGGCAAAAATGATCGGCGGCGTTACCCTTAAAGCAAACGATAATTTCGACGGCGGATTCCGTGTTGCAGTAAATAACGGCGCGGTTTATTATGATTATTCCGCTCAGGCAGTTACCGATATGCTGTCAGATTATCTCAGCCCCAAGGTTACCGCACTTCTGAAAGAGGCTGAATAATATGGCTGAATATTATCTTGTATCCCAATTGCCGTCGCTTGACGGAATTAACGAGAATACGCCTCTTCCGATAACGTCGGAACGGTTCGCAGAGCTTTGTCAGAGCTTTCTCGGTAAAAAGGCGCAGGCTGAATTTAAGCAGTTAACAATAGCTCCGCCGAGAACTTCTGAAAAATCATCATCCGTACTGATTGAAAAATGGAATGACGGCGAAAGAAAGCTTCGCCTTGCTCTTGCGAAGCTTCGTGCGGATAAACTGAGCAAGCATTTTGATGCTGATAATCAGTCTTTTTCTGCAGGGCTTTTGCAGGCGGCACGCACGGCTGTTGAAATTGAAAGTCCCATGGAAGCGGAAAAGTTTCTTAATAAGTACCGCCTTGATTTTCTTGAAACACTCAGACCGATGGATTCGTTTTCAGAGGACTTTGTTTTCTATTACGGACTGAAGCTGAAGCTCATTGAGCGTATAAGAAAATTCGATTCGGAAAGCGGAGAAGCCGCATACAGAAATATCTATAACTCCATTATTTATGGGGACAGATCGGAGGTTACACAATGACCGAAAACAAAGGTAAGGTAGTAAGCATTAACGGCAACCTTGTTTCCGTAAGGTTTGAAGGCAATGTTTCAATGAATGAAATATGCTATGTTAATGTTGACAATACAAAGCTTAAAAGCGAGGTTATCCGTATCCGCGGAAACATCGCGCAGATTCAGGTTTATGAAATGACAGGCGGCATCAAATGCGGAGATGATGTTGAGTTTACGGGCGAAATGCTTTCCGCACAGCTCGGGCCCGGTCTTCTCGGTCAGATTTATGACGGACTTCAGAATCCGTTGCCCGTTTTAGCAGAGCAGGCAGGATGGTTCCTTGAAAGGGGAGTATATGCCGACGGACTCAATGCCGAAAGGAAATGGGAATTCACTCCCATCGCCAAAATCGGCGATACTCTGCGCGCAGGCGAATATATAGGAACTGTTCCCGAGGGTCCCTTTACGCATAAAATATTCGTTCCGTTTTATCTTCTCGGAAATTACACCCTCAAGTCGATAGCAGATAAGGGCGAATATACCGTTAACGAAACGGTTGCCGTTCTTGCTGATGAAAGAGGCAGGGAAATTCCTGTTTCAATGTCATTCAAATGGCCTGTAAAGAGAGCCGTCAAATGCTACAGCGAAAGACTTGCACCCGTTGAAACAATGGAAACAAAGGTGCGTCTTATCGACTCTTTCTTCCCTGTTGCAAAGGGCGGAACTTACTGCACACCGGGTCCCTTCGGCGCAGGCAAAACTGTTTTGCAGCATACAACTTCAAAATATGCAGATGTTGATATCGTTATCATCGCTGCCTGCGGTGAACGCGCAGGTGAGGTTGTTGAAACGATAACAGAATTTCCCGAGCTTACCGACCCCAAAACAGGCCGTTCGCTTATGGAACGCACCATAATTATCTGTAACACATCATCAATGCCCGTTGCATCGCGTGAAGCATCGGTTTATACCTCGGTAACTCTTGCCGAATATTACCGTCAGATGGGTCTGAATGTACTTCTTCTTGCCGATTCAACCTCCCGTTGGGCGCAGGCACTGCGTGAAATGTCGGGCAGACTTGAAGAAATTCCCGGCGAAGAAGCTTTCCCCGCATACCTCGAATCATATATCGCCGCTTTCTATGAAAGAGCAGGCTGTGTGCGTCTTCCCGACGGCAGCAAGGGTTCGGTTACAATCGGCGGAACGGTTTCTCCTGCGGGCGGTAACTTTGAAGAGCCCGTAACACAGGCAACCCTCAAGGTTGTCGGTGCATTCCACGGTCTTTCACGTGAGCGTTCGGATGCAAGAAAATATCCCGCAATCGACCCTCTGATTTCATGGTCAAAATATAAGACGGTTACTGATCCGGCAAAATCGGCTTTCTGCAAGAATATTCTTCTCCACGGCGACGAAATCGGCTCAATGATGAAGGTCGTCGGCGAAGAGGGCACAAGCCTTGAGGACTATATTATATATCTTAAATCAGAAATGCTTGATGCCGTTTATCTTCAGCAGAACTCCTTTGATCTGGTCGATGCCAACTGCGGTACGGCGCGTCAGCGTTATGTTACGGACAAGCTGATAAACATTCTCGGCAGCGAATATGCGCTTGATAATAAAGATGATGCACGAAGCTTTTTCAACCGTATGCGCCAGAAATTTATTGACTGGAATTATACGGAATTTGAAAGCGAAGCTTTTGCAAAGGCAGAGGCTGAAATTGATACAATGTACGCCGGCGGTCAGGGCAGAATCAATCCTGATGCAGAGCTTTTATTGAAGGATGGTGAGTGATAATGAATAAAGTTTTCAACAGAATCGAGTCCATCACGGGCAATGTTATCACCGTCAGGGCAGAGGGCGTGCGTTATCAGGAGCTTGCACAGGTAAACACCCGATTCGGCAAATCGCTTGCTCAGGTCAATAAAATCGACGGCGACCTTGTTTCGCTTCAGGTTTTTGCAGGCGGTCAGGGCGTTTCAACGGGGGATGAAGTCCGTTTTCTCGGTCATGAGATGAGAGTGTCGTTCAGCGAAGATTTGCTCGGCAGAATCTTCAACGGCTCGGGTGACCCGAGAGACAAAGGCCCTGCACTCACAGATAATATGAAGCCTATCGGCGGTCCGTCGGTCAACCCCACAAAGCGTATTCTCGCAAACCGTATGATGAGAACAAATATCCCGATGATTGATATGTTCAATACTCTTGTTGTTTCGCAGAAGCTTCCAATTTTCTCAATTTCAGGTGAACCCTATAACCAGCTTCTTGCAAGAATCGCCCTTCAGGCTGAAGCGGATGTTATCGTGCTTGGCGGTATGGGTCTTAAATATGACGATTTTCTCTATTTTAAAGAGGAGCTTTCAAACGGCGGAGCACTCAGCAAAACCGTTATGTTCATTCATACAGCCTCTGACCCCACGGTTGAGTGCATGATGATTCCCGATATGGCGCTTGCGGTTGCAGAGCAGTTCGCTTTGCAGAACAAAGATGTGCTTGTGCTTCTTACCGATATGACGAACTTTGCCGATGCGATGAAAGAAATCGCCATTACGCAGGAGCAGGTTCCCTCAAACCGAGGCTATCCCGGTGACCTCTATTCACAGCTTGCATCGCGTTACGAAAAGGCTGTTGACTTTGACGATTCGGGTTCAGTTACCGTTCTTGCGGTTACAACAATGCCCGGCGACGATGTAACTCATCCCGTTCCCGATAATACGGGCTACATTACCGAAGGTCAGTATTATCTCAAGGGCGGAAGAATTGAACCTTTCGGTTCGCTTTCCCGACTCAAGCAGAATGTTAACGGCAAAACCCGTAAGGACCACCGTGCGCTTATGGATGCAATGATCCGTATGTATTCTTCCTACAAAGAAACATTGGAAAAGAAAAACATGGGCTTTGCCATGACACGCTGGGATGATAAGCTCCTTAAATACGGTCAGCTTTTCGAAAACAGGCTTATGGATTTGTCGGTCAATCTTTCTCTTGAAGAAGCTCTTGACCTCGGCTGGGAAATTCTTGCCGAATGCTTCGAAAAGGATGAAACAGGCATTAAATCCGACCTTACAGACGAATTCTGGAAAGTTAAGTAAGGAGGATAACAGTGGCAAAAATCAAACTGACTAAAAATGAGTTAAAGATACAGAAGGATGCCCTCAAAATGTATCGGAGATATTTGCCTACTCTGACACTCAAAAAGCAACAGCTTCAGGCTGAAATCCGCACAATTGAAGCAAAGACCGAAGCGGTAAGAAAGGAGAGGGAAGACCTTGAAAAAGGCTTCGGCTCCTGGATTGCCGTTTTCAGCGAAACGGATGCTTTTCCCGACGGAATAATAACCGTCAGCAATATCCGTAAAGGTACGGGCAATATTGCAGGCGTTACGATTCCCGTCTATGAGGGTGCAGATTTCTCCAGAGGAGATTACGATTTATATGAAACTCCGCTGTGGGTTGACATCGCCGCAAACCATATGGAAAAAGCAATGTCGCTCGACCTTGAAGCGGAAGTGTTGGATGAGCAGGTAAAACTTCTTGAGCAGGAGCTTCGTTCAACCGCGCAGAGAGTCAACCTGTTTGAAAAGGTCAAAATCCCCGAAACAGAGGAAAACATCAAAAAAATATCAATTTATATGGCGGACCAGCAGGTAAGCGCCGTTGTCCGTTCAAAGATTTCAAAGCGCAAAATTGCGGCACGCGGTGAGATGCCTTCCGAAACGGAGGTGTGCCCGTTATGATAGTGCCCATGAAAAAGGTTTCTCTCATAATTATGGGGGATAAAAAATCCGAAACACTCAAAAAGCTGCGCAAGCTGGGAATTCTTCATATCGAATCGGTTGAAGGTTCGGGCAAAAAGCTTGAAGAGCTTAAAGAAAGAGTATCCTTGCTTGAAGGTGCGCTTTTCAGCATTTCGGAAAAGAAAAACAAAAAGATAAAGCAGGAAAATATCAGCGTTGAAAAGGCGATTTCCTTATCAAAGGAAATAGTTGCTCTTGAGGACGAAAAAAAGCTTTGTTCAGCTGAAAAAATTGCCCTCAATGCAGAGCTTGACCGACTTTCGGGTTGGGGAGAGCTTGAGCCTGAAAAGTTTGCCGCCTTAGCTGAAAAAGGCGTTGATATGTCGCTTTATGAAATGCCGAAATCAGAATATGAGAATCTCGGCGAAAGCATAAAAACTCTCGCCATACACAAAACAAAAGCTTCCGTAAAATTCCTGCTGATTAAATCGGGAAAGGAAGAAGAAGCGGAGGCTGTTGATTCATTAAAAGCATACAAGCTCGAAATGCCGCGCGTTTCAACAACCGAAATCAGGCAAAAATCCGAAGAGTTAAGCAGCTGCATAAGTGAGATTGATGAAAAGATTTCTTCGTTTGCAGGTTGTGCAGACGGCATAAAGAAAGCAATCGTATCCTGCGAAAAAGAGATTGAATTTGAGGTTTACGCAACGGGAATGGCAAACGAGAGCCTTTCCGATGTAACGGTTTCGTATTTTACGGGATATGTGGAAGAAGAAAATCTTGAATGCCTCAAAAAGACTGCGAAAGAAAACTCGTGGGGACTTCTTGTTGAAGAACCTACCGAAGAGGATAATGTTCCAACCAAGCTGAAGAATAACAAGTTTGTAAGTCTTATCTATCCGCTGACCGACTTCCTCGGTACGGTGCCCGGATATTTCGAATATGATATTTCGGGCTGGTTTTTGGGATTCATCCTCATTTTCTTCGGAATTATTTTCGGCGACGGCGGATACGGAATTCTTATCTCTGCCGTTACGGGAATCCTGATTGCAAAATCGCTTGCATCAAAGAAAAAAGTTGCTCCCGCATTTTTGCTTATCGGACTTTTCGGCTTGTCAACAATTCTCTGGGGAACGCTGACCTGCACATGGTTCGGTCTTGCCCCCGAGCAGCTGCCCGAATGGCTTCAGAAATTATCGATACCCGTTATTTCCAATGTTTACGCAGACAAAATCTGGCATCCGTTCTGGACAAACGGTGAATACGGTCTGACAACCGCACAGAACCTGCAGATTTTCTGCTTCTCGCTGGCTCTTGTTCAGCTCACAGTGGCACATATCAAGGTTGCCGCACGAAACAGAAAATCCATAAAAATTCTCGGTGATATAGGCTCAATAATGCAGCTTATCGGTATCTTTTATGTGGTGCTGAGCTTCGTTGTAAATGCTCAGGTTTTCAGCTTCGGGCTTGTGATAGGCGGTGTTCCCGTAGGTACGGTTGCACTTATTATGGTTATAGCAGGCTTTGTTATGAGCTTCGTATTCTCTAACTATGAAGGAAACATCATCAAGTCAATCCTTGAAAGCCTGAAAAACATTGTTTCCGTTCTGCTCGGAGTGGTGAATGTGTTCTCGGATATCGTTTCATATATCCGTCTTTGGGCTGTCGGTCTTGCTGGCGCGGCAATATCCGCAACGGTCAATGAGCTTGCAGGTCCGTTGCTCGGCAACTTCCTGTTTATGATAATTGCGATAGTGCTCCTCGTATTCGGTCACGGACTTAATATGATATTGAATGTTCTGTCTGTTATTGTTCACGGAATCAGACTTAACACTCTGGAATTCTCATCGCATCTTGATATGTCCTGGAGCGGACATAAATTCAGACCTTTTGAAGAACAAATTGAAAATTAAGGAGAGTCATTATGAATTTTGGATTATTAGCAACAGCTCTGGCAATGGGTATTGCCGCAACAGGCTCTGCAATCGGTATCGGTATTGCAGGTCAGGCATCAATCGGCGCGTGGAAAAAGTGCTACATGAGCAATAAGGCGGCGCCCTTCATTCTTACCGTTTTTGCAGGTGCACCTCTTACACAGACAATCTACGGCTTCCTTCTTATGCAGCAGATGAGCTCATCAACCGCAGACCCTGCATTCCTCTTCGGTCTCGGCATTGCATCGGGCATTGCAATGGCAGTTTCGGCTGTTGTTCAGGGTAAGGCAGGTGCTGCAGGCGCAGATGCTCTTGCCGAAACAGGCAAAGGCTTCTCGCAGTACATCACCGTTGTCGGCCTTTGCGAAACAGTTGCTCTTTTCGCGCTCGTTTTCAGCATGGTCGCCCTCGGATAAACAGTAATATTCGCTTACAAAATCATCAAAGCCGACGGATTAGTCCCGTCGGCTTTTTATAAATCAAAACTTTCAAAATAATCAAAAAATTAACATTAATAAACCCGGAATGGTTTGCAACAATAATAAAGCAAACGCAAATTGAATTTGAAGGGGTGTAAACGAAATGTCAAAGAATAATTCAGTTGTTCCTCAGGCAAGAGCTGCTCTTGACCAGTTCAAGATGGAAGCTGCAAGAGAAGTTGGCGTTCAATCCCTTATTAAAAAACATACACTTTCTATGACAACATAATCAATATAATTCGCTTTAAAGCTGTCTTTGATTCACAAAGGCGGCTTTTTAAATGTTTTTTCATAGGTGAACAACTGTAAAACCGAGTTTCGTCTGAAATAAATTTGAGCAAAACAAAAAGCCGTCACACAGACAGCATCAATCGGTGGGAGCATTGCTCTCGTTTTTTAATGATGTCTTATGTAACGGTTTTGAAATTCACAATAATCTCAAAGTCATACTGTTTTCTGATTTCGCATCACCGAAATCATTTGTCAGAATACTCTTTTGCTTTTTCCAATAGCTCGGTGCGGTTTGTAATTTCAAGCTTGCGGTATATTGCCGCCGTATGTTTTTTGATTGTGCTTTCGGTTACGAACAGCGTATCGGCAATAACCTTGCGTTTTTTGTTTTCAAGCAGGAAACGGAGAACTTCCTTTTCACGTTGCGAAAGGAAGTTAACCGCACCCCAGTTTTTCATAATGCTGTCAATATGCTCGCTGCTGAAAGCTTTGATTGCTTCAACTGCTTCTGTGTGCTGTTCGATTACCGTAACAGCTTCCTTCGGCGTGTCGGTTATTCCGTAATCCTGCAAAATCGAATAGAGAAAAAGAATCATTCCTTCGGTGACGATGTAGGAAATTGAAAGGAACTCAAAGCTTGAATGAATCATATTTTCAACAAGCCAGATTGCGATGTTTCCGATTACAACAAAAGCGAGGAACACTGTGTGCTTGATTGAAACAACGGTTTTCTTGACGGCGGTGTATGCAATAACAGCAACCATTGCGGCAAAGTAAGCAAAAAGAAACACCTTGTAAACTGCGTGAAGCGGTCCGTATTCCTTGATAAGAACGGGCAAGCCGTTGATAAAATCGAGCGAAACATTTTTGTAATAGATAGGAAGCCAGCCTCCGCTTGCGGCAATTAACAGCATAACCGTGTTTACTGCGACAAGAACTTTCGGCAACCATTTAGGATAAGCAAACCGTGACAGATTCATTATCATCATCAGAAGCGAAAACGGAAGAAAGACATTGCCGAGATATGCAATTCTGTTTGACCAGAGTGCTGTGTCGAGCGCTTTTGAAAGGGATAACAAGAAATAGCCAAAGTCGCAAACTGCAACGGAAACAAATAAAAGGAACAGCCACTTGTCGTGTTTACGGTCAACATAATAGTAAATGCCGATCATAAGAAGCGAAACCGCCATTGCTGAACCGTAAATGCTTGACATACTATTCCTCCTTTATTTTGTGATTATACATTATTCTATCATAATTTATCCACAGTGTCAAATAACGGAATGCAGCAGTAATTTTGTAAGGTTGCACAAATATAAAAAGCCTTTTTTGACACGGTAGCCCTAAAGTTAGCCCTTTTTTTAGGGAAGTAGCCTACCGGGCTACTTATTTCTAGACATATAAAGAAATAAAATTTAATTACAAAATAAATATTTTAAATCCGAAAGGAGAATTAACCATGGGACTTTTTGATAAGAAATATTGTGACATTTGCGGCGACAAAATCGGACTTTTAGGCAACAGAAAACTTGAAGACGGCAATATTTGCAAGGACTGCGCAAGGAAACTTTCGCCCTTCTTCAGCGACAGAAGAGGATCAACTGTTGATGAAATAAAACAGCAGCTTGCTTACAGAGAGCAGAACAAGCAGATTCTTGCAGGTTTTTCACCGATGCTGAATTTCGGCGAAGACGACAAAATATATATAGACCCGATGAAACAGAGTTTTGTTGTTTCCGGCCGTAATCCCGGCAGCTGGAGCGATGAAAATCCCGATGTGATTCCGCTTTCAAGCGTTACAAACTGCAGCCTCAGAGTTGACGAGGATAAGGAAGAAATTTACACTCAGGGCAAAGACGGTGAGGAAGTAAGCTATAATCCGCCGAGATATAAGTTTACATATAATTTCTACATTGACATCAATGTCAACAATCCCTATTTTGATGAAATTACGGTAAGGCTCAACGATTCTGATGTTGAGGGCATGGGCACAATGGAATATAACCGCTATCAGCAGATGGCACAGAATGCTGTCAACAACCTTATGACCGGCAGAAATGCAGGTATGCCGATGAACAACGGCTTTAATCAGCCTGTGAATCAGGGCTATGCTCCCGCAAACGCTTACGGTCAGCCCAATACTTATGCGCAACAGAACCCCTACGGACAGCCTCAGGCAAATCCCTATGCACAGCAGAATCCTTATGCTCAGCAGCAGGCTAACCCCTATGCACAGCAGAATCAGTATAATCAACCGATGAACAATGGCTATAATCAGCCTCCCATACAGCAGCCCATATCTCAGAACTGGGTATGTCCTTCTTGTCAGGCTAACAATGACGGCGGCAGATTCTGTGCTTTCTGCGGCACACCGAGAAACGGTTGATTTGTATGAGCAGCAAAATGAAAATTGCAATAATAGCTGTAATCATTGCCGTTCTTGTCACCTTAACGGCAGGCGTGATATATTACGTCAAAAACAAGATAACGGTTTATGACAAAGACGGTATGGTTTATGAAAGCACAGAAATTCACGAACAAGGAGATGATTGACCTTGTCAACTATACTTGAGCAAAAATGCCCGAATTGCGGCGGTGCTGTTGAATTCAACACAGGTGCACAAAGGCTGAAATGCCCTTACTGTGATACCGAGTTTGATATTATCGCTATGCCCGAAGATACAGCAAATCAGGTTGAGCAGGTTAACTGGAATTCGCAGGCTAATCAATGGGCTGCGGGCGAAACCGACGGTATGAGTGTTTACGCCTGCAATTCCTGCGGCGGCGAAATTGTTGCCGATTCAACAACGGGCGCAACAAGCTGCCCCTATTGCGGCAATCAGGTTGTTATGAAAGGACAGTTTTCGGGCGCACTGAAACCCGACCTTGTTATTCCTTTCAAGCTCGATAAAAAAGCGGCAAAGGAAGCACTTAAAAAGCATATTTCAACAAAGAAATTTGTTCCCAAGTCATTCCTTACCGATAACCGCCTTGAAGAAATCAAGGGCGTTTATGTACCGCATTGGCTTTTCACTTGCGATGCATTCGGTAACGCAAACTACAAGGCAACCAAGGTCAGAAAATGGTCCGACGAAAACTATAATTACACCGAAACCTCGTACTTTGATGTTTACAGAAGCGGAAATATAGGCTTTGACAATATTCCCGTTGACGGCTCAACCAAAATGCCTGATGACCTTATGGAATCCGTTGAACCCTTTGATTTATCACAAGCGGTGGATTTCAATACGGCATATCTCGCAGGCTATCTTGCCGATAAATACGATGTTACCGCAGAAGAGAGTATGCCCAGAGCAAATGAAAGAATCAGACAGAGCATTATTGATTCGTTCAGGGAAACCGTAAAGGGTTATGACGAGGTTGAAAACCAGGGTGCAAATATGAACGTTGCAAACGGCATTTATAAATATGCACTCTATCCCGTATGGCTTCTCAACACAAAGTGGAACGGTGAAAAATTCACCTTTGCAATGAACGGACAGACTGGCAAATTTGTCGGCAACATTCCGACAGATAAAAAAGCCGTAACCAAAGCTTCGCTTCTTCTCGGTGCAGGTATAGGTGCTGTTATCTACGGTCTTATGTGGCTGATTGCGCTGCTTTAAGGAGGTGCGGAAAATGACTAAAAAGATTTTTGCAACTTTGGTTGCGGTTATAATTTGTCTTTCGGCGGTGATTTCCGCATCGGCTTATATGCGGGAGCATGTTATTGACTATGCAGATAAGCTTGCATCAAGCGAAATTGAAGAACTCAATATGTTTGCCGGAAAGCTTGAATCAACATACGGCATCACTGTGCTTTTCTGCATAACCGAAGGTACGGGCGATGTAACAGCCGATGAATTTTCTTCGGGAACATATGGCGATTACACCGATAACGAAAACGGAATTATAATCGTTCACGATGATTGGAACAAAACATATTTCACTTTCGTTTCGGGTAATGCAGATGAATATTTCAGCGATGCTGCTATTGACAGCATGATTGATGTTTATGCTTTGAACGAAAGCTATTACGGCGGAATTTATGCTTGCTATGAGCTTGCAGAAGAATATCTTGAAAACGGCTACTCGGGCGGATATGTTTATGACGGAGAACCTTTGAACACCGATACCGATACAATAGGTGCAAGTGAAGAAAAAGACGGCGTTTCAATTATATGGCTGCCCGTTTCGCTTTTTACCGGTCTTCTCGTCGGATTTCTTATCGTTAACATTATTGCATCAAAAAACAAGTCGGTAAGAATGCAGGAAAACGCAACCGTCTATACCCGACCCAACAGTATGGTTATTACGGGCAGTGCGGATAATTTCCTTTATAAGAATCTTGACCGCACCGAGAAACCGAAACAGACAGGAAATAAGAATAATTAATTCGGAGGAGACAATATGGATTTTATCGGCAAATGGAAATTTCAGTCAATAGGTACATATACAGATGATGGCGAACTTGTTTATTTGACAGCGGAAGACTATCTTGATTCACCGATGCTTTATATAGACGAAACAGACAAAGATGCCGTTGCCGAAGAAATGAAAGAACGCAGGAAGACAATCGGAATGCAGATTAAAATATGCGATGACGGTAAGCTGTATATGCTGATGCCTCTGCCCGAGGGCGTGACGCAGGCAGAGGTTGACGAAGCGGTTGCGGCGGGATATTTTACTCTTGTTGACGGTATGATTGCCGATTCACCAATGCAGTGGGAATTGCGTGACGGCGAGCTCTGGTACGACACAGGAATAAAGGGTGAGGTTTTTGGTGAAGAAGCAGAAACATGGGTAAAGGCGCTTGACGAAAGCGGATGCTTTACCTTTATAAATTACAGATTTATAAAAGAATAGGAGGAATTACCGATGGGATTTTTTGATTCACTCAAAAGACA
Source organism: Acutalibacteraceae bacterium (assembly GCA_045543735.1). Taxonomy (GTDB): domain Bacteria; phylum Bacillota; class Clostridia; order Oscillospirales; family Acutalibacteraceae; genus CAG-177. The sequence goes on from JAZPXO010000032.1 coordinate 19,348, forward strand.
GGCAGAATCTGCAATTAAAAGAGAGGTTTCGCAAGGTATCAATAAAGCGGTGAATAATGCAGTTCAGTCTGTCGGTAAAGGCAGAAACCATACAGAAACCTTTACATTTTCCGCTTTGCCGACAAATGTTGCAGAGCTTAAGGCGCTTCCTGAAGCAAGCCTTGATTCGGCATTCAAAACAACTGCATTAACCCTTGCCGTGCTCTGCAATTATGAGCACAACCCCGATGCAACAATCGAAATGCTCAACTTTTTAAAAGGTCCTGCAGAGGTCAGCGGATTTGAAAAGCAGTTTATCAAAGAGCATCTCGGCTCCGACCCTTATAAAGCACGCTCATATTTTGAAGGTGCAACCCCGCAGAACAGCTATAAGCCCGATACGCCTTATAAAATTACGGTAATTGAAAACCCGTATTCTTTTGATAACGAAAATTGGGCAACGCTTTATGTAAAAAGCGGCGGCGCCGATAATCCGAGACCCATGAAGCTTCGCAAAAAGCCTTCAACGGGTCAATGGTTCCTGGTCGAAATTCAATGCCTTGCGGATATCCGTGTTCCTGTAGAGGAAGACCCCTGGGCATAATCAAACAAAAATAAAGGAGATTTTGATATGAAAAAAATATTTGCATTGCTCCTTGCACTTGTAATGATGTTTTCTCTTGCTGCTTGCGGCGATAAAACTCCCGATAAACCTGATACCACAAAAGCTCCGTCAGGCAATACGGATGCAGACATTGAAGCCTCGCTTTTCACGGTTAAGCTCAGTGACGGTTGGATAAACATTGAAGATGACTTCAAGAATGAAGAAGAATATTCCAAGGCTGTTCTTCAGGTTCTCGATCCCGAAGACGAAGAATATTACATAGTTGAAGCTACGATTAAAGTCGAAATTGACGAGCCTTATGATTTCCGTGAAGACCTTGTTTATTACGGATTCAACCAGTATGAATACAAAGAAAACAAAGCCTACGAAACCGTAAATATCGGCGGCATTGATCTCCTTAAGTATGACGATGGTGACGACACTCTCGTTTATTTCAACCGTGTTGAAAACGCAAATGCATCGGTTTATGTTGAGTTTGATACAACTGACATCAACGACAGCCATATTGATGACCTTCTTGAAGGCATAACTTTCAATCTTGAGGATATCGGCAATATTGACGGTCCTTGGGAATGGGAAGGCGAAAAGTTTTCGGCAGATGCCGCAACTGTAAGTGCCGGTTCATTTACAGTTACATCGACGTTTGTTCCTTTTGAAGCTCCCGTCACAACATTTGAAACTTTTGACCATTCCGTTGCTGCAATCGGTGACAGAATATATGTACTTGTTGACGGCGAGCTCAGCGAATGCCACTATGACGGCGCATGTCTTGCCTTTGTTAATAAAATCGAGCTTCCCGAAGACGATTACGAAAGAATAGAAGCGACAGCAGACGGCACGCTCTGGGTAAGCGGCGGTCTGAATGATATTCTCTGTATCAAGGGCGGCAGCATAGTTGCAACTTATGAAGATATTGATAATCTTGCAATACATCCGTCAGGCACCTGGGGCGTTAACTATTTCACCACAAATGAATGCAGTATTGTTACTTTCAGCGGAGATACATACACCTCAACTCCCGTAATCTTCAAAGAAGCTGACACGATAATGCACCTTTGTGTTGATGAAAATAATATTTATGTCTGCGCAAATGCCGCAGATGACAGCGGACACAAGGTTTTCATTTACAGCAAAGACGGCGTTCTTCAGAAAACTCTCTGTGATGCAGAGGGCGAAGGTCTCGGAAGTGTAACATTTGTTACACAGACCTCCAACGGCTACATTGCTTTTGACGGCAATATGAGAGATGTTCTTCTTTGGGATAACAACGGCGCATTTGTTGCCGAAATTTCAGACGGCGACCTGTTCAGCACTAATTATCCGTGGTTCTGCGATTCTGCAGTTCTTGATGATGGCAGTATTATAACAATTATGACTGATGAGCGTGAAGACCGATCTGCTACAGAGGTTGTTGCGTTTATTGTCAAAGGATTCTGATGTTAATGGGCGGTTACAAGCTAACCGAGTAGGAAGATAAATCAACAAATAATGGTTTATTTGCTTTTGAAAACGGTGTGCTGATGAATTACACGGGGCAGCAGAAAAGAATACTGCCGACATCGGTATAATACGTGAAATGTTTGACGAAGAGGGGGAGTAACAATCTTACGGAAAGATGACACTGAAGCCCTCAAAACGAAGATTAATTAACAAAAAGCCGACGGAACAAAACTCCGTCGGCTTTTAAACTTCAAAACTTTCAAATAATGAAAAAAATTAACATTAATAAACCCTGAATCAATTGCAACAATAATAAAGCAAACGCAAATTGAATTTGAAGGGGTGTAAACGAAATGTCAAAGAATAATTCAGTTGTTCCTCAGGCAAGAGCTGCTCTTGACCAGTTCAAGATGGAAGCTGCAAGAGAGGTTGGCGTTCAAAAACATCTTAAAATAAGATATTTTTGAAACTTGTGAAAACATAAAAAGAATGAATTTAATAGCTTTATAAAAAACAAAACCGACTATCACTGAGTAATAGTCGGTTTGATTTTTGGATATAGTATTTTTATTTGTTTAGCATTTCAGACCAATTTGGAGTGAAACTTATTGTTTCGATTTAAACATATTATCTGCAAACTTAAACGACTCGACATGGTACGCATCGTTGAGAGGCGAGTCGGGTTCTGTTAGTTATATTATATAACCTGAAAGACAAAAAAGCAAGGGATGATTTGTAATTTAAAATTTATCCATAAATTTAATGTTGTAAATGTACTTAACATATTTTAAGTGAAAAGATTTAGCAAGAATGGTGGATAAAATTATTTCAAATGAAATTAACATTAAAAATAAATTCACATCTATTTATACCGCCATTTGTAAAAATATTTTTTACAAATGGCGGTATAAACTTGACTTTGCTGCGTAATAATGTTAATATAACAGCAATAGGAGGTTGTAAAAATGATTTGTCAATTTGGATTTAAGAATTTTAAATCGTATAAAAATGAAACTATATTTGATTTTCAAGCTGCATCTTTATCAGAGTTTGAAGATAGTTTGTTAAAAGCTGAAAATGCCACTCCTCTTTTGCCTGTCAATGTTGTTTATGGACCAAATGGAGGTGGAAAGACAAGTTTACTTCAGGCACTTTCATGTTTAATAAATATTGTCGTTGACCCAATTCATCAACTTTCAAAAAATAGTAAACCTATGATTTTTCAGCACAAGGTAATTAACGAACCGTTTCGTTTTGATGAAACTTCTTTAGAATCACCAACAGAATTTAATGTTTATTTTAGAATAAACAAAAATGAATATAGATACTATATATCTACATTTAAAGAACAAGTTGTTTCCGAATATTTGTATAGAAAAGCAATTGGAGCAAAGAAATCAGCAACTATTTTTGAAAGAGAAGATAATAAAATTGAATTAGGTAATAGTATTTCCAAATCTTCAATAAACACAGATGTCAATCCTAAAATGCCATACCTTTCTTTCTTAGCAATAAATTATAATATTCCTGTTATAGTTGAGGTTCAAGAATGGTTTGAATCTTGTATCATACGCAATTATGCTAATCCAATAGCAGAAAGTAGAATTCTTCTTTCGGATGATGAAGGATTTAAAAAAAGCTTTATAACTGCAATTAACGATATGGGCATTGATATAACGGATTACATTTTTGATAAGGAAGAAAAACAATTTTTATTAAATAGAACAATTAATTCTCAGGTTTATTCACTCGCTTTTTCAAAAGAGTCTGAAGGTACCAAAAAAATCTTTGCTGCTCTTCCAATTATAATGTATGCCTTAATGGAAGGCAGTTTGATAATTATTGATGAGTTAGATTCAAAACTTCATCCTAAATTGCTCAAATATATTGTAAGCTTATTTGTAAATAGAAATATAAACAAAAATGGAGCACAACTCTTATTTACATGTCATGACATATCAATATTAAAAAACGATGTATTTAGAAGAGATGAGATTTGGTTTGCTTCACTTGACGAGAATCATTGCAGTGAAATATATTCACTTTATGACATTCGAAAAGAAGATGGAAAAAGAATTAATCATACAGCAGCTTTTGATAGACAGTATTTAGAAGGAAGATACGGTGCTGATCCTTATCTTAAAACTATGCTTTCTTGGGAGGATTTGGTATGAGCTTAAAGCCTCTCAAAAAATCAGACATAGATAAAGCGTGGATTACTAAACGACTTGATAGAAAAAAGAAAATTCATCCGGAGTATCATTTGATTGTTACAGAAGGAACAAAAACGGAACCAAATTATTTCAATGCAATCAAAAGTTTAATCAATCAAAACTATAGCGAGAAAATACATCTTGAAATAGTTGGACAAGGTGATAATACTGTTAATCTTTTTGATAAAGCTAAACAGTTGTCGCAAGAAAATCCTAATGGATATAAGCACGTTTGGATTGTATATGACACGGATGATTTTCCAAAAGATAATATTGATGTTGTACCTGCTTTGTGTGAATCCAATAGCAGTGCTGATTGTAAATATCATGCAATTTGGTCGAATCAATGTATTGAACTGTGGTTTTTGCTTCACTTTAGTTTTATGCATTCAGATTTGCATCGTGATGAATACAAAGGTAAGCTTTCGGAAAGTTTAAAAACAATAGGAGCTGGTGCTTACCGTAAAAACCGAGAAGATATGTTTTGGGTATTGAAAGACTATGTTGATTTTGCTATAGAAAACGCAAAACGACTAGACCGAATCAATTCTGGAAAAATCCCATCAAAATCTGCACCTGGCACAAAACTTTTTGAATTGATTGAGAAATTAAAACCGTACATGTAAAAGAACGCACAAGTCCGTGAGAAAACGAACAAAAAATACCCTCCTATGGTAGAAGAAATTACCGTGGGAGGAATTTTTATGCTCGAAAGAGACGGACCATATTAAGCAATATTCAATTTTTTTAAAAGGGAGGAATCCAATGTCAGATGCAAACGAAGTTGTAAAGCATATTCATTTGAAAGATATTCACCCATTTCCCGACCACCCGTTTGAGGTTAAGGATGATGAATATATGAGAGAAACACTTGAAAGTGTAAAAGAATACGGAGTGTTATCCCCGGTTATAGTTCGACCCCGTGAGGAAGGTGGATATGAAATGATAAGCGGTCACAGAAGGATGCGAGCTTGTGAGCTTGCGGGCATAGACAGCATACCTGCCATTGTCAGAAATGTTGACAGAGATGCCGCAACAATAATGATGGTTGACAGCAACCTACAGAGAGAAGCTATTTCTCCGATGGAGAAGGCAAGGGCATACAAGATGAAACTTGAAGCTATAAAGCGACAAGGAGCAAGAAATGATTTGAAAGAAAATCAGTCGAATTTAACTTATGCCCAAGTTGGGCATAAGTCGATTATTGATAAACAAAGCGTAACAAAGGTTGCAGATGAGGCGGGTGAAAGTCGCTCACAAATCCAGCGATATATTCGCCTTACCGAGTTAAACGAGCCGCTTCAGAATATGGTTGATGAGAAGAAAATGGGTATAACTCCCGCTTGTGAAATTTCATATCTCAAACCCGAAGAACAAGAGCTGCTTGTCACAACGATTGACAGCGAACAGGCTATGCCTTCATTATCGCAGGCACA
>JAZPXO010000033.1:0-69386 GCA_045543735.1 Acutalibacteraceae bacterium
GGCTCATCATGGTATTTCCTGCGCTATATTGATCCTCACAACGAGGACTGCTTCGCTGACAGCGAAAAGCTGAAATACTGGATGCCCGTTGACTGGTATAACGGCGGCATGGAGCATGTTACAAGACACCTTATCTATTCAAGATTCTGGTATAAATTCCTCTATGACCTCGGCGAGGTTCCCGTTTCCGAGCCTTACGCAAAGAGAACCGCTCAGGGTCTTATCCTTGGCCCCGACGGCGAAAAGATGTCCAAATCCAAGGGCAACGTTGTTGACCCCAACGAGGTTGTTGACCAGTTCGGCGCAGATGTTCTCAGAGCTTATGTTCTCTTCATGGGTGACTATGAAAAGGCCGCTCCCTGGAGCGACACAGCCGTTAAGGGCTGCAAGAGATTCATCGACAGAATCTGGGGCATGACCGAAATGATAACCGAGGGCGACAGCTACTCCAAGGAGCTTGAAAACCTCATGCACAAGACCGTTAAAAAGGTCACAAGCGATATCGAAAACCTCAAATATAACACAGCCATTGCAGCTCTCATGACTCTCACAAACGAGATTTACAACAAGGGCGCAATCAACAAGGCAGAGCTTAAAACATATATCACCCTGCTCAACCCCTTCGTTCCTCATGTTACAGAAGAAATCTGGCAGGTTGCAGGCTTTGAGGGCATGCTCAATCAGACCGAGTGGCCCACCTATGATGAGGCAAAATGCGTTGATAACGAAATCGAAATCGCTGTTCAGATCAACGGCAAGGTCAGAGAAAAGCTTGTTGTTGCCGCCGATGCCGATAACGACACCGTTATTGCCGCCGCAAAGGCACTCGAAAAGGTTGCTGCCGCAATCAACGGCATGACAATTGTCAAGGAGCTTTATGTCAAGGGCAGACTGGTAAACATCGTTGTTAAGCCGTAATTTTGACCCAAAACTGCCTGAACCGACAAAAATCACTTAAAAATATCTTATTTTGGTGGTTGACAATTCAGGTCAAGCTATTGTATAATACAGATTAAGTTATATTTAATATTAACAAATACCCTGTAACATCCGAGGGGAGGGAATATAAATGAGTCAGGTAAAAGTTAAGGAAGGCGAGTCACTCGAAAACGCACTCAGAAGATTCAAGAGACAGACTTCAAGAGACGGCGTTATTCAGGAAGTTCGCAAGAGAGAACATTACGAGAAGCCCTCTGTAAAGAGAAAGAAGAAGTCTGAAGCTGCTCGTAAGCGTAAGTTCAAATAATTGATTTTTCAGACAAAATGAAGGCACACCTTGCGGTGTGCCTTTTATTTTTTCTGACTTTTTACTAATATAATCGGGTGAGGGCGAAGCCCTCCATTAACTATTCACTATTCACTCTTCACTAATATAATCGGGTACGGGCAGCGCCCGTCCTTAACTATTCACTATTCACTCTTCATTCTTCACTCAATAAGTACCGCGGTTTTAACTCCCTTTGCATAAGGAAGCTCGCGGTCATTATATGACATGTTGAGTCCGCCGGGCGAGCAGGTTATCGTGTTGCCGATAATGCTGCCGTGAATATCGAAATCGCCCGATGAAAGAGCAACATTGCCCTTTGGCGCATAAACTATCCCCCACAAATCAAAACCGCCCTGCTGGGAATAGAGCGTTATATCGCCGTTTCGCGAATAAAGAGAGAGCGTTGCGCCCGCTTCGTTATAGGTATGCGTGCTGCCGCCGATTTTTATGTCTCCCTCCGCAATCATACAGCCGCTAAGCGTTATTCCGCTTGAGCCCTGATTGGTTGAAAGACTGCCGCCGCTGTAAATAATGCCTTTCATAAGATATGTTCCCTGACCCGATAAATTCAGCTTTCCCTTGCGGCTGTATAAGTCGCCGTTGAGGGTGAACGGGCCGCTGATATTTGTCACATCATCGTCTGCAGAGGCGCTTTTTCCGTAAACATAAATATCTCCCTTGACAACCGTTCCGCCGCTTTCAAACCTCAGGGTTTCATACGCATAAACATTGCCGTCGATGCTCATGTAAACACTGCCCTGTTTTTTGAAAGCTCCGTTGCAGTAAACCGCACCGTTGAATTCCGTTTTGCCGTTGAGAACAATGTTGCCGCCGACATATGTTTCGCAATCGCATTTGAGATTATAGGTTGAGCCTCTTTCGAGGTTTCCGCCAACATAAAAATATTCTCCGAAAACGCTTGTGTTACCCTGAAGGCTTGCATTTCCCTCAACATAACAGCTTGAGCCAACCTTGAAATCCTTTCCCCATGAGGTTGTGAGATTTCCGCCGACATAGACATTACCCGTCACATAAACGGGACACTGCGGGCTGAAATTTCCGCCGATATACAAATCGCCGTAAACCGTCAGCAGCTCGGAGCTGTAGCCCGTGGTAAAATCTCCCGGACAGTATGTGCTTCCGTTGATTGCAATGAAAGAATTGAGGGTTGTTCCCGCAGGATATCGGTTAAGATAAAAAGCTCCTGCGCTGATATGGCTGTAGGTTTTGGTGAACATTCCCTCTTCAACCGTCGGCACTACCGCCATGATTGTTTCGTCAAAATCGGGCATTTTCTGCGCCTGAACATAGCTTTCAAGCCGTCCGACAGAAACGCTGTACTGATTATGGGTTGCGCTCTGCGCAGAGAAAACCGTTCCCGTTATCTTGCTTCCCGCGCCGCCGTCGGCATTGACATTTCCGTTGCCGAAAATGCTGCCGCCTATGTTATATGCGCCACCGAGATTGAACGGAATATTATCGCCGTGGAACATCAGGTAATCAAAATTGATTGCCATGTTCTTATCAACAAATTTTGCCGCCGCCTTTGCTTTTATCTGCACGGAATCAATATCAAAAAGCGAGGCAAAAATCGTTTTGCCTTCAACCGAATCCGAAACTCTGACGATTTCCTCCGACGGAAATTCAACAACAACATTTTCGGTTGCAAAGCCGTTTTTTTCAACATATTCGAGCGCAACTGTCCTTGCTTTTTCTTTATCGGGCATATATCTCACCGCCGCAAGAGCCGCAGCATCCATCGCACTCTGCAGACGGCTTTTCTGATGATATTTAAGTCCCATATCGGTAACAAGAGATGCAACCGAAAGAAAAGCGATGAGACTGAACGCCGCAATAACCATTGCCGCTCCGTCCTCTGCTCTGAAAAATCTTTTCAGACGGGAGGACTTTTTCTTTTTATGAAGCATTTTTCGCACTCCTTCCCCAAAAGGTAATGCATTATTCTCCCTGAGCACCGCCCAAAGACTGCCTGATTTGCTCAATCTGCTTCGTAAGCTCGGAGAGAGTCAGCTCTGCACGGCTGATATAGTATTCACGAAGCTGTGTTTCTTTCTGTGCATCAAGCCTGCTCTTTGCATGCTCGCTTTCAAGCGCACTGATTTTTTCCGCGCTTTCGTGAGCCTGAGCCTTGCTTTCTTCCTGAAGCCGCTGAACAAGAGCCTCGTATTCCGCAACCTGACGGTTAAGAACTCCGTTTCTGACTTCAAGCTCTGCCGATTTGCGGGCGGTTTCGCCGTTTTCGGCAATGAGATTTGTTATTTCTTCAATTTTATTTTCAAGCTCCGCTTTCAGACCGTCTGCTTCATCCGATTTTGCTCCGAGGTCTGAGCCGAGCTTTTCTGCTTTTTTCATAAGCTGAGTATGTTCTTCAAAAAGAGAATCGTATCTCTGTGCCGCGGCAAGAAGCTCTGCGTTTTCGCGTCTGAGCGTTTCTGAAAGAGCGGAAAGCTCTCTGTTTTCGGCTTCGAGAGCAGATATTTTTTCATCCTTGCCGTCGGGCTTTTTGTTTTCCTCTTCAATACGGAGAATTTCAGCCTCTGCACGCTCAAGTTTCTGCGTGAGAAGCGCAATTTCCGCCTCATATTCCGCAGAGTTATCCTTGCTCTGCTCCGCATGCTTTGACGGTGCATCTGCCCTTCCCCTGATTTTTTTCAGCTCCTCGCCGTAGGAATCACGCTCTCTGTTGGAGAGAAGAAGCTCCTCTTTGAGCGAGGACAGCTTGCTCTCATGGATGCGCGCCGAGTTTTCATGCGCCTCCCTCATCTCCGAAATAAAAGAGGTTACCTCGTCAGGGTCGAAGCCGTAAAGCACCTTTTTAAAGGTCAGCTCTCCGTCGGAGTTTCCGCCGCTGCGGATTTTTTCCGTTGTCTGTATATTTTCCTCTGCAGGCTTTGTTTTCTTTTCTGCCGCAGCTTCATTTTTATTTTTCTTCATCGTGAATCCCTCACTCCGCGATTATTTTTAGCTCATCTCCCGTACAGATGCCGAATTTCTTGGCAGCGAAGCTTTTCATTTCAACAACGCTTTTTGCGTTTTTCACCGTTTTGCATATCTTTCCGACGGGAACATTTTCGTCGATTTTAACCACCTGACCCGATTCGGAAAGATAAACCGCATCAATGGCGAACCGCATATTAAGCATATGAATCTGATTGCAGGGCAGGATATGAAGCGCATAGTCATCAGCAATTTCCTTTCTGAACATCAGACCTCTGAACCGTCTGAAAAAGGAAGCAGCAATTTCTGCGTTTTCGGTAATAACCTGACCGTTTTTCAATATTTTTGCTTTTTTCATGGCATAACCTCTCTGTCAGAAGGTTTCTATAATGTTCATAACCGTCGGTCCCATAAGGATGATAAAAACAACGGGGAAAATGAACAGCAGCATGGGAACGAGCATTTTTATCGAGGCTTTCATGCCCTTTTCTTTTGCCTGCTGGCTTCGTTCAATGCGAAGCTGCTCGGACTGCGCGCGCATGACATTGTTTATCGGAATGCCGAGCTGTTCAGCCTGAACAAGCGCGGAAGCAAAGGTTTTCAGCTCATCGAGATTTGTTGCGTCGCAGAGATTCTGAAGCGCCTCCCTGCGCGTTCTTCCCATCTGAATTTCCCTGTAAACTATCAGCAGTTCATCTATGAACGGACCCTTGAGCTTCTGCGAAACCTTTAAAAGAGCGGCGTCAAAGCTGAGACCTGCTTCAATGCAAACGCAAAGAAGATCCATCGCATCGGGAAGCTGTTTTCTGATACCCGACTGATGACCCGAAACTCTTGAACGCAGATAGTATGTCGGGCCCATTACGCCGATAAGCAGACCTATAACAAGAACGAGCAGCATTATCAGCGGCTCCATATCAACGGCAATAATAACAATCAGCGTAACAAATACCGTTCCGATGAGGAAAGCATATTTGATGAACTGAAAATCCGCAGGGTCCATGAACGAGCCTGCATAGCGGAGCTGCTTGCGGATGGCTTCGAGGGTTTTGGTTTTGTTGGCATTTTTCTTTTTGGGAGCAAATCTGCCGAGCTTTTCGGAAATCGCTTTGACTCCCTTTCCGAGAAATCTGTCATAGAACGAAAGCTCAAGCTCCTTAAAGACCGGCTGACCCGCAGAATTGTTTATCCTGTCGATTCTGCTCTGTTTGTTATCAATTTTTCTGCCCCACGGGGTTGCGATGAGAACAACGAGAATGAAGGCAAGAAACGAATAAGCAATAACCAGAAATTCCAAAAAGCTCACCTCCGTTTTAATATTCTATGGTTACAACCTTTCTGATTGCGAAAAATCCGAGAACTTCCATAACGATTGATACCGCGAGCATGATGTTGCCTGCCGAGGTTGTGAAAAAGGTTGACATATATTCGGGATTGACAACCATCAGCACCGCCGCAATACATATGGGAAGCGCACCGATAATCATGCCCGACATTCTGCCCTGAGCCGTTATGGAGTTGATTTCTCCCTTGATTTTGATTCTGTCTCTTATTGTCTGCGAAATCGTTGTAAGTATTTCCGAAAGATTGCCGCCAGTTGTTCTCTGGATGAGAACAGCCGAAACAACCAGCATCAGGTCGGGGCTTTTGACTCTGTCGGACATGCTGTTGAGCGCTTCTTCGAGCGTTGCGCCGTATCTTATTTCGTTGCAAACCCTGCCGAATTCAATGCCTATGGGTGCGGGCATATCGCTTGCAACGTTTTCCATTGCCTGCTGGAACGAAAATCCTGAGCGCAGACCGTTGCACATCATGATGAGTGTATCGCCGAGCTGAGCTTCGAAGGCTTTTATACGGTTGCCTTTCTTGATTTTGATGAAAATTATCGGCAGAAACGCACCTATCGCCGCAAGCGTTACCGAAGGCATCATGCCTGCCTGAAAAAGCGCGGCAAGCCCTGCGGGAACAAAGGTCAGCAAAAGCCAGATAATACAGAATTCCTCGGGCTTCATCATGATATCGGCAAGAATCAGCTCGTTGAAAATCGTATCCATGAGCTTCTTTCTCTGAACGGACTGTCTGCCCGAGCCGTCAGTTGCTCTTGTGAGAATTGAGGATTTGCGTTTTTTCTGTTTTTCCTGAATCTGAAGCGTAAGACCGCTTTTTTTGTTTGCTATCTTACCGACTCTTTTTTCAACATCCCGTCTGTCCTTGGTTACGGTGCCTGCAATGCTGATAAAAAGAATAAATCCGAAAAGACCGAAGGCGACGGAAAGAATAATAATGCTAATCTGCAAACCATTCATTATTTATCGCCACTCCGTTTCCTCTTATTTTTTCAAGGCAATTCGGTCTGACTCCCGTTGCGCGGAATTTACCTATAAACTTGCCCGAGGCGTCAACTCTGCCGTCGGTTTCATAAACGAATATATCCTGCATGCTCACAACATCGCCCTCCATGCCGACAACCTCGGTTATGGAGGTTATTTTTCTTGTTCCGTCTCTCAGACGGCTCTGCTGAACGATGAGGTCAATTGCCGATGAAACCTGATCCCTTATCGCTTTAAGGGGAAGCTCCATGCCGCTCATGAGAACCATCGTTTCAAGTCTCGAAACAGTATCTCTCGGAGAGTTTGCGTGGGTTGTTGTGAGCGAACCGTCATGACCCGTATTCATCGCCTGAAGCATATCGAGCGTTTCTTCCGAACGGACTTCGCCGACGATGATTCTGTCGGGTCGCATACGCAGCGCGTTTTTGACAAGGTTTCTTATCGTTACCGCGCCCTTGCCCTCAAGGTTTGCAGGTCTTGCTTCAAGAGTAATAACATGCTCCTGCTTGAGCTGAACCTCGGCGGCATCTTCGATTGTTACAATTCGTTCGTCCTCGGGGATATACGACGAAAGAACATTCAGCAGCGTTGTTTTGCCGCTGCCCGTTCCGCCTGCAACAACGATATTCAGCTTACCCCTGACACATGCCTCAAGGAACTGAAGCATGTTCGGTGTCAGCGAGCCGAACTGAAGAAGCTGCTGGGCGGTTATGGGTTTTTTGCCGAACTTTCGGATTGTCAGAACAGGGCCGACAAGCGAAAGCGGCGGAATTATTGCGTTAACTCGGGAGCCGTCGGAAAGACGGGCATCAACCATCGGGCTTGCCTCGTCAACATGGCGTCCCACATTTGAAACTATGCGGTTGATTATGTTCATCAGATGCTCTTCGTCTCTGAATTTAAGATCCGTGAGCTTGAGTTTGCCCTTATCCTCGACATAAATTTTATCAGGACCGTTGACCATAATTTCGCTGTAATTCGGATTCTGAACAAGCTCTTCAATCGGTCCGTAGCCCATGATATCGTTGAAAAGCTCAATGGCAACCTTCACTCTGTCGATTCTCGGAATCATGAACTCATCCTCGTTGACTCTGTCATCAACGATTTTATACATTGCCTCGCGGTCGGTTATCACCTTGCCGCTCTTGTTCATCTCATCAATAATCGCAGAATGTATTTTGCGTTTGACATCGAGATAAGGATCTTCTTTTATTTCTTCGGTCACGGTTTTAGCCGTAATTTCCTCAACTTCGGAAACACTGTCCGTTTTCTGAGGCTGCAGCTTTTTCTGACCGTCTATTCTTTCTAAAAGTCCCATATCATAGCCTCTCAATGCTTATTTTTTTGATCTGAACAAGCCTTTCTTCTGCACCTTTTCTTCAATGGGAACAACGCCCGTATGAATTTCAATAATTTTGTTTGCGATTTCGGAAATTCCCTTTGACAGCGCCGATTTCGGATGGGCAACCGTTACGGCAACGCCCTTGTTGATGCTCGAAAGAGCCGCCGCGTAGTCCGCAGGAACGGTTGCAAACATTTCGCGCTGAAACATTTCCGCAAAATCCTCCGTTTTAACGAGACCTTTTTCAAATTTGTTGATGATAAACCTGATTTTGTCGCTCTGATGAAGCTGCTCGAGAATGCAATAGCAAACCTTTGCGTTTCTCAGAGAAAGCATCTCGTTGTTATAAACAAGAAAGATTTCCTCGCAGTTTTCGCATGCCGTTATCGTTGTATCGTTGAACGATGCAGGCAGGTCAATGATTATATATTCATAGTAGGGTCGCATGATATCAATTATCTTTTCAACATGTCCCGCATTGACAAACTCGGCAAATTCCGAGCTTTTCGGAGCGCAGAGAACGCTCATTCCCGTTGAATGCTCAACAGCGAAGCCGTTGATATTTTCAATTGTTATTCCGCCTCTGTCCTGAACAAGGTCAACGATGGAGTTTTTGGTATCAATATCGAGAGCCATCGAAACATCGCCGAACTGCAGGTCAAGGTCAAGAAGCATAACTCTTTTGCCTGCCTTTGCAAGCTGAGCGGCAACACCGACAGCAAGAGTTGTTTTGCCCGTTCCGCCCTTTCCGCCGAAAAATCCGAGTGCCTTGCAGCGCACCTTTTTGCCCTCGTTGGTGTCAAGAACACGCTGCTGCTCAAGCCTGAAAACGGTTTCGATGTTCTTCGAAAATTCGTCAATTCCGATTTCTTCCATCGGAAGCACCTTGCGGATTCCGTACTGCGCCGCCTTGTTGACAAGGTCAACGGAAATACAGTCGTTAACAAGAATGGCAACCGTTCCTCTTGCCGCGGCGAGAACATCCTGAACAAAAACGAAAACTGAATCGGGAACCTCTCCGATAACTGCGCAAAGCACAACCTCGGGGAATTTATTTACAATTTTTGTTTTTCCTTCTGCCGAAAATCCCGAATAGCCGCTGATTGCAAAAAGCTCATCGCTGACGAGATTTTTAACCTTTATACGCAAATCGAGATCATCGGACAATATAAGCAGATTTATTCTTTCCATATCCGTTTCCTCTCAAACGATGTTAATGATTATTTTTCAGTTGTTGGCGGCGAGGTTGTGACCTCTCCCATGCCGAAATTCGTCTGCGGCTCGGCGCTCTGTCCCTCGGGAGCGGATGCTTTTGCAATATCGTCGGCAAGACCGTACCCTTCTTCATAGGAAACAAGAATAATTCTGAAGGAATTCTGAACCTCGAAAAATTTCGGAACCTGCTCCTTTGTCAGAGCTATGGTAATTGATGAATAGGTCTGAATTTCAACGCCTGCTTCCTGCTGAACATTTGCAGGATAATCGCCGATTTTCAGAACAGGAATGTTTTCAAGAGCCGGAGTCACCGAAGGCACCGCTGTATTATATATGTTTATTCTGTCGCCTTCCTTGATGAAATAGCCCATGCTGTTTTCCGGACCGACCGTTATTGTATAAGCATACATGCCGTTTGAAAGCTGATATGACAGCCTTCCCTTTGCATCCTCCCTGCTTATCGGACCGACCTTGCGCGCCATGAGCTGCTCGCCTGCAAGAATGTTATCCGTTGCCATAAAACCGATAACATCGTTTATGTTGCTGACCGTTCCGAAAGTAACGGCTGTTTCGGGCAGCTTCACAACCTGAAACATTTCCTTTGTCAGAATGGTGTTTTCGTCAATATCGTCAATAGCAACAAGCACCGTTGCTTCGTTGACGCCCATTACGATTTTGCTTGTTTTCAGCTCCGAAGCAAAGAAATATGTTGCGAAGCCTGCCACAAGGGCGATAACCGCCGCTATAAGATATATCTTTTTCATAACAGACTTTACCTCTCTATGACTCAACCTTCATGATGACGGTTGAGGTTATTGTTTTCTCCTTTCCCAGAACCGTGCTCAGAACGGGCGTGAAAAACGAAATATCAGCCTCAAGCTTTACCGTTATATCGCCCGATGTAGGGTCGGCGGGAGAACTGTAAAAAACTTCAATATCTATTCCGTCATTTGCAAAAACGGTTGTTGTCGTGTTTTCAATGTGGTTGATTATCGCCTGAGTGTTTGCGTCCTCTGCGGTGTTGACAACCGCATATCTTGCGCCCTCCCTGCAGGCGTTGTTCAGCGAAAGCTGATTATAAAACAGCCAGCCGAAATCAATTATTCCGCATAAAATCAGAAGAAATATCGGCAGAATCAGAGCAAACTCAACCATCGCCTGCCCGTCCTCGCGCCTTTGTTTCTTCGGTTTACGGTAAATTTTCATATATCCGTCACCACCCATACGGTGAATTATTCTCTTAAATCAGAGATGGGTAAGCTCGCTCAGCGAGCGAACTTACCCATCGGGTTACTTAATATTTAATTTGGAGTTATTTTAATGAGATTTCATCAGGTTGAGGGATTGGTGGCTGCGGGTGCTGATGAGGCAACTTTATCGAATTCATCGTTTACCTTGTCGAACATTTCGCGGATCTTCGGTCCGAGTGCAACGAGGGCAACAATAACAACAACTGCGATAAGGCCGATGATCAGACCGTATTCTACCATGCCCTGACCTTCTTCGTCTTTAAACCATTTTCTTAACATAATGTTTACCTCCCTTTATTTCCCTTATATTATTATAATGTAATTATTTATTTTCTCTTTGTTTCCCCTGAATAAGGGTAAGGCGGTTATCAGGTTGCGGAATTTGAAGTTGCGGGTGTTGAGGCTGCTGCATCCAGCTCATCATTCACCTTGTCGAACATATCGCGAATCTTCGGTCCGAGCGCTACAAGAGCAACGATAACAACAACTGCGATAAGACCGATGATCAGGCCGTATTCTACCATGCCCTGACCTTCTTCATCCTTGAACCATTTTCTTAACATAATGTTTGCCTCCTTATTTTTATTTTCCTTTTTCTTAATTTTCCCCAAAATTAACCGGAATCAGGAGGAAGCCATCAGGTAGCAGATGACGAAGTTGCAGGAGTTGATGCTGCTGCATCCAGTTCGTCATTCACCTTGTCAAACATATCGCGGATCTTCGGTCCAAGTGCAACGAGGGCTACGATTACAACAACTGCAATCAGTCCGATGATGAGACCGTACTCAACCATGCCTTGGCCTTCTTCGTCTTTGAACCATTTTCTTAACATACTAAAACCTCCATTTTATTTTTTTTGCCCTTTTTCAGGGCTTTTTCCCCAATTGATTCAGAACTCTGCACTGTTCTGAGCTTTGCCGCTTAAAAGAGCGACGAGAATACCGATTCTGAAAGCTCCCCGAACACAGGGAAGAGAACCGTTGCGATAACTCCGAGGGAAAGATAAGGTCCCATCGGGCTTTTCGTTTTGAGCGAACCCTTTTTGGTTGCTATGAGATAGATGAGATAAATCAAAAGTCCTGCCGCCATAACAAGCGCCGCCTGAAGATAGCCGAATGCACCCAGACAATATCCGATTGCCGCGCTGTACTTGACGTCTCCAGTTCCTATCGGGATTCCGAAAAACATCGGAAGCTGATAGAGAATGAATCCGCCTGCAAGACCTACCAGCGAGGGAATGAGCGTTTCCTTGACCGGAACTCCGCTTGCGATTGCATAAACCAGAGCAGCCGTTCTGATTATCAGAAGAGCAAGAACCGACGAGTTCGGGATTTTTTTGATATCCAGGTCAACAACTGCTATTGAAATCGCAACCGAAATATATGCGATTGATTCGAGCCTTGCCGCCGTATCATCGGTTATTGCAAAAACCGCTGCAAAAAGAATTCCCGAAATCAGAACCCAGAAAACAACCGTTGCAGTGTTTCTGACCGCCTCGATTTTTGCGTTTTCATCCGTTCTGCGCCTTATCTGGAAAATCGAGATCCGATTGAATGCCAACGCCGCCAGCATTCCGAGCACGCCGCCGTAAAGAGCATCAATCATAGGCATCCGCCTCCGTTTCCGCTTTTGAAAGGATTTGGGTTTCTTTTCCTTTCCGCAACTTCATCATATCACTCGGTTTCGTTAAAGTCAATAGTAGTTTTCCACATACAATATTATCTGTTAGGCAATTTGCACAAACACCCAACAGGTGGTGTTTTTTCGTTGCAAATCAAGGGATTTGTAACAATCTGAAGTGCGTTCTGGTTTAAAAAAAGCGAAAAAAACAACTTTTCTCAACATTCTGTTCAAAAAATTTTCACATTTTGAACAAACAATTGTTAAAATTTTATTAAAATCGGGTAATTATTCATTTTTTTAGCATTCATATGCATTCTCTTACTTTTATTATAATAAAGCGAAAATGAATAAGAATTCGGTTTGTTTTACGGACTGCAGTCCGAACTCTTGTGCAATCAAGAAAATTTTTAAATTATTTTTCGGATTTTGTTGAAAGAAAAAATAAAAAAACCGCTTCAGCCTGAACTGAAACGGTTTAAAATTTATGTTTTCTTATTTTATTCCTTGAACTCCGCTCTGTCAATTACCTTGCAGACATACATATCTGTTTCGGCATAGACCTTGCTGCCAAGGTTGATGAATCTCTCATCTCTCGCTCTGTCACAGAGCATGGCATAGTTTTTGCCGATTTCCTCTTCGATGTTTTCCTGCTTGCGCACTGACAGATAATAAAAGGTAAATGAAGATCCGTCAGAAATGTTTGCAAAAACTCCGGGCGAGGTTTCGCTGAGCTTTGTGAACATCGAATTGACCGCCTGCGAAGCAAGCATCGAGTGGGGCATATATTTCTGAAGAGCAAGCTGAGCGGAAAAGCTCATAAGAGCTCGCAGCTGCATGAGTTCTTTATTGTTAAGCCTGAGCGCATCCTCGGGAAAGGCTTCTTCGGGAACAATTCCTGCAAGCTTTTCGCCGATATCTGCCGCTTTTTTCATGTTGCCGTTGCGTCTGTAAGCATCAGTGAGTGCGGCAAGACGCATAAGGTCGCTGCCTGCGCCGCCTGACTTACGGGGATGAAAAATTTTGATATCGTCATCATTCTTTCTCACTTTAATTCCCCCTTTTTATAAGCTTACAGAGCCTATTTTTCGGCAGCCTCCGCAGCCTTGCGTTTTTTCATTTTTGCTTTATAGCTCATGAGTGCCTTTACGGCAGCATCAGGAGTTTCGTATTCTCCGAGAGAAACGGGCTGTCTGGAATACATGCCCATGAATTCTGTTCCGCCGAGTGAAAGCAGGTTGAATTTGCGGGCAACATCCGCCAGAATATCCTTCTGAGCATCCGAAACCGAGGGATGCCATACCTCAATACCGTCAAGACCCTTTTCGGCAAGCTCGCTGACAATTTCAACATCCTCTTCTGTGGAGGGATGCGCATAAACAGCAATTCCGCCTGCTTCATGAATAGCTTCGATAACCTCAGCAGGCTCGGAATAATTTGCCTTAACGAGAACATTATCGGGGCTTTCGGGAGAGAACAGCTCATAATATAAATCGCCGTAAAGTCTGTCTGTCAGACCGCATTCCATGAGAGCATGCATGATATGCTGCTCAAAAACCGCCGTTGATCCCGTTGCGCATTTGAGAACAAGCTCGGGAGTTATGGGATATTTGCGGGCTATTTTGAGAGTCATAAGCTGGCTTGCTTTCTTTCTCGCAACTATGTTTCTGTGACACAGACCTTCAAGTCTGTCAGGGCTGTCGCTGAGATAGCAGAGCATATCAACATATTTTTCTCTTTTTGAGTCATAGCAGGATATCTCGACGCCGGGAATAACGGTAACACCCCTGCGTTCGCCGATAATCTTGCCTCTGACCGTACCTGCCTGACAGTCACGGTCAGTAATGGCTATTGTGTTAATTCCTCTTTTCTGAGCAAGCACAATGAGATCGTCAATACCCATAGAGCTGTCAGAAAGTTTTGTGTGACAATGCAGGTCTCCGCCCATACTCAATTAACCTCTTTCAAAAATTAAGCGTGATTTTTCGCCTTCCGAGAGTCTGAAATCAAATTTTCCGAATTTGAGTGCAGATTATCTCAATATACATCAATTATATATCAGTTCGCAAAATTCTTCAAGTGTTTTTTGAATTTTATGGAGCAAAAGTTGCATAAATATGCTTTTTTTCAGTCATTTTCAGCCATTTTTTCGGTTTTAACAAATAAAAATTTATTATTTAAAAATATAATCACAACGGCTATTGGAAATATTTATTATATATGGTATAATAAATTATTAAAATCAAATTCCGAATTCCGCATTACGGATTCCGAATTGAAACGGGGTGATTTTTTGAAAAAGGTTGCAATCGGTCTGAGCGGCGGAGTTGACAGCGCAGCTGCGGCATATCTTCTTTTGCAGCAGGGCTATGATGTTACGGGAATTATTCTTCGTCTGAAGCCCGGTTCCGCGGCAGATTCCGATATCTCCGATGCGCAGAGAATTGCAGACAAGCTCGGAATTGAGCTGAAAACTCCTGACCGCAGAGAAACCTTTTCGCAGAAGGTCATCTCACCGTTCATTGAAGAATATCTCAGCGGCAGAACGCCGAATCCCTGCGTTGAATGCAACAGGGAAATAAAATTCGGGGTTATGCTTGACTATGCGCTTGAAATCGGCTGCGACTGCATCGCTACGGGGCATTATGCCCGGATTGAAGAAAACGGCGGAAGATTTCTGCTCAAACGCTCGCTGAGCCCCAAAGACCAGAGCTATTTTCTTTTCAGGCTCACTCAGGAACAGCTTTCAAAAACCGTTTTTCCTCTTGAGGGACTTTCAAAGGACGAAATCCGCGAAATCGCACGCAAAGCAGAGCTTCCCGTTGCCGAAAAGGGCGACAGCCAGGAAATCTGCTTCGTGCCGAACGATGATTATATTTCTTTTCTCGGCTCGAAAAATATCTCATCTCCCGAAGGAAATTTCGTTGACCGCAACGGCAATATTCTCGGCACTCACAGCGGCATAATCAACTACACCGTAGGTCAGCGCAAAGGGCTCGGCGCTTTCGGCAAGCCGATGTTCGTAAACCGCATAAATGCAGAAGAAAACACCGTTGTTATCGGTGAAAACGGAACGCAGTATTGCCGCGGTCTGATTGCCGACAGACTCAATTTCATTGCCTTTGACTCTCTCACCGAACCCATGCGCGCCGATGTTAAAATCAGATTCCGCGCAAAGGAACAGCCTGCACTGATAACGCCTCTTGACGGCGGCAGGATATCGGTTGTTTTCGATGAGCCTCAGCGCTCGGTAACTCCCGGTCAGAGCGCTGTTATCTATCTGGGCGAAACGGTTATCGGCGGAGGCAGAATCATTGAACAGCTCGATTAATCAAAAACCGTTTCTATAACCTTTTCGCTTTCTTCAGGCGAATAAATCCATCGGTCAATATGTCCGCTGTCGATATAATATTTCATTGGCGGCGCGGGATAATCCGCGTCAAACGAATCAACAATTATCAGCTTCACCTTCATTTTTGAAGGGATAATACTTTTTATATATACGCTCGCGTGGCTTCCTGCTTCCACTCCGTCGGAAAACTCCGCAAGCCCCGCAAGATTCGGCGCAAGCTCAACAAATATTCCGTATTTTTCAACGGAGCGCACTATTCCCGGCACGGTTTCGCCTACGCTCAGGCTGCCCGCATTCTGTTCCCATGTACCGAGAAGCTCTTTATGGCTTAGGGTTATTCTTCCGCCTTCATCAATGCTTTTAACGGCGGCAAAAATTCTGTTGCCTGCCGAAAATCTCGCATCGGGGTGAGGAATTCTCGAAACAGAAATACAGTCAATCGGCATCAGCGCACTGATTCCGCAGCCGATATCGCAGAAAACGCCGAAGCCCTCCATATGGGTTACGGTTGCAGGGATAACATCGCCTGCGGAAAGCTGAGAAATATAGTCTCTCATGCATTCCTGCTGAACTTTTCTGCGGCTGAGCAGAGCATAGGTTTCGCCGTTTTCATCGGAGTCAAATCCCGTTATCACAAAAGCAACTGGCTTGTTGACTCTCGAAATGAGAGCGATATCCCTCACCGAGCCGTCCTCAATTCCGACAGCTCCCTCGTTTCTCGGGATGATACCCTTCATGCAGCCGAGATCAACATGCAGATTGTGTCCCGCATCGCAGCGTATGACTCTGCCTTCAAGAATTTCTCCGCAATGAAACGCTTCGCGCAGAGTGCAAGCGCCCGAAAGATATCTTTTGTTTTCTTCTGTTGCAAGAAGGCGACCTTCAGGTTTATAATTTTTCATTTTTATTGACCACCGTTCCGCCTTTTTGCGGTGAAACAAATTTCACTTGCGCAAATCGGCATTTTTTATTAAACTATATGCTCGGAAATTGCCGCATATTTCAATTTTTTTAACTTCCGTATGCATTTCAATAACTGTTTATGGTATAATTTATTGTTATAAATTTATAATTCCGAATTCCGCATTACGAATTCCGAATTAAAAACGGGTAAGGGCGAAGCCCTTCCTGAACTATTCACTATTCACTCTTATCTATTCACTAAAAACGGGGTGTTCCTATGGATGTCAGAGTCGGCGACAAGCTTCAGATGAAAAAAAGCCATCCCTGCGGCTGCAATATCTTCGATGTTCTGCGTATCGGTGCAGATTTCCGCATCAGATGCAGCAAATGCGGCAGAGAGGTTATGCTCGAAAGAGTCAAGGTTGAAAAAAATATCAAAAAAATTATCCGAGAAGAAGAGGAATAATCTATGCTCGATAAGCTCAAAAAGGTTGAAGAACGTTTTGAAGATATAAACGAAAGGCTGTGCCAAAGCGACGTTGTTGCGGACATGGCTCAATATAAAAAGCTTATGCAGGAGCTGAAGGTTTTAACCCCGATTGTTGAAAAATACCGTCAGCTCAAATCCGCAGAGGAATCCATGACCGAGGCAAAGGCGATGCTTGACGCAGGCGGTCTTGACCCCGAATTCCGCGAGCTTTGTCAGGAGGAGTTCGAGGAATCGCGTGAAAAGGTTGCCGTTTACGGAGAAGAGCTGAAAATTCTGCTTCTGCCCCGTGACCCTAACGATGACAAGAACGTTATTGTTGAAATCAGAGGCGGCGCAGGCGGAGAAGAGGCTTCGCTCTTTGCAGGTGTGCTTTACAGAATGTATTCCATGTACGGCGAAACAAAGGGCTGGAAAGCTGAAATTCTCAACGCCAACCCCACCGAGCTCGGCGGATATAAAGAAATCAGCTTCATGATTGAGGGCGAGGGCGCATATTCACGCCTTAAATTCGAAAGCGGAGTTCACAGGGTTCAGCGCGTTCCCGAAACGGAAAGTCAGGGCAGAATTCACACCTCAACCGTTACCGTTGCGGTTCTTCCCGAGGCGGAGGAGGTTGATGTTGAGATAAACCCTGCTGATTTGCAGATAGATACCTACCGCTCAGGCGGCGCAGGCGGTCAGCATGTCAACAAAACCGAAAGCGCAATCCGAATCACACATCTTCCAACGGGAACGGTTGTTGAATGTCAGGATGAGCGAAGCCAGCATAAAAACAAGGACAGAGCAATGAAAATTCTGCGCTCGAAAATCCTTGAAGCCGAAAGAGAAAAACAGCATGATGCCATCGCAGGCGAACGCAGGGCGCAGGTCGGCACAGGTGACAGAAGCGAAAGAATCCGTACCTATAACTATCCGCAGGGCAGAGTCAGCGACCACCGTATCAATCTTACCCTTTATAAAATCGAGGCAATTCTCAACGGCGACCTCGATGAGATTATTGACGCATTAATCACTGCCGATACAGCAGAAAAACTCAAAAGCGAAGAATAATATTATGAACACACTTAAATTAAATTCAGAAAATCAGACAGACCTGAAAGCTGCCGCCGAAATACTCGGCAAGGGCGGTCTTGTTGCCATACCGACGGAAACCGTTTACGGTCTTGCGGCAAATGCACTTGATGCCGAAGCGGTAAAGAAAATTTTCGTTGCCAAGGGCAGACCGAACGATAATCCGCTTATCGTTCATGTTTCTTCCCTTGAAGAAATACCGCCTCTCGTTGAAGCGGTTGATGAAAGGCTTTATCCCCTTGCGGAAAAATTCTGGCCCGGTCCGCTGACGGTTATCATGAAAAAATCGTCTGCCGTACCCGATGCGGTAAGCCCGAATCTTGATACGGTTGCAATCCGCATGCCGTCTCACTCCGATGCAAGAGAAATAATCCGCCTTGCAGGTGTGCCTCTTGCCGCCCCGAGCGCAAATGCCTCGGGAAAACCCAGCCCGACAAGCGTTCGGCATGTTATTGATGACCTTGACGGTAAAATCGACGCCGTTGTTGACGGCGGTACATGCTCTGTCGGTGTTGAATCAACGGTTATCACTCTTGCAACCGAACCTCCGACACTTCTCAGACCGGGCGGAGTTACCGTTGAAGAGCTTGAATCGGTTCTCGGTAAAATTGCAATTTCGCCTGCCGTTCTGGAAAAACTCAGAGACGGCGAAAAAGCTGAGTCACCCGGAATGAAATACAAGCATTATGCTCCGAAGGCACGCGTTACGGTTATAAAAGGCGGCTTTGATAAATATAAAAAATTCATCCTTGCTCAGAAAGAAGCGGTCTGCGCCGTTTGCTTTGACGGCGAGGGAAAGCATTTCCGAAATGCAATAGAATACGGCAAAAAAAATGACGGCTCTTCTCAGGCTCACGGACTTTTTGAAGCTCTCAGAGAGGTTGACGAAAGCGGATGCGATGCCGCGTTTGTACGCTGCCCGATGGTTGACGGCGTTGGTCTTGCCGTTTATAACCGACTTATCCGCTCCGCCGCATTCAGGGTTATCGACCTTGAAATATCAATACCCGTTATCGGTCTGACAGGTCAGACAGGCGCAGGCAAATCAACCGTTGCACAGCTTCTTGAAAATGCGGGTGTATATAACATCGACGCCGATATTCTCGCACGCAGGGCGGTTGAAAACCCCGAGGTCATTTCAGCCCTTTGCGGTTATTTCGGTGATGATATTGTTTCAGACGGTGTTCTTGACCGCCGCGAGCTTGCACGCAGAGCTTTCTCGGATTCTGAAAAACAGCGCAGACTTAACTCGATTGTTCATCCCGAGGTCACGCGTCTTGCTGTTGAAGAAATACATAATGCTGAAAAATCGGGCGCAAAAGCCGCTCTTATTGATGCCGCTCTGCTTTTTGAAAGCGATCTGACATCAATATGCTCGTTCACCGTTACCGTTATTGCAGATAAAGAAATGCGGCTTGAAAGAATCATGAAGCGCGATTCCATCAGCCGCGAGGACGCTCTCATACGCATGAACGCGCAGAAAAGCGAAGAATATTATATTGAAAAAGCAGATGTTGTTATAAATAATAACGGCAAAAATATTGATGAAGAAATAAAAAAGATTACCGAAAAATTATAATTTAATTGCATACAATATACTGATTGAAAACTGAAAGGATGGTTAAAATGTGTGACAAAACTCCCGCTGAGCTTCTCAAGGAAGAGCTTTTCTCTTCTCCCGAGCATGCTTCATATCTATGCGGCGATGAAGAAATAAAGGCAGCCGATGATTTCTGCATCGGTTATGCGGAATTTCTTGATAAATGCAAAACCGAGCGCGAAGCAGTTGCTTTTACAAAGGCTCTTGCAGAAAAAGAAGGCTTCGTTCCCTTTGACAGCTCCGCAACCTATAAGGCGGGCGACAAGGTATATTATGAAAACCGCAAAAAGGCTCTTATCCTCTGCGTTTTCGGCACGGAAAGCCTTGCAAAGGGAGCAAAAATCGTTGCTTCCCATGTTGACTCCCCCAGACTTGACCTCAAACCCAATCCGCTCTATGAGGACAGTGAGCTTGCAATGCTCAAAACACATTATTACGGCGGAATAAAAAAATATCAGTGGACAGCAATTCCTCTTGCCCTTCACGGCGTTATCTGCAAAAAGAACGGTGAAACAGTTAATGTATGTCTCGGCGAGGATGACGGCGACCCGAAATTTGTTGTAACCGACCTTCTCCCCCATCTCGACAAAAAGCAGGCTTCAAAGCCGCTTGAAGAAGCAATTCTCGGCGAAAACCTCAATGTTCTTATCGGCAGCCGTCCTTTCGGCAAGGATAAGGGCAGCGAAATGGTAAAGCTCAACATCATGAAGCTTTTCAATGAAAAATACGGCATTGTTGAAGCCGATTTTCTTTCCGCAGAGCTTGAGGTTGTACCCGCTTTCAAATCATGCGATATCGGTCTTGACCGAAGCATGATAGGCTCTTACGGTCACGACGACAGAGTTTGCGCATACCCCTCTGTTATGGCTGCATTCGCCGCAGAAAACCCTGTTTACACATCCGTCACCGTTATCACCGACAAGGAAGAAACGGGTTCAGACGGCAACACAGGCCTCAATTCGGCATATCTCAAGCAGTTCATCGAAGATATCGCAAAAACTCAGGGTCTTGAAGGCAGAGATGTTCTCAGAGCTTCAGAATGCCTTTCCGCCGATGTGAACGCAGGCTTCGACCCGATTTATCCCTCAGTTCATGACAAGCTCAATGCGGCTTTCATCAACAAAGGTATTGTTGTTACAAAATATACGGGCTCCAGAGGCAAGAGCAGCACCAATGACGCTCACGCCGAATTCATGGCAAAAATCCGCAATATCTTCGATTCAGCCGATGTTGCCTGGCAGACGGGCGAGCTCGGCAAGGTTGACGAGGGCGGCGGCGGAACAGTTGCAAAATATATCGCAAACCTCGGCGTTGAGGTTGTTGATGTAGGTGTTCCCGTTCTTTCGATGCATGCTCCTTTTGAGGTTGTTTCAAAGCTCGATGTCTATATGGCTTTCAAGGGCTTCAGGGCATTCCTTGAACAAAACTGAAAATTCAGCTTCGGAAATTAAATCCTGTATGTCAGAATAAATCAGCTTTTTGTGCTAAAGTTTACAATTTGTTCATATTTCAACAACAAGAACAGCACATCCATGCAATATTATACAAATAGATATTCTAATTGTTTTATTTTGACATCTTCTTTTTTCATTTTTATTTTCTCTTTCCCCAACGCAAAGCCGAATGCTGCACACATTCGGCTTTGTCTTTTTTTATTTATTCTTACGGAGTATAAATTATGAAAATTCACAGTCTTCAGCAAACACTGGGCAGCGGCGAAGGATATATGATTGTTTCGCCCGAAAACCGCAGATACCTGACAGATTTTTCATCATCAGACGGTTATCTGATTGTCTCGGAATCCGAGGCGGTTTTTCTGACAGACAGCAGATATATCGAGGCGGCGGAAAAGCTTGTTTCGGGCTGCTCGGAAATTGCACAGCTTAATTCTCTTTCGTCTCAGCTTCCCGAATATATCGCAAAGCTCGGTATTACAAAGCTTTTTACCGAAAGCGCAAGGCTGACGGTATCCGAATTCAACCGAATTTCAAAAATTTCCTCCTGCGAGGTTTTTGCAGAAAAAGCAGACGGCGAAATTGATTCGCTCCGCAGAAAAAAGAGCGAAGAAGAAAAGCTCTGCATTCTCAGGGCGCAGGCAATTGCAGAAAAAGCGTTTGATCATATTCTCGGTTTTATCTCAACTGAAAAAACAGAAAAAGAAATTGCTCTCGAGCTTGATTTTTTCATGCTGAAAAACGGCGCGGAGGCTGTTTCGTTTGAAACAATTGCCGTAAGCGGCAAAAATTCTTCCATGCCTCACGGAGTTCCTTCAAATAAAAAAATTGAATGCGGCGATTTTATTACCATGGATTTCGGCGCGGTTGTCAACGGTTATCACAGCGATATGACGCGCACCGTTGCCGTTGGCTCGGTTTCGGATAAGCAATCCAATATTTACGAAACCGTGCTGAATGCCCAGCTTGCATCGCTCGCATGTCTCAGAGACGGAATCAGCGGCTTTGATGCCGATAAAGCGGCAAGAGATATTATTGATAATGCGGGCTACGGTAAATTTTTCGGCCACGGAACGGGTCATGGCGTAGGAATTGAAATTCATGAAGAACCTCGTCTTTCTCCCAAAAGCAAAAAAAATCTGCAAATCGGTGATGTTGTGACGGTTGAACCCGGCATTTATTTGCCCGATAATTTCGGAGTCAGAATCGAAGATATGGCTTTTATCACCGAAAACGGCTGCGAAAACCTCACAAAATCACCCAAAAACCTTATAATTATATAGTATATATAGTTTTATTAATAAAAAAGACTTGAAAAATCACATGGAATAGTATAAAATAACTGTGAAAACATATAAACAATAATAAGGAGAATTTTTTTATGGTATCAGCAGGCGATTTCAGAAACGGCGTAACCTTCGAAATGGAAGGTCAGGTTTATCAGATTATCGAATTCCAGCATGTTAAGCCCGGCAAAGGCGCTGCTTTCGTAAGAACAAAGATCAGAAACGTTATCGGCGGCGCTGTTGTTGAGCGTACATTCAACCCCACCGATAAGTTCCCCCCCGCTTATATCGAGCGCAAGGAAATGGAATACTCATATGAAGACGGCGGTCTCTACTACTTCATGGACCCTGAAACATATGATATGGTTCCCATCGGTCAGGATACTCTTCCCGAAAACTTCAAGTTCGTTAAAGAAAACGAAACATGCCGCGTTCTTTCCTATAAGGGCAGCGTTTTCGGCGTTGAACCCCCCACAACCGTTACTCTTCAGGTAACAAAAACTGACCCCGGCTTCGCAGGCAACACTGCTACAAACGCAACAAAGCCCGCAACTGTTGAAACAGGCGCTGAGGTTAAGGTTCCCCTCTTCATCGACGAAGGCGAAATGATTATGATCGACACACGCACAGGCGAATATCTCAGCCGTGCATAAATAATTTTTTTGGAGGACAAAGAAATGACTCTTACTGAAAAAGTTGCTTATCTTAAAGGTCTTGCAGAAGGTCTTGCTCTTGATGAAAGCAAGCCCGAAATCAAGGTTATCAAAACCATGATGGATATTCTCGATGATCTTGCTCTCACAGTTGCAGATCTCGAAGACGGCATGGATCTCGTTACAGAACAGCTTGACGCTGTTGACGAGGATCTCGACGAGCTTGAAAGCTTCGTTTATGAAGAGCTTGACGATGATGATTGCTGCTGCGACGATTGCTATGATGACGATGACGAATTCTACGATGTAGAATGCCCCGCTTGCCATGAGGTTATCGGCATTGACGTTGACACACTTGAAGAAGGAAGCATTGAATGCCCCAACTGCGGCGAGCTTCTCGAATTCGAATGTGACTGCGATTGCGATTGCGACGATTGCTGCGACGACTGATAATAACAAAAAAATTAACGGGTGGATTCGTTCCACCCGTTTTTTTATATAATAATGTATAGATAAAGTTCACCCATAAGTCTTTACAGATTGCTTATGCTGTCAACGTAGCCCGTTCTCTTCTGAAGCGTCGTTGACGAAATCTGCGCGATATAAACCTTATCCTCGCCTTTTTTGTTGCGGCAGACAATAAATGATTTCGGAAGGTCATAGCAAACATTTTCAACGATGCCCGATTTTTCAGCCTTCGCAAGATAATTTCTCGTATTTTTTGAAACCGTTGTCGTGTCAAGGTCAAAAATTCCGATAATATCATCAAAAGTTATAACCTTATCCATTCCGAGATGAAGATACATATTTTACCCCATTTCGCTGATTTTTCCGTCTCTGACTTCAAACGCTTTTCCCTTTTTAGAACGCAGAAGCGTTGACGGGTCACAGCAGGTAATGAATACCTGCCAGTTATCAAGATAGTTCAGAATGAATGTCTGCCTTCCCTCATCAAGCTCGCTCATAACATCATCGAGCAGCACAACGGGACATTCACCTGTTATTTTTTCTATAATTGAAGCTTCGCCGAGCTTCAGAGCAAGCGCACACGACCTCTGCTGTCCCTGAGAGCCGTAAATTCTGGCATCCCTGCCGTTGAGAGTGAGAACAATATCATCGGTATGCGGACCTGCGTTTGTATAAAGCCTTTTGAAATCGGCGTCTCTTGTTTTGATAATATTTTCTTTGAGCTTTTCTTTTATTTCGCTTTCGGAAATATTCTCTTTCGAAAAATCATAATAGAATGAAAATTCTTCCCTGCCCGAGCTGATGCCCTTATAAATATCGGCAGAAAGCTCTCGGAGCATCTCAATATAATCGAGGCGGTATTTTATTATTTTTGCTCCGAGCGAAGCTAATTCTTCATCCCACGGCTCAAAATACATCAGATCAAATTTTTTCTCCGCATACTTTTTAAGCAGAGCATTTCTCTGATCAAGTACGCGCAGATAACGCGACATTATGACCGCATAATTCGGTTTTATAAGGCTCAGAGCAATATCAAGCATCTTGCGCCTTTCGGAAGGACCGTCCTGAACGATTCCGAGAGTATTCGGAGAAAAAACAACCGAGAAAAACTTGCCCATCATAACTCTCGGAGAATCTTCTTTTACTCCGTTCAGTTCAATTTCCTTGCGGCGGTTTATTTTCATGACCGCTTTTTGTTCACGCTGCTGTGAATAAAAAAGAGTTTCAATTTCCGCTTCATCGCTGCCCTGCTGAATAAGCTGGGCATTTTTTCTTGCCCTGAAGCTGTAAAAGCCCGTCATCATCCAGATGCTTTCAATAATATTTGTTTTTCCCTGACCGTTTTCGCCGTAAATAACATTCATTTCGGGATGCGGCGTAAACTCAATAAGGTCAATATTTCTGAATTTTTTTGCGGAATGGAAACTGATTATCAAATTTTACCATCCCTTTCAGAAAAAATTTAAAATGCGGGCGATTTTTTAAAAACCGCCCTTGCATTTATTCAACAATATAAATTATTCTTTCAAACTCGGCGGTATCGCCCTTGCGGAGCTTTTTACCTCTCATTGTGCATATCTCTCCGTTAACCTTTACCTCGCCTTCCTGAATAACGATTTTCGCGTGTCCGCCGGACTGCACGGCATCATTCATCTTCAGAAAAGCATCGAGTCTTATAAAATCGGTATCAATTTTCTTTGATATCTTCTGTTTTTCGGCAACTTTAACTTTAATTTTCATTTTTCAGCCTCACAGGAAGAATAAGGAATATGAATGAATCTCCCTCGGGCGGAACAATAAGAATGGGAGAAATTGCACCGTTGAGCATAATTCTGACCTCGTCTGTATCGCAGACCTTGAGAGCATCAAGCATATACTTATTATTAAATCCGATTGTGCAATCATCGCCGTTTATTGTTGCGGGAATCTTATCGTTTGCAGTGCCGAGAGATGTGATGCTCGAAATTTTAATCATATTATCGCCGAAAACACATTTAACGGGGCTCTTAATCTTATCGGTAATGATAAGAGAGGTTCTGTCAATGCTGTCGATAAGGCTTCTTGTATCAACATTGATAACGGTTTTTGTTGCCGAAGGAATGGCAGCCTTATAATTAAGGAATTCGCCGTCAAGAAGTCTGGAAATAACGCTGTAGCCGTTAACGCCGAAAATAATATGTCTCTTGCCAACCTCGATTGTAACGGGATCCTCATTATAGTTCATGAGCTTTACAACCTCGGAGAGAGTTTTTGCGGGAACAACGAAAGAAAGATTTTCGCCCGCATATTCAATCGGCTCGTTTCTGATTGCAAGGCGTACACCGTCAACAGCGATAAGGCGGATATGATTTTCTTCAATCTCAAACTTAATGCCTGTATGTACGATTTTGCTGTCTTTAACGGCAGCGGAGAATATAGTTTTTCTGACCATATCCTTGAGAACATTTTCGTCAATATCAATATGATATCCGCCCGAAACTGAAGGAAGCTCAGGATATTCTTCAGATGAAATTCCGATAAGAGTTGATTCAAATTCGCCGCTTGTTATGGAGGCGATATGCCTTGAATCGCTGTCAATGCTGACAGTGCTTTCAGGAAGCTTGCGGAGAGTTTCGCTGAACATATGAGCATTGATAACAAGCTCGCCTTCTTCTTCAACTCTTGCTTCGATAATTGTTTTGATGCCCATTTCAAGGTCATAGCCCGTCAGGGTAAGTGTTCCGTTTTTTGCAACCATGAGAATACCTTCGATTGCAGGAATAGCCGTTTTTGTTGAAGCCGCTCTTGAAACGTTCTGGCAGGCTTCGGAAAGCTCAAGAGAATTACAGATTACTTTCATTTTTTGCCTCCTAAGAGTTTTACACATTCAGATTCGGGAATGTGAGTACATTTTAAAAAATTTCAGAATGTTTTTCTTATATGTAATGTGTATCTTATCTTAATTAATAGTAGTAGTAGTAGTGTGCGTTAAAATATGGAATAACTTCCGGAAGCATTGATTTTCAAGGCTTACGAAGAAAAAATATTTATTCGCGTGAGGTGGATAACTTTCGGTTTTCAACATGACATTTTTTGACAAAGTTAAGATGTGGAAAACCGCAGTGTGGAAAAGTATAAATATGTGGAAAACTTTGTTAAGTGAATAGTTAATAGTGAAGAGTGAATAGTTTCGGGTGGGCGTTGCCCACACCCAAAATATAATCGGTCAAAGGCGGAGCCTTTCCTTAACTCTTCACTATTCATTCTTCATTATTCACTAAATCAGAGTATTTTTCTTCCTTCCATGGCTCTGATGAGAGTAAATTCATCGGCATATTCGAGGTCTGCTCCTACGGGAACTCCATAAGCAAGCCTGCTGACACTGACTCCGAGAGGCTTTATAAGCTTTGAAATATACATTGATGTTGCTTCGCCCTCAACAGTCGGATTTGTTGCCATGATAACCTCTTTGACAGTATCGTCGCCAAGTCTCATTATCAGCTCTTTGATGCAGATATCCTCGGGATTGATATCGTTCATGGGAGAAATTGCTCCGTGAAGAACATGATAAAGCCCGTTATATTCATGAGTGCGCTCAATTGCAATAACATCTCTCGGGTCTTCAACAACGCAGATGACCGATTTGTCTCTCGACTGCGAGTTGCAGACAGAGCAAACTTTTCCGTCAGTCAGATTGCAGCATATTTCGCATCTTTTTATAGAGCTTCTCGCTTTTTCAATTGTTTCGGTAAAAGCTCTGGCTTCGGCATCGCTCATCGAAAGAACATGAAATGCCAGCCTCTGGGCGCTTTTTTTACCGACAGACGGAAGCTTTGCAAACTGCTCTATCAGTCTGTCAAGCGACGGGGTGAAACCGCTCATTAAAACAGACCGGGGATGGAAAGACCGCCCTTAGCCTTTTCCATTCCTTTTTCCATTGCTTCGTTTGCCTTGCGGATGCTTTCATTGAATGCTGAAATAATAAGATCCTGAAGCATTTCAATATCGTCGGGGTCAACGATTTCGGGCTTGAGATTAACTGCAACAACTTCGTGAGCACCGTTAACAACAACCTCAACTGCTCCGCCGCCTACGGAAGAAGAAAACTCGGTCTCTTCAACCTCCTGCTGAATTTTCTGCATGTTTTCCTGCATTTCCTGAATTTTTTTCATCATGTTGCCGCCCTGAGGAGCGCCGGGAATTCTTGCTTTCATTTTTTATCCTCCGTAATATCAGTTATTATTGAAATTATTAATTTTATTTTTTAAATCTTCAAGCGGACTTGTTGCCGCCTTTGCTTTTTCCGTATTTGAAACGGCAATTTTCATTTTCTGACCGAGAACATCAAAAATAGCTCTTGAAAGCTCTCTTGAATGAGTGTCAGAACAAATAAAATCGTAAAGAGTCGGGTTTTCCGAATTTATGATAACTCTGCCGTTTTTGATAACCGCAGTTGAATTTGCCATAATTCCGAAGAGCGGAATATCATATTTTTTAAGAGCCTCAAGAACATCCGACCAGTTATAAAACGGACCGTCATCAACGATTGTTTCTGCCGAAGTTTTTTTAGCTTCTTCTTTTATCTCTTCTTTTACTTCGGTTTTTATTTCTGTTTTATCTTCGGATTTAATGTTATCATTTGTATTTTCGGGAGCCTTTACGGCAGCGGTCACAGCTTCTTTTTTAGGAGCCTCAATTACTTTACCGCTTGAAAGGGCATTTATTTTTTCTTCAAGAGAAGCAATTCTTTCTTCAAGGTCGCTGCTCATTTCAGGCTGTGAAGCAGGAGCGCACATTTTAATGACCGCGGCTTCAAGCTGAATTTTTTTATTGACGGCATTTTTTATATTTGATGCCGCTTTCTCAAGAATTTCGATGCATGAAAGAATCTTCGAAAGCTTCATTTCAGCCGCTCTTGTTTTTATTTTTTCGAGCTCGTCTTTTGAACAGACTATCAGACCGTCACATTCCTTAACGGTTTTTGCAACCATCAGGTTTCTGAAATGGAGAGTCAGCTCTGTGCAAAGAGAATCAATATCGCACGATTCGTTATGAAGCTTTGAAACAAGCTTCAGCGCCGATGTAAAATCGCCTTTTGCAATATACTCGGAAAACGAAAAAAGATGAACCGTTCCCGCAATGCCTGCCGCTGAGCTGACGGCATCTTCATCTATATGGTTGCCCATTGCAAAGCATCTGTCAAGAAGAGAGAGAGCATCTCTCATTCCGCCGTCTGCAATTCTTGCAATTAAAGCCGCCGCGTTCTCGGTAAGAGTAACGTTTTCTTTTTCAGAAACATAAACAAGCCTTGCTGTAATATCCTCGGGAGAAATACGCTTGAAATCAAATCTTTGGCAACGGGAAAGAATTGTTGCAGGAAGTTTATGAATTTCTGTTGTTGCAAGGATAAAAATAACATGTGAGGGCGGTTCTTCAAGAGTTTTGAGAAGTGCATTGAACGCTCCGATTGAAAGCATATGAACTTCGTCAATAATGTAAACTCTGTATTTTGCGTTAACGGGAGTGAAGTTTGCTTCCTCGCGAAGATCGCGGATATTATCAACGCCGTTGTTGCTTGCCGCGTCAATTTCAATAACATCAAGAATTGAACCATTATCAATTCCTTTGCAGATTTCGCATTCGTTGCAGGGATTGCCGTCAACGGGATTCAGGCAGTTGACCGCTTTTGAAAGAATTTTTGCGCAGGTTGTTTTGCCCGTTCCTCTTGAGCCTGTGAAAAGATAAGCATGAGAAATTCTGCCGCTTTCAAGCTGACTCTGAAGAGTTCTGGTAACATGAGGCTGACCGTAAACATCGCTGAAGCTTTTCGGCCTCCATTTTCTGTATAACGCCTGATACATTTCTTTCACTTCCTCACATTTAACCTTTTAATAAAAAGAGAGCTTTGCCTTGGTCATATGGCGGCAGGCAGACTGTGGCGCACAAAATTGTCCGCTTAATGCTGCTCGGTTCACCCGCCTGACATGGTTCACGGTATCCTGTCGCACAGGACCCACACGCCACATGACCAAAATAAAGCTCTGCTTAAATATATTATATATTATAAATAAAATAATATCAAGTGTATTTTTTGTTTTTAAAGGTTATTTTTGAAAAACATTATTAAAAAACAATGAATTTTTTCACGTTTTCATATGTTTCGGAATATCCTGCTAATAACGGCATCAAAGGAGGCTTTCTGATGAAGCAATCATATTTTCTCGGTTCAAGCAGCAGAAACGGATTTTTTTCCCTTTTTGACCGCCTTGTTCCGAAAGTGCAGGGACAGTATACATTTCTGATAAAAGGCGGTCCGGGAACGGGAAAATCCTTTTTTATGAAAAAAATTGCAGAAGAAATTGAAAATAAAGATATCGGATGCGAAAGAATTTTCTGCTCGTCTGACCCTGATTCGCTTGACGGAGTTATTTTTCCGTCTCTGAGGGTCTGCCTTGCGGATGCAACAGCGCCGCACGCAATGGACCCCGAATATCCTGCCGCAACGGGAGAAATAATCAATCTCGGAGAATGCTGGGACAAAGAAAAACTGCGCGAAAACAGCGAAAAAATAATTGAACTGACCGATAAAAACAAGGCTTGCCATAAAAGAAGCAGAAGGTTCATTGATTCGGCATTCTCGGTTTACGGCGACGGAGAAAAAATCTGCCGCGAAAACCTTGACAGACGCAGGCTTGAAAGATATGCGGCAAGGGTTTCGGCAAGATATTTTAAAAAGCCGTCGGGAAAAATCGGGCTTGAAAAAATACGTTTGCTCGATGCAGTAACGCCGAAAGGATATTATTTCTTTAATGAAACCGCGGAAGAGCTTTGCAACAGAAAAACCGTTTTTGAGGATGATTTCGGAGTTGCGGCGGCAATTGTTATCGGAGAAATCCGCACATATGCCCTTGCGTCGGGATTTTCGGTTATTTCAAGCCCGTTTATTGCAAACGAGAAAAAAATCCGCCATATAATTATCCCTGAGCTTGGTCTCGGATTTTTTACAAAAGATAGATTCTGTTCACCCGAGCCCGAGGGCGCAAAGGTTATTTCTCTCAGAAGATTTTATGATGCTGAGGCATTGAGGAGAAGCCGTGCGAAGCTGAATTTTGCGAAAAAAGCATCAAAGGAGCTTCTTGATGAAGCTGTTTCAGCTCTTAAATCGGCAAAGGAAATTCATGATGAGCTTGAAAGCATATATATAAACGCCATGGATTTCGGTAAGGTTGAAGAGATAAGAAAAAGCATTGAAAAAAGAATATGGGAGAGCGAATGGTGGCCCGAGGAATAAAAGAAAACCCGTGCAAAACACGGGTTTTCGCAGTTATTTTATCAGCTTATCTTTTCCGAAATTAAATGCCGCACTGACGGCAACAAGTCCGATGACCGTTATAACGGTTTCAATGAGCATATATGAGCCGTTATAAATTAAGGAATAAACACCGACAAGCATATTTTCGGGCGCATATCCCGACCAGATTGTAACGCCGCTTATGAAATGGCATAAAAAGCGGATAAAGCAGACAATCAGACCGCCTGAAACAAGTGCCGCATTCTGATTTTTGATTCTTTTGCGGAACATACCTCCGAGACCGAGACAGCCGAATGCAATAATATAGTCTGCAAACGCAACGATGAGCCACGCGGCAATACCGTTTACATAGCTGAAATTTTTGAAGCCCATCATCATTTCAAAAAGAGCGAGTGCCGTTGATGCAACAAGACCGTTTTTTATTCCGTGGCGGTAGGAAACAATAATTATCGGTACCTGACCGAAAAGACTGAAGCCGCCGCCGTAAGCGTAAGGCCACGGAATTGCATCGGAAACGGCAAAAAGGGCAATTGAGAGGGCAATCATAATTGCGCTTTCGGCGAGTATACGGGTTTTTGAGAGTGTTTTTGACATGAGAAAATCATCCTTTCTCGGGCTGCAAACAGAAACGCCCAACGCAAAACACGTTGGGCGAAAAAACTGCAATTATGCCTTTTCCTACGCCCGCATTACCGGAATCAGGTTTGAGGGTATAATCTCAGCCGACTTTTAGTCAGCACCCCTTGGTTTTTTATAATTATCCGACGGTCAATCCTTTTTTTCAAGGGCTTTTTTGCCCTCGGGAGTGTCGCGGTAAAACTGCGTTTTGGGATTCGGATGCTTGGTTGAATTCCAGAGCTCTTCCGCAACGGGCTTCCATGCGGCGGCAAACTTATCGCATCTTGAGCAGAGAGTTTCAGCGCTTTCGGGTTCGATAAGGTCGGTTGACCTTGCACCTGTTTCTGAAATAATCTTGCGCAGACAGTCGGGATTTTCAAGCATCGGACAAGGTCTCAGATGATTGTCATTAAAGGGCTGATTATGATAATAAGCCCGGAAAAGAGGATTTCTGAGAGCATCCAGCAGAGTATGGGTTTTAATGTTAGAATCGGAATAATGGATGAAAACGCAGGGCTCCATATCGCCTTCGGAGTTGATGTGGAAATAGTTTCTGCCGCCTGCAATGCATCCGCCTACATATTCCGCATCGTTCTGGAAATCCATAACGAAAATCGGCTTGCCCGTTTTGCTGTTTCGGACCTGACGGAGCCACTTATACATATGAACTCTGTCATCAGGCTGAGGAATCAGCTCGGGAACGGCATCGTGGCCAACGGGCATATATGCAAAATAGAGAGCAAATTTGGCACCCTTTTCAACCATGAGATCCATGAATTCATCGCTCGTTACGGAGGGAACGTTTTTGCTTGTGTAGCAAACTGAAATTCCGAAGAAAAGACCGTTTTTCTTTAAAAGATCCATTGCTTCAATGGTTTTTGAATAAGAACCGTTGCCTCTTCTGAAATCGTTGCTTTCTTCATTTCCTTCAATGCTCAGAGCAAGAGCAAGGTTGCCGACTTCTTTAAGATCGTCGCAGAATTTCTGGTCGATAAGAGTTGCGTTAGTATATGCAAGAAAAGCGCAATCGGGATTTTCGCGGCAGAGAGTTATGATATCATCTTTTCTGATGAGGGGCTCGCCGCCCGTAAGCATATAAAAATGCGTGCCGAGCTCGGTTCCCTGATTGATAATGCTTCTCATTTCGTCAAGAGAAAGGTTGGATTTATGGCCGTATTCAGCTGACCAGCAGCCTTTGCAGTGCAGATTACATGCGCTTGTGGGGTCAAAGAGAAGAATAAACGGAATGTTGCATTTATATTTTTCTCTGTTTTCGCGAACGGCTTTTGTTCCGTTAACACCTGCACCGAGACCGAGAGCAAGGAGCATTTTTTTGATAACATCGCGGTCAAGATCGTTGATGATGCTCATTGCAAAGCGGTTCCAGACATTGTTTTCGTCATGAACGGCGTTGCGGAATGCCTCAAAGTTTTTGGCGGGGAAAGCGCCGCCCATAAGCTTTTCGGAAAGATTGATGAGCTTTGTAAGATTTTCCGCAGGGTTCTTTTTAACATATTTATAGATACCGTCAAAAGCTACGGCTGCAGAAGCTCGCTGGAGCTTTTCTTTAGCGGTCATCATAATCAATCCCTCCTTCTTATAGTTTACATACTTCAATAGTATATCACACGAAATTCGCTCTGTCTATAAAAAAATTGTTAATTATTCTTTTTTTCTTGATTAAATCATAACAATGGGTTATTATAAATTGACAATATTTTTTGGAGGAAGTAAATTGGCTGAAAATAATTCAAAAACAAAAAATATAATCGGTCTGACGGTAAGAATAATTGTTTCGTTTGTTATTATTGCCGTTATTTTCTGGAAATATGATGAGCTGAAAAACATTGATGTCAGAGCAATAGTTGATGCTTCGGGCAGCTTTGCAGCGGCAGTAATAAGCATTCTCGGCGTTTATCTGCTTAAATCAATAACCTTTGTTGTTCCTGCGTCGATAGTGTATATTGCGGTAGGCATGGCGTTCAATTGGTGGACAGCTTTGCTTATAAACACTGCGGGAATTGCGCTTGAGGTTATTGCGACATATTTTTTCGGCAGAATCATGGGCGGCAAAAAGGTTGTTGAAAAGGTTGAAAAAACAAAATACGGCGAAAAGCTTCTGAAAATGCAGAGCAAAAACAAGTTTTCTGCCCTGCTTGCGATAAGATTTCTGCCCGTTTTTCCGATTGACATTGTAAGCCTTCTTCTCGGCGCGATGAGAACGGGCTTCGGTCAGTATATGGCGGTTTCGCTTTTGGGAATTCTTCCGAGAGTTTTTCTTTTCACAATTCTCGGAGACGGTCTTTATAAATATATTCCGATGCAGAAGCTTGTTATTTTTGCCGTTATCCTCATACCTGTTGTGCTTGCGGTCTGGGTTGTCAGATATGCGGTAAAGACAATGAAAAAGAAAAACGAAGAATAATTTTTAAGAGTGCAATTTACGGTTGCACTCTTTTTTGTATTTTTTATCAATAATGTAAAGCGCGGTTGATAGAAAAATATTCTGATTTAAGGTATAATGGCGTCAGCTTTGACGGCAAGGCGTATAAAATGAAGGGAGAACACCATGAAAAACAGAAAAACATTCAGAAAAATCATTTCGGCAATATTTGCCCTGCTGATACTCTTATCGGCAACCGTTCCCGCATTTGCAGTCAACGATGTTATCTATGTCAATGCAGGTAACAGCATTTTCAATCCTTATGAGAACATTTACGGCGGATATTACAAAACATTTGGCGGCATGGTTCAGCCTGCCACAAAAAACAACTGGAACATTCATTATGATCCCGATACGGAGATTCTTACTCTTAAGGATGCCGAGCTTATCATGCCGCTGAGAATTCTCGGCAGCGCGGATATCGTTCTTCTCGGAGAAAGCGTTATCAACTGCACTCAGGCACCTGCGCTTCAGAGTGACGTCAATCAGAAGTTTTCGGGAAGCGGAAGTCTGACACTTATCTGCGAGAGTTATTTTGCAATCAACAGCAGAGAACAGACAAGATTCAGCGATGATGTTACCGTAACGGCAAGCGTCAGTGTTGACGGAAGCAATGCCGAAGAATTTGATCCAGACAAGGTTACGGAATATAAATGGGTTCGCATTCAGGGCAAAGATGATGCACCCGATGAACCCGTAAAGCTTTCAATCTGGCAGAAAATAGCCAATTTCTTCAAAAACATTTTTGATTTTTTATTCGGCTGGATAGGTTAAAAAATTTATAAAGGTGTCGCCTCAGGGCGGCACCTTTTTTCTTGTATTTTTCATATTGATATAGTATAATTTCAATATTGAAATGAAAAAGGAGAATTCTGTTTTGAAAAGATTTATTTCCCTGCTGCTTGTGGCGGTACTGATACTTTCTGCCGCGGCATGCTCGAAACCCGATAATACACAGGAAACCACTGCAACAACGGCTGCCGAAGAAACAACCGTGGCAGCAACTCTTCCCCCTGTATCTCAGGAGCCTGTTCAGAGATTTGAACCCATAAACGATATCACACATGCGGATTCGGTCAAAGACCTGCTCAGGGAATGGGCAACAAACGGCGGCGACAAGCTCAGCAACAGAAATATCACCAACATTCTTCTTATTGGAGAAGATAATGTTGATGGCTCGAGCCGTTCCGATGCCGCAATTCTTCTCAGCATTGACAGAAAAAGCAAAAAAATAACCCTGACCTCTTTCCTCAGGGATTCATATACATATATGAACATAAAGGGTCAGGACAGATATGACAAAACAAACCATGCCTATTCATGGGCAGGCGCCGAAAAGCTTGCCGAGGTTTTATCCGATAACTATAAAATAAAAATTGACGGGTATGTAGCTCTCGATTATGAGGCATTCATCAGGGCGATTGATGTTATCGGCGGAATAAATGTCAGGGTGACCGAGGCGGAGGCAGACTATATGAACCGCACAAGCGGCACTGATATCTACAGAAGCGGCCCGAATGTTGAGCTTGACGGTGAGAAAGCCCTTTATTTTGCGAGAATCAGAAAGCTTGACGGTGAAGCTGAACGCACCGAGCGTCAGAGAAGAATCATAAAAGCATTTATCACCAAGCTCAAATCCTCCTCCGAAGAGGATGTTCAGAGTGCCATCGGCGAGCTTCTGCCTTATGTTTCAACAAATTATACCGATATTGAGCTTATTTCTCTTGCGGGAGAGGCGATGTCTGGCGAATGGCTTGATTTCGAAATCGCAAGTCAGCCGGCACCCTCCGAAGAAAACCGCAGAGGCTTCAGCGGATACAAAACTCATACGGGCAATCTTGATGTATGGATTGTTGACTATATCAAGGCGGCAAGAGACCTTCAGAATTCAATCTACGGTGAAACAAATATCGTTCTCGGAAGCGGCAGAGTTTCTGCAATCGAGCTTGCAAAGAACGGAAAATATTAAACAAATAAAAATCCCAAGGGCGTTGATGCTCTTGGGATTTGTTGCTTTTATTATTTCTTTTTTGCTTTTTCTTCTTCTTCGTTATCACCGATTTCGATGAGAGCGAATGCGCCTGTCCATACAATAATGCAGATGAAAACGATTATGATACCTGACTGGAAGCCTCCGAGCATGAAGGTATCAATACCGATGAAGCCGAAAAGAAGGTCGGTGAGCCAGCTTGAGTCCGAAATCAGAGCAGAAAGACCGATTTCGCCGCTTACAAGAACATTTGCTGCGGAATTGAAGCAGCAGATCATGATAATTGCCGAAACGATGCCGCCGACTGCCGCAAGAATAACGGGAAGCTTTTTATCGCTGCAGATTGACCACACGATGATGAAAATTGCAATCAGAAGGCAGAGCACAAGAAAAACGGCAAACGCAATAAGTCTTGCGTTGATGGGACCGAAAGCCTCGGGCCATGTGAAGCCTTTTGAGGTCATTCCGCTGAAAATATTGGAATAGATGTGATCGCCGCGGGCAATCTGAATGAAATCAAAAAGCGAAAGGGACTCTTCTATACCGACGCCTGCGCTGTCGGGATTGATCTGCTGAAAAAGGGGCTGAGCTTTATCGTTTGTTCCGAACTGGAAGAAGATGAAATCAAGGAACAGAACAACGGGGAACATTGCCGCCGCAAGCAGGGCATTAACAACTTTCATTAAATATTTCATTGAAAAAATCCTTTCTCTGTGATTATTTCCATGAAGAATTGAGGGCTACGGTGCGGTTGAAAACAAGCTTGTCATCCGAGGATGTTTTGTCAACGCAGAAATAACCCTGTCTCATAAACTGGAAGGTATCGCCGCATTTAGCATCTTTAATGCCGCCTTCAACAAGGCAGTTTTCAATAATTTCAAGGGAATTGGGATTAAGATGGTTAAGATAATTTTCTTTTCCGTCAACAAAGGGATTTTCCGCACCGAAAAGGCGGTCATAAAGACGGATTTCGCAGGGTGTGCAGTCTGAAGCGCTTACCCAATGAATTGTACCCTTGACCTTTCTGCCGTCGGGAGAGTCGCCGCCCTTGGTTTCGGGGTCATAGGTGCAGTGAAGGCAGGTAACCTCGCCGTTTTCGTCGGTTTCGTAGCTTGTGCAGGTTACGAAATATGCGCCCTTGAGACGAACCTCGTTGCCGGGATAGAGTCTGAAATATTTCTTGACGGGCTCAGCCATGAAATCGTCTCTCTCAACGAATATTTCTCTTGAGAACTGAACGGTTCTTGTTCCGAGCTCGGGCTTAAGAGGATTGATTTCAACCTCGATTTCTTCAGCCTGTCCCTCGGGATAGTTATCGATGATAACCTTCAGGGGGCGGAGAACAGCCATCGCTCTGGGAGAATTTTCGTTAAGATTATCTCGCACGCAAGCCTCAATCAGACCGTAGTCAACAACGCTGTCTGCCTTTGAAACACCGATGCGGTTGATGAATTCACGGATTGCCGCTGCGGGATAGCCTCTTCTTCTCATGCCGCAGAGGGTGATCATTCTGGGATCATCCCATCCGTCAACTATGCCCTTCTGCACCATTTCGAGGCAGTATCTCTTACTTGTTACGCAGTAGTTGAGGTTAAGGCGGGCAAATTCGATCTGTCTGGGGGGTTCTTCAAAGCCGATTTCCTTGATGAACCAATCATAGAGAGGTCTGTGGTTTTCGAATTCGAGGGAGCAGAGAGAATAGGTTACGCCCTCTCTTGCGTCAGAAAGAGGATGAGCAAAGTCATACA
The DNA here is from genome assembly GCA_045543735.1 of Acutalibacteraceae bacterium. Lineage (GTDB taxonomy): Bacteria > Bacillota > Clostridia > Oscillospirales > Acutalibacteraceae > CAG-177. The sequence goes on from JAZPXO010000033.1 coordinate 37,350, forward strand.
TGGGATAAACACACCATTTATCGCCTGTCTGATGGTGTGAAACATGAGCAATTCTGTAGATAACGGGGTCACGCATATTGATGTTGGGCGAAGCCATATCAATCTTTGCGCGCAGAGTTCTTTCGCCGTCAGCAAATTCGCCGTTTGTCATTCTCTCAAAGAGATCAAGGTTTTCTTCGATTGAACGCTCTCTGTAAGGGCTGTTTTTGCCGGGCTCTGTGAGAGTTCCTCTGTATTCTCTGATTTCATCGGCTGAAAGGTCGCAGACATAAGCCTTGCCCTTCTTTATGAGCTTGATTGCGCATTCATAGATGAAATCAAAATAGCTTGAAGCATAGAGAACCTTATTCCACTTATAGCCGAGCCATTCGATATCTTCCTTGATTGCGTCAACATATTCAACATCCTCTTTTGAGGGGTTAGTATCGTCAAGGCGCAGGTTGCATTCGCCGCCGTATTTTTCAGCTGTGCTGAAGTCAATGCAGATAGCCTTGGCGTGTCCGATATGAAGATAGCCGTTGGGCTCGGGAGGAAAACGGGTCTGAATTCTTGTGTTGACCCCGTTTGCAAGGTCCTCGTCGATGAAGTCATATATAAAATTAGAGTTGGTGTTTATTTCGTCCATATATCATACATCCTTTCTGTGGAGTGAATAATAAAAGTGAATAGTTTCGGACGGGCGCTGCCCGTACCCGATTATATTAGTTAAGAGTGAAAAATGAATAGTGAAGAGTTAAGGGAGGGCTTCGCCCTCACCCGGTTATTTAAAGCTTGCGATTGCTTCGGTAAGTCTTGCCTTTATTTCATCCTCGCCGAGAAGCTGCATTATCGAATAAAGGTCGGGAGTGTTTCTGCGTGAGGTGAGCGCAATTCTGATAACCGTTGAAACATCGCCGACATGACCCTTGAATGCCTCGGGATTCTTTTTGAATTCCTTGACATTGGGTGTGAAGCCGAGAGGCTCGCACATATCCTTGATTCTTGCAAACCATTGGTCCTTATCGTCTGCAAGGTCAAACTCTGCAAGATATTTTTCTGCAATTGCCGCGGCATCCGCTTTTGAAATGTTTTCGGGCAGAGTGTAATCGGGCTGATAGAGGGGCTTGAAGAAATATGAAACATAGTCCTTGACCTCGCTCCATTTTGCGATATCCTTGCGGGGCTTGGGATTTTCGCGGTCAATATTCATAATGGCGGTTGAGAAATCCGCATCAGCCGAGAAAATCTCATGGAATTCAGGGTCATAAACCTTTGCCCATTCAACGATATTTTCATAAACCTCTTTTGCACTCATGACGGAGATAACATTCTTGCTCACGTCGTTGAGCTTTACAAGGTCAAACAGACAGCCGCTTGAGCTCATCTTTTTGAGGTTGAAGGGGAATTTTGAAATATCCTCTTTCGGATTTGCTCTGCGCCAATCCTCAAAGTTGGAGTTGATGAGAGTGAGCAGATATTCAAGAACGCTTTCCTTCGGGAAGCCGCCTTCAACAAAATATCCGACAGCTGCCTCGGGATCCTTTCTCTTTGAAAGCTTGCGCTTGTCGCCTGTTTCCTCATCGGTTTTGAGAACCTGAGGAGTATGGGCATATTTGGGAACTTTATATCCGCATGCTCTGAAAAGCTCGATATGCTTGGGAACGGAGGAAATCCACTCTTCGCCTCTGATAACATGCGTTGTTCTCATGAAATGATCATCGCATGCATGAGCGAAATGATAGGTGGGTATACCGTCTGATTTAAGAAGAACCTCGTCAATTATGTTTGCAGGCATTTCAATTTTGCCTCTGATAACGTCATCGAAGATAATCTTTTTCTCTTCATCACCTTCGGAACGCAGGCGAAGCACCCATTGCTTGCCCTCGGCAATATTCTTTTCAACCTCTTCAATTGTCAGGTTACGGCATTTTGCCCATTTGCCGAAATAACCTCTGATAAGAGCGCCGCCGTTTTCCTGCTGTTCACGGATTTCGGAAATCTCGTCTGCTGTGCAGAAGCAGGGGTAGGCAAGTCCTTTTTCAACAAGGCTTTTGGCAATTGTCTGATATATCTCGGCGCGCTGGCTCTGGGTATAGGGGCCGTAAGCACCCTTTTCCGTTCCGAAGCCCGTTACGCCTTCGTTGAATTCAACGCCGAAATAGTTGAAGCCGTTGATGATTGCCGAAACGCCGTCATCAATTTCGCGTTTTTTATCGGTATCCTCTATTCTGAGGTAGGCAACGCCGCCGGTTGTCTGAGCGGTCAGAACATCAACAAGCGCGCCGAAAAGTCCGCCGATATGAAGATAGCCCGTGGGAGAGGGAGCGAATCTCGTTACTCTTGCGCCCTCTGCAAGACCTCTTTCGGGGAAAAGCTCCTCGAAGTATTCGGGAGATTTATCAATATGAGGAAACAAAAGCTGAGCAAGTTTTTTGTTGTCCAAAAGAACACACTTCCAGTCTATTATTATTTATAATTATACCCTATTATTATGACAGAAAATTTTATAAGTATCAAGTAGAAATTTTAAATTTTTACCTTAAAAAAACAAAAAAATAGTGTTCGGTGCAATTAATTTTCCGTTTTGCGTCTTATTTGGAATAAACACGAAAAAACATCCCAAAATAACGGTGAGAACATTAAAGGAGCAGATGCAATGAAATTCAGATTCAGAAACGGAAATATATATGCGGCGCTCGGTATATGCATTGTTGCCGTTGCCGTTGCGGCGGTGATCAGTCTGAAGCCCGACAGCAAACCAACCGTTGAAGATACGGGCTTTTCGAGGTTTTCAATCAGATGGAGCGAAAGCTTCGTTGAAGAAACCGTTCCCGAAACCGATGCAGTTAATATCGGCGTGACGGGAGTGCCAGACGAAAGGGAGACTCAGCCTCTGACCGAGAAAAAGCCCGAGGGCTTTGCCATGCCGATGGGTAACGATATAATCAAGGATTACAGCGGCGGCGAAATGGTTTTCAGCAAAACGATGGGCGACTGGCGGGTTCATGACGGCATTGATTTTTCGGGCGCGGCAGGCAACAGCGTTGATGCGGTTGCAGACGGCAGAATAACAAAGGTTTATGATGATACTTTCTGGGGCACGGTTGTTGAAATCGACCACGGAAACGGAATGACCGTCAGATACTGCGGACTCAAAAAGGGTACAACTCTGCCTGAAAATGCGATGGTTCAGAAGAGCGAAAAAATAGGCACGCTCGGCAGTATTCCCGTTGAATCGGGAGACGGAGACCATCTGCATATTGAGGTTCTGATTGACGGCAAAACCGTTGACCCGCTTGAAGCCTTAAACAAAGTCAGGACAGAGGAATAAAAAAAGCAGGCGCTGCGATGCACCTGTTTTAGTGAATAGTTAAAAGTGAATAGTGAATAGTTAAGGGAGGGCTTCGCCCGTACCCGATTATATTAGTTTATAGTGAATAGTTGAGGACAGGCTCTGTTTGCTTTTAATTCGGAATTCGTAATGCGAAATTCGGAATTGTTTTTAATATAAGATGTTCACGAATAGCCCGCAAGAGCAAAAAGCCGCTGCGCTTCTTACTGCGCAACGGCTCATTTTATGTTTTTTTAACATGTAATGCCGACGGAACAAAATCATCGGCGGTTTTGTTTTTGGACTGAACATAGATTAGCTCAAAGGCATGAACCGTTGCTATTGTACAGATAACCGACATCCAGACATAGCCCGGCATGAACTGCATTGCGATGGGCAGAACAAAAACCGTTCCGCCGAAGATTTTGCCGAGATATGTATGGGGCAGATACATCTTATTGAATCTGCGCTTTGAAATAAGTGCGCCGACGCCGAAAAGCACGCCTGCGCTGAGAATCCATGCAAGTATCCAGCCGGGAACAAGCTTTTTCATGATAAGGACTTTTGTCAGGGCAAGATATGTTGCCACATCGCCTACGGTATCAAGCGTTGCGCCGAGGGGACTTGTGCTGTTTGTTTTTCTTGCTATCGGGCCGTCAATCAGGTCGGTAAAACCGCAAAATACATAAATAATCAGAAACGGAATTGATATGCTGCTGAAGAAAAACAGAGCAACCGCACCTGCAACGCGGCTCAGGCTGACTATATTTGCAAGATGTTTTTTCATGGAATAACCTTCTTATAATCTATGATATGTTACATTATACTACAGATTGTAACAAGAAACAAGCAAAAAAACAATATTGCACAACATGACCGCAAAATGTTCATTATTCCAGAGCGGAGAGGATTCTTGCTATTCTTGCAAGGTCATCCTTATCGAAAAACGCGATTTCAAGAGTACCGCATTCCTTGCCTTCCTTGGTAACAACCCTTGCTTTTCTGCCGAGAGAATTATTGAGCGAAAGCTCAACCTCGTCAAAGAAGGTGTGCCTTGACTTCGAAGGCTTTTTGGATTTCTTTTCAGCGGTAAGCGCCTTTACCATTCTTTCGGTTTCTCTGACGGAAAGACCTTTTTCGATAACAGCTTCTGCAGCGAGAAGCGCGGTTTTTTCATCGTCGATTGCAGCGATTGCTCTTGCATGACCTGCGGAGAGCTTGTTTTCGCGCACATAGTCAAGCACCTTTTCGGGAAGCTTGAGAAGGCGGAGGGCATTCGCAACGGCGGGGCGTGATTTGCCGACCTTTTTTGCCGCCTCTTCCTGAGTCAGATTAAAGTCTTTTATAAGGCTTGCAAAGCCGAGAGCCTCTTCAACGGGATTGAGGTCCTCACGCTGTAAATTTTCTATTAAAGAAATAACAGCCGCTTCTTCATCGGAAAGCTCCTTGATGATTGCAGGAACCTGAGTCAGACCTGCAAGGCGGCTTGCGCGCCATCTTCTTTCGCCTGCGATGAGCTGATATCCGCCGCCGAAAATCGGACGCACAAGCAGCGGCTGAAGAACGCCATGCTGAGCGATTGAATCGGCAAGCTCTGAAAGAGCTGCATCGTCAAACTGTTTTCTTGCCTGCTCCTTGTTAGGCTCGATATCAAGAATGTTGAGCTTAACTGCCTGAGAAGCGTTATTTTCTTCTATAGAATTATCAATCAGCAGAGAATCAATTCCTCTGCCGAGACCGCCTTTTTTGGGTGCCATATATTTTCTCCTTATTTGTTTAATTTAATGAATTCGTCTGCCAGCTCGAGATAAGCGTTGCTGCCCTTTGAGGATTTGTCATAATACATAACGGGCTGACCGTAGCTGGGAGCCTCGGAAAGGCGGACATTTCGCGGAATAACGGTTGAGTAAACCTTTTTCGGGAAGCATTTCTTTACTTCCTCAACAACCTGCTGGGTGAGGTTGAGTCTGCCGTCATACATGGTGAGGAGTACGCCTTCGATTTCAATATAGGGATTATAAAGTCTTTTGACCGTTCTGACGGTTGAAATGAGCTGGGTCAGACCTTCAAGCGCATAAAATTCGCACTGAATGGGAACCATGAGCGTATCTGCGGCGCAAAGACCGTTGAGGGTTATGAGACCGAGCGAAGGCGGACAGTCAAGAAAAATGAAATCAAAATCATCCTTGACGGCAGCAAGAGCGTTGCGAAGCTTTGATTCTCTTTTCTGAATTTCAACAAGCTCAAGCTCTGCGCCTGCGAGATCCATGCTCGAGGGCATAACGAAAACATTTTTATAGGGAGTCTGAACAATTGCATCCTTTGCGGGGCATGAGCCGATAATCACGCTGTAGGATGAAAGCTCGAGACCTTTTTTGTTGATTCCGAGACCGCTTGTTGAGTTGCCCTGAGGGTCAATATCAACGAGCAGAACTTTATATCCTTTGCTGCCCAGGGCGGCAGTAAGGTTAACGGCGGAGGTTGTTTTGCCGACTCCGCCTTTCTGATTAACTATTGCAACGGTTTTTCCCAAGATTATCTCTCCTGTATCTATTACATTAATATAATCAGTATATCATAACGGCGCATGAAATGGAACATTTTTTAAAAATTTTTATGTTTCACGTGAAACATGCTGAAAAAAGCAGAAAGAGCAGGCCGTTACGCCTGCTCCCTCCGCTTGGATGTGGGTGTGAAAGAGAAAGATATGGTAATTGGAAGAACTCTGATTAATAACAGCCGTTATGCCGTGTTTTTCTTAGCCTTGATAAAACAGCCCTTGCTTTTGGGAATCCGGACTATGTATTCGATATACTCATCGGTTTCGCTTTTGGCTGAATCGGCTTCGATTCCGGCTCGGCGCATGGTATCAACCGCATGATTGAGGGTGTTCACAAAAATTCTGACATCCTTGAAAAGCTTGACGGGAGGCTGTCTTTTGCCCGAATCGTTTGAAAGAATCTGCGTTATCAGCTTTTCGCTTTCGGCAACGGTAAGGCGTTTTTCGGCAATAATCGAAATAGCTCTTTCCATCTGAGTGAAGGTTGTCAGTCGAAGAAGCGCTCTTGCATGCCTTTCTGTCAGATTTTCCTGCGTTATTCTGTAACGGATATCCTCAGGAATGCGAAGCAGGCGAAGCTTGTTTGAAACGGTTGTCGGAGCTTTGCCGAGCTTTTTGCAGATATCCTCGCGGCTCATGCCATAATCGGTTATCAGCTTTTCGATTGCGCAGGCTTCCTCAAAAAATTCAAGGTCGCAGCGCTGAACATTTTCTATCAGTGCAAAGAGAGCAGACTTTTCATCGTTTGCCTCCATTATGATGCATGGCAGACGCGTCAGACCGACAAGTCTTGAAGCCCGGAGCCGTCTTTCGCCTGAAATCAGCTCGTATTTCCCCTGCCCGTTGACTCTGACAGCAATTGGCTGAATGATGCCGTTTTGCCTGATGCTCTGCGCAAGACCTTCAAGCTCGTCGAAATCGAACCGCCTGCGTAGCTGATTGGGATTCGGATATATGTCCTCCTGCGGAATAAGAATTATCTGACCGCCGATTTTATATTTGCCGTTCTTCAAAAAATCCCCCCGTTCGGTGTTGTTTGCTTTGATGATTAAAGCTTAACACCAAACGGAGGGTTTGTCCAATCAATTCGGTCGGGAAATTTCGGTATGAACCGACACAAAATATTAAATTAAAGAGGCTTTTTTGATATCTGAGCGGAAACTCTCGGATATTTTGGCGAAGTCTGCGAAATCTTTTTTATAATAATCAGCGTTCTTTCGCCGCCGTCAGACAGAGTAAATGTCTTTTTATCAACGATTTTTCCGCCGAGAATACCGATTGCCTTTTTTGCATCGGCAATTTCTTCCTCAGCCTTTGCGCTTTTCATGGCAACAAACACACCGCCGACCTTAACAAACGGCAGACAGTATTCGCTCAGAACATTCAGCGCAGCAACGGCTCTGGAGCATACAATATCATATTGCTCTCTGTATTCGGGCTTTTTGCCTGCTTCTTCAGCCCTCGCATGAAGCACCTCTGCTTCAAGACCGAGCTTTTCAACCGTATCTGCAACATAGCGCAGCTTCTTGGCGGTGCTGTCAACCATTGTCAGGCGGATATCGGGACGCGCAATAAGAAGCGGTATTCCCGGAAAGCCTGCACCCGTTCCGAGGTCGAGTATTTTTGCTCCCTCTTCGGGATTAACTGCAGAAAGAAGAGAAAGGCTGTCCGCAAAATGCTTTATAACCACCTCATCGGGTTCGGTAATTGCAGTGAGGTTCATTGTTTTGTTCTGTTCAATGAGAAGCTGTGCGAGCGTGTCGAATTTTTCGGGAGCATCTTCGCTGAGCGTAATTCCGAGCGAAGCGGTGTTGGATTCAAGAAGCTCTTTATTAATTAACATTAATACCGTTCCTCTCAAGATAAATAAGTAAAACAGAGATATCGGCGGGCGAAACTCCCGAAATACGGGAAGCCTGACCGACTGTTTCGGGGCGGATTTTTGAAAGCTTTTCGATAGCCTCAAGGCGCAGACCCGTTATACCATTATAATTAAGGTCATCGGGCAGACGCTTGACCTCAAGGCGGTGCAGTTCATTTATCTGCTGCTGCTGGCGCTTGATATAGCCTTCGTATTTAATATCAATCTCAACCTGCTCAAAAACCTCAAACGGCAGGTCGGGTCTGTTTTTATCAAAAGGAGCAAGAGCGTCATAATTAATCTGCGGTCTGCGCAGAAGCTCAATCATTTTAACGCCTTTTTCAAGCGGAGATGTTTCACGTGAAACAAGCATTGCGTCAATCTCGGGGCTTTTGGGAACAGAAAGATTTTCAACTCTCTCCCTCTCCTGCTCAATAAGCTTCAGCTTTTCGCAGAAACGGTCATATCTCTCTTTGGAAACAAGCCCTGCCCTGTAACCGATTTCGGTCAGACGGCGGTCAGCGTTATCCTGACGGAGAATAAGACGGTATTCGGAGCGCGATGTCATCATTCTGTAAGGGTCGGAACAGCCCTTTGTTACAAGGTCATCAATGAGAGTTCCGATATAAGAAGTGGTTCTGTCAAGAATAACGGGTTCTTTACCCTGGATTTTAAGTGCGGCGTTCAGACCTGCAACAAGACCCTGTGCGGCGGCTTCTTCGTATCCGCTCGAGCCGTTGAACTGTCCTGCACCGTAAAGACCGCTGAAATCCTTGAATTCAAGGGTCTGTTTAAGTGTAAGCGGGTCAACACAGTCGTATTCAATCGCATAAGCGGTGCGGAGAAATTCAGCCTTTTCAAGCCCGGGTACGCTTCTGACAATTCTGAGCTGAACATCCTCGGGCAAAGATGACGAAAGACCCTGAAGATACATTTCGTCTGTGTTTGCGCCGCAGGGCTCAACAAATATCTGATGTCTCTCCTTTTCGGAGAAACGGACAATCTTATCCTCTATGCTCGGGCAGTAACGCGGGCCGACGCCGTCAATTTTTCCTGAATAAAGCGGCGAGCGGTGCAGATTATCGAGAATAACCTGCTTTGTTTCTGCGCCCGTATATGTTATGTAGCAAGGCTCGGTGTTGCGAACCTCGGCATCGCTGACATATGAAAATCTTACGATTCTTTCATCGCCGAACTGCGGTTCAAGGGAATCGAGGTCAACGCTTCTGCGATTGATTCGCGGAGGTGTTCCCGTTTTGAAACGCCTTGTCATTAATCCGAGATTTTTAAGCGCGGCGGCAAGCTCGTTTGAGGGAAACATACCGTCGGGGCCGCTTTCATAAACGATATCGCCGATATAAACCTTGCCTGCAAGGAATGTACCTGTTGCGATGATAACTGCCTTTGCTCTGTGGAGGGCTTCAAGGCGTGTTTTGAGAATCCATTCGTCACCGTCTTTGCGCAGGTCAATTATTTCCGCCTGACGCAGATAGAGATTATCCTGTCTCTCCATAACGGCTTTCATATAGTCGGAATAGAGACGGCGGTCAATCTGGGCGCGCAGACTGTGCACCGCAGGTCCTTTGCCGAGATTCAGCATACGGCTCTGCAGTGTGTTGTTGTCGGCGGCAATTCCCATTTCACCTCCGAGGGCGTCTATCTCGCGAACGAGGTGACCCTTTGAGGTTCCGCCGATTGACGGGTTGCAGGGCATATTGCCCACCCAGTCGAGGTTAATTGTAAAAACTGCCGTTTTGCAGCCGAGCCTTGCGGCGGCAAGACCTGCTTCGATGCCTGCATGGCCTGCACCGATAACGGCAACATCATAATTTTCGGAAATATACTCCATATTGTCACCAAAGAAAAATAAAGTCTGAAAATATGCGGTTATTATTCTTTAAAAGAATGAAAAACGCGAATTCCCGTTTACAGCCGATAGAAATTTTTGAAACGATGCTCAGTTAAATTCAAATCACGCAATCGGCTGAAATCGAGGGGTTAGAAAAGCGGAGAAATTGCTCATATATATTTGGGTGCGGACAGCGTCCGCCCTCAACTCTTAACCATTCACTAACATAATCGGGTGAGGGCGAAGCCCTCCCTCAACTATTCGTTATTCACTCTTAACTATTCACTAATCAATAGGTATGGTCGCAGATTTCTTTTATCTTGCGCTGAAGTGCAAGGAAATCCTCGAGTGCGTCAGGCTTCTGGTTTGGGTTTCTCAGCAGCGCGGCGGGATGGAAGGTACCCATGAAAAGTATGCCGCCTTTTTCAATAAACTGACCGTGCTGTTTTGTTACACGGAAATCCTTGTCGATGAGCCGCTGCGCCGAAATTCTGCCGAGGCAGACGATAATCTTCGGTTTGATAAGCTTTGTCTGTTCGCGCAGCCATTGGATGCATGCATCCTGCTCTTCAGGCTTCGGGTCTCTGTTCTGAGGCGGACGGCATTTAACCATGTTGGCGATGTAGATATTCTTTTTGCGGTCAAGGTCAACTGCCTCGAGATATTTATCAAGCAGCTTGCCGCCTCTGCCAACAAAGGGCTCGCCCTGCAAATCCTCATTTTCGCCGGGACCTTCGCCGATAAAAAGAACCTCGGCGTTTTCATTGCCGACTCCGAAAACAAGGTTTGTTCTTGTTTCGCAGAGAGAACATTTGCGGCACTGCAAGCAGTCAGCCTTCAGTTGTTCCCAGTTTTCGTACATAGCCGTTCACCTCGTTTTTTCATTATTATAAATTTCCTTGGAGGCTTCAGCGTCAAGCCTTATTTGCTTGCCGAGCCTTTCCATGGAATCAAATTTCATTTCGCCTCGCAGGTATTGCATGAGACGAACCTCAATTTCTTTGCCGTAAAGATCGCCGCTGAAGTCGAGAATGCAGGTTTCGCTGCGCAGATCCTCGTTTTCAAACGACGGACGCAGACCGATATTTGTAACCGACGGATATTCCTTTGAGTCAACAACGGTTACAGAAGCATAGACTCCCTTTTTCGGGATTACAAAATTGCTTCCGAAATGCTGATTGATTGTCGGAGCGCCCATGAGTCTGCCTCTTTTGTCGCCGCTGACAACCGTATATTTATAACGGAATTCCCTGCCGAGCATGGCGTTTGCAAGGGGAATATCACCGTTTTCAACTGCGTGTCTGATGCGTGTTGAGCTGACGGGTGAGCCGCCAAAGGTGATTTCGGGGCTGATTTTGAGTTCAACTCCGAACTCCTTGCAGAGGGCATCAAGCTCGCTGATGCCGCCCGAGCCACCCTTACCGAAGCGGTAATTCATTCCGCAGCAGAGAGCGCCTGCGTTCAGCTTTTCAAGAAGAATTTCCGTGAAAAATTCGCGGCACGAAAGGTCTTTTATTTCCTCAAAAGAAATAATAATGCTTTCAACTCCCCTGCTTTTCAGAATTTCGTCGCGCAGCACGGGCTGAAGTATCTCAGCGGGAGCCTTGCCTGAAAGGCTTTTCAGCGGATGGGAGTCAAAGAGCATAACAAGCGGGCAAAGCCCACGCTCTCTGAACGAAAGAGCGCAGGCGATAACCGACATATGACCTTTGTGGAGACCGTCGAAGCTGCCGAGAGCGACAGCGGTTTTGTTTTCAAAAAGCATCGGAAATATCCTTCGGGATTATTTTTTTCTGAACTGCTGCTTCATGCGAAGCTCTTTTGAAAGAATACGTTTGCGGAGTCTGAGCGATTCGGGGGTAACCTCAAGAAGCTCGTCGTCCTTTATGAATTCCATGCACTGTTCAAGGCTGAGAACGCTGTGGGGCACAAGGCGCAGAGCGTCGTCGGAGCCTGAAGCGCGGGTATTGGTGAGATGTTTTGTTTTGCAGACGTTGCAGACGATATCTTCATTTTTTGCACATTCGCCGACAATCATACCCTCGTAAACATCAACGCCTGCAGGGATGAAGAGTCTGCCTCTGTCCTGAGTGTTGAAAAGACCGTAAGCTGTGCTTACACCCGTTTCATGAACAACGATTGAACCTCTTTCGCGTGTCTGAATATCGCCCTTATAGGGTGCATAGCCGTCAAAAAGCTGGTTCATGATACCGTTGCCGTTTGTATCGGTGAGGAATTCGGCTCTGTAGCCGATAAGACCTCTTGAAGGAATTTTGAATTCAAGATGGGTTGAGCCGCCTTCGCGCGCACCCATGTTTTCAAGCTCGCCTCTTCGTGAGCCGAGTTTTTCGATAACCGCGCCGACATACTGCTCGGGAACTTCAACGATAAGAAGCTCCATGGGCTCGAGAAGCTGACCGTCCTGCTCTTTATAGATAACCTTGGGTCTTGAAACCTGGAATTCATAGCCCTGACGGCGCATTGTTTCGATGAGGATGGAAAGATGAAGCTCGCCTCTGCCCGAAACCTTGAAAGTATCTGTGCTTTCGGTTTCTTCAACTCTCATGCTGACATTGGTTTCAACCTCTTTGAAAAGGCGGTCACGCACATTTCTGGAGGTTACAAACTTACCTTCCTTACCTGCAAAGGGGCTGTCATTAACGATAAAATTCATCGAAATCGTAGGCTCGTCTATTTTTATGAAAGGAAGGGGTTCAATATGCTCGGGGTCGCATGCGGTTTCGCCGATATTGATGCCTTCAATGCCCGAAACGCAGATAATATCGCCTGCTTCGGCCTCCTCGCATTCAACTCTTGTAAGACCCTCGAACTGATAAAGACGGGAAACCTTGACATTCTGACGGCTTCCGTCATCCTTGCAGAGAGTTATCTGCTGATTCTTTTTGATGCGTCCCCTCTCAACTCTGCCAACACCGATTCTGCCTACATAATCGTCATAGTCAAGGCTAGAGAAAAGAACCTGAAGAGGACCGTCGGGCTCGCCTGTCGGAGCGTCAATGTTTTCAAGAATAGCATCGAAAAGAGGCTGCATATCGCCGCTTCTGCTGTTGGGGTCGAGGCTTGAATAGCCGTCTCTTGCACTTGCATAAACAACGGGGAATTCAAGCTGGTCTTCGTCAGCACCAAGGTCGATGAAAAGGTCAAGAACCTCGTCAACAACCTCGTAAGGTCTTGCGTTGGGACGGTCAACCTTATTGATAACAACAAGAACCTTTTTCTTGAGACCGAGTGCCTTTTTGAGAACGAATCTTGTCTGGGGCATGCAGCCTTCAAATGCATCAACGAGAAGAAGAACGCCGTCAACCATCATCAGTATGCGCTCAACCTCGCCGCCGAAATCGGCATGGCCGGGAGTGTCAACGATGTTGATTTTTGTGTTTTTATAGTGAATCGAGGTGTTTTTTGAAAGAATTGTGATGCCTCTTTCGCGCTCGAGGTCGTTCGAGTCCATAACTCTGTCTGCAACCTGCTCGTTATCGCGGAATGTGCCGCTCTGCTTGAGCATTTCGTCAACCATGGTGGTTTTGCCGTGGTCAACATGAGCGATGATGGCAATATTTCTTAAGTCTTTTTTCTGTGACAAGGGAATCTCCTCCGTGGAATAGAATTATATATGTAAAGTTAAAATTGTTTTCTTGTTTATGCTGTCGGAGCAGGAGAACCCGCTCCGACAGGGTGAAATGGTTTATTCTGCGATAACAACGCCTTCTGCCTCGCGCTTTGCTTTGAGGTCAGCGAGCATTTTTTCTTTCTCTTTGCCTGAGATTTTGTAGAAGAACATCGGGATTGAGCAGAGCATCATGCTGATGCCGGGGATAAGGGAAACGAGAGAGAACATTGCGAATCTCTGGGAAAAGTCAACTTCAAGAGCCGAAGTTATGGCTTCTTTTGAAAGCATGGCTTCGGGATTCATACCGATTGCCATATAGAGAATGATGATTCCGCAGGTTGCGAAAGCATTGCCGATTTTGTTGATAAAGCCCTGGCATGCGGAGCCGAGACCGTTTTCTCTGTGTCCTGTTGTGAGCTCCATGTAGTCAAGGCTGTCGCAAATCATTGCGTATGAAACAACATTGATAACGCCGAGGGGAATCGACTGAATAACAATGAACGGAGCAAGAATGTAAATGCTTGAAAGGTGGGTTGCATAGCCGATAACGGTTGTCAGAACGCTTGCGGCAAAGCCTGCAAGGCAAGTGACGATAACGATTTTCTTATAGTCAAACTTCTTCATCAGGAAAGGCATAACGAGAGTTGTGCCGAACATGCCGACGATTGTGCAGACCTGGAAAATTGTTTTGACAAGGCTGATGCTCTTGATTATGTCATCGGGAGTTGCGATTTCGGGGCCGATGTAGAACGAATAGCGGGCAACATGGATTGCTGCAGCCTGAACGAGATATCTGCCGCTGGAAAGAACACCCATGATAACAACAAGCATAAGGGGCTTGCAGTGGAAAATTCTTGAAAGGCTTCCGGGCTGACCGGAAACTTTTTTCTTATCGGGAAGAACAACTCTTTCCTTGATGTGGAAATAGCAGTTTACATACATGATTCCGCCGATAATAACTGCAAAAAGAGCAATAAGGAAATACTTTTTCTTTTCGAAGTCAAGCGGATTGACAACGTTGCCGCTCTTGCTGTAAACAGCGGTGAGAACAAAGGGAATAATGAGGAAAAGAACCTCGGGAAGAGCAGAGCCGATGCTGTTGATAATCTTTGTGAAGGAGATAACATCGCTTCTCTCTTTCGAGTTGGGAGTGAGAACGTTGGGGAGGCTCCAAAAGGGAACATCAGCCATTGTGTATGCCATACCCCAGAGAACATAAACGATTGCCGAGAAAACCATCAGCGGAGTTTTATCCATATCGGGGCTGAGATACATGAGGATGGTCAGAACGGCGATAATGGGAGTTGCCATAATGATATAGGGCTTCATTCTGCCGTTTTTCATTGAGCGTCTGTCAACGATCATGCCCATCATGGGGTCGTTGATTGCGTCCCAGACTCTTGCGGCGAGCATAAGAACGAGAACAAACATCAGGGGAAGCTGAAGAACATTAACGTAATAGTCGCTGATATAGCTTGACATCATGGCATAAATCATGCCCTGACCGCCTGCACCCAATGCGAACATCCACAGCTCTTTTTTGCCGACATATTTTTTGTCTTGCATAATCAAAATTCCTTTCGTGATTATTTTTTGGCTAATTTCTCAAGGAAGGTCTTTTTGTGGTTTTCATATATTTCATCGGGAATTTCGGGGTTGCCCTTTGAATAACCGGGAATAAGCATATCGCCTGCAACCTCGGGGTCTGTGCAACGGGTATCGTTGCGCCATTTATCTCTTTCTTCGGGCTTGCGAAGGTCGGGAATTTCCATGGGGATACCGCCCTCGAGAACCGAGAAATAAGCAAACATACCGGGCAGGAACATATCAAGAGCCTCATAGAGGTCGATGACATCTGCCTTGTTGCCTCTGAGGCTTTCGCAGATGTTATGCATTACATAGTAGTCCGCACCGCCGTGACCTGCGAGCTCGGCAAGCCTTGTAAGGTGGTCGGAGGTTGAAACCTTTTCGGGGCAGTTTTTGTTATCGCCCTCGTTTTCATCGCAGTTGACAATGAGGTTGTGGAATGCGCCGTTTTCTTCGTCTTCGCGGGAGCTTTCCATTCTGCCCTTTGAGCCGTAAAGAGAATACCAGATTGAATTTCTTGCAGGGCCGACGCCGTGAATGCTCTTGAGGATTGCGCCGTTTTCGAGCGTAATCATTTCGATGCCGATGGGGCCTGCCTTTGCGCCCATTCTCTTCATTCTTGCGTTGAAGGGAACTTCAAAACCGCTTACTTTAACGGGCTTCAGACCTGTGATATGAACAAGGGGGCCGATTGAATGCGTGCAATAATAGCAGGCATGCATGAGATTGCGCCAGTGATTGGGGTCGCCGAATGTGAGGTTATCCCAATCGGGTTCGCAATTATGCATATATTCGCCCTCGCCGTATTCGAAATCGCCCAGAACACCCTCTTCAAAGAGGCGCTTCATTGTTCTGGTTGAAGCCATGTAGCAGTAGTTTTCGGCATAGAAATATTTCTTGCCTGATTTTTCAACTGCTTCAACAAGCTCAACAGCTTCTTTCATCGTCTGAACGGGAAGAACCTCGCTGATAACGTTGAGTCCTTTTCCGAGAGCCTTGATTGCAAGGGGCGTATGGCGGGTTGCGAAGTTTGCGAGAACAACCGCATCCATTTCGTGGTTGAGGAATTCGTCATAATCCTCATAGAAGGTGATGCTGCCGTCAGCAAAATCTCTTTTTGCTTTTTCGAGAAGAGGAAGATAACTGTCACAGATAGCAACCAGCTCAACGCCCTTGCTGTTTGTGCAGTATTTAATCATATCTCTGCCTCTGCCTACGCCGACAACACCGATTTTTATTGTTTTCGCTTTTTTAAGCCTTCTGCAGAATGAACGGTCTTCGTTGACCATGTCAACCTCATCAACACCGAGCTGAGCCATTTCCCATTCCCAGCGCTCTTTCATTCCCTCGTCGTATTCAACGGGAACGAAGCCTGCGGAAAGATAGCTCTTGACAGCGCCGAAGCGCCACTCGTCGGTTGTCAGATAAATATAGTCTGCGCCCTGCGCGGCAAGCTTTTTAACGGCAATATTGTTGAGATATTTGCCCAGACCCTTGCCTCTGTATTCTGTGAGCATGCCGACCATGTGAACCTGTCCCTCTTTTTCTTCGGGATGATAGATAGCGGCAATTGTTGCAACATGTTTTCCCTCATGGTCGAGGAAGAAAACATCCTTTTCGGGAACGCAGTCATCAACATCTGCAACGCATTCGTCGAAAAATTCGGGAGCGCAGTCATCGCCGACGAGACCATTTTTGCAGCATTCAACCCAGGCTGCTTTGTCGGATTCGTCTTTGAAATTTGAGAAGGAATAACCTTCGGGAAGAGTAAGCTCGGCAATGGGAGTGCCTTTGAGCCAGAACATTTTAAGCTGTGCCATAATAAATCACCTTTGTAAAAAACTGAACTGAAAAACGGAAAAACGGAGCTGTTAAGATAACAGCTCCTTTTATTTCTATATTGTTTTAATTATTCGCCCTTCATTTCAAGGAGCTTTACTGTGCCGTCATAAGCAGCCTGGCTGACCTTGATTGAATCTGTGATGGCAGCAACGATATCGTCTTCAGTTGCGCCGAGTTCAACAGAGTATTTCTTATCAATGAAGAGGTTGATATCCATGATATCGGCAAGTCCGTCAACGTCAATACCGCTTTCGATGCCCTTTTCGGCATATTCCTTCTTGACCTTGCCAAGACCCATTCTCATCATCCAGGGGGGAACGCTGATGATCTTTCTGTTATTGCCCATGCCTCTTGCGGCATAAACGATCTTGAGGAATTCCTTCCATGTCTGGTTATACATGCTGATGGGCCATGCCTTTGCGCCCTTTGACTTTTCTGCAGCGCCTACGATAACCTCGCCAACCTGACGGACTGTGAGCATAGCTGTGCCGCCGCCGGGATACATTGTGCAGGGAAGCTTATCCATCATCTTGATCTGTTCAATGAGGATAACCCAAACGGGCTTTCTGCCGGGCTGAGTTCCGAAGATATAGGGAAGCTCGAGAACGGCAACATCGAAGCTGTCATCAGCAAAGGAGAAAGCAACCTCTTCCTGAGCGATACGGCTTCTGATATAGGGGTGCTTTTCTGTGAGCTTCATGTCGGGACGCTCTTTTGCAAGATATGCAAAGTAAGAACCGAGGATAACGGCGTTCTTCATGCCGATTTCTTTGCAGAGGGGAAGAATTCTTTCGAGGGGAGCGATGTTGTACTTGTAATAAGCATCATAAACGGGAGCGGGGAATTCAACTCTTTCGTCAATGCCTGCGGCAAAAACAAAGCAGTCGTAGCCCTGCATCATAGCCTTGATTTCTTCATCCGATTTCTCATAGATGTTGCAGAATTCAAGCTCCATTGCTTCGGGGATGGGAGCTCCTTCGGGGAGAGGGGGAAGAGCAACGCTCTTGACTTTGTGGCCTCTTTCGAGGAAGATGCGCGCAGCTTCACAGCCGAGAAGACCTGTTCCGCCGATCATAAATACTTTCATTTTGATATTCCTCCTTGGATTAAGTATAAAACTTATTCTCTTATAATATAAATCTTTTATCATAATTAGTCAAGATATTTTTGTAACAGAGTTCCAAATCGGACACAATGGCGTGCAGATTGTAAAATTTTATCTTTTTAACAAATTTTAACGGTTTTGTCATCCTTTTGTAATTGCGGATTGGAAAATATTGTGATATAATCCATAGCATAAAGGTAAAAAGTTTTTTCAAAGGATATAATTTTCCAAAACGGAGGGATTATATGAGCATGCCGAACATTCAGTTCAAAAGAAAATCGAGAATACCCAAGGCGCCCGTTATTGTGCTGGTGGTTGTTGTTGCGGCGGTAATCGTTGCGATAACGGTTCTTCTCATAAAGCATTTTGCCAAGGGGAAAGATCCTGTTGTTGATCTCGGAAGCTGCACATGGTCCGAAGAGGGCTTTGAGAATGTTTCCGAGGCAAAAACCTTTGCCGAAAAAATGATAGTTTTCACCGACACAGAGAGCGGCAAAAAGGGTCTGATGACGCTTGGCGGCAAGGTAACGGAAGAAGCAAAGCACGATGAGTTTTTTGTTGCGAGCGACGCATGGAGAAGCGAAAAATTACTTGTTAAAAGCGCGGCTCTTTCGGAATACAGTCTTCTTGTTGATGCGGAAACATGCACCGTAACAACAAGGCAGTATCACGGACTTACTCAGCCCGATAATATTCCCTACTGGGAAGAGGAATATAAGCATTTCGCATGGCACGATGCCAAGGGATATATGGGAAAAGTAAAGGTGACCGATGTTTCGCTCGGCGACAGTCTTTATCCCGTATCCTGTCCCCCGTCTGACGGCTCAAAATGGGGTTATATCGACAGCAATTTAAGGCTCGAAATCATGCTCGCTTATGAGAAAGCCATGGATTTCAGCGGCAATTATGCGGCGGTATGCAAGGACGGCAAATGGGGATATATCAGCAAGGGCGGCGTTACGGTTATAGGCTTCAACTTTGATTCTGTTGCCGAAACGGATGTTATGGGCGAAAACAGCGCGTACTCATTCAGAAACGGTCTTGCACCCGTCAAGAAAGACGGAAAATACGGCATTATCAACACCTCGGGCGAGGCTGTTGTCAACTTTGTTTTTGATGCGATTCTTCAGGGCGAAAACGGTGTTTATGTTGCAAAAAAAGAGGGCAAATGGGGTCTCATAACGGTTGCCAAAGAGCAGATGACCGAAAAGCAGACCGAAGCCTCCGCAAATTCGGGAACAAACGCAGGCTCAACGGTTTCCGTCGGATATTATGCAGTTAAAACCTCGGGCAGCCACCTCAATCTCAGAGCCGAAGCGAGCGCAGAAGCAACGAAAATCGCTCAGATTCCCAACGGAACGGTTGTCAATGTCACAAAGTCCGTCGGCGGCTGGGCATATGTCAAATATAATAATCTTCAGGGCTGGGTGAGCGCGGAATATCTTGTTCCGTCAGCCGCACCCACAAAAGCGACTTCAACAGTGCCGTCAACGGCAGTTTCTGCAGCACCGACTGCGGCTCCGTCTTCGGCAATGGCGCAGTGATAATCTGTGTAAAATCAGACAAAACTGAGAAAATTTTAAAAAACTATTGACCTTTTGAGAAAAAGGGGATATACTTTTTTTGTATGGTGATAAACCGTACATCTGCATTAGTGAGCAACAATGTAGAGCCATCCGATAAAAGACGGAGAACGAATCAGCGTTCTCCGTCTTTTATCATTATCGGGGGATTTTATGCCTTATCAAAACAAATAAAGGGTGAGCATTGCCCACCCTTAACTCACTATTCACTCTTCACTAATATAATCAGGTAAGGGCGGAGCCCTTCCGCAACTCTTCACTATTCATTTTTCATTCTTCACTCAATATAATCGGGTGAGGGCGAAGCCCTCCCTAAACTATTCACTCTTCACTATTAACTATTCACTTTATTCATTTTCTCATAAAATCAAAAAGTCCGTGCCAGTCATCGCGGCTGAAATAATGAGTACCCTCACGGGTGCAGAGCCCTACCCTGCCCTCATGCAGATATTTCGGCTGAAGATAATCGGAATCATCATAAACGAAGCCCTTTTCGCCGTAAAGCTCATAGACCTCGGATGCCGCCGCGCAGCAGAGAAACTGAAGAGGCGGTCCTGCCCAGATATCCTCGAGCGCAGATGAAATATGTACCTTTCTCGGAGCGATCAGAGCGTGCAGAAAATGCTGTTCAAACGGTGTTTCGCTGTCTTTTCCGCCGAAGTTTTTGTAGTTTTCGCAGAACCAGTAATCAAAGCGGTCAAGGATGTCCTGAATGAACTCGTTTCCTTCGGTTTTGCCTCTGTTGAGAGAGTCGCCGCTGCAGCCCGCGCAGTTTGAATGCGCCACCGAAAAACGGGTGTCAACCGCCGCTGTGAGAAGCGCCGTTTTGCCGAGCCTCGAGTGACCTGCAACGCAGATATTATCTTTGTCAACCTCATCTCTTGTCTGCAGAAAATCCATAACTCTCATTGCTGCCCATGCCCACATGGCGATTTTTCCGCAGGAGTATTCCGAACGCCCGGAATCCTTATATATCAAGCCTGCCAGCCCGTTCGAAAAGTCGCCGTCATCGCTTGTGACATCCTTATAGAAGAATGATGCGCAGGCAAATCCGTTGTCGATGATTTCCTCTGTCGGAATATACTTATCGGGTATATCAGGTCTGAAATTTATAACAACAAAGGTTTTGAATTTGTCTCCCCTGCTCGGATAAACATATGAAAACGGAAATGTGAATTTCTCGCCGTAAACGGAGCATGTGACCTCAACGGTAAAATATTTTGCCTTGCTTGCGCAGAAGCGTCCGTTTTCGTTCTCAATGATGTTGAACTCAACGCATTCAGGCTCTTCGGGTAGATAGCCGTATTCGCTTTCGAGCATGGTTTTCAGAACGAGCGGTTTGATTTTTTCCCACTCCTCAACGGTCTGTGCCTTTCTGTCTCCAAGTGCGAGGGGCGAAGGAACATTAAGTTCTTCAAGCATTTTCCTGATCATACCGAAAACATCCTTTCATATGCAAAACAAATCTTTTTAATGAAATTCTAATTCCCTTTCCGATATTTGTCAATAGCGGCGGAATATGAGAAAATTATTGTTCAGCGGAAAAATAATTCACATACTTTTTACATAAAAAATAAAATATCCTCTTGTAATTCTCTTTAAAAGTAATTATAATAACATCATAATAGGATAATAGGGCTATTATATAGCCAAAACGAAAGGACTGATTGAATGTCGGTTCAGGCGGTCAGAGAGTACCTTGAAAAATTCGGCTATGCCGAAAGAATCATGGAATTCAGCGAATCAACCGCAACGGTTGAGCTTGCGGCTGCCGTTGTCGGGGTTATACCTGCGCGGATTGCAAAAACTCTCTCGTTTAAGGTTCAGGACAATGTTATTCTTATCGTTGCGGCCGGCGATGCAAAGATTGATAACCGCAAATATAAGGATAAATTCGGCGCAAAGGCAAAAATGCTTTCGACGCAGGAGGCGATTGACCTTGTCGGTCATCCCGTCGGCGGAGTGTGTCCGTTTGCGGTCAACGGCGGCGTGACGGTTTATCTTGATGAATCGCTCAGGCGTTTTGAAACGGTGTTTCCTGCCGCAGGCAGCGCAGGCAGTGCCGTAAGGCTCAGCTGTGAGGAGCTTTTTGAAAGCTCGCAGGCGGCTGAATGGGTTGATGTTTGTAAGCTTCCCGAAAATGAAGAATGATTACAGTTTCAAGGAGGAAAAAATATGAGCAAAAAATATGTTATCTCCTACGATATAGGAACAACGGGCGTTAAAAGCTGTCTTTTTGAAATTGAAAAAACAATAAAGCTTGTCGGCGCGGCAATGGAGGGCTACAGCCTTTATATTCTGCCTGACGGCGGCGCAGAGCAGGACCCCGATGAATGGTGGGCTGCCATCTGTTCAACAACGAAAACAATTTTTGCAAACTGCGATATAAAGCCCGAGCAGGTTGAGGGTATCTCGTTCTGCTCCCAGATGCAGGGACTTGTTCTTGTTGATAAGGACGGTGTTCCCGTTCACAGAGCATTCAGCTATATGGATCAGCGCGCAAAGAAGCAGATTAAAGAGGGTATTGCAAACGGCGTTCAGATTGCGGGCGCAAATATTTTCAAGCTCATCCCCTCTCTGATGATAACGGGTGCCGTTTCGGCGAGCGTAAAGGACCCCGTCTGGAAATATAACTGGGTTAAGGATAACGAGCCCGAGAACTTTAAGAGAGTTCATAAGTGGCTCGATGTTAAGGAATACATAATCAGCCGTATGACAGGCGAATTCGTTATGACAAGGGATTCCGCCTTCGGTACGCTGCTTTATGATATCCGCAAGGGACACGAAAACTGGAGCCCCACAATCTGCAAGCTTCTCGGAGTTAATCCCGACCATCTTGCAAGAATTATCGACTGCACTGAAAAAGCAGGCGGCCTGACAGCAAAGGCAGCCGCAGAGCTGGGTCTTAAAGAAGGAACAGCCGTTTTCGGCGGCGGCGGAGACGCTTCTCTTATCGGTGTCGGCGCAGGCAGCGTTGAGCTTGGCGATACCCATGCTTATTCGGGTACCTCGGGCTGGGTTTCAACCGTTGTTGACAAGAGCGTTGTTGACGCTTCGGCGATGATAGCCGCTATTGTCGGTGCGCAGAAGGGTAAGTTCAATTATTTTGCAGAGCTTGAAACAGCAGGCAAGTGCCTTGAGTGGGTCAGAGACCATCTTGCTCTTGACGAAATCGGTATTTTCATGAAGAAAATCGATGTTGCGGAGTCGGAGGAAACGGTTTATACAAGCCTTTACGATTATATGTCAAAGGTTGTTTCCGAAATTCCCGCAGGCAGCGGCGGAGTTATTTTCACTCCCTGGCTTCACGGCAACCGCTGTCCGTTTGAAGACCCCAACGCAAGAGGCATGTTCTTCAATGTCAGCCTTGAAACAGGCAAAACCGAGCTTATCCGCTCTGTTCTTGAAGGCGTATGCATGCATCTTCGCTGGTTCATCGAAACACAGGATAAGAAAATCAAAACCTCACCGGTTATCAGATTTGTCGGCGGCGGCGCACTTTCAGACGTAACCTGCCAGATTCTTGCCGATGTTACGGGAAGAACGGTTGAAACCGTTGACAGTCCGCAGAATGTCGGCGCTGTAGGTGCGGCGGTCATCATGGCTGTCGGCCTCGGAATGATTGACAGCGTTTCCGATGCAAAGAAGCTTATACCTGCAAGCAAGGTATTCAAGCCCAACGCAGAAAACAGAGAAGTTTATGACCGTAACTATGAGGTATATAAAACTCTTTATGCCAATAATAAAAAGGCATATAAAACTCTTAACGGGTGATTTGAAATGAAAAAATTTTTGGCACTGCTTTCGGCTCTGGCAGTAATTGCCGTTGCATTTGCTTCGTGCGCAAAGAACGGCACTCAGGAGCCGTCACAGCAGCCGACGGAGCCTGAAAAAGAGCCGATTACCGCTGTAACAAACGCCTCGGGCGAAAGCTTTTATCCCGTCACCGACGAAAACGGCAATGCGGTGCGAAACGGAGAAAGTATTGCGGTTTATGTTACCGATGCCAACGGTAATCCGATTGAAAATCAGACCGAAATGCAGACCTTCTTATTCGCGCTTGAAGTCGGTAACCGAATTGAGATGCCTTCGTTCAGAATAACCGTTCCCGAAGGCTGGGCGGATGCAAGAAGCTTCACCGAGCTTAACCTCGGAAATGCCGAAACGCTTGATATGATTTCGGTCTCAGTAATCAGCGATATGACGCTTGAAGAAAAAAGAGGCGAAATTGACAGGCTTCTTTCGTCGATTGAGAAAAAGCATGAATCCGCCGTTATAAAAACCGAAGCGATAACCGTTGCAGGCGAAGAGGCGGTCTTCAGGTCTGGATATATCGTAACTCAGAACGAAGCGGTCTATCTCGGATATATAACTTTTGTCCATGGCGGCGAGGTTTATGACTGCCGCATCAGCGCTGACAGAAGTCTCTCCGAGCAGGAGATAACAGAAATGGTCGATATTCTCAAGTCAATTGAGTTTGTCAGATAAATGAAACCCATATACGAAAGGATATTTTGAAATGAAAAAAACAATTGCTTTACTTATTGTCTTTATGGTTGTTCTCACATGTTTCTCAGCTTGTAAAAGAACAAACGACATCAAAGGCGGCGTTATGGCAACAGATTTCAAGGGCAACGGCATCGTGGCTGTTGTAACAAAGGAAGACGGCGGAATTATCCGCGACGAAGCAGGCAATGTTATCATTCTTGCAACCGACGAAAACGGAAACACTTACAAGAAAGACGGCGAATATGTAACAAAGGCAGTTGCTGTTGAGCATGCAATCATCTTCGATAAGCATGTTGAAATGGCTGACTTCTCAATTGATATTCCCAACGGCTGGTCCGATGCAAAGAGCTATGATATGCTCAACATCTCAAAAGACGGCGCAGACACCATGATTTCAATCATGACGGACAGAAAGGCAAAGCTCACCGATATCCAGAAAGCGCATGCAACAATTGTTGATGCTGCCGCAACCGGTAACGCCGTTCACACAACTCAGAAAATTGCAGGTCAGGATGCTACCGTCACTTATGTTTATTCAACCCTTCAGGGCAACAGCATTTTTGTCGGTTACATTGACTTTATGTATCAGGGAGCTGTTTTCACCGTTCAGATTTCTGACACAAAGGATATTTCATCATCAATGAACGATATCATCAAGATTGTTGAAACAATCCAGTTCGTTCACTAATTGAATTCGGGAGGAAAATAAAATGTTATTTACACAGGATATCGGTATCGACCTCGGTACCGCCAACACTCTTGTCTTTGTAAAAGGCAAGGGAATCGTTATCAAAGAGCCTTCGGTTGTTGCGGTTGACCAGAAGAGCAATCCGCCCAGAGTTGTAGCCGTCGGCAGCGAAGCAAAGGAAATGATAGGCAGAACTCCCGGTTCGATTATTGCCGTTCGTCCCCTTAAGGACGGCGTTATTGCGGATTTTGAAATCACCGCTGAAATGATTGCATCTTTCATCAAGAGAACAACAAAGCGCACTCCTTTTGCACGCATCAGAGTTCTTATCTGCATCCCCTCGGGTGTTACAGAGGTTGAAAGGAAGGCTGTTTACGATGCTGCAAAAGCGGCAAATGCAAAGTATGTAAGCCTTATCGAAGAACCTATGGCAGCGGCTATCGGTGCAGGTCTCCCCGTCAGCGAAGCAACGGGCAGCATGGTTGTTGATATCGGCGGCGGCACATCCGAAATTGCCGTTATTTCACTCGGCGGCGTTGTTACCGCAAATTCCTGCAGAATTGCGGGCGATAATTTTGACGAAGCCATTATCGCTTATATCAAAAAGAAATATAACCTTCTTATCGGTGAAAGAACAGCTGAAGATATCAAAATCAAAATCGGTTCGGCTTACCCCTATGAGGGCGAAGGCACCATGAACATAAAGGGCAGAAACCTCATGGACGGTCTGCCGAAGAATGTTGATATCACATCTGAGGAAATCAGAGAGGCTATGGCGGATACGGTTGCTCAGATTGTTGATTCCGTCAAGTCAACTCTTGAAAAAACTCCTCCCGAGCTTGCCGCCGATATTATCGACCACGGCATTATGCTCACAGGCGGCGGCGCACTTCTCAGAGGTCTTGATAAGCTTATTGCCGCCGAAACAAAGATTCCCGTTAACATTGCAGCCAATCCTCTTGACTGCGTTGCTGACGGAACGGGTATCTGCCTTGAAAACGATAACCTCAATGTTATCAGCAACAAAAAATATATCTGATTTTAATTTATAAGGAGCAGTCCGATGATCCGCTTTTTTAAGAGCACAGCATTCAGAATATTTGCGGTTATTGCCGCCGCTTTGATAGCAGGCTCTGTTTTTGCGCTTGCAACAAGAAGCGGCTCATCGCCTCTGACGAGCGCCGTGAGCTTTGTTTTCAGTCCGATAACAAGGCTCTCGTCTTATGTTGCGGCGCAGTTTGAGAACCTGCCTGTTTCGTTCAAATCCTCCTCTGCGCTTGCCGTGAGAGTGGCTGAGCTTGAAAAGCAGGTTGATTCCCTTACCGAACAGCTTGTTGACTATGAGCAGGCTAAAAACAAAAATAAATTTTATCAGGAGTTTCTCGAGCTTAAAGAGGAACACAGCGATTATGAATTTGCCGAAGCGGCGGTTATCGGAAGAGATGCCGCCGATAAACTCGGTTATTTTACTCTCAATAAAGGCTCGCTCAACGGAATCAGCGTCAACGATCCCGTTATTTACGGCGAATATCTCGTTGGTGTTGTTGAAAGCGTGACTCCCAATCAGTGCACTGTCAGCACGATTCTTGACCCCAAGGTCAATGTCAGCGCTTACGAGGTCAGAACGCGTGACCTCGGGTTTGTAACCTCGAGCGTTGAGCTTGCTCAGCAGGGATATTGCTGCATGCCCGGTCTCTCATCTTCAACGGCAGTAACGGCCGGCGGAATTGTCTGCACCTCGGGCGTCGGCGGAATTTTCCCCAGAGACCTTATCATTGGCACAATAATTGATGTTGTTGACGGAACGGTTGATATTTCCGCGAGCGCGATAATTCAGCCGTCGGTTGACTTTTCCGAAATAACAGATGTTCTGATTATAACCGCGTTTGACGGTCAGACCGTTGCGGAATGATTTTTAACCATGACACTTGAAACCGAACGCAAAAAGTTAATATTGCGACGGGGCTGCCTTGCTTTGATTCTGCTGGCGCTTTCGGTATTGCAGAATACCGACGGCTTCTTTCCGCAGATTTTCGGAGTCAGGGCTTTATTGCTTATTCCCGCAGTTGTCTGCATAGCGATGTTTGAGCGCGATATGGCGGGAATGTTTTTCGGGCTGTTTGCAGGTGCGCTGTGGGATATGAATGCTTCGGGCGCAAGCTTCAACGCGCTTTATCTTATGGCAGTCGGCTTTATATGCGGAACGCTGATAAACACGATAATGCGCAACAATATCGTAACAGCCTTTATTCTTTCGATGGTGTTTATTCCCGTTTACAGCGTGGGTTACTGGTTTTTCCGTTATATTGTCGGCGGACTCGATATGGCAGGATTTATGTTCCTGCGGTATTATCTGCCCGGAATTGCTTATACGGCGGCATTTCTGCCGTTGATGTTCATTGCTGTAAGAGCCATTGAAAAGCATTATTCAGAAGAATAAAAATCATGAAAGGAGATGCAGACCGTGCATGTTAAAATAACAAAAGGCAGACGCATTGCTTCAGTCTGCGTTATCCTGTTTTTCTTTGCCTTTTTTGCTCTTGACCTTATAAAGATACAGATTATCGAAGGCGAAGAATATGACGCGGCAAGCTCCGCGGTTTCCGAAAGAACGGCAACGATTTCAGCCGCAAGGGGAGAGATTGTTGACTGCAACGGAACACCGCTTATATATAACACTCAGGGCTATACGGTTATTTTTGATGCGGCATATTTCCCCTCGGGAGACGAGAATGCCGCGCGCAACGAAATAATAATCAGCCTTATAAAGCATTTTGAAGAAAATTCTCTTGAATGGATCGACACTCTTCCCCTTGTTTTTGACGAAAAGGGAAATATAGTTTATAAAGAAGACTCCGATGCTCTTATCAAAGAAATGAAGAGCGCGGATATGCTTAAGCTCAACGAATATGCAACAGCACAGAATTGCTTTGATGCACTCGTTGACAGATTTGACCTCCAGAGCTACGGCGTGCAGGAGGCGAGAAAGATTGCTTCTGTCCGCTACGGCATGATGCGTATTTATTTCAAAATCGGAACGCCATATGTTTTTGCAAACAGCGTACCTAACGAAACGGTTTCTCTTATAAAGGAAAACAGCGGTTTTTACAAGGGCGTTGATGTCAGGGTTGATCCCGTGCGCAATTATGCCGACGGAACGCTCGCGCCGCATATTCTCGGCAGAGTCGGAGCGATTGACGCCGAGGAATATGCCGAGAAGAAATCTCTCGGATATAAAATTACCGATCAGATAGGCAAAAGCGGAATCGAATCCGCCATGGAGGAATATCTGAAGGGTACAGACGGCGTTGAAACCGTCTATATTGACAGCAACGGCGAGCGTTCGTCTGTTGTAACAACGCCGCCCGTTCAGGGTAACAATGTTGTTCTGACCATCAATGCGCCGCTGCAGAAGGTAACTCAGGATGCACTTGAAAGCGCGCTCCTTGATTACGCAGGAACAAAGGGCAATATGGTTGAAGACGCAGGTGCGGCGGTTGTTATTGATTGCCGTACGGGAGCCATTCTTGCAAGCGCAACCTATCCGACCTATGATATTTCAACCTATGCGGAGAACGCCGCCGCTTTGAATACGGCAGCGGGCTCGCCCCTCTGGAACAGAGCCCTGCTCTCAACCTATGCAACGGGCTCAACAATGAAGCCTTCGGTTGCCATTGCGGCGCTTGAAGAGGGCGCAATTCAGGAAGAAACAACGGTTTACTGCTCGGGCAGCTATGAATATCTCGGTCAGTATTTCAAATGCGAGCAGTCGCACGATACAAGGCATGTCAATGTTGTCAATGCAATTGATGAATCCTGCAACACCTTCTTTTATGAGGTCGGCAAAACAATCGGCATTGAGAAGATGAACGAATACAGAATTCTTTTCGGTCTCGGCTCAAAAACGGGCTGCGAGCTCGGCGAAGCCTCGGGTGTTCTTGACAGCCCCGAATACCGCAGCTCCCTCGGTCAGACATGGCTGCCGGGATATACCGTTCAGTCAGCAATCGGACAGGCGGGCAATCTTTTTTCTCCCATTCAGCTTGCCAATTACTGCGCCACGGTTGCAAACGGCGGAACAAGATATAAAACTCATTTTGTAAAAAGCGTAAAAAGCTATGACTATTCGCAGACGGTCTACGAAACAAAGCCTGAAATTGTTGCCAAAACAGGTATTTCGGCAGAAACTCTTGATATCGTCAAGAGGGGAATGCTGAAGGTCGGAACAACGGGATACTGTGCCGAATACTTCAGAGGCTTACCCGTTCAGGTCGCCTGTAAAACGGGAACATCGCAGGAAATCCGTCAGATTGAAGGTCAGTCCGTAAAAATCAACAACGGCTTCCTGATTGCGTTTGCTCCCTATGAGAATCCCGAAATCGCAATTGCCGTTGTCGGCGAAGGTATGACCTCGGGCGTTTTCGTTGCTCCCGTTGTCAGGGAGGTCTGCGATTATTATTTCGGACAGAGCGGCACCTTTGAGGAGCTGCAGCCCGAAAACACATTTATTCCGTAAAATATCGGAAAGGAGCCGTTGAAGATGGCTGAAATAATTCTTGTTTCCTCGGGCAAGGGCGGCTCGGGCAAAAGCTCTTTCACCGCAGGCGTGAGCAGAGCGCTGGCTTTCGGCGGCGCAAAGGTGCTCGATGTTGATTGCGATATCGGTCTGCGTTCGCTCGATTTGCTTCTCAGCGTGAGCGATAAGGTTGTTTTTGACTGGGGGGATGTTCTGCTCGGCAGATGCTCTGCAGAGCAGGCTGTTATAAACGGAGAGGTTGATCTGCTTGCCGCGCCTGCAAGATTTGATGCGGCTTTTGAGCCCGTGGCTCTGGCAGAGCTTGTCAGAACCCTTAAGTCAAAATATGACTATATCTTTATAGACTCCCCCGCAGGGATAGACAGAGGCTTTCAGATTGCCGCGGCATGCGCCGAAAAGGCAGTTGTTGTAACAACGCCCGACAGTATCTGCGTGCGAAGCTGTGCGAGAGCCTTTGATGAGCTTGATAAGCTCGGAATAAACGATGTACGCCTTGTTATCAATATGTTTGAGGTAAAGCCCGTTTGCAAGCAGAAGCTTCTCAACATTGATCAGTGCATTGATGAAACGGGAGTTCAGCTTATTGGAGTTGTTCCGAGAGACGCAAATCTCGGCTACTGCTCGGTAACGGGAGCTTCTCCGTCGGAATTTTCGCCGTCAACGCTTGCGTTTTCGCGTATTGCAAAGCGTATAACGGGCAAAAGAGTTCCTCTTGTTTGCGAATGAAAGGAAAAACCGTATGAGCAACAGAACAATTGCCGCCATCGCAACCCCGAATGCGCCGGGCGGAATCGGAACGGTACGCATTTCGGGAGAAAAAGCCGTTGAAACAGCGGCAAAGGTATTCAGACCCGTCAGCGGAAAAAGCCTTGCTGAATTCAAAGGATATACCGCCGCTTTCGGTTCGGTTTACGATAAAGACGAAAAAATAGACGAGGCGGTCTGCCTCGTTTTTCGTGCGCCCAAAAGCTATACGGGCGAGGATGTTTGCGAAATAAGCTGTCACGGCGGCTTATATATAACAAAAAGAACTCTGCGCGCCGTTCTTGATGCAGGGGCAGAGCCTGCAGAGGCGGGAGAGTTCACAAAAAGAGCTTTTCTCAACGGAAAAATTGACCTTGCGGGCAGCGAAAGTGTTATGGCGCTTATCGGTGCGTCGGGCAGGCAGGCGGCAACTGCCGCTCTCAACACCCTTGACGGCAACCTCAGCAGGAAAATAAAGGAATGCGCTGACGGAATAATCGGAGTTTGCGCGTCTCTTGCGGCGTGGGTTGATTATCCCGATGAGGATATAGAGGATATCAGCGCATCGCAGATGCTTCCCGTCTTTGAAAAAACAAAGAACGAGCTTTCGGAAATCGTGCGCCGCTATGATTGCGGAAGGGCAGTAACCGACGGCGTAGATACCGTTATTGTCGGCAAGCCAAATGTCGGCAAATCAACGCTCATGAATATGCTTACGGGTTTTGAGCGCTCAATTGTTACCGATATTGCGGGAACAACGCGCGATGTTGTTGAGGAGCGGATAATGCTCGGTGAAATTATTCTCAGGGTTGCTGATACGGCAGGTATCAGAGAGACCGAGAATGTTGTTGAAAGCATGGGCGTCAGCATTGCAAAGCGCCGCCTTGAAAGAGCGGAGCTTGTGCTTGCGGTTTTTGATACGAGCGTTGAGCTGAATGCTGATGACCTTGATATTATTGAGCAGTGCAAAGCAAAGAAAAGCGTTGCAATTCTTAACAAAGCGGATTTGCCTGCCGCCGCAGACAGAGCGGTTATCGAAAACGCGTTTGCATTCACCGTTGAGCTTTCTGCTTCGACGGGAGCAGGCAGAGAAAAGCTCGAGCAGGCGGTTTCCGAAATAATGATGACCAACGAATTCGATCCCGCTGCGGCATGCCTGACAAGTGAGAGACAGAGGCAGTGCTGCATAAGAGCAATGGGGCATATCGACGAAGCGATTGCGGCAATTCAGGGAGGAGTAACCCTTGATGCGGTCAATGTCTGCGCCGACTGTGCGATTGATGCTCTTCTGGAGCTTACGGGCGAGAAAGCAACCGCCGCGGTTGTTGACGAGGTGTTCTCGCGCTTCTGCGTGGGCAAATAAAAAAATACGGCAGAGTTCATCCGAACTCTGCCGATTTTATTTTTATCAGAACATTCTTGAAATTTCAACAATAATTGTCCAGATTTTTGTTCCCTTGAAGAAGTTGATGACATCCTGAATAAGAGCTTCCAGACCTGTTATCGGTTCATATTCAAGGGGCTCGCTGCCGTCATCAATCACGAATGCCTGAGAGCAGCAGAGACCGCCGTCGCCGAAAAGCTCAGCTCTGATATAAGCGAAATCCTCTGCGCCTTCGATATCATCGAGGTTGAGAGTGTAGGAGTCAACGTTTGAAACATCAACAGTCTTGATAACCTTGCCGTTTGCAATCCACTGGAGAGTTTTGGCGTCAGAAGCCGAAACAGTAACGCTGTGGCCGTCAACGGCGATGTTTGTGAACATCGGGAAAGCAAGCTCGGAATCAATGCAGTCGATTTCTGTTGCGGGACCGATTTCGTTGAGAGTGTTTGCGCGGAGTCTTCTTGTTATGCCGAAGAATGCGCCGCTTTGCATAGTTGCTTCAATGTTTTCGGAGGTGTTCTCTTCCATCATGAAAACGCTGAAGGAGGAGTCGATTGTTCCGGGATGGTGAGCATCGCTGTTGCTGAAGCCGATAATGTTTTTGCCGTAGGGGAAGTCGGATCGTAGCCATGTCGTTCTGTGAGCCAAGGAGTTGGGAGCTCTAATTGTCTTCCTAAGACCGCTTGGCCTCCGACTTGTGTTCTCTTCCATCATGAAAACGCTGAAGGAGGAGTCGATTGTTCCGGGATGGTGAGCATCGCTGTTGCTGAAGCCGATAATGTTTTTGCCGTAGGGGAGGCAGTAAGTCGGAGGCCAAGCGGTCTTAGGAAGACAATTAGAGCTCCCA
>JAZPXO010000034.1:0-46894 GCA_045543735.1 Acutalibacteraceae bacterium
CTTATTGGGGCTCAACCTCGGGCAGCGTTGCCGCCCAGCTCAGAGCAGAGGGCTATGAGGTATACACCCCGAGCATAGGTCCCGTTTCAAGCGCATGGGACAGAGCCTGCGAGCTTTATGCACAGCTAACGGGCACACAGGTAGACTACGGCGAAGCGCACTCAAAGGAACATAACCACGAGCGGTTCGGCAGAACATATACACAGCCTCTTGTTGCCGATTGGGGCGAAAAGCTCAACGGCGGACAGCTTCAGAGAATCAACCTTGTCGGCCACAGCTTCGGCGGTGCAACGGTAAGACTTCTCACCTCGCTTCTTGAATACGGAAGCGAAGCGGAAAAAGCGGCTTCGGGCAGCGAGGTTTCGCCTCTTTTTGAAGGCGGAAAGGGCGATTGGGTTTTCAGCGTAACAACTCTCTGCGCACCTCACAACGGCTCCTCTCTGACAGAAATTCTCAACGATTCAGGCTCGCTTCTTTCAGGTCTCAGCGTGCTTGGTCTGAACGATTCGCCCATTCTCAAATCGCTTTTGTCAACCCTTGGTCTGAGCAGCATTTTCTCGGCACCCGATATTGTCAGCACAACGGATCTTCTCATTTCGTTCTGCATGCTTGCAGGTAATGTTGCAGAACCCGTTGAAGGGGTTTACGACCTCATGCTTGATCAGTTCGGCGTGGGCTCGGCAAGCGGAAGCTCGCTTGAAGCATCAATAGAAAAGGTTGTTTCTTCGGGCAATGACCATGCGGCATATGACCTTTCTCCCGACGGTGCGGCGGCTCTCAACAGCACAATAAAAACCGTTGAAAGCGTTTATTATTTCTCTTATGCATACAGCGCAACGCGCAACGCAAATCTTCTCGGCGGTCAGGCTCCCACCCTCGATATGCTCATCGTTCTTCAGGCTCCCGCCCTCGGCATGGGAACCTATACGGGAACAACGGCAGGCGGCATTGTCATTGACGAAAAATGGCAGGAAAACGACGGTCTTGTCAGCGTTGTTTCAGCGCAGAAGCCTGCCACCGAAGAAGGTATATATCTTGAAAACGATGCGAGAGAGCTTGAAGCAAAAAAAGTTGAGAAGGGCATCTGGAACATTTCCCCCACTCTCAACGGACACCACGGAACGGTTATCGGTCTTGCTCCGTTCGACTCGGGTGCGGCTATGAAAACCCCGAAATTCTATACGGAGCTTTTCAGCCTTATCGACAATCTTAAAAGATAAATAAAGAATCCCTCTGCGGTTAAACTAACTGCGGAGGGATTTTTTTGAAAAAGATTATTATAAGCGTTGACAGTGCGGCAGACCTGCCGCAGGATTTCGCAAAAGAACACGGCATAGAAATAATGCCTATGTATGTTATTGCCGACAGAAAAGCCATGCGTGACGGAATTGACATTAACGGCAAATGGATTTTTGATTATGTTGAAAGAACGGGTATTATACCTAAAACCTCAGCTGTTTCACCGTCGGAATATCTTGACTTTTTTGCACCTTTTGTCAGAAGCGGCGCAGCGGTTATTCATCTCTCATTCTGCGGCGAGCTTTCTTCTACCC
Organism: Acutalibacteraceae bacterium; assembly: GCA_045543735.1. GTDB lineage: Bacteria > Bacillota > Clostridia > Oscillospirales > Acutalibacteraceae > CAG-177. The sequence continues at coordinate 1,554 of JAZPXO010000034.1, forward strand.
ACAGAAATGCAGTTCTCGCCTCGGCAAGAGCGGGCGATGTTTTTGTTCTCGACACAAAAAATCTCGGCGGCGGAATCGGTCTGCTCGCTATCAAAGCCTGCGAAATGAGAGACAACGGTTTATCCGCCGAAGAAATTTATACCGAGCTGAAAGCTCTTATTCCGAAGGTAAGAGTCTCCTATCTTTTGGACAGCGTTGAGTTTCTCCGTCTTGGCGGCAGATGCTCATCTCTCAGCGCTCTGGGAGCAAGCCTTTTTTCAATCAGACCCTGCGCAGGTATGGTTGACGGAAAAATCGAAATCCTCGAAAAATTCAAAGGTAAATCCAAGGCTTCAAGAGAATTATACACCGAGAGGCTGATTGAAAAATATCCGTGCGCCGATAAATCCGCTGTTTTTATCTACCATTCGGGCATTGACGGCGAGGAGCTTGAGTCTGCCGCCAAAAAACTCCGAAAGGCAGGATTCCGAAAAATAATCACCGCCGAAAACGGCAGCATAATCAGTCTCCACAGCGCGCCGCATGCGTTCGGAATTCATTTCATGGTATAAAAAGACCGCCCCGGGGGGCGGTCTTTAAGTTAAATTTTTGCAATTCCGAGAACATCGAGAACCGATGAAATAAGAATAAGAACAATGCACACGGGTGCAACATATTTGATAACAACCGTGAAAAGCGTTTTCGCCTTGAAGGGGGCGCCGATTTCGATTTCTTCTATCAGTGCCTTCGGCTTGATAACATAGCCCACAAAAATGCAGGTAAAGAAAGCAACGATGGGCATAAGAACGCTGTTGCTGACGAAATCGAACATATCGAGAATCGAAAGACCTGCAACGCTGACAAAATCCCAGATGCCGAAACCGAGGGATGAGGGAATTCCGAGAACAATGCAGAAAATGAAAACGGCAAGGCAGGAAACCTTTCTTCCCCAGCCGAACTTATCCCTTACAATGGAAACAACGGTTTCCATAAGAGAGATTGAAGATGTGAGGGCTGCAAAAAGAACAAGCAGGAAGAACGCCGCGCCGATAACAGCTCCTGCAGGCATGCTGTTGAAAACCTTGGGAAGAGTGATAAACATAAGGCTCGGGCCTTTGCCGAGAGCCGCCTCGTCTCCGCCCGAGAAAGCAAAAACAGCGGGAATAATCATGAGACCTGCAAGGAATGCAATGCCTGTATCAAAAATCTCAATCTGACGAACGGATTTTTCAAGAACAACATCCTTTTTCATATATGAGCCGTAGGTAATCATAATACCCATTGCAAGCGACATCGAATAGAAAAGCTGTCCCATAGCCGCAAGAACGGTTGTTGCCGAGAATCTGCTGAAATCGGGCATCAAATAATATTTGACGCCTGCCATTGCACCGTCAATCGTTACGGAATAAATCGCGATGCCGATTGTCAGAACAACAAGAACGGGCATCATGATTTTGCTGACCTTTTCAACGCCCTTTTCAACGCCGAAAAGAACAATAAGAGCTGTCAACCCCATAAAAACAAGAAACCAACCTATCGGTTCAAAGGGTTTTGAAATGAAGTCTGTAAAATAATTATCCGCCGCCGATGCCGCCGCGTCACCGCCGACAAATGCGGAAAGATATTTTGTAACCCAACCGCCGATAACCGAATAATACGGAAGAATAATAGCAGGAATCAGCGATGCTATTATTCCGACAAAGCCGAATCTTTTGTCAAGAGACTTGAAAGCGTTGATCGCGCTCTGTCCCGTTTTTCTGCCGATTGCGATTTCGGCGCACATGAGCGCAAAGCCGAAGGTAACGGCAAGAATAAGATAAACCAGCAGGAAAATTCCGCCGCCGTATTTAGCCGCAAGATAAGGGAAACGCCAGATGTTACCAAGACCTACGGCAGAGCCTGCAGCAGCAAGAACAAAACCGATCTTGCCCGTAAAGCTGCTTCTTTTTTCTGTCATAGAAAACTCTCCTTACTATTTTTCGTTTTTTTAAAATATAACCATAGATTTGTATTATCTCATATCCGACGGCTTTTTACAAGAACTATTTTTGTTTTTCTTTCATTTTTTCTTATTTATGTCCCATTGCATAAGCAAGAAAAATATGTTATTATATAGTGATTAAAGATGTTTCGGCGGTGAACTTTATGAAAATAATTAAATCCGTTCTTTTTTATCTGTGGCAGTTCACTTACGGGCTTGCGCAGAACCTTATCGGTCTTTGCATGCTCGCTGTCTATAAAGCAAGAGGCGCAAAAAGCGAATGGTATCACAATGCACTGATAACTTATATTGACAGGAAGAATTTCGGCGGTGTTTCGCTCGGCATGTTCATTTTTGTCAACGCAAAAAGAACGGGCGATGACCTGCATGACCTGAAAATCCATGAATACGGTCATACGGTTCAGACAATGATTTTAGGACCCATCTGGCTGCTTGTTATCGCTGTTCCGTCATTCATCTGGTGCGGAGTGCCCGCTCTTGTCAGAATGCGCAGGGAGAAAAACATTTCCTATTATTGGCTTTATTGCGAGGGCTGGTCAAATCTCTGCGGTCTTTGGGCAACAAAAGACCGTTTCCTCACGCCCGAATACATAAACAGAGGCAGATACGGCAAACCGATTAACCCTAACAGAAACAAACGGAAAGATATAAAAGGAAGAAGGAGAAACAAATAATGAACGAAAAGAAATATCTCAAAACAAGCGAAACCCTCTCGTTTTCTTTCTCTGCATTCGGCAGAAGTATGATTTATACTCTTATGTCCACCTTCCTGCTCATTTTTTATACGGATGCCATGAATCTGCGTCCCGTTCATGCAGGCGCAATCATCGTTGCAGCAAGAATATTTGATGCGGCCAACGACCCCATCATGGGCATTATTGCCGACAAAACAAAAACCAAATTCGGCAAACTCCGTCCCTATCTTCTGTTTTCACCTTTCCTTATCATGATAGCCACAGCCGCTCTTTTTTATGTTCCGGATTTCGGCTACGGCGGCAGACTTGCGTATTCAGCAGTTACATACATCCTCTGGGGTATCTGTTTCACAATTCAGGATGTTCCGTTCTGGGGACTGAGCGCTGTTGTTTCTCCCCTTGAAAATGAGAGAAACCGCTTTATATCCACCGCAAGAATATTCAGCACCATCGGCGGTATTGTTCCCACTCTGCTTGTTCCCGTTCTCCGCAACGGACTCGGAAACACAAAGGGTTATTTTATAAGCGGACTTATCTTTGCTGTTTTCGGCTCAATGATTTCTCTTCTTGCATTCTTCGGCACAAAAGAAAGAGTTGTTGAAGAAAAAGAAAAAGTGAGCGCAGGCGAAATTGTCTCCGCCTACATCAAAAACAAGCCTCTGCTTCTTCTTATTGCTGCAAGCGTTCTCGGTTCAGCAATGCTTATGGCTCAGACCTCAGGCAGCTATCTCGCAACCTACCTCATCAAGGATTCGGGCATCATACCCAAGGGAACCGTTCAGACAGCGATGACGGTTGCAATCGGTGCAGGCATGATGGTTGCAATGGTACTTATGCCCGTTCTGCGCAAAAAAATGTCGCTCAAGGCAATATATATTTCGTCTGCCCTTTTCGGCGCGCTTGTTCATGTAATAATGTATTTTGCAGGCTACGCAAACTTCTATGTTTTCCTTGCAATTCTTGCCGTTGCAGGTCTTCCCCTCGGCATTTTCAACGTTATCACCTATGCTATGGTTGCCGACAGCGTTGATTATCTGGAATGGAAAACAGGCAGACGTTCCGAAGGTGTATGCTTCGCTTCGCAAACATTCATCAGCAAGCTCACCGCAGGAATTTCAACCCTTATAACAAGCTTTGTTCTCGAAGCCGTTCATTTTGTTCAGCCGATAAACGATGTTCCGGTTCTTGACCAGCCCGAGCAGGTTTTCAACGGAATGTTCTTCATGGTTACAATTCTTCCCGCAATCAGCCTTGCACTGTGCGCGATCCCGATGTTCTTCAATGATTTCACGGGCAAGAAGAAAGATGCCATTATCAGAGAACTCAATGAACGCAGGGAGGTAAAAAATGGATAATAATTTCAATCCTATCAGCGAAAACGGCGAGTTTGATGCGTTTTCGGCAGGCGTTGAGCCGGGCGGACTGCGCAACACCACCCAGATAAAGGTGCTCATCACATTTATTGTAAACCGTCTGAAAGAGCCTATCAGCTCCGAAATGATGCTCGAAGCTCTTCAGGTTCACGGTCTTGCAAACTATTTTGAATCAACTCAGGCTCTTGACGAGCTGCTCGCCAACGGCAACCTTGCCGAATCAGAAAGCAAGCTTTATATCACACCCAAGGGAAAGCTTGCGGTTGCCGAGCTTTCAGAGGATATCCCGCGCTCGGTCAAGGAAACCGCTCTTTCCGATGCAATCAATCTTCAGCTCATGGAGAAGCGCGAGGGCGAAAACACAGTTGAAATTGAGCCTGCAAACAACGGCTTCAATGTTACATTCAGAGTAACACATAAAGGAAACATCCTCATGGCGCTGACCGTTTACGCCGCTGACCTTGAGCAGGCACAGCTCATCAAGCACAATTTCATCAAAGACCCGACCAGGGTTTACTCAACCGTTATCACATCACTGTTTATATAAGGAGCGTACAGTATGCTTGAACAACTCAAACATCAGGTCTACGAAGCAAACCTCAAGCTCGTAGAATACAACCTTGTTCTTTTTACATGGGGAAATGTTTCGGCAATAGACCGCAAAAGCGGACTTGTTGTTATAAAGCCCTCGGGCGTTGACTACGCAAAACTCACGGCTGACGACATGGTTGTTATGAACCTCAACGGCGAAAAGGTTGAGGGCAGACTCAACCCCTCATCCGACACACCCACTCACCTTGAGCTTTACCGCCGCTTCCCTGAAATAGGCGGCGTAGCACATACTCACTCGACCTTTGCGGTTTCGTTTGCGCAGGCAGCCTCGGATATTCCCGCATACGGAACAACGCATGCCGACTTCGCTTTCGGCAGTGTTCCCTGCACAAGAGATCTTTCAAAGGAAGAAATTGAGGGCGAATATGAGCTGAACACAGGCAAGGTTATCGCCGAATGCTTCGAGACAAGAAAGATAGACTATAACGCCGTTCCTGCAGTGCTTGTGCGTTCACACGGTCCTTTCACATGGGGCAAAGACGGTTTTGATGCAGCAAAGAATTCCGCAATCCTTGAAGAGGTTGCAAAAATGGCATATCTGAGCAGAACCATGAACGCAGAACCTGCCAACGAATTCATTCAGCACAAGCACTATTTCAGAAAGCACGGCGCAGGTGCATATTACGGGCAGAAATAAAGAAGTCAAAAATTCCTTGACACAGCAGTTTTTTCAGTATAGAATTATTATGTCTGAAAACAAAAATAACCGATTATCGGATGAAAAGGTGATAATATGGCCAAATGTCCCAAGTGCGGAGTAAAGCTTCATATCTGGAACATAAAAGCGGAATGCCCCAAATGCGGTGTAAACATTGCAAACTATGACTGGGAAAACCGCCTTGAGCAGGATGCAATTGAAGCAGAAATTGCTTTTGCAAAGCTCCGCGAAACGCTCAGACGCTTCAAATATTCTTTTATCGGAACAAAGCTTCGCATCGCAAGAATCCCCGTAAGCGTGCTTCCTCTTTTCTCTTTCCTTTTACCTCTCGGCACACTTGCGGTTTCAATGCCTTTCTTTGAGCAGAAGTTCAGCCTCAATGCGCTGACAATCGTTCTTGAAATCATCGGCGGCGTTGATATTATGGGCATTTTCAACGGTATGAATTCCGCAATCATCGGCGACTCGATGAAGATGCTTGCGGCAACACTGATTCTTGTTGTTCTCAGCGCGCTTTCGCTGCTTGTCAGCCTTGTGTTCCTGCTTCTGAACTTCAAAAAATTCAACAGCAAGGGTCTTTTCCTTACGAACCTTATCGCAAGCGGTATGATGCTTGCAAGCTCGTTCACATTCGGAAGGTTCTCCGATATGGTGGCTGCAGGTTCTCTCTCTTCTGCATGGCAGAGCGGTCCCTCATGGGGAGTTTATGTTTCGGCAGCTCTTTTCCTTGCTTCGGCAATCATTAATCTCTGCGTTTCGATGCAGAAGGTTGAGCTTCCCGCAGACGAAGAAAAAACGGAATCCAATGAAGCTGAAAAAGAAACCGCTGAAGTTTAAAACTTAAAACAAAAATAACCGATGCATTGCCCGAAAGGGTTCTGCATCGGTTTCTTTTTTTATTTCAATTATTTCAGAACAGTGAAATAGTTTTCACCGTTTTTAACCGTAAAAACATCCGAAGCGCCTGCATAATCGGCATCAGCTCCGCCGAAAGGATTTCCCATTCCTTCGGGAGGCGTCATTCCCTCAGGCATCTGCGGTCTTCCCTGTCCTTCGGGACGGGTCATGCCTTCAGGCATTGTCATTCCCTCGGGCATTTCGGGAGGAGTCATGCCTTCAAATTTGCCCTGACCGACTTCTGGGCGGCTCATTCCCTCGGGAATTTCAGGTCTTTCCTGTCCGTCAGGAAGCGCCATGGGATTTCTGTTTCCGCCCATTCCGCCTGCGCCCGAAACCTGAAGCTTTGCGCCGTCTTTCAGAAGAGAATATTCGCCTTCTGAAAGTGCTTCATCCGAAACGATAAGATAGGTGAAGCCGTTTGTTACTGTTTTTTCAGCTACGGTTTCATCCTTGGAATTATTAAGGGCATAGGTGCCGCCATTCTGAGACTCCGCAAAGGTGAAAACAGCAAAAGTCTGCTCGCTGTCAGAAATTCTGTCCAGCATATTGCCCGTTGCAAAAACCTTGCCGCCGTTGATATGAATACCCATATCGGAATCTATTCCCGCATCGCCGCTGAAAGCACATGCCTGAGCGAAAACGCTTCCGCCGTTGATGACAAGCCAGCCGTTGGAGTCAATGCCGTCGCCCTCGCCCGTCTCTCCGTTTACAACAATGCTGAGATTTCCGCCGTTAACGGTTGTTACGGAAACTCCGTCCTCATTTGTGTTTATGCCGTCGTTACCTGAAACAATATTGATGTTTCCGCCGTTCAATGTCAGATGAAGCTCGGAATCAAGTCCCTCGTTCTCCGCATTTATGTTCAGAATACCGTTGCCTGCCTTGCCGCCGCCGATATTCATTGACATCTTCGAATAAAACGCGCCGTCATACTTATGGAGCTTTTTGGCATCCTCAACCTCTGTTCCCTCACTGTTGAGAACAACCGTATCAGGCTTGTATATGCGGGCAACATATGAACCTGTAACCGTATTTTCGGTTCCGTCGGCAATGATGACATTTGCGCCTGCCGCGCCTGTATCAACATCCTTTACCGCTGTTTCAGTGTCTTTTTCTCCGCACTCATAGACATTGTAAAAAATAACCGCAGGAGCAACCTCGCATGTTATATCCGCGCCGTTGAGAATGAGCGTTACAACTGCGTTCGGATCATTCTCTGCTTCATCGCCGAGATCAACCGCAATCTGTCCTTTTGAAAGCTTACCGCTGATAACATATTCGCCTGCCCTGGTGATATGCACAACGGTATGAGCCTTCGCTTCTTCTTCGGTGTGGGCATCGTTTTCGGTTCCCTCACCGTATCTGAAATCATGACCTGCCTCATAATATACAATATCGTTTGCCGTATACACAGCCTGCGTGCTGTCTGATGAAACAGCGTTTCCGTCAACAGTTATTCCGCTGTCGGAAAGCCCGATTTTTGTTCCGTTATAAACCGTCTGCTCTGCCGAAGAGAGGGGTTCCGTAGGTGAATCGGGTTCATTTTTGCCGCAGCCCGAAAGCATGCCGGCGACAAGAAGTACAGCCGTAACCAATGCAATAATTTTCTTCATAACGCATCTCTTTTCTTAACAGAATTTTTTCTTAACAGAATTTGCGTTATTATCATAGCTTCCGTGCTTGGAATTTTTGTTTTAATTTTTTGAATTTTATGTAAATTTTCAGATTTTTTCTTCCGAAATAACCGTATCGGGATAATAATGGCTGAGAATTTCCTGCCATGTGCTGCCCTGACGCGCCATATAATCCGCGCCGTACTGGCTCATACCTACACCATGCCCGTGTCCCTTGCAGACAACCGTTATTTCTCCTTTGCCGCACGAAATTTCAAAGCTGCTGCTGCGAAGCTCAAGCGCCTCCCTGATTTCGCTGCCGCTGAATTTCTTGCCGCATATAACAGCGCTGACAACATACCCGTTTTCGGTTTCACAGTTTTTCACCCATTCCGATTCATCTCCCGACGCATCAACACCGAGCCTTCGGGCAAAATCCTCTGCCGAAAAGCTTTTCTCTTCGCTGAAATCTGGTGAAAGCTTATCGCCTGCACTTGTAACACTCTGCAGATAAGGAATTTCTTCTCCCCACAGACTCTGCGCTGACTGAGTCTGCCCCGAGCTGATGGAATGGTAAACGGCAAGCGCCGTTTCTCCGTCATAGGTCAGTATATAACCGTAAACAGCTTCAACAGCCGCCGATATTGCCACCTCATTTTTTTCAAAATCCGTTCCCCATTTTTCTATCCGCGCCTGTCTGCTTACATAACCCTGATGCGTCAGCGGACTGTCGCTGATATAATCTGAGGATTTCTCTGTTATCCGTTTTGCATAGCTGTAGCTCGCAACAGCCTGCGCTTTAAGCGCTTCCGCGTGGTAGTTGGCAGGCATCTCCGCCGCAACACATCCGATAAGATATTCCTTCATCTCAATTTTGCTTACATCCCCCGTTGAAGAGGACATAACGGTTATATATTCCGTGTTATCGGCAACACTGTATGAAATAACAGGCAGCTCTTTTCCGTCGGAGCTTTTATTTTTCTCCGTACCCATAGCCGCCAGAGGACAAAGGCACATAACAATAAAAAGCACCGCCGCCGTTATCGCATATTTTTTCAAGCATTATCATCCTTTCGGTTTTCTCCGTTCGGGGTTTGTGTCTATAGACAAAAAACGCTGTGTTTCATCCCGTTTTATTAACTTATTGTTCACTTGACTTTTGTTAACATACGGGTGTATAATAATTCTAATTATATGATATAATGGAGATAGTAGCATTCCCCAGAAAGAGAGGTTTCCCCGATATGTCCGGCACAGATTCAAGAGTTTCAGATACAAACATTAAAAATTTATGCGATCAGATACGCAAATATAACCACATTGAGGCAACCGACTTTGACCGCTTCAACGTTAAAAGAGGTCTGAGAAATTCAGACGGAACAGGCGTTATGGCAGGCATTTCAAGAGTATGCTCTGTCGGCGGTTATCTTATCGACGACGGTGAAAGAATTCCCTGCGAAGGCCGCCTTCATTTCAGAGGCTATGACATGAGCGAAATAGTTCAGAATGTTATCGACGATGACCGCTTCGGCTTCGAAGAGGTTGTATGGCTTCTGCTTTTCGGCTCGTTGCCCACAAAAAATCAGCTTGATAATTTCTGCGCAATTCTTTCAAGCTGCCGCGAGCTCCCCGACGGCTTCATCGAGGATATGATCATGAAAGCCCCCTCGCCCAACATAATGAACAAGATCTCGCGTTCCGTTCTTGCTCTTTATTCATATGACAATAACCCCGATGATACTTCAATAGAAAATGTTCTGCGCCAGTGCATAAACATAATTGCCCAGATTCCGTCAATCATGTCTTATTCCTATCAGGTAAAGCGCAGACACTATTATCACAAGAGCATGTATATCCATCAGGTAAATCCTGCTCACAGAACGGCTGAAACAATTCTCAACTCAATCCGTTCGCACAAAAACTTCACCGACAAGGAAGCCAAGCTGCTCGACACATGCCTCATGGTTCATGCCGAACACGGCGGCGGTAACAACTCCACCTTTGCCACAAGAGTTCTGACCTCGAGCGGAACAGATACATACTCCGCAATCGCAGCAGGCATCGGCGCACTCAAAGGACCCAAGCACGGCGGTGCAAACATCAAGGTTACCGAAATGGTTGATCAGTTCTGCGAGGGCGTTGCCGATATCACAAACGAAGGTCAGGTTGCCGATTTCATCAGAAAAATTATCCGCAAGGAAGAGGGTGACGGCTCAGGTCTTGTTTACGGCATGGGTCACGCCGTATATACGCTCTCTGACCCCAGAGCAAAAATCCTTAAGGCAAAGGCAAAGGAATTCGCGCTGAACTCCGAATTCGAAAAGGAATTCATTCTTCTTGACACAATCGAAAGACTTACACCCGAAATTTTCGCCGAAGTAAAGGGCGTTAACAAGGTCATGTGCGCCAACGTTGACCTCTATTCGGGTCTTGTTTATAAGATGCTTGATATTCCGCCCGATCTTTTCACCCCCATATTTACGGCTGCAAGAGTTGCGGGCTGGTCGGCTCACAGAATCGAAGAAATCCTCACGGGAGGAAAGATTATCCGCCCTGCTTACAAAAACATAAACATTGTCAACGACTATATCCCCATTGACAAGCGCTGATAACTCCATAGCGTGCCGAGCATAATCCGAACCTGCCTGAAAGCGAGTCTTTTCATCGCTTTTTGTGGTTTCGGATTTGAAAGGCGTCAGATTTACGAGTATTTTAACAAAGAAGTGCCGAAAATAATCCGACAAAAAACACGGTTAGGATTATTTTCGTCACGCTAACAAAAGAGGTAATTTTTCAATATGAAAAACAAAATCATGAACTCCGGCTTCGGCATCGGAAACATAATATTCATCGCCGCGGTTGTGCTTGCTCTTCCGCTGAGAATTTATCAGTACGTCGGAAAAATTCTTGAACCCGCAACAGGCTTCTTCGCTGAAAACAGCTGGAGCGTTTATGCTCTTTATGCCGTTCTTATTCTTGCGGTTGCGGCAATTATAGCTGTCGGTGCAGCAAAGCGCAAAACCCTTGATTATTCCCTTGAAAGCACAAAAAGACCTGCTTTCGGAATTGTTTCGGGTCTTGTGGCGGCATGCCTGATTATAGATCTGTTCACTTGCCTTGATATTGCAGGAGCATTCAGATTCAGCATCGGAAGCACCGATGTTTCTCCCGAACGCACATCATTTTATGTCATTCTCATTCAGATGGCATTTTCTCTCTTGTCGGCAATCTATTTTGTTATCCTCTGCATCGGCTCTTTAAGCGGCAAAACCTCGGGAACGGAATTCAGAATCATTTCTCTTTCCCCCGTTTTATGGAGCATGCTCAGAATGATCTCCAGATTTATGAGAACAATCAGCTATATCCGCGTTTCGGAGCTTCTCTTTGAAATGGTAATGCTTGTTTTCATGATAATGTTCTTTATGGCATTTGCACAGTGCAATTCAAAAGTCAACGAAAGTGACTGCAAATGGAAGCTTGCCGCTTACGGTCTTCCTGCCGCACTTATGGCTCTTGTTACATTTATCCCCCGCCTGATTCTCAGCATCACGGGAAGCGCAGATGTTATCTACTCGCAGTCAGTTATCGAATATTCCGATTTTGCGGTGGCACTCTTTATAATCGCAACCGTATTCACAAGAGTTACGGTTAAGGGCGAAACCTGCGCTGCCGAAGAAACAGCTTCAGAGGAAACAGTTACCGAAACCGAGGAATAAACAATGTTTGTTAAAAATATGCTTCTTGCCGGCGAGCAGGTTATCATTCTCTATCTTATCGCCGCCGTCGGATTCATAACCGACAAGGCAGGTCTTTTCACCGAAAAAACAGCAAAAAAATGTACTGACCTGCTTTTTTATATCGTAACACCTGCTGTTATTATCGAAAGCTTTCTCAACCTTGAATACAACCGCGAAACCATCAAGGGGCTGTTTCTTGCCCTCGGCTGCGGTTTTCTGCTTCACGGATTATCGGTGGTTGTTGCTCCGCTTATTTTTAACCGCTGTCCCAAAGACAAAGCGGCAATTTTCAAATACGCAAGCTGCTACGGCAACTGCGGCTATATGGGATTGCCTCTTGCGAACGCACTTTTCGGCGACGAAGGCGTTTTCTACTGTTCGGCAATCGTTATCTCCTTCCAGATATTCAGCTTCACCCACGGCATACATGTTATGACAAAGGGTATGGAAGAAAAGCAGAAATTCGATCTGAAAAAGCTGATACTCAACCCGGGAATAATCTCCGTTCTTATCGGCATGCCTCTTTTCCTTCTTGATGTTGAGATGCCGAAAATGATTTCTGCTCCGATAGGCTATGTTGCAAGCCTCAACAGTCCGCTTGCGATGCTGATTTTCGGAACCTATATTGCCAATACAAGCTTTAAATCAATTTTCAAAGAATGGCGGATTTATTGCGTTGCGGCAGTCAAGCTGCTTATCACACCTGCCATTCTGCTTATCCTTTTTAAGCTTCTCGGAATCGGAGGAATTCTTCTCGGCTCCGTCATGGTTCCCGCAAGCGCACCGAGCGCCAGCAACACCGCTCTTTTTGCCGCCAAATACGGCAGAGATACGGGACTTGCCTCCCAGACGGTTGCGATTGTCAGCTTCATTTCAATTCTGACAATGCCTGTCATGATAGCAATTTCTCAGATGGTCTGATCGGGGTGATTTTACGGATATCAAGAGAATAATGGACTCCGTTTCGCCCTTATGGGGAACATGCCGCTTTGCGGATATCGAGGACTCTCTCATTGATTGCAGAGCAAAATCAAGGCTTCCGAAGAACGCAAAAACCGTTCTCGTTGCCTGCTTCCCCTACCTTCTCCCCGAAGAAAATTATAAAAATTCCAACATCTCAAAATACGCCGTTGTTACGGATTATCACGATGTTGCAATCAACAGACTTCAGGCGGCGTGCGCAGAGCTTTCGGAGCTTTTTCCCGAAAACACCTTTGCCGCATTCGCTGATAACTCCCCCATCCCTGAGGTCAGGGCTGCTCTGAATGCAGGTCTCGGCATTCAGGGAAAAAACACACTTCTCATAACCGAAAAATACGGCTCCTATGTTTTTATCGGAGAAATCGTCACCGACCTTGAGTTGGAAACGGAAAACCGCAGTGTCCGCAGCTGCATTGACTGCGGCAGATGCTTTTCGGCATGTCCCTCCGGTGCATTGTCCTCCGTTGGCTTCGACGAAAAGAAATGCGTTTCCGCCATAACTCAGAAAAAGGGCGAGCTTTCCGATAAAGAGAAAGAGCTTATGATAAAATGCGGCTGCGTCTGGGGCTGCGATATTTGTCAGGATGTCTGCCCCATGAACAAAAACGCCGCAACTACCGTAATCGAAGAGTTTCTTCTCTCTCCTGTTTCCGTTCTTACAGCCGAAACAAATCATAATGGCAGAGCATATGCATGGAGAGGCAAAAAAGTTACAGACCGCAATCTTTCAATTATAGGGTGAAAATATGAGCATAACGGCTTTTGATCTGAATAATCCGCTCGAAAAAAATCTCATGGCAATGCTTGCCTCGGGACGCTTTCCGCATGCGGTTATTCTCGAAGGCGGCACCGCAACCGAAAGGCTGTCTCTTGCCAAAAAGCTTGCGGCGGCACTTGTTTGCTCTGCAGGAAAGGCTCAGGCTCCCTGCGGCATATGCTCCCATTGCAAAAAAGCCGCGGCAGATTCCCATGCGGATATCCCTTTTTATACGGCAGAGGATAAACCGAGAGCATTCAAGGTTGACTATGTCAGGGATATCAGAAGCAATGCTTATATAATCCCGAACGAAGCAGACAAAAAAGTTTTTATCCTTGAAAATGCTCACACAATGGGCAACGAGGGGCAGAACGCGATCCTCAAAATCCTTGAAGAGCCGCCTTCATATGTCAACTTCATCATGCTTTGTTCTTCAAAATCGGGCTTTTTGCCGACAGTGCTTTCAAGAGCAACCGTTTTTACCATCGGCGAAGCCAAAAACGATGACGATATTGAAAACAGAGCTGCCGCCGTTGCCGCGGCAACGGAAATTGCAAGAGCTGTTACTGCAATCGACGATATCGAGATTGTCAGAGCCGCAGCGGTTTTTGAAAAAGACGCAAAGCTTCTCAAAGCTTCGCTGCCCGTAATTCAGGAAATATTTGCAGCGGCATTGAGAGAAAAATTCGGTGCTCCCGAAAACAGCGGCGAATTCGGTTCTCTCCCCGAAGAGCTTGCAAGAAAGCTCAGCAGGCGCGCGCTTCCCGACCTTATCGAAGCTTGCGACAGACTCATGGAGTCAACAAGAATGAATGCAAATCATAATCTGATGCTTACCGCGCTTTGCACAACCCTGCGCAGAGCCGTTTCAAAATAAATTTATCGGAGGTTTTTATGGCAGAAGTTATTGGTGTCCGCTTCAAAGAAGTGGGCAAGGTATATTATTTCGATCCCGACGGTCACACTCTCAGAAAGGGCGAAAAGGTTATCGTTGAAACCGTTCGCGGCATTGAGTGCGGCGAGGTTGCAATGGATAACAGAGAAATCAGCGATGAAGAAATCGTGAAGCCTCTTAAAAAGCTTATCCGCACCGCAACCGAAGAAGATATCGCAACTGTTGCGGAAAACAAGAAAAAAGAGCGCGAAGCTTTTGAAATTTGCCAGAAAAAAATTGCAAACCACAACCTTGAAATGAAGCTTGTTGATGTTGAATATACTTTTGACGGCGGAAAGATTCTTTTCTATTTCACCGCCGACGGCAGAGTTGACTTCAGAGAGCTTGTCAAAGACCTCGCAGGTGTTTTCAGAACAAGAATCGAGCTTCGTCAGATCGGCGTTCGCGATGAATCCAAAATGCTCGGCGGTCTCGGTATCTGCGGCAGACCCTTCTGCTGCGGAAGCTTCCTTGGCGAATTCCAGCCCGTTTCAATCAAAATGGCAAAAGAACAGGGGCTTTCTCTTAACCCTGCAAAAATCAGCGGTGCTTGCGGCAGGCTTATGTGCTGCCTCAAATACGAGCAGAACGCATATGAGCATCTTCTCAAAATTACTCCCAAGCCGGGCGCAATTGTTGAAACAAAAGAGGGTGCGGGAACAGTCACCGAAACAAGCCTTCTCACAGGCATGCTCAAGGTTCAGCTTCACAACAACCCCGATGCTCCTCCCAAAGCCTTCAACCGCAAAGAAGTCAAAACTGTCAGAGACGGCAAAATCAGGGTTGATAAATCCGAAATTGAAGCATTAAAGGATATTGAGGGCTGATTTTCCTAAAAAAGCTCTTGCAATTTTAAAATTATGTGATACAATGAAGTTGAACTTATTATAAGGAGGAAGATCACCAATGGCATACATTATTGACGACGCTTGCATCTCCTGCGGCGCTTGCGCAGCAGAGTGCCCCGTTGAGGCTATTTCCGAAGGCGACGGCAAGTACGTTATCGACGCTGATGCTTGCATCGAATGCGGCGCTTGCGCTGACGCTTGCCCCGTTGAGGCTCCCAAGGCTGAATAATTCAGTTCGCCGGAATGCATTTAACCCACCCGTTTTCGGGTGGGTTTTTATTTTTTTCACATTTATTATTTCTGTTGCCTAAAATATATTATGGTATTGACTGAATATATCGCTGCATTCTTTTATGAAAGTTTTTGAATTTTTCTTTTCAATTCCGTCAGTTTATTATACTATTTTGCCAAAATTGCTTTTAAAAATGAAATTTTTCAATATTGGGGTTGCATTTATCGCTTTAATGGTTTAAAATAGTGTACAATTCGGACGATATATCTGAATTGATATGGCTTAGCGGTATATTCGCCACCGTAAAGACATAGCTTAATCAGTAATTTTTTCCGCTTTGCCTGAGCGCAAAAGCGTTCCCGTTATTGCGGCACAGAAGGAGTATATTTTTATGAGTTACATTAAAAGAGTTATTGACGAAGTTGCAAGAAAGAATGCAACCGAACCCGAATTCGTGCAGACCGTAACCGAAGTTCTTGAATCTCTCGAACCCGTTATCGATCAGCATCCCGAATACGAAAAGTTTGCTCTTCTTGAAAGAATCGTTGAACCTGAAAGACAGATTTCTTTCAGAGTTACATGGGTTGACGATGCAGGCAAAGTCAATGTTAACAGAGGCTACAGAGTTCAGTTCAACGGCGCAATCGGTCCTTACAAGGGCGGTCTGCGTTTCCATCCCTCAGTATATACAGGCATCATGAAGTTCCTCGGCTTTGAGCAGACTTTCAAAAACAGCCTCACAGGTCTCCCCATCGGCGGCGCAAAAGGCGGCTCCGATTTTGACCCCAGAGGTAAGAGCGACGCTGAAATCATGCGTTTCTGCCAGGCTTTCATGACAGAGCTTTACAGACACATCGGTCCTGACATCGACGTTCCCGCGGGTGATATCGGCGTTGGCGGCAGAGAAATCGGCTACCTTTACGGTCAGTATAAACGCATCAAGGGCACATTCGAAAACGGTGTTCTCACTGGCAAGGGCATCCCCTACGGCGGATCTCTCATCAGACCCGAAGCAACAGGCTTCGGCGCAACCTACTATGCAGTTGAAATGCTCAAGCATTTTGGGGAAGAAATCAAGGGCAAGACCTTTGCTGTTTCAGGCTTCGGCAATGTTGCATGGGGCGCAGTTAAAAAGATTACCGAGCTCGGCGGTAAGGTTGTTACAATCTCCGGCCCCGACGGTTATGTTTATGATGCAGACGGCATCAATACCCTTGAAAAGATTGACTATATGCTCGAGATGAGAGCTTCAGGCAGAGATAAGGTTCAGGATTATGCTGATAAATTCGGCGCTGAATTCTTCCCCGGCGAGAAGCCCTGGGGCGTTAAGGTTGATGTTGCAATGCCCTGCGCAACCCAGAACGAAATTGACATGGAGCAGGCTGAAAAGCTCGTTGCAAACGGTCTCCCCTATTACATCGAAGTTGCTAACATGCCCACAACAAACGATGCTCTTGCATATCTTAAGGCTAACTGCAGAGCTGTTGCTCCCTCAAAGGCTGTTAACGCAGGCGGAGTTGCGGTTTCCGCTCTTGAAATGAGCCAGAACTCAATGAGATACAGCTGGACAGCTGAAGAAGTCGATACAAAGCTCAAGCAGATCATGAAGGATATTCATGACAACTCTGCTTTTGCTGCAGAGCAGTACGGTCTCGGCTACGACCTTGTTGCAGGCGCAAACATCGCAGGCTTCATCAAGGTTGCTGATGCAATGATGGCTCAGGGTCTTATCTGATAATAAAACTGTAAAAAAATGCACCGATATAGCTGTCGGTGCATTTTATTTCACAAAATTAATAATGGTTATCATTATTGTGTTGACAAGCGGTGAATTTTGGATTATAATATTGGCATAATATTGATATAATCTTATGAAAGGAGAATAAAAATGCCTGACATGACCGCTCTTTTTAAAATAGGCTACGGTCTTTATGTTGTAACCTCGAACGACGGCAAAAAAGACAACGGCTTTATCTGCAACACCGTCATGCAGCTTACAAGCACACCTGCCAGAGTTGCCGTTGCAATCAACAAAGCAAACTATTCTCATGACACCGTCATGAACAGCGGGATTATGAATGTCAACTGTCTGACCGAAAGCGCACCTTTCTCTGTTTTTCAGAACTACGGCTTCAGAAGCGGCAGAGACACAAACAAATTTGATGGTATTGACGTCAAGCGTTCATCAAACGGTCTTGCTGTTCTTGAGGAAAACACAAACGCATATATTTCCCTTAAGGTTGAGCAGTATGTTGACCTTGATACACACGGCATGTTCATCTGCTCCGTTACCGATGCTGAAGTTCTCGGAAACGGCGAAAGTGTGACATACGCCTACTATCACGCAAACATCAAGCCGAAGCCCGAAAAGCCCAAAAAGAAAGGCTTCGTATGCAAAATCTGCGGATATGTTTACGAGGGCGATGAGCTTCCCGAAGATTTCGTATGCCCTCTCTGCAAGCACCCCGCATCTGACTTTGAACCCATTGATATTGAAACAAATAATACAAACGAACTTATTAAGGAGGAAACAAACATGATTAAGTATAAGTGCAAGGTATGCGGTGAAGTTTTTGAAGCACCCAAAGGCTCGGTGGCAATCTGCCCCAAATGCGGCGTAAGCGGTGACAAGCTTGAAATCATCGCTGAAGCAAAGGCTTCCAAATATGCAGGCACACAGACAGAAAAGAATCTTGAAGCTGCATTTGCAGGCGAATCTCAGGCAAGAAACAAATACACTTATTTTGCTTCAAAGGCAAAGAAAGAGGGCTTTGAGCAGATAGCTGCTCTCTTCCTCAAAACTGCTGACAACGAAAAAGAACACGCAAAGATGTGGTTCAAAGAGCTCAACGGCATCGGCAACACAGCCGAAAACCTTGTTGACGCTGCAAACGGCGAAAACTATGAGTGGACAGATATGTATGCAGGCTTTGCCGAAACAGCCGATGCAGAAGGTTTCCATGAGCTTGCTGAAAAGTTCCGCATGGTTGCTGCTATTGAAAAGAAGCATGAGGAGCGTTACCGCGCACTTCTTCACAACGTTGAAACCGCTCAGGTATTCGAAAAGAGCGAGGTCAAGGTCTGGGAATGCCGCAACTGCGGTCACATCGTTGTTGGCACAAAAGCTCCCGAGGTATGCCCCGTTTGCGATCATCCCAAGGCATATTTTGAAATTCACGCAGAAAACTATTAATTTTTTCGGTTACAGAAAATTATATTGCATATTTCAAAGCAATGTGATATAATGATAAAAAACGAATAACCCTAAACGATGCTTGCAGGAAATGCATCTCAGGCAACCGAAGGAGTAACGCTCTCAGGTAAAACAGACTGCAAGCTGATAGGACTTTGGAGAAGCTCATTAAATTGAGTGCCGAAGGGGCAAAGCGCAAAGCGTTAATCTCTCAGGCAAAAGGACAAAGATTGCACCTCTGTTTTCAGAGGCAGATTGGCTTTTTGGCGGATTGCGTTTTTCGGCGCAATCCGCTTTTTGCTGTTTTGCAGCACCGGCTTATAGAAGGATGAAGCAAAAGCCGCAGGTGAAAACCTGCGGCTTTTGCTTTATAATCTGCCAATTTATTATCCTATATCGGGTTCATCATCAAGAACAGCGATAGGAGTTTCATATCCCTCTGTTTCAAAAATGACGATTTCATTTTTACCCTTTCTCAGGAAAGGCGCAGGAAGATATGCCGACCTCTGCGGTCCGACCTCCCAATGCCTTGAAATAACTCTTCCGTTAACAATAATTATTCCCTTTCTGAAAGTCGGGAGCTTAACAAATGTATCGCAGCATTCGTCAATTTCAATCTCGCCTTTAAGAAGTACGGGTGTTCCGTCAAATACATCAACACCGTCTTTGAAGGTCACCTTTGAAATATCGTCAAACGGCAGAGTATAATTCTGCCAGTGATAAACAAAGTTATTGCCGAAGCCGATTCCCTCGGTTATACCCTTGCAGTCTCTGAGGTGCGCACCGTAATTGACCCTGCCCATGTTTTCAACAAGAACGGCAAGCTCTGCGCCCTCTGCAGGAATGCTTATCCTGCACTGCGGTTTGCTGTCGTTTCTGTACTGAATGCCGACAAACTTTCCGTCAAGGTAAATATAGCCTCTGTCGTGAACCTCCTGAAGTCTTACGGGCTGTTCCTCACGCGGACCTCTGACATGAGCCTTGTAAAGCACATATCCGTAGCCCTGACCGAGCTTTTCCATTGTTTTGGGAGTAACGGTTTCAACGGGAATGCTGAGCGAATCAAGCACATCGAAAAGCTTCGCGGATTGAGTAAGCTTTACCTCGCCGTATTTCATTCTCTTAACGGGCGCAGGCAGCTCAACATCGGGAATGGGAGCATATTTCGAGATAACATCGCGTATTTTAAAGTATTTTTCGGTGGGATCTCCGTATTCATTTACAGGAGCGTCATCGTCATAGCTTGAAACCGTCGGCTCATAAAAATCATACCTGTTTGCGCCGTTCATATAGCCGAAGTTTGTTCCGCCATGGAACATATATGCCGAGACACTTCCTCCAAGCTCAAGAATCTCGTCAAGAGCCTTTGCGGCATCCTCGGGATCGCGGCTGTGGTGGTTTTCAGTCCAGTGGTCAAACCATCCGTTCCAGAATTCGGTACACATGAGAGGTCCGTCGGGCTGATATTCTCTCAGGCGGGCAAACTGCTCCTTGGCTCTCGAACCGAAATTGGCAGTCTTGTGTATTTCGGGAACGGTTCCGCCCGTAAGCATCTGGTATTCCGCGCCGTCAGAGGTGAACAGCGGAACGGTGATTCCTCTCTCTTCAAGCCCTTTTGCAAGATAGCGGATATATTCGCTGTCATCGCCGTAGCTGCCGTATTCGTTTTCAACCTGAACAAGAATGACATTGCCGCCCTCAGTTATCTGATGCTTTGCAATTCTGGGAATAAAATCATCAAAGAAACGGTCAACCGCCGCAATATAATTTTCTTCCATACAGCGAAGCTGAAGCTCATCATTTTTAAGAAGCCACCAGGGCAGACCGCCAAAATCCCACTCGGAACAGATATAGGGACCGGGTCTTACAATGGCATAGAGTCCGAGTTCTGCCGCGATATCAAGGAACTTTTCGATATCCAGCATATCCGAATAATCAAAAACGCCCTCCTGCATTTCATGAAGATTCCATGCAACATAGGTTTCCACCGTGTTGAAGCCGCACGCCTTAAGCTTGATAAGCCTGTCTCTCCAATATTCGGCAGGAACTCTGAAATAATGAATTGCGCCCGCAATAACCCTGAACGGTTCGCCGTTCAGATAAAAGCCGTCTTTTTCAATACTGAATTTATTCATATCGCACCTCAATCAGGTAATTCTTCTCTTTCATAGGGGAACTCGCTGAAAACCTCAAACTTCTTCGCCCTCATCCAAAGCGACGGATTGACCTTAACCGTAAAGCCGCAGCCGTTGGGAGTCAGCCATTCGTGCATCGGATATTCGGGAATACCGTAAGCCGCAAGAATCGACATGATAACTCCGCCGTGAGTAACAATTGCGGCAGAGGTTGTTCCCGTTTTCATCAGACCTTCGGCAATTTTCTCAAAGGTTTCGCAAACTCTTTTTCCGAATTCCTCGTTGCTTTCTCCGAAAGGAGGCGCTACTCCCCTTTCGCCTGCAAGCCAGCGCGGAAAAACGGGGCTTTTTTCAAGCTCTTCGGCAGTTTTGTTTTCAAACTCGCCGAAGTTATATTCGATTAAACCCTCAATTATAATGGGTTTGTTGTCGGGATAAAGAATTTCTGCAGTTTTAACGCAGCGTTTGAGCGGACTTGTAAAAACCGCATCAACGGGCGGAAAAACAAGCTCTCTTTTCATTTCGAGAAGCTGCTCGCAGCCCTCGGCGCTTATTTCAACATCGGTATGACCGATATATCTGCCCTCAAGATTTTCGTCGGTAAGAGCATTACGGATAAAATGGATGGTATAGGACTTCATTTTTCCTCCAAAAACCAAAAAGATTTTCTGTGTAAAATTACCAATATACAAACTGTATAAAAAGATGTATACTAAATATAACAATTCATAATGAGGTGACGGAATATGGAAAGAACATTTCCGATAATTCTTTGCGAACTCAGAAAAGAACGCGGTATGAGCCAGAAAGAGGCTGCTGCAAAGCTCGGCATTTCTCAGGCTCTTCTTTCTCATTACGAAAAAGGAATCCGCGAATGCGGTCAGAGTTTTCTGATAAAGGTTGCGGATTTTTACGGTGTGACCTGCGATTTTCTTCTGGGCAGAACTACCTCAAGAAATTATCGCGGAGGTCTCGACGAGCTTGCTGAAAGCGAAAACAACGATACCAGCCCGTCAATAAGCACTTTTGTAAAAGCAGGTCTTACTCTCAGCGACTATATGAAAAAGAATAATTCTCTCGGCGGAATCAAGCTCGATATGATTATGGCAATTGAGATTTATAAGCTTATTCTCGCTCAGTCAGCCGCAGGCAACCTGCCGAAAAACTGGGCAGGCAGAGCATATTCCGACGGTTCAATCTGCAACTCATCGGTTTATATGAGCATCATTGAACACGCTGCAGAAGCGGCACGGGCAACATCAAAAAACAAAAATCCGATTCCCGATTCGCCTGTTCCCGCGGCTGTCAAAACCCTTGTGGATGCCGCAGAAGAATACATAGTCAATGACTGCACATTAAAAACTCCGCCCGTTCCCTCAAAATATGTAAAATAATCTCAGAGAAGAAGTCAGAGCCGTCGGTTTCCCGACGGCTTTTTGTTTTCTCTTTATTCAGCGAGAAGCTCCTCATAAAGAGCAATATACTCTTTTGCGGATTTGCCCCAGCTGTTGTCGCATTTGAGCGCTCTCTTGACAAGCTTTGCCCAAAGAGCCTTGTCCGAATATGCGGCGAGGGATCTTCTTATTGCATCGAGCATGTCATAGGCATCATAGCTCTTGAATGTGAAGCCGTTACCCTTGCCGTCACCGCAGTCGGTAATCGTATCCTTAAGGCCGCCTGTTTCCCTGACGATGGGAATGGTGCCATAGCGAAGAGCAACCATCTGTGAAAGACCGCAGGGCTCACTCTTTGAAGGCATGAGGAACAGATCGCTGCCTGCATAGATTTTTCTTGCCATATCGGGAACAAAGCCTAAACGCAGACCCACTTTCTCGGGGAATGCGGCAGCAAGCTCCTTGAAGAAGGATTCATATTCCCAGTCACCAGAACCGAGAACGGCAAGCTGAACATCCGTTGTTTCAAGGACCTCCCACATTACACGCTTGATGAGGTCAAAACCCTTGTGAGAAACAAGTCTGGAAACAATACCGATAACAGGAGTATCCTCCTTTACGGGAAGACCGAGCAGCTCCTGAAGCGCAGCCTTATTCTTTGCTTTGTTTTCAGGTTCTTTTGCGGAATAGTTGAAGAAGATATCCTTATCGGTTTCGGGATCGTAATTCTTTGTGTCTATACCGTTAAGAATACCGCTGAGCTTATAGCTTCTCTCTTTGAGAATCGGATCAAGACCGTGGCTGAACCAGGGATCGAGAATTTCGCCGGCATAAGTATTGCTTACGGTTGTGACCTTGTTTGCGCATTCAATTGCACCCTTCATGAGGTTGATGCAATCGCCGAATTCAACAAGGGGAAGAGCTTCTTCGCCGAGACCGAAAACATCGCCGAGAATTTCTTTGCCGTATTTACCCTGATACTGAATGTTATGAATGGTTATGATTGTTTTGATGCCTGTGTAGCCCTCTTTCGGTCCGTAAATCGTTGTATAGTAAACGGGCACAAGGGAGCTCTGCCAGTCATTGCAGTGGATAATATCGGGCTTGAAATCAATATGAGGAAGAATTTCAAGAACTGCTCTTGAGAAGAACGCATAGCGTTCACCGTCATCATAGTGACCATAAAGGGTGTTTCTCTTGAAATAATATTCGTTATCAATAAGATAATAGGTTACGCCGCCGGCTTTTGCTTCAAAAACGCCGCAATACTGTCTGCGCCATGAAACGGGAACCATTATGCTGGTTACAAATTTCATTGAAGCGCGCAGCTCCTCTTTAACCGTACCGTAGAGAGGCATAACTACTCTGCAGTCAACTCTGCGTCTCTTAAGAGCCTGAGGAAGAGAACCTGCAACATCTGCAAGTCCGCCGCTGGCTGCGAAAGGCAGAGCTTCGCTTGACGCGTATAAAATTTTCATATAATCGCTACCTTTCTTTTGGAAGTGTGTTTACGGAATGATTTCCGTCACTTTATTCAATAATTACCGTTGTGTAATATTTTCCGCCGGATTTTGAAACGCCGACGCCGATTTTGGTTGCGGAATCGCTGTGAATTCTTCCGCTCATTGCTTTTGCAATATCAGCATAAAGCTGCGAGCCGCCGTAAGAAGTAACGAATGTCATTCCTCTGCCGGAAACTCTGTCGGTATACCCCGGCATTGCACTGAAAGCGCTGTCCTGCCTTGCAACACCGTTAAGCTCGGCAGCAAGAGCAGCTCTGCCTCCGATGCTTTCGCGGTCACTGTTTATCTGGTCAATGATGTTATTGGCAAGAGCATCGTCTCTGCCGATCTGAATATCAATATCAGGCAGAAAACCGTTGTCAGCACGCGACTCCTCCGCCCATCTGTCTGTTGTCACCTCTGCGGTAGGCTCGATAACAACAGCTTCGGTTACGGGCTGTCCGTTTTCGTCAAACACCGGTGCGCCGTGTTCATCCGTCACCTGATGATAAAATGTTTCAGGGACAGCAGGAGCGTCGGTTGTCAGGCTGTTTTTATCAACCGTAACCTTAACAACAGCGGTAACAGGCTTTCCGTCATCGCCGTAGACGGGGCTGCCGTCCTCATTCGTAACATAAACATTGCTGTCAACCTCTGCGTAAGGCGATTCAGTTGTCGGGCGTCCTGTTGTTCTTTTATAGGTATGGTCGGACGAAACGCCCGGTCTTGCATATTCCGACACCATCGTGTAATAGATGATATCGCCAAGAGCATTTGTTTCGCTCGCTTCTATAATGGCAGTTTCAATAACTGTCGGCTGTTCATCTTCCTTGTTGCCGATAACGCCCGTTGCAAGCAGAACCGCAACAACCATCAGCATCGCAAGCAAAACAACAAGACCTGTGAAAATGTTTTTCGTAGACATAGCTTTAAAACCTTTCCGAACCGCATCGCATGACAGCGGATATAGTCATCGGCAATATCAGATAACGATTCCCTTGCCGATATAAACGGGATAATTGGATGCACCGCAAAGCTTCTTGTTGGGCTTGACAACAACAGCCTTATCGGCAATAACGCATTCGATTTCGGAGTTATCTCCGATATAGGTATCCTGCATAACGATACAGTTCTTCAGCTTTGCGCCCTTTGCAACCGTAACGCCTCTGAAAAGAATGCAGTTTTCAACCTCGCCGTCAATCTTACAGCCGTCAGCAATAAGAGAATTCTTTACCTTTGCGCTGATGCCGTAAACTGCGGGGAACTGGTCTCTGACCTTGGTGTAAACAGGGCTTGCAAAAAGAGCCTTTCTGTTTACGGGATTGAGAAGCTCCATGCTTACCTCATAATAGCTGCGAAGCGATTCAAGAGTTCTGACGAAGCCCTTGACCTCATAGCCGTAAATTCCGAGGAAGCCGAGATTCTTTATGATAATTGTTTCAAAATCGTCAATTCTTGAGCTGTGTGCCTCATGGAGAAGGCGTTCAAGCAGTGTTCTGCCGATAACCATGATTTTAAGCGAATAGTTGACATTGCTGCTGTAGCAGTCAACATATCTGTCATCAATAATTCTGCCGTTTTCGTCAATTGTAAGCTCTGTTGCCGAATTGATTGAGGGCGGAATTCCGTTTGCATAAGCGATTGTGACATCGGCATTCTTTGCGATATGAGCCTTGACAAGGCTGTCATAATCAACATTGCAGATAACATTGCAGTCTGCAAGAACAACATAATCCTTATCGGAGCTGCTTATATAATCAATTGAACCGAAAAGAGAATCTGCCTTGCCCTTGAACATGCCTGTTTCGGGGGTGTTGAACGGAGGCAGAATGGTCATGCCGCCTCTTTTTCTTGAAAGATCCCAGGGCTTTCCGTTGCCGACATGGTCCATGAGCGAGCGATAGTTGCTCTTTGTGATAACACCAACCTGAGGAATGCCTGCATTAACCATGTTTGAAAGCTGGAAGTCGATAAGGCGGTAACGGCCTGCAAACGGAACGGAGCCCATTGTGCGAAGAGCTGTAAGCTCGGGCAGAACCTCATCATATGCATTTGAGAAAATAATACCGAGAACATTCTTTGCAGCCATTATTCAGCACCTCCCATATCTTCGTCAACCATTGCCTTTGGCGCAACCTTTGCACCCTTGCCGATAGTTACGCCGTTTCCGATAACGGCAACGCCCCAGTCATTTACATCAGCCATATTTTCGGGGCTTTCGCCGACAACTGCGCCCTCTTCGATAACCGCGTTTTCGGCAACTATCGAATACTGGACAACCGCGCCCTTTTTGATAACCGTGCCGGGCATAACGATTGAATATTTAACCTCTGCGCCCTCTTCAACGATAACATTTGCAAAAAGAACGGAGAAATCAAGTGTACCCTCTATATCACAGCCCTCTGTTATCATCGAGGACTCGATTTTTGCATTTTCGCCGATATAATGAGGCGGTGCAGCAGGAGATCTTGAATAAATCTTCCAGCTGTCATCATCAAGGTTGAGGTCAACCTTGGGATTGAGAAGGTCAAGGTTTGCATCCCAGAGGCTGTTGATGGTTCCTACATCCTTCCAGTAGCCGTCGAACTGATATGCAAACATTCTCTCGCCGTTTTCATGCATGGCGGGAATGAGGTCATGACCGAAGTCATTGCTCGAGCCTTCCTTTGCCTCATCCTCGATAAGATACTGGCGGAGCTTCTTCCAGTTGAAAACATAAACACCCATTGAAGCCTTGTTGCTTCTGGGATTCTTCGGTTTTTCTTCGAACTCGCTGATTGAACCGTCATCATTGACTATCATCAGACCGAAACGGCTTGCTTCGTCCCACGGAACTTCGAGCATAGCGATTGTGCAGTCTGCATTCTTTTCCTTATGATAGTCTATCATCTTGGAATAATCCATCTTGTAGATATGGTCGCCCGAAAGAATAAGAACATATTCGGGATCGTATCTTTCGATGAAATTGATGTTCTGATAGATTGCGTTTGCCGTACCCTTATACCATTCGGTTCCCTTTATCTGCTGATAGGGTGAAAGAACATGAACGCCTCCGTTTTCTCTGTCAAGATCCCAGGGCTGTCCGTTACCGATATAATCGTTAAGCTCAAGGGGCTGATACTGAGTGAGAACGCCGACGGTATAAATGCCGGAATTCACGCAGTTTGAAAGAGGAAAGTCGATGATACGGTATTTTCCGCCGTAGGGCACGGCAGGCTTTGCAATTTGCTTTGTAAGAATGCCCAGGCGGCTGCCCTGACCGCCCGCAAGAAGCATAGCTATGCATTCGGGTTTCATTGCCATTTGGGGTTCCTCCTTTATTTTTTGGACTGTTTTTTCCTTGAAGTGTTTTTTATAAACATACAGCTCATGCCCTCAATATCGAGTTCAATGCTGTAATCATAACCGTGCATGGGGATTTTCTTTGCTTTTACCGAACCGACGGTGCTTTCATTTCTGCCGCCGAACTCGGGATTGGCAGAACTGAAAACAACTCTGTAGGTTCCCTCTTCGGAAACGCCGATTCTGTATTTCTGCCTTGTAACGCCTGTGAAATTGCACAGGGAAATAAGCTCGTTTCCTCTCTTGTCTCTTCTGAGGAAAGAAACAACTGAATTATCGCTGTCGTCGCCGACTACCCAGTCAAATCCTGAAGGACTGTCGTCCAGCTCCCAGAGCTGAGCGCTTGAAAGATAGAATTTGTTGAGCTTAGCAACATATTCTTTAAGCTGTCTGTGCGCATCGTAATCAAGCAGCAGCCAGTCTAAAGGCTGTTTATAATTCCACTCAATAAACTGACCGAATTCGCTGCCCATGAAGAGAAGCTTTTTGCCGGGGCATGACATCATGAAGCCGAGGAATGAACGTACCCCTGCAAACTTTTCTTCATATGTACCGGGCATCTTGTTGATGAGGGAGCATTTTCCGTGAACAACCTCATCGTGCGAAATCGGAAGCACATAGTTTTCCGCGAAAGCATATGAGAAAGTATAAGTCAGCTTACTGTGATTGAATTTTCTGTATATTCCGTCAAGTGAGAAATAGCTCAGGCAATCGTTCATCCAGCCCATATTCCACTTGAAATTGAATCCGAGACCGCCGAGATAGGTCGGCTTTGAAACCATCGGCCACATCGTGCTTTCTTCCGCAAGCATCATGACATCGCCGTATTCTCTGAAAATTGACTCATTGAGTTTTTTGAGAAACGCAACCGCCTCAAGATGCTCAACTCCGCCATGGGAATTCGGTATCCACTGACCGTCATCCCTGCCGTAATCAAGATAGAGCATGGATGCCACCGCATCAACTCTCAGACCGTCAATATGGTAATTGTTGATCCAGAACATCGCGCTCGAAACAAGGAAGCTCTGAACCTCGGGCTTACCGTAATCAAAAATTCTTGTTCCCCACTGAAAATGCTCGCCCTTTCTCGGGTCGGCATATTCATAGCAGGGTCCGCCGTCGAATTCGTAAAGACCGAAAGCATCCTTCGGGAAATGCGCAGGCACCCAGTCAAGGATAACGCCTATTCCCGCATTATGCGCCTTATCAACAAAATACGCAAAATCCTCGGGCGTGCCGTATCGTGATGTGGGAGCAAAATATCCCGTAACCTGATAACCCCACGAGCCGTCAAACGGATGCTCCGTTATCGGAAGAAGCTCGATATGGGTATAATTCATTTCCTTTACATACGGAATGAGTCTGTCCGCAAGCTCTCTGTAGGGAAGCGGATTACCGTCATCATACATCTGCCACGAGCCTGCATGAACTTCATAGATATTAACGGGCGAAGAATAAACGGATGTCTTTTTTCTGTTTGCCATCCATTTTTTATCGGTCCATGCATAACCGTGAATGCCGTAAGCCTTTGAAGCCGTATCGGGTCTTGTTTCGGAATGGAATGCATAGGGGTCGCTCTTATAATATCCTCTGCCGTCATGCGTTTCTATCCAGAATTTATATGAATCGAATTTCTTTACGCCGTCAACACGGCATTCCCAGACACCGTGGCTGATTTTCTGCATCGGATTGTTTTCGGGATGCCAGCCGTTGAAATCGCCTCCAATGCACACGCGCGCGGCGTTGGGCGCCCATACTCTGAAAACAAAACCTGTATCATAAGGGTGAGCTCCCATAAACTCATAGGCTTTGGCATTTGTTCCCTCATGGAAAAGATAGAGCGGGATATTGTTATCAAAATCTGCCTGTTTTCTTTTCTTTGCCACGGCACACGCCTCCGTCTGTTATACTTGGTTTAATTATAGCAATTTATAACAGTATTTTCAAGTATGTCTTAATAATATTAGTTACAAAATACATATAGAAATATTAAGCAAATTGTCAATAAAGATTACAATAATGTTATCTTCATTGACAAAAATAATAAGATTTGGTATTATTACAATGATTTACTGCATTTTTTAAGCAAGGAGAACCTGTATGATTAGTTCAGATAATCTCTGCATGAGCTGCATGCGTGAAATCGGAGACGCAAAGAAATGTCCTCACTGCGGATATTATGCCGATTCCACCCAGATCTCACCCTACCTCCCCGTCAGAACGGTTATTGCAAACCGCTATATGGTCGGCAAAATGCTCGAATATAACGGAGAAGGCGCAACCTATATCGGCTGGGATCTTGTTGAGAAAAAGGCTATCAAAATCCGTGAATTCATCCCCGATTCATTCACCATCCGTTCAACTTCCAACCTCACTCTTCAGGTTATGAGAGGCAGCGAAAATATTTTCAGCGACCTTCGCAGAAGCTTTGAAGAAATGTGGACAAAGCTTGCACGCTTCAAAGGTCATTCCGCTCTCATCAGCGTTAATGAGGTTGTCGAGGATTTCGGAACATCCTATGCCATATATGACCATTTTGAGGGCATCACCCTGCGCGACTTCCTTCTCAGAAGCAAAACAGGCTATATAACATGGGAAAGAGCACGCCAGCTTCTTATGCCCGTTCTTTCGGCTCTCGGCGCGCTTCATTCGGCAGCTATTATTCACAGAGGAATTTCGCCCTCAACCCTTGTTATCGGAACAGACGGTAAAATTAAAATAACAGGCTTCTGCATCGGTGCGGCAAGAAATGCCAGAAGCGACCTCAACAGCCAGCTTTATGACGGCTATGCAGCCTTTGAACAGTATGGCTTCGACGGTCAGCAGGGAACATGGACCGATGTTTATGCCTTTGCGGCGGTTCTTTACAGAACCCTTATCGGAAGCGACCCCATCTCCGCTCAGGAAAGAATGTCCAACGACAGACTCATGGTTCCCGGCAAATTTGCCGAAGCTCTGCCCGCATATGTCATCAACGGTCTTATCAACGCCCTTCAGATCCTGCCCGATGACAGAACAAGAACCGTTGAACAGCTCAGAGCCGAGCTTTCCGCATCGCCCGTTGCAACAGCGGTCAGCGGTCAGTATCAGCGCCCCGCGGCGCCCAAGGTTCCTTCGCTGAACCGTCAGCGCACTTCTCCGCCTGAAAAGCGTGCGAAGGCTCCCGAAGCTAAGCCCGAGAAAAAGAAAAAACAGCTCAGCAGCATTCCGCTGATGCTTCTCAGCGCGGCAATTACATTTGTTGTCGGTATTCTTTGCCTGACGGTTTTCCTCTTTGTTTCCGATAAGCCCAACAACTCAACGGGCACAGAACAGACCGAAACCGCCATGGTCAGTATTGACAGCTATGTCGGCAGAAACTTCTATGAGGTTGAAAACTTCCCCAACATAAAGAAGCTCAAGGTTACAAAGGCTTATGCCTACAGCGAAGAATACAGCAAGGGCATGATAGTTTCCCAGAGCCTTGCCGCAGGCGACTATGCCGCAGGAACGGAAATCGTTTTCACAATCAGCGACGGCGTTGAAATGATAACTCTCCCCGACAATATCGTGGGAATGAAATATGAAGATGCGGAAAAGCGTCTTACCGAAATCGGTTTTGTCTGCAAGAGACTCGAAATCAGAAGCGGTTATGACAACGACTCCGCCGAAAAGGTTGTTGCTGTCGGTCTTCAGGAAAACAAGGAATACGCCAAGGGCACAGAGGTAACCCTCAGGGTATTTGTTCCCAAGGGCGAACCCGTTACCGATATTTTCGGCGAATATGTGACCGATTCCGACGGAAACATTGTCTACGAGGAAAAAACAGAACCCGAAACCACGGAATATCAGTATTACGTTCCCGAAACACCTGCCGAATCGGAAGAGGAATAACAAAACAGTATCAAGAGCCGAGGATATTCCCGGCTCTTTTTTTATTGACTTTAATCTTTTTTTGTTTTATATTCATTCTATAAGATGTAACCGAAGAGATGATTTCATGAAATGCACGTATCCGTCTTATTATAAAAATTTCAGATGCATCGCGGGCAAATGTCCCGACACATGCTGCGCAGGCTGGGAAATCGTTGTTGATTCCGATTCAGCCGATAAATACAGGCTTGCCGACGGTAAAATCGGAGAAAAGCTCCGCCACACCATGTCGGTTGATTCCGACGGTGACACTGTTTTTGTTTCCCGTAACCGACGCTGTCCGTTTCTTCTGGAAAACAACCTTTGTGAAATTTATATTGAACTCGGAGAAAAAAGTCTTTGCAGAACCTGCACTCTTTTCCCGCGTCACATGACCGATCTCGGTTCAAGAAAAGAAACAGGCATTTCAATCTCCTGCCCCGAGGCGGCAAGGCTGATTTTTTCGTCATCCGAGCCGATAACATTCGAGACGGTTGACGAGGACTCTCCCGTTCAGCCAAACAACATCAGTCCGACAATCTATTTTATACTGCAAAAAGCGCAAAAAACAGCGATAAATATACTGCAGAACAGAAAATTTTCAATTAACCGCAGGCTGATTGCTTTTCTGCGCTACTGCGAAGAGGTTCAGAAAAGAATCCGACTGAATAATTGCGGTGATATTGCTGTTGAGGAAGAATATTTTCTTCCCGCCGAGCCGAAACCTCTGCAGGCAAAACGCACCCTGAACAGATATACCGACCTGCTTATTTCCCTTGAAAAGCTCTGCCCCGGGTGGACTTACGAACTTGAAAAGGCAAAAGGATTCCGCACGGCAAAGAATGCTCCCGACGGCTTTGAAACGGAAGCCGAGCACCTTGCGGTTTATTTTGCTTTCCGCTATTTCATGACGGCAGCATTTGACAAAAATATTCTTTCCAAAGCAAAATTTACGGTCTTTTCGGTTATAGCATGCCTCATTCTTGAAGCGGCATTGCCCGACCCCGAAAGCAAGCACAGCCGCATCGAAGCCATGCGCAGATATTCAAAAGAAGTTGAACATTCTGCAGAAAATATGGATACGGTTTTTACGGCAATAAAAAAGAGCCGATACTTCGGCTCTGATAATCTTATAAACATTCTCAGCAGCGAATATCTTCCTAAGGAGAAATAAAAATGAAGTATTGCGATCTCGTCAACACCAAGCAGGGCAGCAAATCAACCCACCGCTATTCAAACGGTAACACACTGCCTCTCGTTCAGAGACCGTTCGGCATGGCGGCGTTTGCACCCCAGACCGAGGAGCACAGCATCCGCTGGTATTATCACCCCGACAGCAGAAGCCTTGAAGGAATCAGACTCACCCACCAGCCCTCACCGTGGATTGCCGACTACGGCGCATTCGTTTTCATCCCCCAGAATGACAGAATGGGCGGCATGGGCGAAGAACGCTGGTCAGGCTTTAGACCCGAAGAAGCAATTCTCACCCCATATTATCTCAAAACCCGTTTTCTCCGCTCGAGATGCGATTTTGAACTGACCCCCACCGAAAGAGGAGCATCGGCACTTATCAGCTTCTCCGACGAGGGCAAAAACTATCTTTCCGTTCTTCCCGTAACGGGCAATTACACCTACCGCTTTGACGAAAAGAAAAACATTCTTTTTGCCTCAACCGATATGCATATGAGCGGCGAAGCTGTTAAATTCAGAACATATCTTGCCGTCAAATTCCCAGAAAATTCAGTTGATGCCGCCGAAACTCTTATAAGCAGTAAAAACAACTTCCGCGGCGGTTCAAAAACCAGAGGCAAAAACTCAGGCATACATATCTGTCTGAAGAACAAAGTTACCGAAATCAAGCTTGCGATTTCATATATCAGCTACGAGCAGGCTCTTTATAACCTCGAAACCGAGCTTGAAGGCAAGGATTTTGCCGCCATCAAGGCTGAAGCTGAAGAAATCTGGGAAAGCTATCTTTCAAGAGTTGAAATCGAAGCTGCAGACGAAAAACAGCTCCGCACCTTCTACTCCTGCATGTACAGAGCATTTCTTTATCCCCATAAGTGTTATGAATATGATAAAAACGGTAAAACTATTCACTATTGCCCCCATGACGGCAAGACTTATGACGGTGTAAGATACACAGACAACGGTTTCTGGGATACCTACAGAACGGTTTATCCTTTCTTTGCACTCGTTGCGAAGGATGAACTCCGCGAAATGCTCACAGCATTTATTCATGAATATAAAGAAAGCGGCTGGCTTCCCAGGTGGCTTTCAATCGGAGAATGCGGCTGTATGCCCAGCACACTTGTCGATGCAGTTATCGCTGACGGTGCCGTAAAGGGCTTCATCGACGAGCCGACTCTCCGCATTGCTCTCGAAGGCATGATCAAGCATTCCGTTACCAATCCGCCCGAAAGCCGTTTCGGAAGAAACGGAGCCGAAAGCTATTGCAAATACGGCTATGTACCCTATGACGAGCAGAAAGAATCCGTCAATCTCACCCTCGATGCGGCTTACGGTGACTGGTGCATTGCAGAAATCGCAAAAATCCTCGGCGAAGAAAAAATCGAAGCCGAATACCGTAAACGCGCGCTGAATTACAAAAACATTTTCGATGCGGAAACAGGCTTCATGCGTCCCAAGGATAAAAAGGGTAATTTCCGCTCCGAGTTCTCCCCCATCATGTGGGGCAGGGATTATACCGAGGGCAGTGCATGGCAGAATTCATTTGCCGTACCCCATGACATAGAGGGTCTCGCAGAGCTTTATGGCGGCAAGGATAAGCTGATTGAAAAAATCGACGAACTCTTTGCTACCGAGCCCGATTATCTTATCCGAGGCTACAACTGCGAAATCCATGAAATAACCGAGCTTGCGGCAATAGACTTCGGTCAGTGCGCAATCTCCAACCAGCCCAGTTTTCATATTCCCTATATTTATTCGGCACTCGGCTGCGTAGAAAAATCCGCCTACTGGGTCGAAAGGCTCTGTAAGGAAGCTTTTTCATATGAAAATGACGGTTTCCCCGGCGACGAGGATAACGGCACAACCGCAATCTGGTATATCTTCGGCGTTCTCGGATTCTACCCCTTCTGCCCGGGCAAGCCCGAATATGTAAAGGGCAAGAAGCAGGTAACCAAAGCCATCATCGCAGGCAAGGAAATCGACGCCGATAAATTCAGCGGCAACATAATTAAATATAAAGACCTTATATAATAAAAAACAGAAAAGAGGAAAAAACATGGACAGATATCTCATTATCAACGCTGACGATTTCGGTATGTGCAGAGGCGCAAACCTTGCAGTTATGGATCTTTTCAAAGACCCCGCAAGCGCACTCACATCTTCAACAATCATGGCTCCCTGCGCATGGGCACCCGAGGCCTGCAGATTTGCAGGCGAAAATCCGCAGTTTGCAATCGGCGTTCATCTCACGCTCACCAGCGAATGGTCAAATTACCGCTGGGCACCCGTAAACACAAACAACACCGATTCTCTTCGCGATGAAGAAGGCTTCATGTGGCATGAAAGCGATCAGGTTGAAAAGAATGTTGACCTTGAAGAAACAAGAGCTGAAATCAAAGCTCAGATCGAACGCTGCAAAAAGCTCGGTCTTGTTACCCCTTCCCATCTTGACAACCATATGGGTTCGCTTTACGGCATTGAAACAGGCAGATTTGAGCTTCTTCAGATGACTCTTCAGACAGCCGCCGAATACGGTCTACCCTTCCGTTTCCCCGCATCCTTCTCCGATGCCCAGCTTTCAAACACCATGCTTGATATCAACATCGACAAAGAAATGATTCATACTATGCTCGGTCAGCTTGTAGGCTTCATAAATCAGCTCGGAGTTGCCGTTCCCGATCACCTTATTCCCAACGAATGGAACGAACCTCAGACCGAAAGCTACGAAAACTTCCGCGAATATGTTTATGACCTTTATGCAAGCATGCCCGAGGGCATAACCGAAACTTATATGCATCCCTCACTCGAAACAGATGACCTTAAGGGAACAACAGGCTGCTGGGAACGCAGAGTCTGGGAATACAAGATTCTCAAAGACCCCAAAACAAAGCAGCACATTGAGGCTCACGGCATAAAGCTTATCAACTACCGTGACCTTGCCGAAATGAGGAAATAAAAATGACCTTATCCGAAGCCGCAGAAATAAGAATATCACGAAGAGCCTATATACCCGAGTTTATTTCCGACGCAAAGAAATCCGAGCTTCAAAGTATTATTGATGATTTATGCGCCCGTTCAGGGCTGCGTATCATGCTTATGGAAAACGGAGAAAGCTGTTTCAGCCTCATCAAAAGCTACGGTATGTTCAGCGGTGTAAAAAGCTATTTTGCGCTTGCGGGAAAATCGGATGATACCCGTTTGCACGAAAAGGCAGGATATTACGGCGAGGAGCTTGTTCTTGAAGCAACCCGTCTCGGGCTCGGCACCTGCTGGGTTGCAGGCAGCTACGATAAGGCATCAACCGATCTCGGTCTTTCTTCGGATGAGACTCTTGTATGTGTAATTTCCGTCGGTGAAATAAAAGCCGCCGAAAATACCAAAGAAAAATTAATTGCAAAACTCATCAAGACAAAGAGAAAAACCGTTGCCGAAATGAGCAAAAACTCCGACTGCGCACCCGATTGGTTCTTAAACGGTATGAAGTGCGTTATCAATGCACCCTCTGCGCGAAACAAACAGCCCGTCATTTTCGAATATACCGACGGCGAAGTAAAAGCCTCACTTCAGAGCAATTTCTCATTCAATAAAATCGACCTCGGGATTGCCGAATATCATTTCGAACTCGGCAGCGGCAAAAAAATAACTGATTTCAAATAAACCGAAGCGGCACGAAAGCTTTTTCGTGCCGCTCCTTTTGTTTTTATTTAAACGCCGCATACCTGTAGGGTGTACCGCCCTCATTTAAAAACGGACAGCAATCCAAAGAGTCCGCAACTGTGCTGTTCATCACCCTGAATCCCGAAGAGGTAATCTCTATTCCGTATGAATTTCCGTTTTCAAACGCAACCCCCGAATACAGATAACATTTCTGTGCCGAAAAATCAACATAGGACACCGGATAATTATAGCCTGTAACAATCACGAGCTTCGGTTTGAATCCGAGGTTGACGGTATACGATGCCGTTCCTCTTCCTGTATATACGCCCGAAACAAAAGGCTGCTGTAAATACTCGAGCTGCTGAGCCGAAAGATGAATGCTTTCATCCTTGATGTGTGAAGCGCAGAACAGCTCTTTGCCGAGGAATGAGGGCATATCAACCGACGAGCCTTCCGCGGGACACAGCGAGGCTAAAACCTTTGCCCATGCAGTAAGCACAAACGCATCCGTATCCCTGTCGGAAACTATGCTGTCGCATCCCGAGGACTCGATGTTGAGTGAGGAATCAAAGGTCAGGCAGTCGATTATATCCGTAAATGCATCGTGGCACGCCGCACCGCCCGAAGAAAACGGGGCATGGATTGAAAAACGCAGTTGAATATTAACCTGCCTGCAGTTTTCATTTTCAACAAGAACACCCTCATCGTTCTCAACAAACGAATCAACAATCGTCATGCTGTCTATGCCGACAGCAACGGTGGTGTTCCGCAGAGGAACCTCCTTTTTGATTGCAGGGTACTCTGTAAGAAATTTAATATATTTAAGTTCTTCTCTTTCTTTTAGCCACGCCACAATATTGGCGGGCATTGAACTGATTGCGCTCATAATTCACCTCTTATTCGTTCTCGACGATAACCCTGATTACCGCCCAGATATAGAAAACATCGTTTCCTTTATAGACCTTTTCCGCCCTGTCAACTCTGTATTTTTCGCCCTGACAGCTGACATATTCGCCGTTTTCAAGCTGAGTAATATCAGGCTCGGGAGGGCCGATATAAAGATAATGTCCCTGCGAGTTGTAGCCGATTTCCGTGTTGACACCGTAAAGATACATCTTGTTTTTATAGCGCAGAGGGCTGATAAAAGCATGCATTTTTGCGATCTCTTCACCGTTTTTTGAAATCAGCGATGACGGGCGTCCGAATTTGCTGAGAATGGGATTAAAGTTCATATGCTCACCTGCCTAAACAGAAATTCATCATCCCTGAGCAGTCCGAGAGCGGCTATAATCGCCTGAGATTTTTCTTTCTCCGCATTTTCAGCAAGTGCAGAGGGCGAGATACTGACCGTAACATCGCCCGCCTTGAAAGAAGTTACACCCTCATCGGAGTGTAGCCTTCTGATGCAGAGCCTGTAATTTGCTATAGCAGCGGCAGCATTGACGAGCCTTATATCGGAGCAATCGGCATTCGGTCTGACTCTTGCCGAAAGCTCTCTCGCCGCAGATTCGCAAATCGGAATAAGCTCTGAATCGGGTTCGTTATATGAATAATATTCTCTCAGAACGGAGAGAACTCTCCAGCAGTCAGTCAAGAATTTCACTTCCTTAAACCGAAAGCACCTTTGATGCTCCGTCAAAAATCTTTGCAAAGCCTGCTGTGCAGCTGATAACCGCTCTTTCAAGCTGACGGTCGATAAGCTTATCGTATTCGGTCATGATATCGCCCGTTTTAACCATCTCGAGAGCCGCGCTCTTATCAATACCGATAAGTGTGCCTGTGTTAACGGCAGATGACTTGAGAAGCTTTGCGCCGAGAGGAGTGATTTCCTTGCCGCTGCCGTGGAAATTAAGGCCTGCGGAAGCATCTCTGAATTCTTCCATCTTGAGAAGCTTAGCCATAACCGCAGGTTCTGCAATAACCGTGTTGAGTTCATAGGGATCAAAGCTGTTCCAGAAATCAACAAGATCCGAATATGTAAGCGTACCTGCTGTTGCGCAGTTCATAACTTCAGCAGGGTTGCCGTTGCCGTCACCGTTTTCGATAACCTCAATTGCATCTTTGAGAAGAGTTCTTGCAATATATGCGCCGATCTGGCGGAGAGTTACCGTAAAGAGGTCAAGACGCTGGAATCTGATTGCTTCATATGACGCAACAAGTGAGCGGCCTCTCTTGCGGAGCTTTACAAGATTTTCTTTGGTTCTGATATTGGTCTCGGGGATAAAAGCACCCTCGCTCACGATTTTGAGTTCCTTCTCCTCGTCTGTGGGGAGAGAAGTGATTGAACGGTAGTCAAGGCCGTCAAAAACAGTTGTTGAAGCAACAACCGTGGGAAGAATATCCGCCTGCTCAAGACCCTGTCTTACGGCTCTTGAAACATATTCGGGGAAGAGCACTGCGCTGTCTGAAGTTCTGAAAAACTTATCAACAACATCGCTGCCTGCGCCGCCTACCTTAATGCCGAAGCGCTTGAGCTGGCGCTGATATGCGTCGAGACCTTCAAGAGAAGTGCCCTTATAGTTTTCGCTGGGGTCAAGGCTTTCGAGTGCCTTTGTGAAATTGCCTGAGGCATAAAGCCCCTTTTCAAGTTTAATGTTATCAAAATCAGCCATTATTTATTTCTCCTTTCTTACATCAGAAATGTTACGGTTTCCGCCGCTTCGTCAACGGAGATAACGAGATATTCTCTGCCGCTGCCTGCTTCGACACCGTCTGCACCTGCGGCAAGCTTTGTGTAGCCAAGAGCAGGAGCCGTGCCGCTGAATTTTGCGGTCACCTCACCGTAAATCTGAACTGCGGCATATGCACCGTCGCCGTTTGCAAGAATACCGCAGAATGCTTCGCCGTCTGCGCATGCAGCAACAGTACCGTTATCACTGATTTTCACGGGAGTACCTGCTGCGATTTCTTCTGTTGTTTTGAATGTTGCGGTTTCGTTGTGGAAGCCGCCGAATGATACTGACATATTTTTTCCTCCTTAAATTTTATACTCGGAATTGGATTCTTCGTTTGCTGTTTCATCGCATTCAAGCTGTCTTACAAGAGGCAGATTCTTTTCCGCCTTATGTCTGAATGCATCGCGCATTTCCCTGAGCTTTCCGATGCTCAGCGAACTGCATATTTCTTCAATCAAAGAGCTTTTCATTTCGGGCATAACCGAGCTTGCATCCTTGATAAGAGACGCTTTAAGCTCATCTCTGTATTCCTCAGCCCAGTGCGCCGCGCTGTCATGACCTGATGCAGGAACAAACGCTTTTATAACGCCCGCATTTTTCTGGGCAGGAACAGCAACGAACGACCATTCATAAGCATCGGCAGGGTCTTCAAGCAGGAAGCAGCAAAGCTTTCCGCCGTAAACCTTTCCCTTCTGATGCTCACAGCCCTCGGTCTTTATGTTTTTGCCGCATATTGAACAGCTGATTGTTCTCACACAGCAGCCGACGCTTGTTTCCTTTTTGATGCCTGCTTCAATTTCAGCAATAAGATCCTTGTTCTTTTCCGTTCTGACCATATAAGCCTTCGCTTTTATGTAGGAATAAGGCTCACCGTCGCTGGTTTTGCGAGTTTCGTCAGTCACGAATTCCGTTGCATAAATTCGGGCGTTCTGATCCTTGCTGCTCATGTTATGGTCAAAAATTCCCGTTTTGCCGATAAAAAGCTCTGTAAGGGTTTTAAGAGCAGGAATAGTGAATTTTTCGTTATCTCTGTCAATTTCGTTATCGCAGAGAATAACTGAAAAGGTATAAATTTCTTCCTGCGAGAGTTCTTTTCTGGCAAACTTCCCGATGAGCTTAAGCTCTTCTTCGGGGAGCATTGCGCTGTTGTTTTCCGCGTTCATAATCATTCACCTCTCTTTTTGTTTTCCGCTTCAAGCTTTTCAGCCTGAGCATTATAAAGTCTTGCTCTGCTGAGCTCAACCTCATCCTGAAGAGTAATGTTATCCCAGATAATTTCGGGATTGCATCCGAAGCCTCTTCCTCTGAGAAAAGCGATGCAGATTTTTCTGATAACGGGTGTCAGAATCCGTCTGTAAGCTTCAAGCTCGCTTGTCAGAACATCCGCCTGCTGATAGCTCATGCGCTCGGTGCTGGACCATGAAAGTCCGAGCATAAAAGGCGGCAGTCCCGTTTTTGCAACGATCTGCTCCATCATCTGACGCACGGGAATCTCGCTGTCAAGAATCTGATTATCCGCGCCGATAACTCTTATCTGAACATCGCCCACAGCAACAAAATCCTTGATTTCGGATCCGCTCTGCATTGCTTCGCCCCACTCCTTCGCAACCTGCATGGCTCTGTCCTTTGCGTAGGCTCTGTCCATTGCGTCGTTGCGAGGATTATAGGTTACGGCAAAGCGAAGATTTCCGACTCTGTCCCAGTTTGCACCGATGCTCTCAAAAATTTTGAGCAGAATGTTGCTCACAAACGGCATACCCTTGAGCAGAGAGTTGCCCGTCAGCGCGCCTGCATCGGGGTTAAGAACACTCAGCAAACACAGCTCCTGTCGCGGCGCTTTTTTGATTTCTCCGCCCTTTCGGATAAATATTTCAACATCGAATCCGTTGCGTGCTCTTTTAAGCTCAATACCTTCAAGCGGGGCATTGAAAAGCGCGCAGGGTACGCCTTCGGTATCTGTCACGATTTCACCCAGCGCAGTGCCGAAGGTCAGAAGCTGTTCGAAATATGTTGAAACAAACGCCGAAATGCCGTATCTGTTGCCCCCTACGGGAACGGTCTCGAGAAACTCATTGACGGCTTTCTGCGCGTTTTTATCGGAGCATTCTACCCTGAAGCCGCCTGTAAGCCTTACAAGCTTGAACACTGCCGCATCAATAACAGGCACAGCCTCTCTTAGCGCTTTATAAAGTCTCATATTCGGCGCACCGAGCGGCACATATCCGTCAATTACTCCAAACGGATGTCTGTTCATATTCTGCGTTACGGGTGCCGCAACCCTTTCGGGTTTTCTGCTTTTAAATAAACCCATCCGATTCCTCCTTTCTTCTTGTTGCCGCCACAGCGAAAAATCCGTCATCCCCGTTGTTTGCGATGACCGTTGAAACAAAATAACGGATATCGTCCATGGCATGGTCGTTTTCTTTTCTGACTGAATCCTTTGCGGAGTTTTCCTCCCATCTGTAGAGCCCGAATTCCCTTATGCTGTCCCTGCATTCGGGCGAAAACATCAGCGTACCGTCTTTGAGACAGTCCGAAACTCTGCGGATGCCGTCAATAACATCGTTTTTTGCAGGAATAACATTAAACTGTCCGCCGCGCCTTATACACTCGATAAAGCTTGCTGCCGATGGGTCAACGATAACGGCATTTATTTTTCTGTTGCCCGCAAGCTCACAGAGAGCTTCATAATGCTCGCTGTCGGTTTTCTGTCTGCCTTCGGTGCGTGAATTGAAGTAGTATTCGCTGACTCTGTACCATTTTTCGCCGCACCTGCCCCACAAGCCGAATGAGGAGGGATTGACCGTTCCGTAATCGCAGGAAATATAAAATTCCTCCATAT
This sequence comes from Acutalibacteraceae bacterium, assembly GCA_045543735.1. Taxonomy (GTDB): domain Bacteria; phylum Bacillota; class Clostridia; order Oscillospirales; family Acutalibacteraceae; genus CAG-177. Next base: position 42,697 of record JAZPXO010000034.1, read on the forward strand.
ATTCCGGCGGTGGAACAACATGCTTTTCATGAGAGAACATCGGGTAAACACAGCCCTGAGCGGCTACCCATTTTCCGAGAACAAAGCGTTCATAGAACGCTCCCGAATAAAGTCTTTCATAGCGGCGGATAATAGACTGAGTAAGCGAAGGGTTATCTTTCATCGTAAAATGAAGGTAAAGACAGTTTTTCTCTTCTCTCTTTTTTATCCACTCCTCATGAAACCAATGCATCGGATGCTCGGGGTTGCAGTTAAACCAAAGCTTTGAGCCCTCAACCGAGCATCTTGCCAGAGCCTGCTCCACAAACGAGCGCGGCATCAGCGTAACCTCATCGAGCAGAACGCCTGCAAGGGTCATGCCCTGAATCAGAGCCGCCGAGCCCTCATCCTTGCCGCCGAAAAGATAAAATCTGTTTGTTCGTCCCGAGCGGCTTATTTCAATAAGGTTGCGAGAATACTTTTCATTGCATTCGAAGCCGAGCTCCCTCAGAACGGGCAGAATAACCGTTACAACATTTCTGCGCAGAGATGCTATCGTTTTTCCGCAAAGGGCGAAGGAAGAATCGGAAAAAGCAGAAAAAGCCCATGTTATAAAGGAAACCGACATGCAAAGCGTTTTACCCGAACGCACCGCGCCGTCACAGATAACGGCATCGTATCCGCTGAAAGGGCTTTCGGGCATCCACCAGCAAAGAGCCTTCATCTGTTTTTTTGAAAAAGGGGTGAAAGCAGGCTTTTTTGTTGCCGAACTCAAATAACTTCCTCCTCCGAGAGAAGCCTTGCGCCCTCGGAAAGAGCTTTGATGAAGCTGCTCTGCGTATCCTCTTTTCCGCCGCCTGCCTGCGCCAGCTTTTCGAGCGCTTTCAGTCTGTCAAAAAATTTGATTTCTATTCCGCCGCCTTTTGGGCGTTTTATTTCGGAAACATTGAATAAATCAAGCTTTTCAATTTCTTCCGCACTCAGAGCATCTTCGCAGAGCATCAGTTTCAGCGCATCGGCAACAGAACCGAAAGCAAGCCGGAAGAGACCTTTTTCCGCCTGCAGGGAAAACGGACGGCGTTCTTTTTCAAGGCGGTCTATTTCAGCTCTTATATCCGCCCTTGAGAGAAGCTTCTGTGCACTTTTTTCGGGAGAAATGCAATAACCTGCTCTTGCGGCGCAGCCTCTCGCATCGCCAAACCCTGCATAATAGCTGCAAAAAAGCTTTTCTTTTTCGGTAAGACCTTTCTTCAAGCAATCATCCTTTCCGAGAGTGATTTTGTTTTCTCCTCTCAACCTAAGCGCAAAAAGCCGTTTTTGTTAACACATTTGTGTTAACAATCGGATTTTTCTCTCTTTATTCTTCTTCTGTTTTCTCCCGTTTTCGTTCGTTTCCACCCGATAATCTCTGTTTTTCGCCATTTTTGTTGAATATTATTGTTTTTTGTATTTTTTTGCGTTTTTGCTTGACTTGAAGCTTTAAAGGGTGTAACATTATTTGTGTTAATAATTTTAAAAAGAAATGTGTGGTGAGATTTTTGGGCAGTTCCGATATACCAAACCCCCGAAGTAGATTTTTAACCGAATCAGCCGCAATGGCGGAGCTGTCTTTCAGCCACCGAGGTGAGCCGTGTCATATCTGACATCGGTTTCGCTCTTGTTTTGTTTTGACTGCATCGCCTTTGCGCCGGTATCTTTTTACCGATGAAAGGAGATGCTTTTTTTATGGATGAACTCGAGATGCTCATTGAAAAAGTACCCGAGCTTATTTCCAACGGAGAAATTTCATCCCTGCGCGAGCTTTTTGCAGAGATGAACGCGGTTGACACCGCTCTGCTCATGGATGAACTCGAAGCCAAGGAAAGACTTTTTGTTTTCCGCGTGCTTCCCAAGGATATTTCGGCAGATGTTTTCGCCTATCTTGAACCCGAATCACAGGAAGAGCTTGTGCGCATGATCAACGACGCCGAGCTTGAACGCCTGCTTGACGAAATGTTTCTTGATGACGTTGTTGACTTTCTTGAAGAAGTTCCCGCAAACGTTGTCACACGCGTACTTGCGCATTCCGACCCCGAAACAAGAAAGCTTATCAACCGTTTTCTCAAATATCCCGATGACAGCGCAGGCAGCATTATGACAATTGAAATGGTGCAGCTCCATACAAGCTTCACCGCCGCTCAGGCTATCGAGCAGATAAGAAAAACGGGCGTTGACAAAGAAACGGTTTATACCTGCTACTGTACCGACAGACACCGTCACCTTTTAGGCAGCATCCCCCTGCTTTCGCTTCTTCTTTGCGATAAAGACACGCTTGTTGGCGATATAATGGAAGAAGAGCCGCAGTTTATTTCAGTCAGCACCCTTGATGACCGCGAATATGTTGCGGATATCGTAAGCAAATACGACCTTCTGAGCGTACCCGTTGTTGATAACGAAAACCGTCTTGTCGGCATCATCACCATTGACGACGTTGTTGACGTTATTGAAGAAGAGGTCACAGAGGACTTTGAAAAGATGGCAGCCATGACCCCCTCGGACGATGAATACCTGAAAACAGGCGTTTTCAAGCTCGCAAAAAACCGCATCCTCTGGCTGCTTATCCTGATGATTTCAGGCACTTTTACGGGCATGATAATCGAAGGCTATGAAGCCCTGCTTTCAGGCTTTGTTGCTCTGACGGCATCCATGCCGATGCTTATGGGTACAGGCGGTAACGCAGGCAGTCAGGTTTCAACTCTTATTATCCGCGGTCTCGCCGTCGGAGAAATTGAGATAAAGGACTATTTCAAAATCGTTCTCAAGGAATTGCGTGTTGCCGCCGTTTGCGGACTTGTTCTCGGCGCGGCAAATATTCTGAGGATGTATCTTTTCAGTGAAGGAACGATTGAGGTTTTCCTTGTTGTTTCGCTGGCAATGTTCTGTGCAATCGTTGTTGCAAAGCTTATCGGATGCTCCCTTCCCATCTTTGCAAAAATCGTTAAACTGGACCCTGCACTCATGGCAGGTCCGATGATTGCAACCCTTGTTGACATCGTTACTCTCGTTATCTACTTTGCACTTGCAAAGGCATTTCTGATATAAAAGCTACACCCGACGGCTTTGATGCTGTCGGGTGTTTTTGTGTTGACGGACTGAGCATTATTATGCTATTATCAAGTAAATGGGGTGATTGAATGAAATGCAGATTCTGCAACAAAAGAATAGGAAAAAACGATGAGGTGTGTCCGAGATGCGGAAAATATGTTTCTGAGGCTGTCACACAAACAACTGAAACCTCCGAAGATGAACGCGAACTCGGCAAAAACATAAAATTCTTCAAATTTTCAAGCCTTGCATCGGGCTTTCTCTTCGGATGCTGCAGCTTAGGTGTTATTATGCTTGCAGGCGGCATTTTTTTCATTTACGATATGCGCAGGTCTCTGCAATATATTTTAGAGGGTTATGTCAATCCGTTCGTTATCAGAGGGATAATTCTCCTTTTTTCAGGTCTGGTAATTTCCGTTTTCGGCATTATCGCATTCCTTGCGCACCGCAAAAGCTTTGTCTGCATCAATGAAAACGGCGTCTACGGAATTATTCCGTGGCTATTTATAAAAGCGGAAAGATTTGAGTTTTTCTATGAGGATATAACCGATTTCCGCTGTCATATTCCCGTCTCAAAGGGTCTTCCGAGTGTACGCGTAAAGGCAGACGGCAAGGTTTTCAGAATTCTCGGTCTTGACAACAGCGATGCAAGCTTTGTTGCTTCCTATATCCGCGAAAACATACCCCAAAAACGCAAACGCAGATAATTATTCCGATAATTTTTACTTAATAAGCACAAATAACCAAAAAAGGCCGCTCGGAGCGGTCTTTTTTTAGTCTTTCATTCATTGACTTTAATGCATAATTAAGGTATCATAATATAAAAATTATTATAATGGCGGGAGTTTTGGATATGATGAAAAACACAGACAAAACCATGGAAAAAATCGTTGCTCTCTGCAAGGGCAGAGGCTTCATTTTTGCAGGCAGCGAAATTTACGGCGGCCTTGCAAACACCTGGGACTACGGCCCTCTCGGCGCACGCATGAAAAACAACGTTAAGGACACATGGCGCAAGAGATTCATTCAGGAGCGCAAAAACAGCTATGAGGTTGACGCAGATATCCTCATGCATCCCAGAGTTTGGGAGGCAAGCGGACATGTTGCAAGCTTTTCCGACCCTCTTCTTGACTGC
>JAZPXO010000035.1:0-15819 GCA_045543735.1 Acutalibacteraceae bacterium
TTCTGATGCTGGCTTCTTTCGACCTGGCATGCACATACAATACCTGTCGGGATGTGGGTGATACGGACAGCAGACGAGGTTTTGTTAACCTTCTGACCGCCCGCACCGCTGGAGCGGTAATAGTCTATCTTAAGATCGTCGGGGTTGATTTCAACCTCAACGGTATCGTCGATTTCAGGCATAACTTCAAGAGACGCAAAGGAAGTGTGGCGTCTGCCGGAAGCATCAAACGGCGAAACTCTGACGAGGCGGTGAACGCCCATTTCGCCCTTGAGATAACCGTAAGCATTTTCTCCTTCAACAAGCAGAACAGCAGATTTGAGGCCTGCTTCATCGCCGTCAAGGAAGTCAATCATGCTGACCTTGAAGCCATGCTTTTCGCCCCAATGCTGATACATTCTGACAAGCATCTGATTCCAGTCCTGAGCCTCTGTTCCGCCCGCACCTGCGTGGAAGGTGAGAATGCAGTTTTTGGAGTCATATTCGCCCGAAAGAAGAGTGCTGAGCGTCATCTCATCAAGCTTGGTTACAAAGCTGTTGACGGCATCCTTGCATTCATCGAGCATTTCGAGGTCCTCTGCCTCATCCGCAAGCTCAATGAGAACAAGCGCATCGTTATATTCTCCCTCGAGGGAATTATATGCATTTATTTTATTTCTGAGCTGGCTGATTCTCTGCTGAACCTTCTGCGAATTTGCGAGGTCATTCCAGAAACCGTCCTGAGCTGTCTGAGCCTCAAGCTCTTCTGCCTCCTTGCTCATGGCATCAAGGCCGAGGGCTTCGCGAAGCTGCTTGAGTTTTTCTTCGTAATCGAGAACCGAAAGCCTTAATTCTTCAAACTGAATCATAAAATTTCTCCTAATGCGTAATATTTCATAGTGTATTATAGCTAAAAAAATGTCACTTGTAAAGATTAAAATTATTTTACAAATTTTTATTCTTAAATTTACAAATATTTTCAAATTAGCAATTGAAATTTTGTATGTAATTAGTTAGAATAATAGAGTATATACCAATTACCCATGAAAGTGTGAATAAAACAATGAATTATTTCGACCTGCCATGCCCTGCCTGCGGCGAAATCATGAAAGACGGCGATGATATCGTAGTCTGCCCCGAATGTGCAACGCCGCATCACCGCGAATGCTGGAACAAAAACGGGCATTGCATCAACAGCGGGCTTCATGACGAAGGCTTTGTATGGTCCGCCCGCAGCAGCAGTAAAAAACACGAAGAAAACATTCCGAAAAACGAAGAACAGCCTTCGCAGGAATCCAAAGAAAACACAGTCTGCCATATATGCGGCAGCGAAAATCCCTCCGACGTTCTTCATTGCGGTAACTGCGGCGCGCTTCTCGGAGAAACCGAAGTCCCTGAAAAGAACTGTCCCTTATGCGGAGCGCAAAACCCTGCAAATGAGCTCTTCTGCTCATCATGCGGTTCTCCTCTTACCACACAGGAGAATCCGTTCGTGCACAATTCCGGCATAGATGAAAATGAAATCATCGGCAGCCACACTGCAGGCGACTATGCTCTCTATACTCAGCTTAATGCAAAAAACTATATTCCAAAATTCCGCAAGCTTGAAGCAAAAAAAATAACATTTAACTGGGGAGCTTTCGTTTTCGGTGCAAACTGGTTTCTTTTCAGAAAAATCTATAAAGCAGGCATTATTCTTCTGATTGTTTTTGCATCAATAACTATGATGACGGCGCCGCTTCAGAGCCGACTTATTGAGGCAACAGAAGAGTTTTACTCTCTCTCTCAGCCGATTATTGAGGCCGCAAACAGCGAAAATGCCATTACAGCATCCGATGCGCAAATTGAAAAAATAATAAACGATTATTATGCCGCAACAAAAAATCCGATGCTTATTCTTTCGGCGGTTTTTCTGCTGCAACGGCTGGTCTGCGGATTTATTGCAGATAAAATTTATTATAAAAAAGTTAACTCCGATCTGAAAATCATCGGCGAAACCGTTGATGACAAGATTGTGCGAAAAATGATGATAGCTCGCAGGGGCAGCGTTTCGTTCGCCGCATTTTTTGCAGGCAATCTCGGAGAGCAGGTCCTCCTTAACCTTCTGGTTTTGGCGGCAGATGCAGTGTCAGGTGTTCTATAAAATTTAAATATATACGGAGGAATCTGTTATGAAAGTTAGAAAAGCCATTATCCCTGCAGCGGGACTCGGAACAAGAGTTCTCCCTGCATCAAAATCGGTTCCCAAGGAAATGCTCAACATAGTTGACAAACCTGCAATTCAGTATATCGTTGAAGAAGCCGTCGCCGCAGGTATCGAAGATATCCTCATCGTTACCAACAGAGGCAAGGGCGCAATCGAAGACCACTTTGACCACTCCTTTGAGCTTGAAGCTCAGCTTAAAGGCAATCCCTCGAAATCCAAGCTTTACGAGGATGTAAAGGCATGCGCTAACCTTGCCAACATCTGTTTTGTCCGCCAGAAGGAAACCAAGGGTCTTGCACATGCAATTCTCTGCGGTAAATCCTTTGTAGGCGACGAACCCTTTGTTGTTCTTTACGGCGACGATGTTATTATTTCCGAGGATCCCGTAACTGCCCAGCTCTGCCGCTGCTATGAAAAATACGGCAAGGGTGTTGTAGGTGTCAAGGAGGTTCCCGAGGAGCTCATCAGACTTTACTGCACACTCGGCGTTTCACCCATTGAAGGCGAAACAAGAGCCATGAACTGCAGCAAAATCATTGAAAAGCCCACACCCGAAGAGATTCTTTCTCTTTATGCAATTCTCGGCAGAGTTGTTATGCCTCCCGAGGTTTTCGGCATGATTGAAAAAGGACTTGCCGCAACTCCCGAAGGCAAGGAGTTCTATTTCACCGATGTTATGTCCGACCTCGGCGCACAGGATAAGCTTATCGCCTATGATTTCGACGGTAAGAGATATGACATGGGCAACAAGCTCGGCATCATGAAGGCAAACTGCGAGGTTGCTCTTGACCACCCCGAAATCGGAGAGGATTTCAAAGCATATCTCAAGGAGCTCGTTAAAACATTCTGATAAAAAGCAAACGGCTTGCACATAACCGTGCAGGCCGTTTTTATCTTTCTGCGAACAATTCCGCAAAACAATCGGGTGAGGGCGAAGCCCTCCCTTAACTATTCACTATTCACTCTTAACTATTCACTGACAAAAAAGCTCGCCCCGTTATTATCGGAGCGAGCTGATTTTTTTAAGATTTTTCAATTAGTCCTTCTTGGACTTAACTGCTACTGTAACGCCGCCTGCAAGAGCAAGAAGAGCAATTGCGGGAAGAACGATACCGCTGCCTGTGTTGGGAATATCATCGTCAACAGCTGCGGGCTTCTTTGTTGTTGCGTCGCCGTCATCAATTGATGTTACGCCTGAGGGATTTGTTACAACATCGCTGTCAGCCTTTGTAGCTGAAGGAGTTTCGTCACCCTTTGTAGCTGAAGGAGTTTCGTCATCCTTCTTTTCTTCTGTTGTTGCTTCCTTTGAGGGCTCTGTTTCTCTGGGGTCGCCAAGATCGAGCTCTGTTGTTGTTTCTGCTGCTTCTGTTGTTGTTTCCTGAGTTGCAGTTGTTGTTTCGTCAGCAAATGCGCAGATTGTGAGAGTGCAGATTGATACTGCTGCAACAACAATTGCAAGAAGAAGAGAAATTGTCTTTTTCATTTTGAATACCATCCTTTTTCTTTTTTAAGTATAAAACCATACACATTAATATTATCTCATATATGGGTGTTTGTCAAGCGGAATATTTTGCTTTAGACAAGGAAAAATATTAATAATTTATTAAAGAGAGGAGCATTCTATGCCTTTCAGCTTCAGAGGCGACAAAAAGAACTGCCGCCGATATCCCGTCAAGACACCCGTAAACGGTGCCGAACCCTATGAGGATATTCCTTCCGATGTTAACGGAAGCTATACGGGCGTGCCCTACGACATGGACGACGACATGCCCGTTCAGGATGCGGACGATTTATAATCCGCAAAAATGCGCCGGCGGAGCCGCTGTGCCTTCGGCTCCGCCAAACCACGCCATCTTTTGTCCCGCCCTTTCGCATCCTTCCCCAAGGATGCGGCGGTTTATGAAAAATCCACATGACCGGTCAGACCGGTATCCCTTCCATCCGTTTCGGGCTGTGGAATTTCAAACTGAATTATTTAAGCTCTACGCTCGCAAGTCTTGACTCTCCGCTTATTGAGAAAGCCACAACGCTGCTGCCCGAGATGCTGTAGAAAACATCGCCTATGCAGGTTCCTCTGACAGCCGTTTCGCCCTCGTTTCTGAAATCATGGTTAAAAAATCCGACAGGCTTGATATCGCCGTCCGAAAAGCCGAAAAGAGCGTAGGAAGAAACCGCTGATTTCGTTACGGGATCAGTGCGCATAACGGGAATGCCGAGAAGCTCTTCTTCGGGCATGAGCATAATGCTTCTGCTGTCAAGAAGCGAGAGATTGCCCGAAACACCCGAGAGATTGTATAAGTCGATGCTGCCCGGATTGAGCGGATCGCTCAAATCAAGAAGAGAAATGCTTATATCCTTTATGCTGTCGCCGAGTCCGTCAGACCCGATATGAATAAGGCGCTCATCGCCGACTCCGAAAAGCTTGCCTGCAAGCCCGCCCGTAGAAATTGTTGATTTCTTTTCGGGTTTTCTGAGGTCGGATAAATCTATTATCATTGTCGTTTCCGCTTTTGAATCGGAAATAACATAACAGCTGTCGCCGTAGAATTTGACATCTTTGATTTTTTCGCCTGCAAATATTCCTTCAAGTCCGCTGACAAATTTCATGTTGCCGTCAAGAACATAAAGGCTTGAGGCATCAGAATCGGTTGCAACCGCCATCAGCCAGCCCGTTTCGCCGTCAACCGACGGTTTGCCGACCAGCGAGCCTCTGACTGCGTATGAACCTGCGAAGCTGACCGATGCTTCGCCGATATCAAATCTGTAAATCTCCGTCAGATTTCTGTGAACTCCGCTTTCATCGGGTTCAACTGAAACGAATCCTCTGGAGAGAAGAACAGAGTTTCCGCTGACAAAAAGTCTGCCGCTGTTGCTGCCGAAAAACGCAAGGCTGTCAACAGCTTCTGATGGATTGCTGATATTTGTGACGGTTATAAAGGTGAACGCCGCTTCAGGCTCATTGACCGCCATAAAAATATCGTTGGTTTCAGGTTTTATCTGAACTCCGTTAACGCTGCACGAAGGAATTGAATCCTGTTCGGACGCGCTGACGGATTTTTCGGTGATAAGATAAAGACTTCCGTTTTCCGAAATGCCCGAGGTCAGATATTCGCCGTCCTGAATATGCTCGCGGATTCTGACAGGCTGATCCGGATTGCTGATATCGAAATAAAGCGCAACCGTTGAATCTTTTTCGTATGCTGCCTTATCCTCCATAATATATGCATTGCGGCTCATTATTGCAATGAGTCTGTTATCCTTAAGATAGATTTCAATGCATTCGTCAATATTCTTTGCGTTGCTTATATCCGAGAGAACGATTGTTGAAACAACCGCCATTTCATCCGCAGGCAATGCCCTGATTACTTTTATAAGCTCAACCTTGCTTCCTTTTTCGGCATCGGTTCCCGTTGTTACAACAAAAATGTATTCGCCGTTGTTCTTCACTATATCAGCTTCAAGACCTGTTACTTTTTCAATGATTTCTCCGCCTGCGTTATAAGCATTTACCGCGGCATCAACTATCTCGCTGTCATCAAGAATATATGCTCCGTTCGGACTGACCGCGCCCGACGGTGCCTGCGTTGCATCGGAAGAAACCTGCTCTGAGCCCGAAGGAATCTGCGTTACGGCTGTAACCAGCTCGGATTTGCCGAGAGCATTTTTAACCGCTTTCTCAAGCTCATCGTAGCTGTTTATGCCGATTATAAGATTTTCGGAATTGAAGTTTTCAAAACCGGGCTCAGTTCTGATAATTCTGACACCTGAATTCATCCTCGCGAACAGCACGCACGCAATAACAATAACAAAAGCTGCCGCAACGGTTGCAATTCTGTTAAGAGCAACAACCGAGGTTCTGTTCTTTGATGCGTTGTCCCTTTCCGCATCGATGCTGATGATGTTACCCGTTTCATCGGAAAAATCCTTCTGCTCTCTGAGCATCTCTGTAATTTTCTCTTTTCTCAATACTTCGGGAACCTCGGTTTCCTCAAGACCTGATCTTAACATTTCTTCAATCTGCTTGTATTTCTTCATCTTTTCACCCCCCTTTCGCTGTGTTTTCATCAAGAAAATCATGCATCTTCTTTAACGCACGCTTAAGCTTTGAACGGACCGTTGACGCCTTGATGCCGAGAATATCCGCAATTTCATGGCTTCTGTATTTTTCAACGGTGCTGAGCAAAACTATTTCTCTTTCTTCCGCAGAAAGCTTTGACAGAGCCGTTCGAAGGTCGATTGACAATTCACAGTCAAACTGCTGAACGGGCTCTTTCTCCCCCGTTTCGTCGCCGTCAAGCCAGACAAGCGTTTTCTTATGTTGATTTTCCGTATACTGCCTTTTGCATGAAGCGCAAAGTATTTTAAAGAGCCATCCTTTGAATGCTTCATTCTTTTTTAAAGAGCCGATTTGTCTGAACGCCGAAAGAACCGCATCCGAAACGGCATCCTTGGCAAGCTCCTCGTTGCCCGTAACGCAACGGGCATAGTAAATCATCTCTTTATAATATAATCCATACAGCTCGCCGAAGGCATCGGCATCGCCGCGTTTTGCAAGAGTAACGAGTTCATTTATCTGAGCGCTCAAAACCGAACCTCCTTACCGCTTTCATTTAATAAGTGTTACGCTTTTTGATTTTTGTTGCATCGGAATAAAAAACTTTTTCGATAATTTTCGCCGTACATGAAATACTATACATGAACGCAAAAAATAAAGCAAGGTGATAATTATTAACAAAAAGATTCTGCCTATTGTTTTTGCCGTGCTTCTCATGCTCTCATCGTGTACGGGCAAAAGCACTCTTGAGGAATACGATGCCGAAGCAAAGGTAACCGTTGCCGATACGGGACGTGCTGTTTCAGAACGGAAAAGCGAAGAAATACCCGATCCCGAAAACTCAAGAGGTCTCTCAACCGAAAGAAAGGAACACAGCTACGGCGTTGCAAAAAACGGACTGCCGCATCAGATCTCCGTTGATGCCCAGAAGTATTTTTCTTCACTTAACCTGAACGCTTTCTGCTATGATACCGTAACGAAAGAAAAAGTGCTCTATCTTACCTTTGACTGCGGTTGGGAAAACGGCTGTACGGAAAAGGTGCTCGACACGCTCAAAGAAAAGCAGGTGCCTGCCGCGTTTTTCTGCACGCTCGATCATATTGATGCCGAGCCTGAGCTGATAAGGCGGATGATAAATGAGGGACACATCGTCGGAAACCATTCGGCAAACCATGCAGACTTTACGGAAATTTCACGCACGCAAATGGCGGAAGAAATTCTCGAATGCGAAAACCGTCTGAGAACTGAATTCAGCTATGCGCCGTCATTTTTCCGTTTTCCCGAGGGTGCCTATAACGAAAATGCACTTGACCTCGTATGCTCAATGGGTTACTCAAGCGCTTTCTGGTCCTGCTCCTATGCCGACTGGGATGTTGAAAACACAAAGGGCGGCGATTACGCCTTCGAAAAAGTAACCTCACGCCTGCATCCGGGCGCTGTTATTCTTCTGCATTCCGTTTCGCCCGATAATGCCGAAGCGCTCGGAAGAATTATCGACTATGCCCGCGAAAACGGATACGAATTCAGGTCTTTATCCGAATTTCCTCTTTAATGTAATCTTGAAACCTCGGATTCGATATGGTATAATTCCGTTATCAAATCCGAAAGGACATAAAAATGACAGGCATCATTATTCTTGATAAACCTCAGAGTATTACCTCGTTCGGAGCAGTTGCGCGAGTGCGCAGAATCTGCGGCGAAAAGAAATGCGGTCACAGCGGAACACTCGACCCTATGGCAACGGGTGTTCTGACCGTTATGCTCGGCGGTGCAACGCGTTTCTGCGAATTGCTCCCGAGCCACGATAAGGAATATCTCGCAACATTCAGGCTCGGAACAGTAACCGATACGCTGGATATAACGGGAAAGATTGTTGAAACCCATCCCGTAACCGCAACAAAGGCAGATGTTATCGGAGCGCTCGAAAGCTTTACGGGCGAAATCAGTCAGCTGCCGCCCATGTATTCCGCAGTTTCCGTCAACGGTCAGAGACTGTATGACCTTGCCCGTCAGGGAATAGAGGTTGAGCGTCAGGCGAGAACCGTTTTCATCTATTCCGCTGACCTGCTCGAAGCCGACGAAAATAATCACGAATATAAAATCTCGGTCTCCTGCTCATCGGGAACCTATATCCGTACACTCATTGACGATATCGGCAAAAAGCTCGGCTGCGGCGCTGTTCTGACAGAGTTGCGCAGAACAAAAGCAAACGGCTTCTCCGTCAGCGATGCCGTAACCGTTGAAGCTCTTCAGCAAGCGGCGGAAAACGGCTCTGTTGAAAGCCTTGTTATCCCTGTTGATAAAGCACTCGGACTTTACCCCTGCGTGCATGTTACCGAGGCTCAGGCAAAGCGTTTCTCAAACGGCGGCGAGCTTGACCTTAATCGAATCAAATGTCCGAAAATGACGGGATTTTACAGAGTTTATGCTCCCGACGGCGCTTTTCTCGGTCTCGGAGAAATCCGTGACCCCGAAAATCTTCTTGTAAAAAGAGTTTATGTTCCTAAATAACAAATTCAAAGCGGAGTGCCTTTGTTGCGCTCCGCTTTTTTGTTGATGTTGCCCAAAAATCACGCCTAAAAATTTACACTCCCGAAAAAATATTATTCTTGAATTAGATTGTATATTAAGTATAATAAAGGTATATGGGTCAGTTTATCGCTTTAACGCACTGTAACTGCTCCCGGATGTCAAAATAAAATCTGTTCATCAAAGGAGATTTTTTATGAGCGAAAAAATTAAAATCGGTATTATCGGCTGCGGCGGTATTGCAAACGGCAAGCACCTGCGTTCAATTTCAAAAATTGATTTTCTTGAGCCCGTTGCTTTCTGCGATATCATTGAGGAAAGAGCAATCGAAACAGCAAAAAAATACGGTTCTGAAAATGCAAAAATCTATACCGACTATAAGGAGCTTCTTAAAGACGAGAGCATCGTTGCCGTTCATGTATGTACACCCAACCGTTCTCACAGCTTCATAACAATTGACGCTCTTGAGGCTGGTAAACATGTTCTTTGCGAAAAGCCCATGGCAAAAACATATGCCGAAGCAAAGGCTATGTATGAAGCTTCCGTCAGAACAGGCAAAAAGCTTTCAATCGGCTATCAGTCACGCTGGAGAGACGATTCTCTCTATCTCAAGCAGTGCTGCGAAAACGGCGACCTCGGCGAAATTTACTATGCAAGAGCCCTCGCAATCCGCAGAAGAGCTGTTCCCACATGGGGCGTTTTCCTCAACGAATATGAGCAGGGCGGCGGTCCGCTTATCGACATCGGCACTCACGCTCTCGACCTGACTCTCTGGATGATGGATAACTATAAGCCCAGAATGGTAGTCGGCACAAAATATAAAAAGCTCGGCGATCAGAAAAACACAGCCAACGCATGGGGCGACTGGGATCCCGAAAAATACACCGTTGAAGATTCCGCTTTCGGTTTTGTAGTTATGGAAAACGGCGCAACAATCAGCGTTGAATCCAGCTGGGCTATTAACATCGCCGATCCCATCGAGGCATCAACCCTTCTTGCAGGCACAAAGGGCGGCGCCGATATGTTTGACGATCTTCGCATAAACTATGTAAAGAACGGCAGACAGGTTATCGAAAAGCCCAACTTCGATGCAGGCGGAGTTGCATTCTATGACGGCTGCAGCGACGATCCCGCTGAGCTTGAATGCCGCGCTTTCTATGATGCTGTTATCAACGATAAGGAAGTCAGCACCAAACCCGAGCAGGCAATGGTTGTAACTCAGATTCTTGAGGCAATCTATGAATCCGCAAAAACAGGCCAGCCCGTTTACATCAACAACGATTAAGAGGTAACATAATGAAAATTGCAGTTCAGGTTTATTCCGTCAGAGATCATATCAATGACACACAGACCCTTTTAAAGACTCTTGAAGAAATCAAAAAAATCGGCTATGACGGCGTTGAATTCGCAGGATATTTCAATACCGATGCCGCTACAATCAAAGCAAAGCTTGACGAAATCGGTCTTGTTGCCGTCGGCGGTCATATCGGTCTCGACGATTTCAAGGCTGACAAGCTTGAAGAAACAATCGAATTCCAGCATGCTCTGGGCGTTAAGGCTGTCGGCGTAGGCGGCGCTCCCCATTCAACAATGGAGGAATCCGTCAACACGGGCGATGTTCTCGGCGCAGCTCAGAAATATGCCATGGATAAATACGGCATGAAGGTTTATTATCACAATCACTGTGAGGAATTCATTCCTCTTGAAAACGGTCAGCTCCCCATTGATGTTATCGGCGAAAGATGCTCCCTCGAAATTGATACATACTGGAGCTTCCACGCAGGCGAAGATAACTACGCTCTGCTCACAAGAGTCAAGGATAATCTTGCCCATATCCATGTAAAAGACGGCATTGACGGCAAGCCCAAGGCTCTCGGCGAGGGCAACTGCGATATCCCCACCGTTATCAGAGCGGCAAAGGATATCGGCATGGATTGGCTCATCGTTGAAAATGACGATCCCGTTCCCACAGGTCTTGAGGACATCGCAAGAAGCCTCAGATATCTTAAAAGCATTATTTAAGGAGAAATTCAGATGAAACTCGGCGTTTTTACAACTCTGCTTTCGAACCTCTCTCTTGAAGAGGCTCTCAAATATTTCAAGTCTCTCGGCATCGAAATGGTTGAAATCGGCTGCGGCGGATATCCCGGCAACGCTCATGCAAACCCCGAAGAGCTTCTTGCTGACGACGCAAAGCTTGAAGAATTCAAGGCTCTTCTCAAAAAATATGATGTTGAGATCAGCGCGCTTTCCTGCCACGGCAACCCCGTTCACCCCAACAAGGAAATCGCTGCAGATTATGACAAGACTATCAGAAACACCATTCTGCTTGCAGAGAAGCTCGGTCTGAGCCAGATCAACACCTTCTCGGGCTGCCCCGGCGACTGCGAAACCGCAAAATATCCCAACTGGGTAACCTGCCCCTGGCCCAACGATTTCGGCGAAATCCTTGAGTGGCAGTGGAACGAGGTGCTTATCCCCTACTGGAAAGACCTTGTTGCTTTCGCAAAGGCTCACGGCGTTAACAAGATCGCTCTCGAGCTTCACCCCGGCTTCTGCGTTTATAATACGGAATCTCTTCTCAGACTCCGCGAGGCTGTCGGTCCCGAAATCGGCGCAAACTTCGACCCCAGCCACCTTATCTGGCAGGGCATGGATCCCGTTGCATGCATCCGCAAGCTCGGCAATGCTATCTTCCATTTCCACGCAAAGGATACAAAAATCGACAAATATAACACCGCTGTCAACGGCGTGCTTGATAACAAGCCCTACGGTGACGAAATCAACCGTTCATGGATTTTCCGTTCTGTCGGCTACGGCAATGACTATGCTTACTGGAAGGATATCATCTCGAATCTTCGTATGGTCGGCTACGACTATGCAATCAGCATCGAGCATGAGGATTCACTTATGAGCCAGAACGAGGGTCTTTCAAAGGCGGTTTCGTTCCTCAAAGATGTTATTGTCACCGAAAAAACAGGCGAAATGTGGTGGGTATGAGCCTTCGGCAGTGATATATTCCTGCGGAATGTAAAATATTGCTTTGCAATGTGAAATTTTCGGCTTTGCCGAAAGTAATGTTTGCCTTATGGCAAGTTAAGGACGGGTTCCACCCGTACCCGATTTATTTTGACTTTTCTTTAATTTAAGGAAGCGATACTATGGTTAACAACAAATTCGGATGCGCAGTTATCGGCTACGGCGGTATGGGCGGCTGGCACACAAGAAAAATCAAGGATGAATTCGGCGATTGTGCCGAGCTTATCGGAATATACGATATCAATCCCGAAAGAGGCAGAATTGCCGAAGAAAAAGGCATTCACGCTTTTGCGTCAAGAGAAGAGCTTCTTTCCGATGAACGCATCGACCTTGTAACGATTGCTACACCGAACGATGTTCACAAGGAGATTGCAATTGATGCAATGCGCCACGGTAAAAATGTTATCAGCGAAAAACCTGTTACACTTTGCAGTGCCGATCTCGAAGAGATGATCGCATGCGCAAACGAAACAGGCAAGCTGTTCACCGTTCATCAGAACAGACGCTGGGACGAGGATTACCTCACAATGAAAAAGCTGCTTGATGAAAACACCCTCGGCAATGTTTTCAGAATTGAATCCCGCGTTCAGGGTTCAAGAGGCGTTCCGGGCGACTGGAGAAATCAGCCGCAGCACGGCGGAGGAATGGTTTTTGACTGGGGAATTCATCTGCTGGATCAGGCTCTGATGATGACTCTTCCGCGCAAGCTCAAAACCGTTTATGCCGAACTCACAAATGTTACAAACGAAAACTGTGACGACGGCTTCAGAACCACGCTTATTTTTGATGACGGATTATCTTTTTATGTTGAGGTTACAACCAGCAATTTCATCGAGCTTCCGCTCTGGTATATGCTGGGTGAAAACGGCTCGGCAGTAATTACCGATTGGGACTGCAACGGCAAGGTTGTTATGGTTTCCGATTGGGAAAACCGTGACGCCGTTCCTATCGTTGCAGGTGCAGGCATAACAAAAACCATGGCACCCAGAACCGACGACACAATTCAGACATATCCGCTTCCCGTTCAGAAGGCTGACTGGGGAGAATATTACAAAAACATATTCGCTCACCTCAGCGGCAAATCAGATGCCATCGTCACTCATAACCAACAGCGCAGACTCATGCGTCTTGTTGAAGCCATCTTCGAATCAGGCAAAACAAATAAGGTTGTTGAGTTTAACGATACTTTATAAAGACAGCAAGGACTGCTTCCGAAAAGAAGCAGTCCTTATTTTTTTATTTTCTCCAGAGCTTTCTGTCCAGACTCCTGAACTGTACAGCTCTTGAAATATGCTGAATATCAATTGTCTTTTCATTTTCGAGGTCGGCAATCGTTCTTGCAACGCGCATAATCTTATCGTATGCCCTTGCTGAAAAATCAAGCTTTTCAAACACCTGCTCGAGAAGCACCATCGCTCTCGGAGTAGGATAGCAGAATTCTCTTGTCTGCGCGGCATCCATTTTTGCATTACAGCTGACGCCGCTGCCTCTGAGCCTTTCCTGCTGAATTTTTCTCGCGGCATTGACTCTTTTGCGTATCTCCTCCGAGCTTTCTGACGGAACACGGCTCGAAAGCTTATCAAAATCAACGGGAGGAACCTCGATATGGATATCAATTCTGTCGAGCAGCGGGCCCGAAACCTTTGAGAGATAACGCTTTGCCGCGCCCTCGGGGCAGGTACACTCCCTTTTCGGATGACCGTGAAATCCGCAGGGGCACGGATTCATTGCGCACACTATCATCGCCGAGCAAGGATATGTAAGCGATGCGCTTGCTCTCGAGATTGTAACCTTGCCGTCCTCAAGCGGCTGACGTAGAACCTCCATTGCCATGCGCGAAAATTCGGGAAGCTCATCAAGAAAAAGAACTCCGTTATGAGCAAGTGAAATTTCGCCCGGTCTCGGAATTGCTCCGCCGCCCGTAAGACCTGCCGGAGAAACGGTATGGTGAGGTGAGCGAAACGGTCTCTGCGTCATGAGTGAAACGCCCTCGGGCAAAACTCCCGCTATCGAATAAAGCTCCGTTGTCTGCAGACTCTCCTCAAATGTCATGTCGGGCAGGATAGACGGCAGTCTTTTGGCAAGCATGCTCTTTCCCGAACCGGGAGGACCGACCATTATTATGTTATGACCGCCTGCCGCCGCAATTTCAAGCGCATATCTTGCCTCCTGCTGTCCCATAACATCCTTGAAATCGGGCATCGGAACAAGATTTTCTTCGTTATAATCAGTGTCGAATTCAACAGGCGAAAGCAGCTTTTCTCCCGTCAGATGAGCGGTCACCTCTTTGACATGATTAACCGCATAAACCTCTATACCCTCAACGACCGAGCTTTCTCTTGCATTCGCCGCAGGAACGAAAACTCTTTTAATTCCGCTGTTTTTTGCTCTGATAACCATGGGCAGAGCGCCGTTGACTCTCCTGACAAGTCCGTCGAGCGAAAGCTCACCGATAAACGCACAGTCATCAACATTTGCTTTGAGCTGCTCCATCGCCCTGATAACGGCAACAAAAATCGGCAAATCGTAAACCGAACCCTCCTTGCGGATATCGGCAGGCGAAAGATTCACCGTAACACGGCTTGAGGGGAAGGTGAAACCGCTGTTTTTTATCGCGGAGCGGACTCTATTTTTCGATTCGTTGACGGCTGTATCGGGCAGACCGACAATATCAATCCTCGGTAAACCCTGACCGCAGTCAACCTCAACGCCGACCATGTAACTGTCAACGCCAAAAAGTCCCATGCTGTTTATTCGAGAAAACATAGCTAACCTCCGCAATTTCCGATTTCATAAATAATAGCATTATTTTCGGCAAAATACAACTGTTTTCATATAAACAAAGCCCCGACGGTTTTCCGTCGGGGCAGATTGCTTATAAATTATGCCTTTTTCTTTGCAACAGCTCTCTGGACAGCCTTGATAACTTCAACGATGGGAATTACAAGGAATGCAAGACCGATTGAGATTGCATATGCCTTGAGATCAAGGTGAGTAAAGCTGAACATGTCTGCAAGAACGGGGATCTCGATAATTGCTGTTGTAAGAAGAAGTGAAGCAGCCATTGCACCGTAAAGAACGATGTTATGCGACTTCTGACCGAAAGCCATACCGAGAACCGAGCCTCTCTGTGAACGCATGTTGAATGAATGGAAAATCTCGCACATTGACATTGTGAGGAATGCCATTGTCATTCCCTCGCCGCTTTCAACGGGATTGATGAAAGCAAGCTTGCCTGTTTCAAGATATTCGCCTGTGAAGAATGCTGCAAGAGTGAGAATTGTAACAAGCGCACCCTGATAGAAAACATCGAAGCCCATGCCGCCTGCAAAAACGCCTTCCTTGCTGTTTCTCGGTTTTCTCTGCATGATATCTCTTTCAGGTCTTTCAAGGCCGAGAGCAAGAGCAGGAATACTGTCTGTTACAAGGTTGATGAAAAGAAGATGAACAGGCTTGAGAATTGTAAAGCCGAGAATGGTTGCGGTGAATATCGAAAGAACTTCGGAAAGGTTTGATCCGAGAAGGAACTGAATTGCCTTTCTGATGTTATCATAGATTCTTCTGCCTTCGGAAACAGCAGAAACAATTGTTGCAAAGTTATCGTCAGCAAGAACCATATCAGCAACATTCTTTGTAACGTCTGTGCCTGTGATACCCATGCCTACGCCGATGTCAGCGCTCTTGATTGAGGGAGCGTCGTTAACGCCGTCGCCCGTCATAGCGGTGATCATGCCCTTTGCACGCCATGCATTAACGATTCTTGTCTTATGCTCGGGCTGAACGCGGGCATAAACTCTGAATTCAGTAACTCTTTCAGCAAAGTCTTCATCGCTGATTTCGTCAAGCTGTGCGCCTGTGATAGCAGCTTTATCATCTTCAATGATGCCGAGCTGCTTTGCAATTGCAACAGCGGTATCCTTGTGGTCACCCGTAATCATAATGGGTGTGATGCCTGCCGAGCGGCATTCTTCGATAGCTGCCTTAACCTCGGGACGAAGTCGGATCGTAGCCA
>JAZPXO010000036.1:0-11144 GCA_045543735.1 Acutalibacteraceae bacterium
AAGAATGCATTTCAAAGAATTAGATAGTTTGATAAGTTTTTTTGATTCGAAGAAAAAGAATAATTCTACAAAACCAAGCATTACAAATAACGACAATAAAATATTAAAGAGAAAAAAATTCACACAAAAACAAACGATAGAGTTATTAAAGATATTTGAAAGATTTTCAAACAAAAATATCTACAAATGTATTTGCTTTGTGTTCGCAAATGATACTACGATAAAAAATTTGTTTGAAAGAAACAAAGAAGATTTAAATATAGAATCTGGTGACTATTTGGATTTATTTTATTCAAACAAAAGTTTGAAAACCTCAGGAATAAAATTAAAGAAAGCTTTTCCACAATTCAAATTTGACGGAAAAGACATTCCGTGCATTATGATTTGGAAAGATGATATGGACAATGCAGAATGTATATCTTTGAAAAATTTAAATGAAACAGGTATTCTTTATATTATTCTTGAAATAATAGCATTAATTAAAGAAAGTAATGCAAGTATTAGTTGTAAAACAATATCAAAAAAATGTAATAAAAAAGTTGAAGAATTTACAGCAAAAGAAATGTATACTAAAGCCAAAGAAAAAGGTAAGTTTTTATGGATGATTATTGTGCCACTGGCTATAGCACTTATTTCAGGCATAACATCAGTTATAATTGATTATTTATTAAACAGATAACCCGTCAAAAACATAAATCTTTGATAATATACATAATAGATTATATTTTGTAAACTGTTAGCTAAAACAGGTGTTGACAGTACACAATTCATAGTTTATAATTTTAAATAAAAAAGCAAACCTTACCTTTTTGCGGTTCAGTTTGCTTGTCTTTTCGTTTAGTTTATCGGTGGTAAATGCATAAAAAGTAACGCTTTCGTTTCTACCATTTTTCTACCAAATTGTAGAAAAATACGATTTTTTTGTGTTTTGATAATTGTTTGATAATTGGGTAGAAAAGTGGTCAAAAGCCTTATTTTTCAAGTGTTTCAGAGTTTATAGTAGTGGTTTTAAGTCGCCCCAAATCGTGATTAAATGCATTCTGGGGGTCAAGAGGCCGTGAGTTCAAGTCTCGCCACTCGGACCAAAGGACGAAAATCCGAACTATCTCTTTAAAATAGGAGATGCGTTCGGATTTTTTCTTTTATATAGTCTTATAGAATAGGAAAACGGGGATGATAATTCATCCCCGCCAACTGATAATTTATTGATTATGCAGTTTCTTTTTCCTTTTCGGATTTCCACTTTTCAAAGGCCTCTCTGCCTTCTTCCGTGTTGTAGAATTTTTCGATTTCCGGGAGAAGAACTCTTGCCAGAGCTTCTATTGCATTCTCCGGAATTCCTGTTCCGAAATCTTTTTCATTTTTTGTGTTTTCCATGCGAAGTATTCGCTTTTCTCCTTTCACCAAAGGAGATTTTTAAATTATGAAAAACCAACATTCACAAAAGTCCTCGTTTATATTCTAAACCATTTCAATAGTTTTGTCAATTTTTTCTGAACGGTTGCAAAAGTATGATTTATTACAACTAAAAAATTTTTTTGAAAAATAGAACCGCAAAACTAAGGTTACAGGTCAAACTATACGCACCCCTTAATTACCGCACTCTGAAAGCATTGATATACAAGGGTTTCAGAACCTCTATTTGGTAAATTTTTAACTGTAACTAAAGAGTTCTTTATTTCTTAGTTTTTGCAACTAAAAAATTTGTTGTGTAGGAAAAGTAACCGCAAAATTGGGGTTACAGGTCAAACTATACGTACCCCTCGATTACCGCACTTTGAAACCCTTATATATCAAGGGTTTCAAAGCCTACTTTTTCCACTTTTTTAAGCTAACAAAAGGAGTTTTTTATTTATGATTAATAACATTATTTCTTGTGAATTTAATATCGATACCGCCTGTGTTGAAGTCAAACTCACTGATGGCTCAATGGTGTCAATCGACTGCGATGCAGTCGAAAACGAATATGCAAACAATATGTACGAAACATCAGAACTTGATTATCTCATTTACAACGAGCCGATGAGTTATGTCAGATTATTGCTCAGCGGCAAGATGGAAGAATATCTGCGAAACAATACGGATTACACCCCATTATCAGATATGAGATAAAATGCTGAAAGCTCTTCTGCACAAAGCAGGAGAGCTTTTTGGTATCAGTTAAATGACGGAGGGGCAACTTTTGTTTCCGAAAACGGATTGTTGTTCGGTGAGGGTTCGGACATACTGAAATACATTTTAGCGGCTTTGGTTGTTCCGAAATCCTGATTTGAACCGCTGTTCTGTACCTTGTTGAATGCTTCACGGAACATTGCGTTGTGTGCTTCTTCTCTGTTGAGCAGAAAATCAATTGTTTCTCTTACCTTTTTATCATCAATCTGTCGGTAAAGATATTCATAAACGACCTTTGCTCTCTGCTCAGATGCGATGTTTGAAAGCAGGTCTGCACACAAATCGCCCGTAACCGAAACATAATCACCCGTCCACGAATAACCCGAAGCGTTAATAAGTCCCGGATTAAGTCCTGTGAGAACGTGTGTCTGAATTTCACCTGCAGGAACAGATTCGGCACATACATCGTGTCCGTTCAGAAGATTGATTGTCTGCGCAACCATTTCCATATGACCGAGTTCTTCTGCGGCAATATCAAGGAACAAATCCTTGATTTCGGGGTCTTTGATTCGAAAACTCTGTGACATATACTGCATTGCAGCTTTAAGTTCACCGTTTGCACCGCCGAGTTGTTCCTGAAGAAGCGCCGCATACTGAGGGTTAGGTTTTTCAACAGCAACGGGATGAAAAAGCATTTTTTCGTGTTTGAACATAAATTATCCTCCTTTAATTTCCGCCGGGACCGTCTTTTCGCTCACGCTTGTCGGGAATTTCAATTTTCCCTTTAATATCTTTTGGTTTGATATTGTCTTTGTTTTTATTGCTTGTATCTTTTTCTTTGTTCATATATAACCGTCCTTTCTTGTTTTTAGTATGCGCAGAATTGCATAAAAATTGCCATACAAGCTGATGATAAAATCAACCTGTATGGCTTTTTGTGACACATTCACTATTGTTCACGATAGTTCAAATATTTTCACGATATTGCTTGACAAATGTTAACGTTTGTGCTATTTTATACTTGTAGCTACGGCAATACTGTTAATAACCGTTAATGAAAGGGGCAAAAATCATGTTTATCGAAGAAAGACATCAGGAAATCCTCAAAATATTATCAGAAAAAGGCAGAATATCAAATTCTGAGATTCAGGAAACATTTCAAATCAGCTATGACTCGGCAAAAAGAGATTTAAGACTTCTTGAAGAACAGGGACTTTTGAAAAGAACTCACGGCGGTGCTATTCCTGCAAGACAAATTGGCGGAAATGTAATTAAAAATCTTTCACCCGATGAGCGTGTTGTTGAAGTCAAGGAAAACTATCTTGCGATAGCAAAAGAAGCTGTAAAAACAATTGAAGAAAATGACGTTGTTTATATCACCAATGCAAGTGTAGGCTATCTTATGGCACAAAACATCGGTAATGTTTGCTGTACTGTTGTTACAAACTCAATTGCAATTGCTGAAGAACTTCGCAAAAAGGAAAACATAACAGTTATTCTTGCAGGCGGCGAAATGCAGGCAAACGGTTGTTTCTATGACAGTTTTGCATTATCCCTAATAAACCGACTTCGTTTTGATAAGTGCTTTGTTACGTCTGCTTGCGTTTCGGCAAATTTCGGTCTTTCAATTCAGAAGTCAAGAAGTGTTGAACTTACAAACGCTATCATAAACAATTCAAAAACAGTTTACGGATTATATCCTGTTGAGAAAATCGGTTTCGATTCTGTAATCAGCATTTGTCCCGCAAGCAAACTGAATTATATCATAACCGACAGCGATTCTTCTGAAGACGATTTAATGCAGTTTGAAGAACTCGGAGTTAAAATTAAAATAGCAGAATAAACTATCACATAGAAAAAGCCATGTAAGTTGATTTAAAAATCAGCTTGTATGGCTTTTCTTTTTGCTTTTTAGTGGTTGGTTCGGGTTTTACAAGGAGTTAAAATCAATAAATTCTTGAACTTCTATTCCTTCCTCGTATTCTGATGATGTGCTATTGAATTTGTCAAACAATTCAATGACAAATTTTTCTTTTTCGTTTTTAGGAGAAGCGTTTTCGAGCGCTTTTTCAACAATAGATTTATCTGCAAAAAGTGATTCAAAATTATCTTTATAAATAAACTGCCTATTTGTAGTGCCGCTTGAGCTTGTAATAGATTCAGCAACCATTCGATAAATATTAGCTATGGGTACTAAACTCGCAATGTATTCATCAAACTTATCCTTGTCAATACAATGCTTAATTGCCCAAATGTTTCCCAAGTAAAAATATTCATCATCATAAATGTTTATTTTTTCTTTTACTATGCGCTGACATTTTTCGTTATGTGGTGTTTTTAATTGCTGAATAACGGTGTTTTTTGCAGGATAACTGTTTTCATCGATAGCTTTTTCCATTATTTCAATAATTAATTGCATAAAATGAATGGATGATATATCATTTTGGGGGTTGTTAATAAATCGATTTATAGATTCACTATCAAGTTTGCAAATGTTCATTAAAATAATGTAAATTGCTCGTCTTTGTGCATTTGCCATTAAGAATGAGCTGGAATTGTCAATGATTTTCAAGCAGTTAAATAATCCTATTAGAACATCGCAAACTATTTCTTCGTTCAATTCATTAAAGCAAACTTGAAATCTTTCAAGCCACTCTCTATGCATATAGTCTGAAAGAGTTTCAAATTTTGATTTTATGAAGTCAAGAATTTCAGCCGACGATTTTAATGCGTTGAGTTTATTTATAGTATCAGTTACATCTTTTCCTATGAATAAAAACTCGTTGTTTCCATAGGAAAAGTATAGATCAAAATACTTTACACTGGAAATCTGAGATTTTTGTGAAACTATTTTATATTCTTCATCATCGCCATAAAAATGTTCTATCAAATTGCTATTGTTGTTTGCTTTTTTTGCATAAGGAAACAATTCTACCAACAATCCTATATAATTTTTGTTTTCGTCAAACAATGATTTAAAAAATGCTTTTCCTTCATTATTAAAAGTATCCTTTGTAAAGGAATGAGAGTATAATTCCGAATCAAACATTTTATCATAAGTTATAAAAAACTGTCTGTTTTCGTATATCTTAGCATACAAGTTAGGATTACAGAATCTAATGATTTCTATTGCCAGTAAATCTCTTTTATATAGGGTTGTATCAAAACAAAAGACAGAAGAAAAAACAGAATTAATAATTCTTTTAAAGCCTCTGATATCTTTAACATTATTGCATAAAAACTTAAAAATGAATTCGTACTCTTTTAAATTTTTAGCATTTATACCGTACCCTTTTAGTATGTTATTCATACAAGTTAAATATAAAGATTCAAGGTGGTTAGCTTGTATTTGTGGCACACTGATTTCTTGCTGTATGATTTTTTCAATGTACTTCGGATCTATTTCTAGTGTGTTTTTGAAAACGCTCTCGATTCGAGCTTTATCATATGACAGTATATATATGATATTAGGCAAATCAAAAACAATGCTTATTAACTTAAACATAAATATTATGTTGCTTTCATTTGCACGATCGAGATTATCAATAAGAAAAACAATCTTTTTGTTTTCTTTTTCTAAATATGCTGATATTTTACTTTTAATATCGTATATATCAGAATCCATTATTTGATTCACAATTTCACGAATTAAACTTCCGCTTTTATGATTTTCAGCAACAACATCTACAAGAGCAGAAACCATAGAATTTGCTTTAGCCAAATTGAATTTTATGCCAGTATGTTTTAAAATCATTTCAAACATTGCAGACAGCAATGATTCTTGAGTTCCATATAACCAAGGATCCAAGTCTTCGATAATTATATACTTTTCATCTTGTTCAATTTCTTTTTTTACGTTGTTAATTATTGTTGTTTTCCCGCTTCCCCATGCGCCTTCAAGACCAATTACATAAGATTTATCATAAGAGCAACTTTCTATTGACGAAATAATATGATTAATAGTGAATTTTCTGTTCAACAAATCGTAATGAACAGAATCTTCTGAAATTAAAATAGGTAAATTATTATATCGTTCAAATTTATTTTCATATATTGTTTTTAAATCAAATATGTTTGATTGTTTTGATTGGCTTGAAAAAGAACTACTACAATGATGTATCCTCCTCAAAATAACTAACAAGGATATAATCAAAATAAGAATTAATGCAACAATTTTATAAAAAGCACTTATTTTACTGATATACATAAATGGAAAATAAATTATTGCTGAAAACAATATTACAAATACAGAAACATCAATAGTTGATAATATTTTCATTTTCAGACTTTTGAGCAATCCGGAATCCAATATAGCAATTACGAAAAATATAATAATTGATGCGAAAAGGATTAACAAAAGATTAGTGGGTTTATCTTTGATCCAACAAGAAGGATAATCGTTATAATCAATCAGCAGCAAAAAAACACTAAAAACTATTGATGCACAAATAGTCTTAAGAAACGAAAAACATTTATTAAAATTGTAAAAGTAGCACTTTACATTTTCAATTATTTTATTCATAAATAATTCCTTTCATTATTTAATATGATTTTAAACTTTGCATTAAATAACATTATATAACAATTATTTCTATAAAGCAACAACACCTCAACCGTTTCGGAAGAGGTGTTATCTTGCTTATTGTGTTTTATTTTCCGCATAATACTGTGCTTGGGCGTTCCAGAGTTCGCTGTATTTGCCGTCGGGGTTTTCGAGGAGGTTTTCGTGTGAGCCGTCCTGAATCAGTTGACCGTTATCAAACACGAGTATTCTGTCGCAGAAACGGCAGGATGACAGACGGTGGGAGATATAAACCGCTGTTTTATCCTTGACCATATCGTTGAAACGGGAATAGATTTCGTGCTCGGCGATGGGGTCGAGGGATGCGGTGGGTTCATCGAGGATAACGAATGCAGCGTCTTTATAGAGTGCTCTTGCGATTGCGAGCTTCTGTGCTTCACCGCCGGATATTTCAACGCCGTCTTCTTCAAAATCCTTGTAAACGGGAGTTTTGAGTCCTTTCGGCATAGCTTTTACACGTTCAAGCATACCTGCTTTTTCAAGCGATGACCATACTTTTTCTTCGTCATAATCAACCTCTGCCGAAACGTTTTCACCGACGGAAAACGAGAACAGTCTGAAATCCTGAAATACAACCGAGAACAAATCCAGATAGTCCTCATAATCGTATTTCTGAATATCTATGCCATTGAGGGTGATGTATCCTTCTGTCGGATCGTAAAGACGGCAAAGCAGTTTTATCATTGTTGTTTTACCGCTACCGTTCATACCGACAACTGCAATTCTGTCACCAACTCTGAATTTAAGATTGAGATTTCTGATTGCATAGTTTTCGGTATTCGGATACTTAAAGCTGACATTATGAAACTCAATGTCATACTTGTTATCCATTCGCTTTTCGGTGGGAATAGTGCCGTAGTGCATTTCAGTCGGAGTATCGAGATATTCAAAGAATGTTTCGAGATAGTCGTTGTTCGTGCGTAAAGCTGTAATTGCTCCCGAGATGCTTTCTGCTGCATCAACAATTCTTGCAATACAGAACTGATACTTGATGAAACCGCCGAGACCGAAGGCTCCGATATATGTTTTGAGTGCAACAAAAAGATATGTTGCAGCGGTTGTGAGAACATAGAATAAATTGTATCTGTTGTTCTTTTTTCTGAAAAGAGAATGAAGCTCTTTGCAGCCGTTTATCCAATCGCCGTAAATTTTATCGGATGAATTACGGATAAGCTTTTTCTGATTGAAAATATGAATATCCTTGCAAGCCTTGCTGTCATCGATATAATCGTCAAGATAGTAGTGCAAAAGCCTTTCAATCATTGAATTGCTTTTGATTTTTATGTTTCCAAGACGGTTATATTTTGAATTGACCTTGTATTCGCCGAGAGCGCACAGAGCGACAAACATAAAAAACGCTACCGTTAAACCGGGTGAATCGATGAATTTTTCAAATCCGGATAAAGTCTTTTCGGGATGCCTGAAAAACAGCTCCATTGAAATTGCAGAACACATCACAATCTGATTAATACCGATGAAAAACGAGCTTAATTCCATCATAAGTCTTCCGAGACCGCCCGAACTGCGGCTGTCGGTTATCAGCTGACGTTTGGCTCTCATAAGAGGGTCTTCCATGTTGGGGTAATCCATTGAAAAACTTTTGCTGTTGAGCAAAACTTCTTCCCATTTGCTTGAAATAAGATTAAACGTTCGTATTTTACGCCACGAGTTATCCTGAAAAATGTGAAGAATTATTTCCGCAGCATACATCAGAAGCAGGAAAAGTATCTTTTTGATGTCTCTGTTGCCCGTGAGTTCATCAACAATTGATGCAGTAATGTAATTAGCGATAACAAAAATTGCCGTGCTGAAAAAGGAGTAGAGATAGGTGTGCAGAAGAAAATGCGGAGTGTTTGTTTCTATAAGTTTCAGAGCTCTCTTTATCATCCGCAGATCTTCTCTGAAAGTTCGCTTATATTTCTTCATTTTCTTCCGCCTCCTTTTCGTAATACTTGCTTTGGATTCTGAACATCTCGGCGTATTTGCCCGAGAGTGCCATCAGCTCTTCGTGTGTGCCTTCTTCGGCAATCGAAGCGTTGTCGAGCAGCACGATTCTGTCACAAAAACGGGTGGATGAAAGTCGGTGGGAGATATAGATTGAAGTTTTGTCTTTTGAAATTTCGCTGTATTTAAGATAGATTTCGTTTTCTGCAATCGGGTCAAGTGCGGCTGTGGGTTCGTCAAGAATAAGCGTCGGCGCATCCTTGTAAATTGCCCTTGCAAGCAGAAGTCTCTGAATTTCGCCGCCTGACAATTCAACGGCGTTTTCGTTGACGTTCTTGACAAGCAGAGTGTTTTCTTTTTCGGGCAGCTTTTGTATTTTTTCATAAAAGCCTGACTGACGGATGCAGAAATTGAATTTTTCGATGTCACTTTCTTCGGCAGGCAGCATTGAAACATTTTCCAGAATTGAGCAAGGCATAATTCTTGCTTCCTGAAATACTGCGGAAACCGATTTATAGTATTCATCTCTGTTAATCTCTGAAATATCAGTTCCGTTGACTTTGATTGAGCCAGAAGTCGGTCTGTATAGTCCGCTGAGCAGTTTTACAAGAGTTGTTTTACCCGCTCCGTTTACACCGACAAGTGCAAGCCTTTCACCTGCATTTATTGTAAGATTTATGTTATCGAGGATGACTTTATCTGTTTCGGGATAAGTGAATGAAAGATTCTCGATTTCAATTTTATACGGCTTTTCAGCAGGCAAAGTTCTGCCGTTTTTGTTTTCCATTGAGTTGCTGATATCGAGGAATTCACGCAAATCGTTAATAAGCATATTAGACGGAATAATTTCGGAAAGCACTTCACCGATATATTCGACCCAATGAGTGAAATCCGTAACGGAAACAGCATAGAGAACAAGTGCAGTTTTTGACATTTCGCCGTTCAGTGCTTCATAGGCAATGTAAGCAAAAATGCCGATTTCAATGCCGACGTTCAGAAGCAGCCTGAGTGTGTCGGAAAGAAAATAGTAGAAATACATTTTATTGGTCCAGAATTTGCGCTCGCCGATGAAATATTCACTCATATGCTGAAGATATTCTCTTAAATGGAAAAGTCGGATATCTTTCGCTATTGCAAAATCACGGGATGTTTTGGTGATATAATTCAGTTTTCTGTCAACCGCAGCCATCGGGTCTTTTGTTTTGTTAATGAGCCAGCTTTCAACAGCGGTTGAAACCATGGCGAGAAGCTGCGCACCCGTTAAAATAAGAATAAGCCACGGATTCAGAGATGCCGTAATCGTACCGAAGGTGAATATACCGATTATGTTCGTAAACATTGCGGAAAAATTGTTGACGAAGCCGTAAACGCCTTCATATCCAAGCGAATTTTTGGCTTTCTGGTATTTATCTCTGCCTGTCGGACCTTCAGCAATTTCAAAGTCCATATCCATGATTTTTTCGCCTAAAAGCAAATCAAACCGTCTGTTAATCTCAGCCTTTTTTATGCTTGTTTTCTCATTCAGTCTGTTTGGAATAACACCGGTTACAACGGAAAATGCCGCAAGTCCGAGCGCTGCAAGAACTATTGAACCAATTCCCTTTTGGTTTTCGATGCACCATGTAAGAGTTGTCACGAAATAAGCGACGATAAGATCCGTCAGAATAAGAAACGGAGACATCAGCAAGCTTATCGGAACAACAGTTTTGTCCCATTTAGTAATGGTTTTGAATATAAAGAACATATTACTGAAAAAAGAATATTTCTTTGCCTTGGGTTCTTTGCTCATATTATCACCTCAATTCATCCGAATTGTATCAAAAAAGCAACCTTTTGGGGTTGCTTTTGCACGAACGGTTATTTCTTTTGCACGAATGGTAACATTATCTCTGTACCGAATACTCCGTCTTCAAACTGACGGTTGACAAAGCCGTTGTATTTATCGGCAATTCTGTCAACTCTCATAAGTCCGAAGCCGTGATTTTCACCCTTTGAAGATTTGTATGACTTACCCTTTTTTATCGGAGTGCCAATCATTGAGTTAGTAACGTTTATGTAAAGCTGCTGTTTAAAAAGTCCGATATAAACACGGATAAATCTCTGCGTTTTATCCTCAATCTTTTCGCAGGCTTCCATTGCATTGTCAAGCAGATTGCCGATGATAACACAAAGCTCAACATCGTTGACGCTGCATTCTTCGGGGATGGTAGCAGTAACCTCATAGGGGATATTTCTTGCTTTGCAGAGAGCAAGCTTACTGTTAAGAATAGCATCCGCCATAACGTTGCCGGTTTTGACAACCGTATCAACCGTGTTAAGGTCAACCGTAAGTTCGCCGAGATAGTTACCGAGTTCGGTAAGATTTCCCATTTCAAGTGATGCACGCATAACCTGAATGTGGTTTTTATAATCGTGACGCCAGCCTCGCATTGTTTTGTAAATGTTCTGAACTTCTTCGCAATGCTTTGTGATAAGGTCGTTCTGATATTCAGCAATACGCTTGTCC
>JAZPXO010000037.1:0-6135 GCA_045543735.1 Acutalibacteraceae bacterium
GGCATGCAACAGCTGTATCAACAGCCTTTGCCATACCCTTTCTGACTACCATGGGGTTTGCGCCCGCGGTAACATTCTTCATGCCTTCTCTGATAAGAGCCTGAGCAAGAAGAGTTGCGGTTGTTGTGCCGTCGCCTGCAACATCGTTTGTCTTTGTTGAAACTTCCTTTACAAGCTGAGCGCCCATATTCTCGAAAGCATCCTCAAGCTCAATTTCCTTAGCGATTGTAACGCCGTCGTTTGTGATGAGGGGTGCACCGTACTTCTTATCGAGAACAACATTTCTGCCCTTGGGGCCGAGTGTTATTTTAACTGTGTTTGCAAGCTTATCAACGCCTGCCTGAAGAGCCTTGCGGGCTTCTTCGCCGTAAATAATCTGCTTTGCCATTATAGTTTACCTCCTTATTCTACTATAGCAAGGATATCGCTCTGGCGAACGATTGTGTATTCCTCTTTGTTAAGCTTAACTTCTGTTCCTGCATATTTGCCGGTGATTACCTTATCGCCGACCTTAACATACATTTCAACTTCCTTGCCGTCAACAATACCGCCGGGGCCGACTGCAATAACCTCTGCAACCTGAGGCTTTTCCTGAGCGGAAGGAGCAAGGATAATTCCGCTGTTTGTTGTTTCTTCAATTTCAACGAGCTTGACAACAACTCTGTCAGCAAGTGGTCTGAGTGTCATATCTATTACCTCCAAAAAATTATTACCGAATTATTTTAGCACTCTTAACCTCCGAGTGCTAATTTGTATTTTAATACCAATCTCAGCATGTGTCAAGACATTTTACCAAAATTCACAATATTGTCACAAATTTACCGTCAGCGACACCGATGCCTGCAGTTCACAATGTCTTTACAATGTTTTAATATTTATTGACTTTAAATATCCTTGTTGATATAATATATAATAACTATGCAAAAATATTCTTATTAAAAACGGCTCTGCGCCGATGAACGGAATTGCTATGAATATATTTGTTTCGCTTGATTCCAATTATATACATCCCCTCTGCGTTATGTTCAGATCGCTTGCCGAAACAAACGCAGAAAACAGCTTTGATATATATGTCGGTTTCTCTTCTCTGACGGAGGATGATTTTTCAAGCATGGAAAAGGCTCTTGGCAATCTTGATGCGAGAATCCACAGAGTACCCATTGATGAAAACATCTTCTCGGGCGCGCCCGTGCTTGACAGACTGAGCAAGGCAACCTATTACCGTCTGCTTATCGGCGAAATACTCCCCGAAAGCGTTGAGAGGCTTCTCTACCTTGACCCCGACATCGTTATAAACGGCGACCTGAGCGAGTTTTATAACACGGACCTTGGCAGCAATGTTATTGCAGGCTGCACCCATTTATACGGTATTATCGAATGGGGAAATCTCCGCCGTCTCGGCATCAGAAAAAAAGACCACAGCCACTATATCAATGCAGGCGTGCTTCTCATAGACCTGAAAAAATGGAGAGAAGCAGTTACGGTTAAATCTATTCTTGATTTTATCCAGAAAAACAACAGGTTTCTCCTGCTGGCAGATCAGGATGTTATCAATGTTCTGTTTGCAGGAAGGATGATGCCTGCCGACGAGAGATTATATAACCTCGATGAAAAAACATTCAGGCATTTCACCGAAAAAAGCGCAAACCCAATTAACCTCGATTGGGTTCGCAGAAACACCGTTATAATCCATTATAACGGAAAAGATAAACCCTGGAACGGCTCTGAATATAAGGGCAAGCTCGGAGAATTCTATGAAAGATTCAAAAACATCTGAAAATAATTATCAGCGCAAAGTTCAGCTCCTGCAACGCGTGGGGGCTGTTTCGGCTTGTCTGATAGTACTCGGCGTTTTTGCATATTTTTATATAACATACGGAAAACAGCTTTATGAGATTTTCGGCAACTCCGAAAGCCTGAAAGCATTTCTCTCCCAGTTCAAAGGCTTTGATAAATGGGTTTTTGTTGCGATAAGAGCATTCCAGACGGTTATCAAGATTATCCCCGCTGAACCGCTTGAAATCGGTTCGGGCGTTCTCTACGGAACATGGGGCGGCATGGCTCTTTGCATGCTCGGAACTCTTATCGGTTCATTTGTTATAATTGCCCTGACAAAGGTTTTCGGCAGAAAGCTTGTCAGCGCATTTATCCCGATTGAAAAAATAGAATCTCTCGGATTTCTTAAGGATGAAAAAAAGGTTTATTTTACACTTTTCTTTATTTATCTTATACCGGGAACCCCTAAAGATGTTCTCACATATGCCGCAGGGCTTACAAAGCTTGACATGCGGAAGTTTCTTATCGTAACGGGCATCGCGCGCATACCGTCAATTATCTCTTCCACATGGTGCGGTCAGGAACTTATAAATAAAAACTATACTCTCGCTGTTGTGATTTTTGCCGCAACAGCATTGCTCAGCATTGTTTGTTCGCTTATTTACAAAAAGATTTCTTCAGACAAAAGCGAAACGGACAAAACGGAAAAGGAGAACAGCCGTGACTGAAACATTGAACAGCAAAAAATCCGATAAGCTTGGGTATCTTGCTCCTGCAGCGTTTCTTTTTGCAGGTCTTTCGCCTGAATATATCGGTCCGTTTTTTACTCTTATCGGTTTCATTCTTGTTCTGAAAAACCGAATCAAAACCAAAACAAAGCCCCGTCTCGGAGATCTTGGCATCTGCATCCTTGTTTACATAGCATGGATGCTCGTTTCAACAATATGGACTTCGTCAATCGTATCTTCGCTTGCAAGCCTCGGTCTCTGGTCGCTGATGTTCAGCGGATATTATTTCTTCACCGAAACCGTTGACAGCGAGGAATCCGTTGACAGGCTGATTCTCTGCGGAGCATTATGCGCAGGTATTGCAGGTGCAATCGGCGTCGGTCAGATGGTGCTTTATCATCTCGACAAGGATATCAGCCGCTATTTCAATCCGTTCTGGCGATTCATTGATTTCGGTGTTGAAAAGCTTGTTGTTTTCCTGCCTGACTTCATAACCGAAAAAATGGGCTCAACCACCTTCCATTCCTTCGCTACAAGAGCCTGCGGTACATATTCAAATCCCCTTTTCTTTGCAACGGCGGAAATCATGCTTTTCCCCTTTGCGGCTCATGTTTTTCTCTTTTCAAAGGATAAAAAACAAAACCTCATCGGTCTCGCCTGCCTCGTTGCAAGTCTTGGCGGAATTGCATGTTCTTATTCAAGAGGACCTTATCTTTATTCGGTTATTGTTTTCGCGATTCTTCTTTTATACGGCGGTAAAAAAACATTATCTCTTCTTGCAATCGGCGGCGTGAGCGCATGCGGAATTCTGATTGTTTTCAACGGAACCGTCAAGCGCCTTCTTTCTCTTCTGAACAGCAAGGATATTTCCGTCAACACGCGAAAGGTGCTCTATGATGCAATCGGTGATATGATCGCAGACAAACCCATTCTCGGCTATGGCACAGGCTTTGACAATGTACGACAGATGCTTCATAATGTTTACGGAGTCAAGCAGCCCCACGCGCACAACATTTTTCTTGAAGCATGGGTTGAGCACGGAATAATCGGTCCTGTTCTTCTTGCGGCGATTTTTGTTATTCTCACAATCAACATAATCAAGCTCATAAAATGCGGCGAAAAGCAGCGCGGATACGGCATCACTCTGCTCGCATCGGTTGCAGGCTTTGTTCTTTGCGGCATGACCGACTGCCTTTTCTACGGATTCAAGCCGCTGCAGTATCTCTTCATGATTCTCGGTCTTTCTCAGGCAGTTTTCGCCCTTTATTTAAAAAAGAAACAATAATCTTTGTCGGGATTTCGGGCATTCCGTTCTCCCGACAATTGTTTTTTCGGAGGTTAATATGAACGTTTTATCAATCGGAAACAGTTTTTCTACGAATGCGCATAAATTCCTGCCTCATCTGGCAAAGGCAGAAGACAAAGAGCTGCTGCTCTGCAACCTTTTTATAGGGGGATGTTCTCTCGAGCAGCATTGGAATAACTGGCGCGAGGAAAAGGATGCATATGACTACGAGGTTTATCTTCCTTTTGAAACGGAAATGAGCCGCCCCGACAGCGTTGCGCTTCACGAGGCTGTTGAGGATGAGGAGTGGGACATAATCACTCTGCAGCAATGCAGCGCTCTCAGCGGCGTCAGAGAGAGTTATACGCCCTATCTTTCCGAACTTGCAGAATATTGCAGGCTTGTTCAGCCGAATGCAAAAATAATGCTTCATCAGACCTGGGCTTATGCAAAGGATTCGCAGCACCCTGCATTTTCCACTTACGGATGCAATCAGGATGAAATGTACCGCGCACTTACAGAATGCTATGTTGAGGCGGCAGATGAAGCAGACATCGACTTGATTATTCCGAGCGGAAGAGCGTGGCAAACAGCAAGACAGTTACCTATCGGTGACAGACTGACTGTTGACGGTTTCCACGGCAACGATATGGGTTGCTTCCTTGCAAGCTGCTGCTTCTATGAAATGATATTTGGCGAATGCGTTGTTGATAATCCGTTTTATCTCCCCGACTACGGCGAGGAGATATCAAAAATGATCAAAATCTGCGCACATATTTCCGTTCAGGAAGGAATCAGAAAGAAATAATTGCATAAAGCAAGCCCCCTGAAAGAATAAAACTTTCAGGGGGCATTTTTTAATTTACAAACAGGTGGTTTCGTTTTCTGAAATATATGATATTCAGATAAATATAAACAAATCCGCCGACAACGGCACCTATCACTCCGCCTATAACAATTCCTGTTATTTCCATAGCATCAGTGCCTGCCGACACAATCCCGCCTATGAGATTATATGCCAAGAGAAGCACCGCATCAAAAATTTCAAAAATAATATATTTTTGGGGAGCATTCTTTTTGAATTTTGCAAGCTCAAATCTCAGAAAAATCTGAACCCCCGCCGTTATAAGCCAAGCAACGCCGAAGAAAATACCGAGCCATCTGAGACTGCCGCCAAAATAATAGTCCATTTCCCATAACTCATGTCGGATATCAAAAGTCATCATCACCGATGAAAGCAAATCCTCTGCCGCATTGAAAAACAAAAGAAAGTAAATCAGAAATTTAAACCATTTCATTTCGAGCTGGGGTTTTGATGTTTCCGCCACCGTCTTATATTCCTCAGGTATTTCATTGAACTCTTTGTTTTCGCTCACAGAATCGCCTCCTTTACAATATGATTATATCATCATTTTTCATGCGGTTCAATAAAAAACAGAAAAAAAGGGAGCAGCCTTGCGGTTGCTCCCTAAAAAAGGATTTTTTAATTATTCGTTGATTTCGATAACAACGCCTGAACCAACTGTTCTGCCGCCTTCACGGATAGCGAAGCGGAGACCCTTTTCGATAGCGATAGGAGTGATAAGTTCAACATCCATGTCAACGTTATCGCCGGGCATACACATTTCTGTGCCAGCGGGAAGTGAGATTACGCCTGTAACGTCAGTTGTTCTGAAATAGAACTGAGGACGGTAGTTGTTGAAGAAGGGAGTATGACGACCGCCTTCTTCCTTAGTAAGAACGTAAACCTGACCCTTGAACTTTGTGTGGGGGTTGATTGAACCGGGCTTGCAAAGAACCTGACCGCGTTCGATATCAGTTCTCTGAACACCACGGAGAAGAGCACCGATGTTGTCGCCAGCCTCAGCATAGTCGAGGATCTTGCGGAACATTTCGATACCTGTAACAACTGTCTTTCTCTTTTCGTCTGAAAGACCAACGATTTCAACTTCTTCAGAAGTCTTGAGCTGACCTCTTTCAACTCTACCTGTAGCAACTGTACCACGGCCTGTGATTGTGAATACGTCTTCAACAGGCATAAGGAAGGGAAGGTCTGCCTTTCTGTCGGGTGTGGGGATGTAGCTGTCAACAGCATCCATGAGTTCCCAGATGGGAGCAAGTGAAGCGTCTGATGTGTCGCCGCCTGCATACTCAAGAGCCTTAAGAGCGGAACCCTTGATGATGGGAGCCTCTTCGTCGAAGCCGTACTCAGCAAGTGTTTCACGGATTTCCATTTCAACGAGTTCGAGAAGCTCTGGGTCGTCAACCTGGTCACACTTGTTCATGAATACTACGATGTAAGGAACGCCAACCTGACGAGCAAGAAGGAGATGTTCCTTAGTCTGA
>JAZPXO010000038.1:0-17977 GCA_045543735.1 Acutalibacteraceae bacterium
TGGACGATAAAGGTAATGTTGTAGGCTCCTGTATTGCTTGGCACGATTTAAAAGACAAGGCTACAGTCGCCTCTCTGCACTGGCTCGTTGTTTCACCGAAACATCAAGGCAAACATATAGGTTTGGCGCTTTGCCAAAAGGTAATGGAGATTTTTAAAAAGTCAGGAGAATTTCCCGTATATATTCATACTCAACCGTGGAGTTATAAGGCTATTTTTCTCTACACCAAACTCGGCTTCAAAATTCAGAAAACCGATACTTTCTCACATTATGAAAATCAATATGTACAAGCTTTGGAAACACTAAAAACCATCTTAACAGAAAGTCAGATTACTCAGCTTATTAAATATTCAGAGTGAAACTTTTGGGGACACAAATATGAACATCGTCAGAAAGCTCAAAGTATTAGAACTTCCGATACTTACACAACTTTTCAACTACAAAGATATTGATGATATGATTTTTGAAAACACACGCAACATTGAAAACGGTATCGTTGATATTTTTGCTCTATTTAATGATGACAAGCTGATTGGCGAGCTTCATGTGAAATATGATAATGAAGATAAAGACTTCGCCGAGAAAGGCAAAAGAGCATATCTGTTTGCGTTTAGAGTTCACAAAGATTATCAAGGAAAAGGCTTGGGTTCATATCTTCTTGAAACTGTTATTGACGAACTCAATGCCAACGGATATCACGAACTCACAGTTGGCGTTGAAGATGATAATATCCGAGCAAGATATATGTATGAGAAGTACGGTTTCGTTCACCCCATTGCCCGAATAAAAGAAACCTACCAAGGTGATAGTTATGAATATGATTTGTTGTTGAGAAAAGATAATTAAATAATATCGATAACCATAAATTCTCATTTTATGTCGTGTACTTTTGTTTTAATAGGGGCTAAACTCTGATTGAAAGGAGTGCTTTTATGGATATGAAGTTAACAGGCAACTTTTTAAAAAAGCTGCGAAAAGAAAAAGGAATTACACAAGAGCAACTTGCAGAAATAATGGGAGTCGCCGGTAGAACTGTGTCAAGATGGGAAACAGCTTCAAATATGCCCGATTTAAGCATATTACTCCAACTTGCGGAATTTTACGAAGTTGACGTCGGAGAACTACTTGACGGAAAACGAAAAGAAAAAACAGATGAGAATACAGATAAAGAACTGTTAAATAAAATCTCGGATTATAGCGAAACAAAAGAAAAGAAGTATGCAAATATTTGCAATAAAGCTTTGTTGATAACATTTATCTTACTAGCATTAACTCTTATCGCACAACTGATTATGTACGGAAATCTTAAATATGTTATTGGCGAAATAATAGCTACGATGATTAGTGGAATCTCTTTGATATTTTTGTCCGTAAAAAACGGCTTATGGATCATTGCTGCAAATCAAAAAGCAACACCGTTCAGAGATATAATAACAAGCGGAGTAAGTGCTGCTCTTTTTACGATTGCAAGTGAATCACTAGTCTTTTCAAAAACAAGCAATTATAAAATCACATTAGTTTTTTCTTTAATTTTCTTTGCCATTGTATTTACTCTTGGGTTTGTTGTATTACGAATTCTTGCCAAGATAAGCAAAAAGAATGAGAACACATAGAAACAGCAGGCAACATCCTTTGCGGTGTTGCCTGCTGAAATTTTATCTCATATCGGATAATGGGGTGTAGTCGGTGCTGTTTCGTAAATATTCTTCCATCTTACCGCTGAGCAATAATCTGACATAACTCTTTGGTTCATTATAGATGAGAAAGTCGAGTTCCGATACTTCGTACATATTGTTTGCATATTCGTTTTCAACTGCATCGCAGTCAATTGACACCATAGAGCCATCAGCAAGTACAACCTCAACGCAGGCGGTATCAATGTTAAATTCACAAGATTTAATATAATTTTTCATAATTATTTTATCCTTTCTGTTATCATAATTTGATTGATAATCAGGTTGATTCTACGCAAAACAAAAGCCTAAAATCGTTGAAGTATAGGGCTTTAATGTGTCGATTTTGAGGCTTTAATGATATATCCCTAAAACTCAAAAATAAGATTGTTTTATGTAGAAGAATAGTAGTTACAGATTCGGATTTGTCAGAAAAAAATAACAAATCCGAACCCTTCTCCAATCGGTAAAAGGTTCGGATTATGTTGGTGTGGTGCGGATAACAGGACATCCTTGAAATTGCAGGAGAAAACGCGTTTTTTGTTAGTTGCTTGTTAGTTGCGCACAAAAATGGGAAACATATATCTTGGTTATAAACTAACATACAACGTCGATATTTTTCAACTATTTTAGCAACATGTATTTTATTTCAAACAAAAAACGCCCCGAAGAGAGCTATGTGCTTTCCTCGGGGCGAAAATGTTGTGTTTGGTTATACCTGCATCTTTTATTAAAACATGCAGGTTATCATTCAGAATATTACCGACAGGTAGATTTCTGCCAGCTTTGCTGTCTGCCAGAAGATTGCTTCTGCAGCGGCGGGAATATATTCGGTTATCAAATCGGGTATTACTTCAAAAGGCGACACAATCAGCTTCGTCAATTCGGGATAAGCAATCTCCGGGTGAAGCTCGGGTGCAGTAACAACCGTGAGCCAGTAATGCGCTGATTTAAGAATATGTGTAACGAACATAATTATGTATTCCATGTTTGTTAAACCTCCAGCATTAAAGCTCGATGCCCTCAATTTCAGCACGGATTT
Organism: Acutalibacteraceae bacterium; assembly: GCA_045543735.1. Taxonomy (GTDB): domain Bacteria; phylum Bacillota; class Clostridia; order Oscillospirales; family Acutalibacteraceae; genus CAG-177. The sequence continues at coordinate 2,716 of JAZPXO010000038.1, forward strand.
CAAGACAGTTGAGATAGAGTCCCATAAACTTTTCCTGCGCCTTCATGAGTTTGAGACTGTACTTGGGAGTGAAATCGAGAGTTCCTGCCTCATATTTCACAACCATTTTATGAAGCTTTTCATATCTGATTCTTGTCTGATGATACTCTGCCTTGAATCTCTCTTTGTAGTCTGCGCTGTTCATCATTTCGATTGTATCTTTCAGTTCCATATTATACCTCCACGATTATTGAATTGAAGCCGAGCTTTTCAAGCCCTTCTTTGATGTTTTCCGCTTCTGACTTTACAGAATACGGACCAACCTGAATACTGTAGAGTTTATCCGATTCGGCAGGCTTTGCCGTTTCTTTCTTTTTCAAGCCTCTTGCAGATGCGATGCCTTCAGCGATTGCAACGCCGCATTTCTTCTGACCTTCGGCGGTTTTGACCTTGGCGAGGTCAGAGGGCGTATCGATAAACACCGTTTCAACAAGCACGGCACAGGGCTTTGTTTCACGGATGATGCCGAAATAATCCTTGCCCTTGCTGTTGAGCTTTGTTTTATCTCCGCCGTCTTTATCGGTATCAAAAGCTTCGTCATCGCCGTAATTTGCACGCTGCTCGAGGCCGAGCGCATCAGCGATATGGTCGCAGATCTTATCGGCATAGTTCTGTGATTTGCGACTGCCGTGATAGTAATATGTTTCTACGCCTGTGCCGCCGCCTGCGTTCAGGTGAATTTCGGCAATGAAATCATAGTTCGAAGCATTGACCTTCTTGATACGCTCTGTGAGATACAGAGAGCCGTCATAGTTCATGAGGTCGGCATGGTCAGAATAGTTTGCGTTAAAATGCTCAACTGCATATTTTGCGATTTCCTTTGCGATTCTGAACTCATGGTAACCGCCGCTGACGGCACCTGAATCATAACCGCCGCTCTCGGATTTACCGTGGCCGACGATAATGCAAATATCCGCCATGATTATTCATCCTTTCTGTTAGCATCAATCTTACTTTCGGCGAAAACATATGTAACAACCGAAGCACCCGCCATAATAATAGAGGTTACCTGTGTGACTGTATCATTTGATACGCCGAATGCAAGAAGAAGCGGTGCAACAACACCCGCTACGGCTACCCAAAATTTGCGTGATGTGAGTTTTTCTTTCCAATCGATTTTCATTGAGAATCATCCTTTCTTATGGTCTGTGATATTCTTCAAGGTGTTCCACCTTGTCCTCGAGTGCTTTTTCCTTTTCTTCGAGTTTATATGTTCGCTCGATAACGCTGTTGTGCTTGTCTACTTTTTTCTCAAGCTGCTCAATTCGGTAGCTGGTTAATTTGGAATTGACCGCAATACCTGCAAACGTTCCGAGCGCGGAGCCTGCTAAAGTGATAAGCGCAACAATAATCGTAGGGTCCATTGTTTTCACCTCACTTATTCAATTGGCTCATTGACTGTTACAATGGAATCTGCGCCGATATATGCCGCCTGAAGACGTATATAGGAATACGTTCCAGAATCTATAGAAAACTGTGTCAGGATTCCGCTATCGTCCCAAACTGCATCATTATAAGCTGTAAGATTGGTCGCATCGCTATCTCCGTAATATGCGCCTAAAGCAGAATACATCATAATCTTACACGTATTGCTGACTGCAGCGTTTTTATCCATTATGATGTTTTTAAAGCGAATAATATCACCGGAAGACACAGGAATATAGCCCGATAAATAAACACCATCAGTTGTTATTTCAGCACTGCTTGACGTGCTCCATCTTGTGTTGGCTTTATAACCTGTGCCGTTATAAACGCTTCCGTCTATATCAATAGATGTCGGGAGCACATTTGTGTAAGTCACAACATAATTCGTGACTTCAATTTCTCTGCTTTCACCTCTGCCAATTCTGACCACATAAATTTTGTGATTATCGTAATCGGCAATAATGCCGTTTACACTGGCTTCGGTGTCTGTTCCGTATGTAAAGCTTGCACCGCCGCCTGTGTGCTGACTATCCGTTGCAACAAGGATAATGGGAATGCCTGTGCTTGACGTGCTATCGTGGTCAAGATGCGTGTGACCGCCGATGCAGAATTCAACCCAGCCGCCGCAGTCTGCATAATCGCCAATTCTTGAATTGTAATTATCAAACATCGCAAGAAGAATTGAAGCGTTAGCATTCAGATCGCCGACCTCTCTATTTGCTCCGCTGTAAATTGTATCGTGCCAAATATGCGAAATGGCAACGATGTGCCAGCCTTCAGGCGTTGACAAAAGAGCTTCTTTTACAAAAGCCACCTGCTCATCGGTTGCACCTTTATAAGCTGTATCAAGGTACAAATATCTTGTCTTTTCGGGCGAATTGTCGATGTAATAATATAAGCCGCTTTCGTCACGCACAATGCCGGACGTTTCCTCAGCTGCAAGCAAATAGCCATACACATATTGTTCGCTGAACAAATTATTTGTGCTGTTGCCGTCATCGTGATTTCCAACCACACTATGATGATTGGGAAGGTCTTTAATCTGATTTCTCCACTCCCAAAGATATGACATCGAATCATAATCCGCCGCTTCATCGTTGACAATATCGCCTCCGAAGTTTGTCTTTGTCATAGCTGTGTGCTGATACAGATATTTCAGCAGCTTCGGTGACATTTGCGAACCATAATTCCAGTGAACATCAGAATAGAAAAGGAATGCCGATTTGTTATAGCCTGCTGTGGTCATTGCTGTGTTGATAGCTTCAACGCCTTCGTCAAGCGCAGTCTGCCAATAAGCAGGGATAGCAGCAGCATCAACGCTGCCAATAGAAGCAACAACTTCTTCGACGATTTCGGCTTTGTCCGCTTCTGTGAAATAGTCTGTGCCTTTAACGGGGGTATAGCCGTCAAAATCACCGCTTTCTTTTGCATCTGCGAGGGCGGATTCAATTGAGCTTTCCATTTCTGCATCAGTAACAAAGCCACTGTCGTTATCAAGTTGACTCGTTTTGGTCGGAATATCCTTGCTTTTAGCATACTTTGACAAATCAATCTGAGTTCCTCCGAGACGTTCCCACGAACCGTCAATCCAGACATACTCTTCATAAATGTTGCTGTCTCCGTTGTCAATCACAACGGACGAATTATCATCAATAGCAGCCGCCTGAATTCTAAAAAACTGACTGAAATCTGAACTTGGCGCTGTAAATTCTGCAAGGTTTCCGTTTTCGTCCCATTGAGCATTGCAGGAATCCGTAAGAGCCTCTGCGTTCATTGTGAAAAGCCATGTTTTGTTTTCATCAAAAAAGAAAATCCGACAAGTCTTGTCCGATTCTTTATTCATTGTTATATTGCCTATTCGGATAACTTCTTCGCCCCAAAAGGGAATGAATCCCGAAAGACAGATTCCGTCAGAGTCGGTCTCTTCATCCAATGCATAGCTGAATTCCGTGTTGACCTTATAGCCCGTTTCGTTATATATCACGCCGTTTTCATCCGTTGCAAAAGGAAGCTTGTTTTTAATCATGTAAACGGTGGATACGATGATTTCGGTCTTCGGAAGAATGTTTACAATCTCCCTTTTTAAGCTACCCTCAGAGTTTATCGGGCTGCCGTTATAGAGCATGTCCCCGTTCTCATTCTCTCCGATTTTGTCGAGAACGGTTTTATTGTCATGTGAATGCTTTGCTTCTGCAAGCGCGGGAACATTTTCTATTACATAATCAACGGCTTCGTCAAGCGCACCCTCTATTGTTCCCGAGCTGTCAGCAAGCCTTCCGTTCGAATAGCTCACTTCCGATGCGGGAACCTTCTGAGATATGTGCCGATAATTCACAAGGTCATATTTTTTAGCATAATCTCCTTCTTTGAGTGCCTGCTCGATAAGTTCATCCACGTATGCTTCTGTTGTATAACCTTTTAGAATTCCGTCTTTCAGAAATTCAAAGATCGCTTCATCCGTGTAATTAGAATGTTCTAATTCCCAAGTTTCGGCATTAACATAAAACTCATAGATAAAACCATCTTCAACAGCAAAGGTTTTAACCTCCTCGGCCATTGGATCGAGGTAAGTTATATTTCCGTAATCAGACGGAGCATATAAAAGCTTTGAACCATCATATTCTACCGGAGTTGTAATGTAAGACATAAAATTTGCAAACAAACTGTCTTCTTTGCTTGCCACCTCGGGTGCTTCTGTGGAAACCAAAACTTCAGGATATCGTTCAAACAGCGTCGCTACGATTTGAGCTGCCAACGCTTTATTATTTGTCACATTTTTCAAATCTCCTACAGATGTACCATTGAATGAAAGATCTCCGTTTTCATCTACGGTGAATTTATCGAGAACGCCTTTGTTCGAATGCTCATGCCTTGCTTCGGTGTTTGCGGCAAGGTCCTCGGTCTGCTCGTCGGTAAGCCCCGAACCACCGCCTATGGGACTGCCGTTATAGAGCGGGTTTCCCTCTTCATCCTCGCTGAAATTATCAAGCACTTCCTTGTTTGAATGAGAGTGCCTGTTTTTCAGATAGTCCGATATGAAATCAGGGTTGTCCGTATCTGCGGGCATTTCTTCGCCGCATGCCGAATGAAGAAGGCGCAGGCGCACCGGCTCAGATTTGCCGATATACACCCCTGCCGAATCATATCCCTCGAGCTGAACTGTGAGATATTCGCTCTGCGTGAGCTGACTCCAGAGAGGAATGTTAAGCTCGGCAGTCTTTGGTATCGGCGCGGAATGAATAACGTTGCATTCGACTGCAAAAGCGGCAACATAATGAGAAACTGTCTCATTTGCGGAAAGGAATTCGGGAGGAATGATTATAAGCTCGGTCGCGTTATGCTCACCTATGCGCCCCGCAATGTTATTTTCGCAGGGAATCGGCTTGGTAAAATCAACCGTTATCTGCCGCATCATCTGCACTCACCTCCTCAATTATTTCGGTTTCAGACATAACGGGTGCTGTGCCTCTTGTGTCTTGCCTTGCGATTTCGACAAGCTCCAGCAGCATCTGTTCAGCACCGTCAAGGGCTATGAAATTGCGCTCCGCCTGTTCGCGCTGCTTTGTGAGCGCGTTGAATCGCGCTTTTTCTGCCGCCTTGTCCTTGCGGACCTCGGCAAGCTTTACGTTGAGTGTGTTAAGCATAATGTTTCACCGTCTTTTCTACTTCTTCAAGTCTTTCAAGAATTTCCTGCGTTGCTTTCCAGTTCATAGCTGCCATTGAGTAAAGATTGATGCCGTTTCCATCGTCGGATATTATTTCTTCGGGCGTTTCTCGCTCAATAATAAAACCCGTTTTTCGCCTTGCGGTTTTGCCGTCTTGTTTATAGGCATATTCATAAATTTGAGATTTTTTTAGTTTTTCAAGCACAGAAGCTTTTGTTGCGATATCTTTTTTGGTTTCTTCTTTTGAGGTGTTATTAAACGCGATTGCTTCCATTGTCCCTGTAGTTTCAACTTTTTGAGGTCTAATTATTGATGAATACTCTCCGTCAGTACAATAATACCCGTATATTCCCACAAACGAACGAGAGTCAGTGTCGCTTGTTATATCCATACTCGGAGCAAAGGCTTTAGACATACCGACAAGGTCATCAGAGTTTAAATCTTCACCAAACACAAAAGCACCTGTTGGCTTTGAAATGTTTAAAGAGCCATCAAAGGTTAAGCCCCATATTGAGTCAGAAACATGACTTTCAACGCCCAACCCCAACCTTGAGAATTTAAGGCAGCCTATATTTCCGCCAATAACATCAAGTTCTCCGTCTGAATTTACAGTAAACGGATTTACGCTGTGAATAAAAGCGTTGAGGTTAGAGGCATATGTTAATAAATTAGATGATTTATATGTGCTTTTTAGCCAAGTTGCATCACTTGAGTAAAAGTTTGCCCCCATAAATTCCTCGTCAGCATTAAACAATGCCATCCATGCTATTGAAACATATCCCGAAAATGTCATGCCATTAACATACAGACCAACATCAACAAAACCTTCGTCGCCCGCATAATTTACAACATACTTAACGTTAATTTCTTTGTTTTGATTTACAGCGGAAGAGTTACCAATATTTAAAGAAACATTGTCATAATAAAAATCTCCATCTGAAGCTTTTCCCAATATGTAACCGATTTTTCCGCTTGAAGAAATGCTTGAAACATTATAAAGATTTATTTGAGCAACAATAGAATAGACTCCGGGCTTTAACCAAACTGATTGAAAAACCCCTGAATTTGATGTTGAATTGTTTGGACGTAAAATTATCCAACCTTCTTTCGGGGTTAAAGTTCCATTAATGCTTCTCCAACCCTCGGCATATGTTGTCGTACCATCGGAATAATTTTCCGTAAATTCAGGATTGTAAAAGAGGTTTTCTCTCTTGGTTTTTCCGACAGAAAGCTTGTCTGCGGTGATTGCACCCGATTTTATAGCATCTGATGTTACCGAATCGGCTTCAAGGGAATTTGCTCTGATTTTGCCCGAAACATACATATCGCCGTTCTCATCGGTGTTTACGCCGATAAGAACATTGCCGCTGTCATCGGTTAATGTAAGGGCGCCGTTCTCAATGTTGACACCGTCCTTTGTGATACTTGTAACAGCATTTTTTACATTTTCAACCGTATCTGGACTTTCTATATCTTCAAAACGAATGTTTATGGAATCAGAAAGCAGTTCCAACTCCATACGGGAAACTGAATCCTCAACAAGAGCGTTTATTCTGTTGTTCTGGTGGTCAACATCGAGCTGAACTCTTTTGACCGCATCTTTTATGCTGCCTGCAATTTTACGGTTTGTGGCGGAGCTTTTCTGCGTTTCGGCTTTAAGCTCCGAGCGGATTCTTGATGAGGTTGTTTTTGAAAGAATGGTTGCAGTAAAAATCGTTCCGTCTTTACTTTCGATCTCAATGCTGTCATTTATATCGAAAATATAGTCCTCTACACAATCCGTAATCTTGAACGGAACGAAGGACATGCCGATTATATTCGCCGCAATGTCCGCTATAAGCTCTTCTCTGCGGTTTTCGACAAAGGGGTTATCCTCTATTCTCCATTCGCAAAGATTGTCGGGAGCGGCCGCAGGATAGACGATATCATCGTTATAGCCCTCACGGCCGAGAACAACAGAATTTATCGGGCCGAAAACGGGCTCTTTCGAAACTGCTGAATACCTTGCTCGCGGAATTTTTCTTCCCGTTGAATACGGTTTGCTTATTTCAAGATTTCCGGAACGGTTTATTCTTGCAATGCATCCGCCAAGCTCGGCGGCGCACGAAATGAGCTGACGTTCCGTATAATTGGATGGGATATTGGGAGCTGTTTCAATTGTAAGCTCCGCCATGGGGAAGTCGGCATTCTCAAGTGCAACTCCCCTTCTGGCGCAAAGCTTCTGAACAAAATTCAATAGCGTACAGGGAAACGTTATATCTTCTCCCTGCTCAAATGCAACATCAAAAAGAGCCGCACGGTCATAACCTTTAAAGGTTACGGTCCGCGCGGTTTTATTGTTGGTTATATTATCATCTGAAGCAGAGAAGAAGCCCATGGGGATCCATGAAGGATCTCCGTTTATTTCGAGACCTCTGAACACCTCAATTTCGTTGCCGTTCAGAACGATGTTTCCGTCAATATTATAAATTTCAAACTCACATGTTGCGGCTGGGAATCCACCAATCATACTTGAATTTACATGGCTTATTTTCGGATATGTTTTTAAATGTGTCCTTCCCGAATACTCAACACCGTCAACAACGATCTTCGAACAAGGTGTTCTTGTGATTGAATTGTCAATATGTGTTAAATACTCCGTGCTTACCATATACATGAAAACACCCCCTTAATTAGGAACCGTCTGAATAAAGCGAAGCTCAAAGGGCTCGCAGACAAATTCATCATCAATAAGAAATGCGGCCTGCACAGCATCGCTCACCGGGTACATCTGCCGCGTTACCCTTTTGCCTTCACGAAGGTCATAATAATTGACCGTGCATTCAACAAGGCTTCTGACCTGCAGAATAGTGCGAATCTCCTCTTCGCTTTTACCTTTTTCAAACTTGAGAGCAATTTTATCACGCTCGGGCAAAACCTCACGAATCATCATATTTTCATCGGTTGCACCCGAGCCTTCGCCGTCAGTCTGAGGGTATTCCCAAGAGATATTGTCAGCAACAAGAGTGATGCTGTCATTTATCAAAACTTCATACTTTTCCATTGCCTTTATACCTCCAACAAGATTTTACCCTCTGCAATCTGGGCTTCATTGATTTGTTTGATAACAGTTCTGCCGTCGGGATATTTGATTATAAGCTCGATTGCGAGCTTTACGGTCTGGACAGCGGAAGAATTACCGAATTTGCGAAGAGCTTCCTCAACCTGCTCACGGATCTTGCTTTCGGGAGTAATGATCTCTCCTTCGCGGCGGTTGTCGCCGACGATAGCAAGTTGCGGATTATTGGCAGCAACCCAGCCGCCTTGAGCGAGACGGGGTATGTAGACCTTGCTCAAATGTTTGATGTCAACTCCCGGAGCATAATTCAATCCGGTTATCATTGTGTTGATAACAGAAATAGTTCCGTTAACAAAGCTTTCAATAAGTCCTATAATTTGATTAAGAGGACGTTTAATAAAGGAGCTTATCGTGTCCCATATACCTGTAAAGGTTGTTTTAATGCCTTCCCAAGCTTTGCTCCAATCGCCCGAAAATACACCTGAAATGAACTGAACAATTCCCTTAAGGGCTGTTATAATTCCGTTTGCAGTATCTATAATGCCTGTGATTATCGGTGTAACAAAACGTTCAATAGCTTCAAACGCTCCTGTAAATGTGGGCGCAAGAATATCACGCAACCATAAAACTATCGGCGAAATAAAGTTGTTGTAAATATTCTGTGCTGCGAGTGTAAACTCAGACACGAACTCAATAACATTATCAACGAGAGGTTTTAAATGATATGTCCATATTTCATCCACGGCAGCCATTACCGTATCCCAAACAGGTTTGATATACTGTTGCCATGCCTGAATAATTAAATCTCGTGTATTTATTACACCGTTGCTGAAGCCTTTGAATATGGGCTCACCGTATTTATCCCACTTTTCTTTAAGGATTGTCATTATATCCGTCCAGATTGTGGTAACTTCACCGAGAGCCGGAACAATGCCTTCCGACCAGACCGAATCAAAAATTGTTTTGACACTTGCAAAGGTACTATTCCAAAGCCCTACAGCTTCGGTTCCGAATTGAGATACAAGCGGCAATCCTTCGGTAATGAAGTTTGATAAAATCGGATATACTGCAACATTCCACAAGTCAGAAAAAATAGTGTTTGCCGAATCGAACAAACCATTGAATGTTGTTATTGCGGAATGTGAAAAAGAATCAAAGAAGCTGAGCAAGTCTGTGCTTGTCCAATTTTTAATCGGAGTTCCGAGTGACTTGATATCTTTCCATGCGTCAGAAAAATTCTTTTTAAGATTGTCAATGTTTCGTTTCAGGATCTTGGTTTCGGTTTCAAATCCCGAGGAAAATCCTGTCCAGAAGTCATTGAGTTTCTTTTTTAAGGAATCAAGCTTACCGTTAACCTGTTTGTCGATATTGTTTGTCTGATTTAGCGCATTAACTGAAGCATCGGTAGTGATTGAGCTTACACCTGCACCGCTCGATGAGGAGCTTGATGCGGAATTGCTGAGCACATTTATTTCATCAAATGAAGCAAAAGCTTTTTTTGCCTTTTTGGCGGCTGTTTCTGCCGCTGTGCCAGTTGAATCAATGGCCGTTGCGGCATCAATAGCACTTGATGTCACATTACTTAAAGATGAAACATCGGGCATCTCAAGCCCGAGAGAGGCCATAACAGACTGCAGGGTTGCAAGAAACCGCGACAGTGCATCCAGCGCCGTCTGAATTGCCGGCAGGAAAAGATTCAGAATCGGGATTATAACATTGCCGATCGTTGTCTTTAAGCTCGTGAATGTTGCAGATAGCTTCGCTATTCTGCCCGCAAAAGTATCGGAATACTTTGCTGCATCGCCCGTCTGCCACTTTGTTTCCGCAATAATGCCTGCAACCTCAGCTTGGATCTTCTGCTGCTGCGTAAGATTGTTCGATGTGGTTCCGATAGACTTTGCGTAATCATCCCACATCTTGGCAACGTTTTTCGTCACACTCGCATTATCAACAAGAATGCTGTTTTCATTTTTCAAGCCTTCGGTTGCCGTCTGAATAGCATCACCGTAAGAATAAGATGCTTGCCTGCCAAATGCAGCAGCATCCTTTAATGCTGTGAGAGTTTTTTCAATTTGGTCTGTGCTGTAGCCTCTTGCCGCAAGATTTTTATATGCAGTTACTGCATTATTGAGCGGAACGAGGCCGTCTGAAATATACTGCTGAATAAATTTATTTGCCTGATTAAAGGACTTGCCCTGCCCGTTAAGAATCGAGCTCAATCCCATCCAGGCAGACTGTGTTTCGGAAGCCACCTGAACGCACTTTTTACCAAAAGAAACAACAGCGGCAACCGAAAACGCCGTTCCGATTGCCGTTTTAACCTTGCTCGATGCCGCACTCCATGTTGATTGAACGCCCGATGCGGTTTTGTTCATTTCTTTCGTGAATGCCCCTCGGTTGGATGTTATGTTAAACCAAACCGAGCCGACATTTGTGCCTTTCGGCATGGCTCATCACCTCCCTGCGAGATTTCGCATTGCATTCTGGAATTGCTCAACAGTCATTGTTATCTGCTGAACCTGATGATCTGCCATTGCCTTCTTCGTTTTAAACCGCCTCCACTCACGGCGGATCTTCTTCTCCTGCTCTGTCATCTGTTCGATGCGTTTCCTGTCCGTTTCAGACCGAATCTGAACAACATATCCGAGCGGAGTATCACCCATGAGTCCCGTAAGCAGTTTTCTATACTCCCGAACCTTTATATCTTCATTGAGAAGCCTTATTCCGTATTGTTTTGCAAAGCTTGCTATAATAAGCGCTTCGTCAAACTCTTCATCGTAATAGGCTTCTTCCGTTAGTTTTTTCTTTCTTTTGATGCTTTTTTAAGCTCTTCAAAATCTTCTCCTGTTATCGCTGCAATAACATGGAGTGTGAGATTCTGGAAGCCCGACACCGAAATGTCGGCATCTTCAACAAGCTCTTTGATCGCCTCTTTGCCGAGAGCAAGTTCAAGAGCAACGATATCAGAATTTTCAACGGTTTCATCGTTCTGAATCTTCTGGATTTTTTCGAAGGTTGATTTTCTGTCATCAACCAGATAAAGCTTGTCACCAATTTTAAGCTGAGGATGATTGTCTCCGGAGAGGATTGTATTGCCTGTATCAATAATTCTCATTGTTCTTTTTCCTTTCATAAATAAAAAAATCAGAGCAGCCTTATAATAAGACTGCTCATTTTGTTACGCTGCTGTTGCAGGAGTATATTTCGGCTTACCGTTGCTTATAAGGTCGAAGCCAAGCGGTGCAACATTGGTTGAATCTCCGCCGCCGTTCTCCGTAACTGAAATAACAACACCGCCTTCGAAGGTATCTCCGTTGGGGAAGGTCATGCGCATCTTTGAATCGCAATCTCTACCGTTGGCATAGGTTTTGCTCGCAACATAATCATTGCCTGCATCGCCGATACTGCGCTTACCGCTCATCGAGAGAGTAAATGCTTTTGCGGTCGCAAGAGCTCTCTGCCAGCCGCCTTCGGTGAGCGAGTTCCATGTTTCGACCGTTGTATCGATTGAAAGACCGGCGCTCTCCATATCCGCAACAGTTACCCAGACGGGAGTTTCAGCACCGCCCGAGGTGTCGATTTCAAAAGTGATATCATAAACCGGGAATACTCCCACAAACTTTGTGTTAACCTCTGACATATTCTCACTCCTTTACTATTGAATAAATATCAAACTCAAAAGAATGTTCATATATTCCTCTGTCATCGGTACCCAAATCAATGGGGCCATCATAACGAGAAATGCAGAACACTCTTTTACAGTTCAGATGAAACTCTTTTTCATCAAAGAAATCATATATCTCTTTCGCTTTCCGCTCCGCCTCATCGGCATCCGTACCCCAGCGGAGCAGGATTGTTACGGGTTTCATCTCATAACTGCGGTTTTGCTTGCCGCCGATCGTTCCCGTTTTCGGCACTCCATGCCTTGAATTATAAAAGCAAAGAGCTCTTTCGAGGTTGTTATCTATCTTACCGATAAATATGCCCTCGGTCCAGCCGAACGCTGTTTTGAAATAATCTTTAAGCTCGCTGAGAAGCATATATCAACCTCCTATTCTGGCCCGTGCAAAAAAAGCAAAAAGATTTTGAAGATAGTTCTTCTTTTCTCCCGAAATATAAGGTTCAAACCATTCCGCACCTGCATTCGGGTTGTGTGTGGTCTGAAAGTTATATTCAGGATGATGATAAAGCCTCCTTGCATAAGGTGTATCTGACACAATAGACACTTTGCCTCTTTTAACTTGTGAACTGTCAACAAATGTTGACCTGTTCTGCAAAGCACCGGTATCAAACGGCATTGTTTGCGAAACCATCAAATCCGTTTTCACAGCATCCGCTGTTTTTATCAACGCCTGCGATAAATACTGCTCAATTCGATTTATATTTGCCACATTGAGCTTTACAACGGTTTTCATATGATTTCAAACTCCGTGTGATTAACCGTTCCGTCGGGATTTCTCGGACGATGGGCGGCATGAATTGAAAACTCGCGCTTATTGACGGTTATTTTGCCGCCTGAGAGCGTTTTGAGCTTAGGGGCAACATCTCCCTTGACAATAACCTTACCGCTCAAAATGACCGTTTTGCCGTCTTTATCGAAAACACGCTTTACGTGCTCGGAAAAGATGCATCTTTCCTTGATATTGTCCTTATATATCTTGGGACCTCCGTTTTCGGAAAGACCTTCAGCATAAAGACAAATCACGCACGGGGTTCTGAGAAGAAAATCGGGAAATTTAACTTTATTGATTTTGCTTGCCATCATATCCTCCTGCACATCAGGCCGGTCTGCTTAAGCAAAGCAAGAGCCACAGCATCAACCGACTGCCTCGATGCCTCTCTGCTTGAGTTTGACATCGAAATGCTGATATCAAGAACGCTGTAGCTCTGTATTCCGTCTTCATCATATCCGTTTTCAAGGATATAATCAGCTTGACGGCAGACAGCCTGCTTAATTTTTTCCTGTTGGAACGGCGTAAGGTTATAAAATCCTCTCGCTCTTATGCGGTTAAATGTAAGCTCATCAATTTTTATTTCGGCAAGCTGAAGCTTTTCGGATATCTCTTCGATCGCCTCTATCTTGCCGTTAAAATTCTCTCGATAATACTTTACATCAACATAATCCATTGCTGCCGCTCCCTTCGGTTATCAGGCTTCACCGCCGTCTTCCGCTGTCTCTTCTGCAGGTGTGTATGTTGCCGTGTCAATATCAACAGCAACGCTGTCAATCTTGTTATTCTTGCCGTTGGGGAATGTGAAAACATCGGAGAACGAGCGGTTCTGATAAAGATATCCGTCGCCTTCGGTATGTGCGCCGGGGGCAAAGAAATAGATCGAATTGACCTTGGGAACAAACTTTGTTGTCAGAGGAGATGCAACAAGAACATTGATTCTGTGAGCACCCGTTGCAGGCTCAAAACCGCCATCAGCGCTATCGAAGTTGAAGGTATCATAGAATACTTCGTCATCAATAACCTCCATGATAGGAGTATTGTCGATGCTTGTTACTCTGGTTTCGATGCCGATACCGCCCTCAGCGATCTGAGTAACCTCGATTTTTCTCTGCAGCTCGCTGGACTGCTCAAGAAGATCCATGATCTCACTGCATACATAGGCAATAAGAGCTCCCTTTGCCTTGTAGCGGCGAAGCTTGCCCATGCCGATGATCGCCTTAAGCTTTGAATAAACATTCGCTTTTGTCCAGGCGGAAAGAGCTGTTGAGCTGTGATAGCCCTCCTGCTTTACCGCAGTCTGTGCAACCTTTGAGAAAAAGAGCGCGTTTGCTTCAGGCACCGCCTGCGTTCTTGTGAAAACAATGGAAACATTCTGCATGGATGCTGTTGCATTTGTTTCATCGACTTCCATTTTGTCGATAAGAAACTCAACGTCTCTGTCATGTTTTACGGTGAAAGGAACGTCTGTCTGAATATAAGAACCTCTGTTCCAGCCGCCGTTACGGTTATGGCTCTTATATCCCGATGTTGACATCTGCGTAAAATGGAAGGTTTTAGCGCCGATCCAATTTACATTCGTGGTCATGAAGGGAGAAATAAGCGTTTCCTGCATATAGATTTCAAGCAGGGAAGGCGCCCATCTCTCAGCACAGTTTAACTGATTAGGCATAATTTTACTCCTTTATAGATTTTTTAGTGATTCCACCTGTTCCAGCTTTTCTGGGCAGGCTGTTTCTCTTTTGCGGCGGGCTTGCCGTCGCCGTTCTGATTGCCGTCACTGCCGATTCTGAATCCTACACCGCCGCCTTCTTCTTTCGGGGCAAGCTCGGGCCATTCTTCAAGCAGCTTCTTGACGGCTTCTCCTGCTTTCTCGCGGCTGAAATTTCCGTCTTCGTCAATGCAGTCTTTCTTGTCAATGAGCCTTACAGCTCTTGCAACTTTATCGGATTTGACATTTGACATGAGAAGAAGGTTTTCAAGAACGGCATTATTGGCCGATTCCGTTGCCTGAGAAAGTCTTTCGTTAAGCTCCTGAATCTGATTATCGCCTGCGGAAGCCTTCGCTTTTGCGGCCGCTTCTTCTTCGGCTGCCGCCTTTGCGAGAATCGCCTTGGCTTTTTCCGTGTCGGTTATGCCGAGGTCTTTCAGAGCCTTTGCAACAGCTTTCTCGCTGTTCTTTTTGCTGATATTGTTCATATCAGTTTCGGTGTACTTCTTTTCATCCTGTGCGCCGCCCGTGTTCTGAGTGCCGTTATTATTTACAGCTCCTTCATTGTTCTGTGCGCCGGAATTGTTTTCAGCACCGTTTGCAGGGTTATTATTCTCTGCCATATTTCTCTCCTTTTTAACGGTTAAGGACAACCGCTCCCCGTTTATTCGATACGGGCAAACGAAATTTGGATATGAAAAAAGCACCTTGCATTTGAATGCAAAGTGCTAAAATCAACTGAATATTTACTTTTAAAACGAAAACTGGGAATCAATCAACTCGTGAACGAGTTCATTTGTTCCGTTATACTTTTGAACTCCGATATAATCTAACGCTGCCTCAACATATGTACTTAAGGGTGTGCCAAAAAATGAGGATTGAGACTGAATTAATTTGTTTTTTAACAATTCTA
>JAZPXO010000039.1:0-11416 GCA_045543735.1 Acutalibacteraceae bacterium
AGACTTAACGGTAAGGATCTCCTGAAGGGTGTAAGCAGCACCGTACGCCTCGAGTGCCCAAACCTCCATCTCTCCGAAACGCTGACCGCCGAACTGAGCTTTACCGCCCAGAGGCTGCTGGGTAACGAGTGAGTAGGGACCTGTTGAACGGGCGTGAATCTTATCGTCAACAAGGTGATGAAGCTTGAGATAATACATAACGCCTACGGTTACGGGATTATCAAACTGTCTGCCCGTTCTGCCGTCGGTAAGAATTGACTTGCAGTCAAGGCGGAGCTGGGGAACCTTTTCGGGATCGAATTCGATTCCCTTTTCTTCGGCATCCTTTCTTGCAGCTTCCATTGTTCTGCGGTTTGCTTCTTCGAATGCGTCTGTGATATCGCCTTCATGAGCACCGTCGAAAACGGGAGTCATAACATTCATGCCGAGAGATCTTGCGGCAAAGCCGAGGTGAACCTCGAGAACCTGACCGATGTTCATTCGGGAAGGAACGCCGAGGGGGTTAAGAACGATGTCAAGAGGTGTGCCGTCGGGAAGGAAGGGCATATCTTCCTGGGGAAGAATTCTTGAAACAACACCCTTATTACCGTGGCGGCCAGCCATCTTGTCGCCGACTGAAAGCTTACGCTTCTGAGCGATATAGCAGCGTACTACCTTGTTAACACCGGGTGAAAGCTCATCGCTGTTCTCTCTTGTGAATACTTCAACATTGACAACGATACCGTATTCGCCGTGAGGAACCTTGAGGGAAGTATCTCTGACTTCCTTTGCCTTCTCGCCGAAGATTGCGCGGAGAAGTCTCTCTTCTGCGGTAAGCTCGGTTTCGCCCTTGGGAGTAACCTTACCTACGAGGATATCACCTGAGTGAACCTCTGCACCTATGCGGATAATACCTCTGTCGTCAAGGTTGCCGAGTGCATCCTCACCGACATTGGGGATATCTCTTGTGATTTCTTCGGGTCCGAGCTTTGTGTCTCTTGCTTCGGTCTCATATTCTTCGATATGAACTGAAGTGTAAACATCGTCACGGACAAGTTTTTCGTTGATAAGAACGGCATCTTCGTAGTTATAGCCTTCCCAGGTCATGAAGCCTACGAGAGCGTTCTTACCGAGGCTGATTTCACCGTGATCGGTTGCGGGACCGTCGGCGATAACAGCGCCCTTTTCAACTCTGTCGCCTGCGGCAACAATGGGTCTCTGGTTGATGCAGGTACCCTGGTTGGAACGCATGAACTTGATAAGCTCATAGTATCTGTGAGTGCCGTCATCTTCCATGATTGTGATGCTGTCTGCGCTGACCTTTGTAACGGTACCTGCTTCTTTTGCAAGAACGGTAACGCCCGAGTCAACGGCAGCTTTATATTCCATACCGGTACCAACGATGGGAGCGCATGTTTTGAGAAGCGGAACAGCCTGTCTCTGCATGTTCGAACCCATGAGGGCGCGGTTGGCGTCGTCGTTTTCAAGGAAGGGAATCATTGCTGTAGCAACAGAAACAACCATCTTAGGAGAAATATCCATGTAATCAACTTTTGATTTGTCGATTTCAATGAATTCGTCTCTGTGTCTTGCAGTGATCTTCTGCTTGACAAAGCAGCTGTTTTCATCAAGAGGCTCGTTAGCCTGAGCAACGATGAATTCGTCCTCTGTGTCAGCAGTCATATATTCAACTTCATCGAGAACCTTGCCGGTTTCCTTGTCGATTTTTCTGAAAGGAGCTTCGATAAAGCCGTATTCGTTGATTCTTGCAAATGTTGCAAGGTAGCTGATAAGACCGATATTGGGACCTTCGGGAGTTTCAATGGGACACATTCTGCCGTAGTGAGAATAGTGAACGTCACGAACCTCGAAACCTGCTCTGTCTCTGGAAAGACCGCCGGGGCCGAGAGCCGAAAGACGGCGCTTATGAGTAAGCTCGGCAAGGGGGTTGGTCTGATCCATGAACTGAGAAAGGGGTGATGAACCGAAGAATTCTCTGATAGCAACCATAACGGGACGGATGTTGATAAGAGTCTGAGGAGTGATCTTATCGTCGCCCTCCTGAGCCTGGATTGCCATTCTTTCGCGGACAACTCTTTCCATTCTTGCGAGACCGATTCTGAACTGGTTCTGAAGCAGTTCGCCGACGGAACGGATTCTTCTGTTGCCGAGATGGTCTATATCATCAACTGTTCCTACGCGCTTAGTAAGGCAGTTGACATAGTTTACGGATGCGAAGATATCATCAACGATGATATGCTTGGGAATAAGGTCATCGCAGCGCTCTGCCATTTCAGCAATGAGCGCATCCTTGTCGCTGCCGCATTTTTCGATAACTTCGTTAAGAACGGAATAACGAACCTTTTCATTGATGCCGATAGCGTCAAGTTCTTCTTTTGAAATCTCAACGGGAAGGATTGCCGAAGCGTCAACCATGCCGTTTGAGATAACGAACAGCTCTGTGCCGTCCTCGCAGGCAACAACAACCTTCATAACGCCTGCCTGCTCGATTTCAAGTGCTTTCTGCTTTGTAACAAGCTCGCCTGCTTCTGCAATAAGCTCGCCCGTGTATTCGGAAATAACATTATCGGCAAGCTTGCAGCCGGGAAGACGGTTGAGCATTGAAAGCTTCTTGTTATATTTATATCTGCCGACTCTTGAGATATCATATCTGTGGGGGTCGAAGAAGAGATTGTCGATATGCTGCTGAGCGGATTCAAGAGTAACGGGTTCGCCCGGACGGAGCTTTTTGAAAACTTCCATAAGGGCTTCTTCGGTATTCTTGGTTTCATCCTTTTCCATTGTTGCCTCGAGCTTGGCATCCTCACCGAAGAAACGGCGGATATCATCGTTGGAGCTCAGGCCGAGCGCACGGATGAACGCAGTGATGTAAATCTTTCTGTTCTTGTCGATACGGACATAGAAGATATCGTTGGGATCGGTTTCATACTCAAGCCATGCACCTCTGTTGGGGTTGATTGTGCTTGTGTAAAGCTCGATACCGGTTTTATCGTGAGTCATTCCGTAGTAAACACCGGGAGAACGAACGAGCTGAGAAACGATAACTCTTTCAGCGCCGTTGATAACAAAAGTGCCGCTGTCGGTCATAATGGGGAAATCGCCCATATAAACCTCGGACTCCTTGATAGTTCCGGTTTCCTTGTTCTGAAGGCGAACCTTGACTCTCATGGGAGCAGCATAGGTTGTGTCTCTTTCTTTGCATTCTCTTACGGAATACTTGGGCTTGTCGTCCATACGGTAATCAACAAAGCTGAGAACCCAGTTGCCTGTGTAGTCCGTGATATCTGCCATATCTCGGAACACTTCTTTGAGACCGACTTCGATGAACCACTTATACGAAGCCTTCTGGATCTCAATCAAATTCGGCATGTCCATTACCTCATTGATTTTTCCGAAGCTCTGTCGGATTCTGTTGCCGCGTTTAACGGGATTTACTTTCAGCATTAGGCTAAATCACTCCGTTCCTTAAATTTTCCATCCGCCGACGGAAAGCCGAAATTTTTCTTCAAAATGCTTTATAATTAATTTAAATTAAGCGCAAATTAAAATTAATTATAGGGCATTTCTTTCCATTTTAAGCGTAGGAAGATATTATATCCATGTGTCAAGTGTTTGTCAATATATTTTTAAATAAAATTTTTATTTAAAATTTATCTTTGTGCATTCATACGAAATTTTCGATATAATGTAAAAATTATTTAGGAAATTTAACAATGGAATTATAATGCAAAAAAATAATGCACCCTGACGAAAAATTAATTTCGCAGAGTGCATGCAAATATATTGTTTCAACTGTTTTTATTTTTTAATCACAACGCAGTAATCTTTTTCCCTGCCGCAGCAGACGCTTTTCGGGGTCAGAATTCCGTAAATATCGGTTGCTCTGCATTCAGTTTCGAAAAGCTTTTGTGCCGCATCACCTGCCCCGGCAATATCTGATGTTTTGGCAATAAGAGGAAGCCTCCTGCTGTCTTTTGTCATCTTCAGCAGCTCTGCTCCCCTGTCATTAAGACCGAGCATACGGATATACGGCACAGGCTGTGCAAGGTCACTTGCAGTTATGCCGAGAAAATAATTGAGTATTATTCTTCTTATGCGGGCATGCGTATACCTTTTAGTTTTCGCAAGCATATAGAGCTCCTCAAGGCTTGTTGCCTTTTCGGATGCCGCAATAATTCTGTTTTCTATTCCCTCACTGACATCGGGTGCGAGAGCCATATCCTCCCTGCTTGCTGTTCGCAGTTTGAACAAAACCGCTGTTTCAAATTTGTCATAATTGACTATTGCATTTTTATTTTTTATGTCTCTTTCAAAAACTTTCGCGGCAGCCTGAGGCACAAATTTTTTCCATTCTTTTCCTTCGGAAATAAGCGTTCTGATGTGTGATGCAGATGCAGTTCCGTCAGTTTCATCCGATGAGCCGTGACCTGCACCGATGCGTTTAAATGTAACGGGCTTCATGCCGCTGCCTGTGCTTTCAATAGCCGCCGCATATTCAACGCCGAGAATATTGTTCGGCTCGCAGATAATGTCCGCAAGCTCTCCGCTGACACTCCGCAGAGCGTTTTCTCTCGCCTTTGCAAAGGTTATGCCCTTTTCCGTCTCTCCGCCGATGCGTTCCTGCACCTCAGGCGAATAAATTGCCTTCGCGGCAGAAACAATAAGCTCGGAGCTTCCGCATTCACTGCCGAAAACCAGTTCGTCAACACAGCCGAGCGCATCAAGGATCCCGACTCCTGCCTGAGCAAATCTCTGCGCTCCCGAAACCGCATAAACAACGGGAAGCTGCAAAACAAGATCTGCGCCGCATTCAAGCGCCGCCTCGGTTCTGGAACGGTGGGAGAACATTGCAGGCTCGCCTCTCTGAACGTAATTGCCGCTCATGACAACAACAACATGGGTTGCACCGTTCTCTCTGGCTTTACGGATAAGCAATTCATGTCCGTTATGAAAAGGATTGTATTCGGCAATAATTCCCGCAACCTTCACGCTCTTCCCTCCCGTCTGTCAAAATCTTAAATAAATAACTGTAAAATACTTGAAAATTTTTCCTTGCAGATATATAATATAATAGTTATCGGCTTAAATCAAGCAAATATTCACGATTTGGAGTGTTAAAATGAAAGTTCTTGTAATCAACTGCGGCAGTTCATCGCTTAAATATCAGCTTTTTGATATGGAAAACGAAACTGTTCTCGCAAAAGGTAACTGCGAAAGAATCGGCAACGCCGCAAGCTTTATCGGCGGTTCGGTTAACGGCGAAAAATTTGAAGAAGCTGTTCTTATGAACAATCATACCGAAGCATTTCTTCAGGTTAAGAGAGTTCTTACAGAAGGCAATTACAAGGTTATTGATGACCTGAGCGAAATCTCAGCTGTCGGCCACAGAGTTGTTCAGGGCGGCGCTCTCTTCAACGAAAGCGTTCTCGTAACAGATGAGGTTGTTGAAGGCATCCGCAGTCTTTGCGACCTTGCTCCCCTTCATAACCCCGCTCACATTCAGGGCATCGAGGCATGCCGCGAGGTTTTCGGAGCAGACCTTCCCCAGGTTGTTGTTTTTGACAATGCTTTCCATTCAACAATGCCTGCTGAAGCATACATGTTCCCCATTCCCTACGAATACTATGAAAAGTATCAGATCCGCCGCTACGGCTTCCACGGAACTTCCCACCGCTTCGTAAGCGCACGCTGCGCAGAGGTTATGGGCAAGGATATCAAGGATCTCAAGATTGTTACATGCCACCTCGGCAACGGTTCCTCAATCACAGCTGTCAAGGGCGGCAAGTGCATTGACACAAGCATGGGTCTCACTCCCCTCGACGGCTTCATCATGGGCACACGCTGCGGCGCTGTTGACCCCTCTGTTATCACTTACCTTCAGCAGAAGGAAGGCTGGACTCCCGCAGAAACAGATACTATCCTCAACAAGAAGTCAGGCGTTTTCGGTATTTCGGGCGTTGACAGCGACGACAGAGCAGTTTCCGCTGCAGAGGCAGAGGGCAACGAAAGAGCTCATCTCGCAAGAAGCATCCAGAAATATCAGGTGCGCAAGCTCATCGGCAGCTATGTTGCAGCAATGGACGGCGTAGATGCAATCGTATTCACAGGCGGCATCGGCGAAAACACCTTCGACCTTCGCGCTGACGTTTGCAACAACCTTTCCTATCTCGGCATTGAGCTTGACGAAGAAGCAAACAACATCATGAGAAGAGGCAAGGAAGGCGAAATCTCAACCGCAAATTCAAAGGTTAAGGTATATGTTCTTCCCACAAACGAAGAGCTTGTTATCGCAAGAGATACCAAAGCAATCGTTGAGGCTCTTTAATCAAAAAAATCAGGCAGGCACATCGAACGGTGTGCCTGTCTTTTTTATATGAAATTTCTTAAAGCCCCGTAAACAAGAAGAACACAAATCATAACAATCATTGCTGCTTTTTCCCATTTCGGCTGATCGTTTCTTCCCGTCTGAATATATCTCTTTATTCCGCATACGGCAAAAACAGCCCCTGCGGGAAGCATACACAAAACTACGGGATTATAGCTCCATGCACTACTTAAATCACCCTGAAGGAGACTCACAGCCATTCTCGTTGTTCCGCAGCCCGGACATTGAAGCCCTGTTATCAGGTTTATCGGGCAGCGTATGCCGATTCCCGTAATTCTGAAAAAAACAGCATAAGCACAGCCCGCAACAATGAGGGCTGTGCTTACTGTTATAACTTTGGCAATTCTTTTTTTCATCAGTTGGATGCAACCTTGTTGAGCTCGGTCTGAATAAGATAGTATGTTACAATACCGAGACCGAAAAGGTTCAGCACAAGATAGATTATTGAAATATTGCTGTCGGCGCGTTCGCCGTTAAGCTGTTTTACCGTATTGACCTTTTCGCCTGCTTTGTACGCCCAGATAAAGCCGTAGATTCCGCAGGTAAGAAGGGTCAGAAGAAAAACAGTTACGCCGCTCTGCTCATTCTGAGACTGAGAAGCCTTGTTCAGATCGTCAACAAGACCGATATACCAGATGATGCCGTAAATTCCGCAGGTTACAATTGAAAGAATGATGCATGTAAGCGCGTTGCGGGCGCTTATCGGAGCCTTATAGGCACCTGCTCCCTGAAAAGGCATCTGATAATCCTGCTGAGGAAGCTGATAATCCTGATAAGGCGGCTGGTATGACTGCTGACCGCCACCAATCATTTCTCCGCATGCTGCGCAGAATTTTGCGCTGTCTTCATTGTATGCTCCGCACTTGGGACAAAACATGTTACATCTCTCCCTTCTGTTTATGTTTCAAGTATATCAAACGCTTAACGGAATGTCAACAACACATAGCAGATTTTAGCCCTCTCCCGTGTTGACTATTCAACCGACTTAATGTATAATGTTTTAAAATATAAATATACGGAGGTAATTATGGAATACATTGCTCCGATATTCAGTTCTGCTGCTCAGGCAAGAGATTTTCCCGTTGCGGCAATAAACTCTTTCCATTGGGAAAAAGACGGCTATTCCCGCCCCGAAAGCTATGCGGCGATGTTTGCCGTTGAAAACGAGGGTATCCACGCCGTTTTATGGTCTTTTGAGGAAAATATCCGCTGCGAATGCAAAAAACGCGATGAGCCCGTTTATACAGACAGCTGCCTTGAATTTTTTATTATGCCTGTTGAAAACGACAGACGCTATATGAATTTTGAGGTTAATCCGAACGGAGTTTATCTTTCCCAGATAGGCGAAATAAGAGAAAACCGCCGTTTTATAAAAGAGCTGACAGCCCTCGAGCCCGTTATTGCGCCCATGAGCATTGAGGAGGGCAACGATAAGGCATGGGGCTGCGATATATTGCTTCCCTGCGATTTTATTTCCGAGCTTTACGGCACTGATTTCAGAATAAGCGAGTGCCGCATGAAAGGTAATTTTTATAAATGCGCCGACCTTTCGGTTTCTCCCCATTACGGCGCGCATTTCCCCGTAACAACTGCCGCTCTCGGCTTCCATAACCCCGATTGCTTCGGCGATATCATTCTCAGAAAGGTGTGACCACTTATGTCAGAAAAAATCAACACCGCCAACGAGCTTCTTGCAGCTTTCACCTTTGAAGGCGAGCTTGAAAGCATCAAGCAGCTTCACGACGGTCATATCAATAATACTTATGTTTTTGACTTCAACGATAACGGCAAAACACGCCGCTATCTTGTTCAGGTTCTCAATACCTTTGTTTTCAAGCAGCCCGATGAGCTGATGAACAATGTTGTGGGCGTTACAAACCATCTTCGCAAAGCAGTAATTGCCGAAGGCGGCGACCCCGAAAGAGAGTGCCTGACGGTTTATCCCGCAAAAGACGGAAAACCTTATTATATAGATTCCGAGGGCAGATTCTGGAGATGCTATAACTTCATTTCGGATGCACATTCATGCCAGAGCGTTGACAGCCCTGAAGTTTTCTTCAATGCAGCAAAGGCATTCGGAAAATTCCAGCAGATGCTTGCCGATTATCCGGGCGAAACCCTCAGCGAAACAATCCCCAACTTCCACAACACAAAATCCCGCTTTGCCGATTTCAAAAAAGCAGTTGCTGACAATCTCTCGGGCAGAGCTGACAGCGTTAAGGAAGAAATCGAGTTTGTTTGCAAAAGAGAAAATGACTGTTCCGTTCTCGTTGACCTCCTTTCTGCAGGTGAGCTTCCTTTAAGAGTTACTCACAACGATACAAAGCTCAACAATGTTATGTTTGACAACAAAACAAATGAAGGCATATGCGTTGTTGACCTTGATACCGTTATGCCCGGACTTTCACTTTATGATTTCGGCGACAGCATCCGTTTCGGTGCAAGCACCGCAAGCGAGGACGAAAAAGACCTTTCAAAGGTTTCAATGAACCTTGACCTTTTCAGAACATATACTCTCGGCTACCTTTCAACCGCAGGCGAAAGTCTCACCGCAAAGGAAATCGAATATCTCCCCTTCTCATCAAAGCTCATGACGCTCGAATGCGGCATGCGTTTTCTCGGTGACTATATCAACGGCGATGTTTATTTCAAAACAGCATATCCCGAGCATAACCTTGACCGTTGCCATACCCAGTTTGTTCTTGTTGCCGATATGGAACGCAAAATGGACGAGATGAAGAAAATCGTTGCCGAATGCTGCGAAGAGCTCGGAATCAGAAAATGATTTCGCCGATAATAAACGAAAACGAGTTCCGCCGAAGCCTTGCTCTCTGGATTCTTGCAAACGATAAAGGTGCTTCCGTTCCCTCCTCAATGACAAGGGATGAATTTGCAGACAGCTTTCCCATGCCCGATTTTGCTTACACTCACACCCAGTCATTCGCCGACGAAAACGGTGACCTGATAACAATGCTCAAAAGCGGCGTTTATCTGAGCGAATGGGAAACCAGAAAAGGCACTGAAGCTGCAAAGTTTGAGTTTTACAAAATCCTCAAAACGCTTTCGGACACTCCCGAGGTTGAACCGTTCCCGATGGGATATATTATTGTTTTATAATTTTAAATATTTAATTATATTATAATAAAAGACCGCACCTGAGTGCGGTCTTTTTGCATTGTTATTAATTATAAAAACGTTCATCTCACAGGCTATGATTGGTTAGAACGGATGAGATGGGCGTTTTCTTTGAGCGCAGGCGTACAAGGGTTACGTCAAGCGAGAAAAAACGTTCATCTCGCCGTTATATCCAATCAGAATTAATCAAGGAAGTCTTTGAGACGTTTACTTCTGCTCGGATGGCGAAGCTTGCGCAGTGCCTTAGCTTCAATCTGGCGGATTCTTTCACGGGTTACGCCAAATTCACTGCCAACCTCTTCAAGAGTGTGAGGATGACCGTCCTCAAGACCGAAACGGAGAGCAAGAACTTTTGCCTCTCTGGGGGTCAGGGTTTTAAGAACATCGTTGAGCTGTTCCTTGAGAAGGAGCATGGATGCGGCATCTGCAGGAGCGGGAGCATCGTCATCGGGAATGAAATCGCCGAGATGGCTGTCTTCCTCTTCACCGATGGGAGTTTCAAGAGAAACAGGCTCCTGCGCAACGCGGAGAATTTCGCGGACCTTATCAACGGGCATATCAAGCTCAGCGGCAATTTCTTCAGCCGTCGGGTCTCTGCCGTTCTTATGAAGCAGCTGGCTGTTTGTCTTTTTAACCTTATTGATAGTTTCAACCATATGAACGGGAATTCTTATCGTTCTTGCCTGATCGGCAATGGCTCTTGTGATAGCCTGTCTTATCCACCATGTGGCATAGGTTGAAAATTTGAAGCCTTTTGTATAATCGAACTTATCAACGGCTTTGATAAGACCGAGGTTGCCCTCCTGAATAAGATCAAGGAACTGCATACCTCTGCCGACATATCTTTTCGCAATGCTTACGACAAGGCGCAGATTAGCCTCGGCAAGACGCTGCTTGGCTTTTTTGTCATCGTCCGAAATACGGATTGCAAGCTCAATCTCTTCTTCGGGTGTAAGGAGCGGCACTCTGCCGATTTCCTTAAGATAAACCTTAACGGGGTCGTCGATATTTGCACCCTTTTCGTCACCGCCGCCGATATCAAGCGACTTGGGAATATCAACATCAAAGTTTTCAAGAGAAGCGCTTGAAAGGTCATCGATTATTTCAATATTGTTGCTTTCAAGGGTTTCATAAAGCTTGTCAAGCTCTTCGATATCAAGGTCCATTTCAATAATGGCAGCATCAATTTCCTGCGTTGACAGCTTGCCTGCCGCTTTACCCTTTTCAACCAGAGCTTTAAAAGGAGTTTTCTTCTCTGTTCCTTCCATATTACTCACATCCTTATGTTAATTTTTGATAAATTTCCTCAAAATATGCATTACCTTACGGCTTGAGATATTTCAGTCTGCTTTTATGTCTGAATTTACGCAGTGCCTTTGCTTCGATCTGGCGCACTCTTTCTCTGGTTACGCCCAGAACCTTTCCGACCTCCTCAAGAGTATGGGGACGGTTTCCGTTAAGACCGTAGCGAAGAACAATAACCTTTGCTTCTCTGGGCGAAATGGTTTCAAGAGCGGCATTGATCTGTTCCTTCTGAAGCAGCATCAGCGCAGCCTCCTCAGGCTCAGGAGAATCGGTATCGGGAATAAAATCGCCGAGATGGCTGTCTTCCTCTTCGCCGATGGGCGTTTCAAGAGAAACGGGTTCCTGAGCAACGCGGAGAATTTCGCGGACCTTTTCAACTGTCATATTAAGCTCGGCGGCAAGCTCTTCCTCTGTAGGCTCCTTGCCGTTTTTATGAAGCAGCATGCTGCTCGCTTTTTTAAGCTTATTGATAGATTCGCCCATATGAACGGGAACTCTTATCGTTCTCGCCTGATCGGCAATGGCTCTTGTGATAGCCTGCCTTATCCAAAGTCGGATCGTAGCCATGTCGTTCTGTGAGCCAAGGAGTTG
>JAZPXO010000040.1:0-10997 GCA_045543735.1 Acutalibacteraceae bacterium
CAACATATAAAGTGACTTTTAATATCGAGTTGAAAATAAAGGATTAGTTATTTTTTGGAGCAATAAAAAAGTGAAAAAAATATTAATTTTGGAAGACAATTTAGACTTGCTAAAAAATACAGGTGATCTATTTGAACAAAACGGATATCCTACAATAAAATGTTCTTCTATTGTTCAAGCAAAACAAGAAATGAAAACTCAAAATAATATTAACTTAATTTGCACTGATTTAAATCTTGCAACGGATGGATTGACTGATGAGCAAATAGAATGCTCATTTGGTACTAGAATCGCCGGATGGATTTGGTTGGTTAATTATGTTTATAATGAAGAAAAAAACAAAAAAATAAAATGTATTATACACTCCGCTTATATAGATGATCTAAAAGAATACATAAAGGATTGTGAAGATGAAAAAGAATTGGCATTATTTAATAATGCAACCTGTTTTGAAAAAAGCATTGAAAATGAAGATTTAATTTTATGCATAAAGGAAGTATTAAAATGAACAAATTTATTTTAGGAGTAACAGAATTTTTTGTTGTTTTGAGTATTCTTTTTAGCACATTTTCTATAGGGTATGTTGCGTATGTCTTTTTTACAAGACAGGTATATTTTTCGGATATATATTCAAATACTTGTGTAATAATACAAGATGTTTTAAATCAGCAAAAAAAAGAGGCTGTTGAGGCGAATGCATCTGTTGAAAAACAACCTGCTGACGAATCCTCTGAATTAGGTTATGATTACATAGATGAACAAGTTGAACATTTAACCAGACTCCAAGAGTTAGAAAAAAACTCTATGACTATGGATTTGATAGTGTTTATTTATGGTCTTTTAAGTTCTGCTTTTGTAGGAGTGGGAGCATATTATATAAAAAAAATGAAAGAAGAATCAAACAAGATACAAAACCTATATAATGCAGCAAGTAAAAATTTGGACACTTCTCAAAAAAATTTTGAGAAAGCAAGAAACAAACTATCCACCGCAAAAAAAACTTATAGCAAGGCACAAAAGAGAATTAATGATGCAGAGGCTAAAATTGAGCTTACAGAAAAAAACATTTCAGACATTAAAGATGAATTAGAAGCTCAAAAAGAAACAGCAAAAGTTACGATGGATGCAATAACTAATGATTGTGAACTTAAGCAAAAAGCTATTGATGATTTTCATATTAATATTCAAAATGTGCATAAAAAAATTCCATATTATGATGCTTTGCAAACAGCAAACCTTGTTTTAACGATATGCTTTCAATGCGAAAAATTGAATTCTAGCAATATTGTTGAGAAAAGTATTTTGGCCAATATGCTTCCAAGGTTTAATGACACAATTAAATTCTTAATAGCCTCTGTTAAAAACATAGAAAAAGAAAGCAACAACGAAACAGATGTTTTATTATTTGTATTAAATGAAATTAAAAAAAGTATTGAACGATGCAGCAAAATAAACAATGTGTTTTTTTCGGAAAAATATGTGCAAAAAGTAAAAGAAGAGATAAAACAGTGTTCGAACACTATTTTAGCGTCTCAAAAAGCAAATTAAAATATTTTCATTTTTTCCGTTGTATAAGTAAATTTTTGCATCAATGGGGATATGTTTTTTATCCACCTTTGAAATAATTCTGTAGCCTTAGACCACTCATGTATTTTTGCATATGTTCGGTTGGTGGGCATTTCCCTATAGCAATCTAAAAAAGAAATCTATATCAAAACCTAATCTGCTCGCAACCATATATCACAAATCATAACCAATTTTCATCCTGTACTGCCTATTTAAGTTGTTACTAAGATAGAAAAAACAAAAAGAAATCCTTAAAATGTCGCGTCGTAGCATGACAACCAAGAAAACGGAGCAACCTCGTTTGAGGTTGTTCCGTTTTTTTAAAAAAATATTTATAGGGTGCAACCATTTAAGTTCGGTGTTGATTATATTGTATAAACAAGTTCGTTTAAAACAATTTCTTCTGCTCGGTTATGTATGTTGTTCATTCGACAAATCCATTCCATTTGATCAGATGCTTTTAATTCTTCCGTAACACCTTCTTGTTCTGCCATTGAATTACAAAGAAGTTCCATTCTCTCGTTACAGCATTTGTCTGTTTCAGCAAGGTGTTCGTTCAGTTTGCCGTTCATCACCAGTTTTGTATAGATAACATAATGGTGGTTTTTCAAAAATGTTTGGCGAATACGCCCGTATTTGCCGATTGAATAGTTTGTTGATTTGGGTAAAACAAGATTCGGGATAAGATAATCTCCGACTCGGCTGTATGTCCCGCCCATTTCTTCAAAATGTGATTTCATAAGTATCAGCTCCTTTTTATGTTGATATATAAGCGGTTATGCGGATTTTCTTCTCCTTTCCTATAACTGCTTTTCTATTCACCACAAATGAGCCGCAGTCATATATGTATTAGATGGTAGAAACCACCCTTTACATATTAACTCTTGATTCTCGATGGAGTTACTGTCACTTTCTTTATTGCCGTCATCACGGGACAGACGGCAGTAAAGAGCAGTAATTCCTGCTTTGTTTGACTGCATCAATCCTCCTCTCCGGCAGTCGAACATACATATTCCGCTTGTATTGTATTTTTATCTTCAGTATTTGTCAAATGTGCGAAATCGCCGCCTAAATATTTTTCAAACCTTTCGGTAAGTGTAGAGCCGAGTTTCGGCGCTTCAAAGCCCTCAAATTTTGATGAAACCTTGTAGCATATTCCATTGATGAAATAGTTACTGTCAAAGTCTGAAATCGGTATAATTTCACCCATAAATCACCTTGCCTCCCGATTTCTCTTTTTCTGTAAATACTTTGCATAATACTCACAAGCCTTAATAATGAACTCCTGCATTTGTCTTTCATCAGCTTTCGGAGCGTATTTCTGTAATCGTTCCATAGACATTTTAAACATCGGTTTTTGGTTGGCTTTTTCTTCGTTCATAATAGTGTTAATTGAGTTTTCATTCAGTTCTCCCGATTGGAACAGCTTTCGTATTCTGTTTGACTGAGAGTATGATGGAGTACACTCCGTTTCTTCAATTATTCCCAATAATTCATACTGTTTGGAATCATCAAGATACGACAGTTCAACTGCAACGGAAAATGCGATTTTGTTTTCATCAACCATAGTAAGCAGTTCGGGAATAAGCATAGTCAGACGGATATATCGTTGCACCTGCCTGCCGCTGTCGGCATCAGAAACGCTTTCTCTTGACTTGTGGACAGCTTGTCCACAAGTTAAATCTGTCCTCTTTCCCTGTGCTTTCATAGCATCGAGCTTCAGCTTGTACGCCATAGCCTTTTCACTCGGTAAAATATGTTCTCTGTGCAGGTTGCTGTCAACAAGCATAATAGCCGCTTCTTCTCTGCTTACGTCACAAACGGTAACGGGTACGGTTTCAAGATCAAGCATACGGGCAGCGTGTAATCTGCGGTGTCCCGATATGACTTCGTATTTGTCTTTCTTTTCCGTTGGTCGGACAACCAAGGGTGAAATGATTCCGTTCTCACTTATGCTGTCAAGCAGCGATTCCAATTCTTCACCCTCACGGATTCTGTACGGATTTTCGTTAAACGGAATAAGATTATTGATATTTACTTTGTCAATTCTCATAGTTTGACTCCTTTCTTTTTCTTACGCTTTATGTCGTAAGATACATAATTTGCATTTTGTAAATGTTTAATGGTTTCTTCAATTTTTTCGGATGTGGATTTCACAGCACCTCTTATGAAAAAATTATTTATGGTTGTGTTTAGTTTCCATAAAGCACACCAAAGCTGAACATAATCTGCCGAAGGTTTTTCTTGAATCGGATAACCTGTAACGATAAGTCGAATCAGCTTTTCTTTCGGGAATATGCTTTTGTTTACCATTTCATTGATACGGTCAAATTCCTTGTTTGTAACTCTGACTGCAATTCTGTTATTTCTGTTTCTCATGGTTAATCTCCTTTGTTAATTCATTTTTTATTTTTGTCATAAGTATTTGCGTGTCCTGAATAACTTTCCGAAACATCGGAACATCAAGGACTCTGCTGTGCCAGGCATGGTCAGCAACAACTCTGAAGCGTTCAATAATATCCGTTGCTTCATGGGTAAGCTCGGAGTAGTTAATCTTGATCATAGGTTTCATAACCGTTTCATTGATACATCTGCGAACATACTGCGAGCGAGTTATTCCTGCCATATCTGCTTCTTCATCAAGTTCATGGAGTTCTTCATCGTTCAGATAGAAGAATATTGTTTTGGTGTATTTCATTCTTACCTCCTTTCTGCGGGTTTTAGGGGTGCGGGTCTCCGGTGGAGACCTTTGAATGCATTTTGTATTCAAAAGCACCGACCGAGCCGGCAGGCGAGAAGTCCCTAACGTGCGGATTTGTATGCACAAATCCAATGCTCGCTAAGACTAATGCCACGGACAAAGCCGTGGTTTTGTTTTGCCTTTCGGCGGGTACTAAATCATAAGCATCAACTCCTTATTTTTTTAATGAAGGGCAAAAACTTCTCTCACTTATTTGGAATTTCATAGAGTGTTTTGTATAGTCTGTTTTCATAAATTTAAGATTACCCCTCATTATGTTTGCACTGAGAAAGGGTAAATTGGGGTGATTTTTCAGAGAAAATTTAAATATCCCTTCACTTATTTGAACAAGCACCCCCAGAATGGACACCCAAAATTCGCTGTTTTCGGAAAAGTTCAAAAAGTTTTTTAAAAATACCCTCCACTATATATGCACTGGGAGAGGGCAATTTGTAGGGTGTTTTGCAAAAAAATTTAAAATACCCCTCACTTATTCCCACTGGGAGAAGCCAAATTCGGCATCATTTTTGAAAAAATATTTTTATCGTGACGGCAAAAGTGCTGTCAGCATTTCAAGATTTGTTCTGCGTTACCTGTAAGCTGACGGCAGAAATGCCGTCACAAAATATTTTCAGACAACAAAAAATGCCCTCCCGTTTGGGAGAGCAAGGCACAAAAATATTTTTCTTGCATTTATTTATGATTAGTTGTATAATACAATTACAATTTAACAAACGGGAGCTTGTGTTACAGGCTGAGAGGAAGGTGTGACCTTCGACCGAGAACCTGATTTGGATAATGCCAACGTAGGGATGCCTGATACAAGAATATTGGGAAGAACAAAGTTTATTAAGGAAGTTACCAAATCGGTAGCTTCCTTTTTTGTTGTTTTTGGAGGTGTTTTTATGGTAAAGATCAATGGCAAGGAACTGAATATTGCAGGTAAGACGGTAGCGGAATATCTTGCAACTACGAACTATGATTCAAAACGAATCGCAGTAGAGCGTAACGGAGATATAGTCCCCAAAGTGCAGTATGGCGAAACCGTTTTGAAAGACGGCGACAGCGTAGAGGTCGTCAGTTTTGTGGGAGGTGGTTAATCTGATACCGACAAAAGAAGAATGGAATAAGGCTTTATGCGAGCGACACGGAGAAGAATTGCAAAAAAAGATTTCAGGTACAACCGTCGCAATATGCGGACTTGGCGGACTTGGCTCTAATATTGCAAATTCCCTTGCCAGAGTTGGTATCGGAAAATTAATTCTCATTGACTTTGACAGGGTGGATATTACTAATTTACACCGTCAGCAGTACAAGGCAAATCAGATTGGGAGATATAAAACCGAAGCATTGTGTGAGAATCTTGCAGAGATTGCGCCGTATCTTGAAACTGAAATACATACTGTATGCATCACGGAAGATAACGCTGAGGAACTTTTGAAAGATTTTGATATCATATGCGAAGCATTCGACGATGCAGAATCCAAAGCGATGCTTGTGAATCTTGTGCTTGAAAGAATGCCTGAAAAGTATTTAGTTGCCGCCTCAGGTATGGCAGGAATAGGAAGAGTCAATGCCATTCAGACTCGCAGAATATCGAGGCGATTTTACCTCTGCGGTGACGGTACGAGTGATGTGTCAGAAGCAGGAAGCCTTGTAGCATCACGTGTAATGCTCTGTGCTGCGCATCAGGCTCATACTGTACTAAGAATTATTGCAGAACAATTTGAAACTTAAAGAAAGAAGGATAAACAAATGAACAACGATAAACTTATCATCGGCGGGCACGAATTTAACTCTCGTTTTATTCTTGGTTCGGGTAAATATTCTATGAAATTGATTGAAGCTGCTGTTAAAGATGCCGGAGCAGAGATTATTACTCTTGCAGTTCGTCGTGCAAACACAAAAGAACAGGAAAGTATCCTTGATTACATTCCTGACGGAATTACTCTGCTACCCAACACAAGCGGTGCAAGAAATGCAGAAGAAGCTGTGCGTATTGCCCGTCTTGCAAGAGAACTCGGTTGCGGTGATTTTGTAAAAATTGAGATTATGCGTGATTCCAAATATCTGCTTCCCGATAATCAGGAAACAATCAAAGCAACGGATATTCTTGCCAATGAAGGATTCGTTGTTATGCCGTATATGTATCCTGACCTTAATGTTGCCCGTGACCTTGTGAATGCTGGTGCCGCTTCCGTAATGCCTCTTGCTTCACCTATCGGTTCAAACAAAGGTCTTGCAACCAAAGAATTTATTCAGATTCTCATTGATGAAATTGACCTGCCCATTATAGTAGACGCAGGTATCGGCAGACCGTCTCAGGCTTGTGAAGCGATGGAAATGGGTGCGGCGGCAATCATGGCAAACACCGCCCTTGCAACTGCAGGCGACCTGCCTATGATGGCTTCTGCATTCAAGAACGCAATTGAAGCAGGACGAAAGGCTTACCTTGCAGGACTTGGCAGAGTATTGACACGCGGAGCATCAGCTTCCGACCCTCTGACAGGTTTCCTCAGAGATTAAGGAGAAAATATGGAAAATCAATTTTTTGTAGATTCGGAGCATCTGTCGCCCGAAGCACTTGAGAAAAAGCACAGACTCGAAAGCGACCCGTCATTCCGTAAAAACCATATGGAATATATGAGCGGTATGGAGATAATCGAGTCAGACGTTTGCGCAAATGTTATGGCACAGATGAACTCCTATGATTATTCAGAATATACTGCCGATGATGTTAAGGCGGCATTGGAACACAATACTTGCACGATTGACGATTTCAAAGCACTTCTTTCACCTGCGGCAGAGCCGTTTCTTGAGCAGATGGCTGAACGTGCAAGACTCGAAACAAGCAAACACTTCGGAAACACCGTCTATCTGTTTACACCTCTTTACATAGCGAATTACTGTGAAAATTACTGAGTTTATTGCGGTTTTAACTGCTACAACCACATTAAACGTATGAAGCTTTCTATGGAGCAGATTGAAAAAGAGATGAAGGTTATTGCAGACAGCGGTATGGAGGAAATTCTGATTCTCACGGGTGAAAGCAGAGGCCAGAGCAACGTTGAATATATCGGTGAAGCGTGTAAACTGGCAAGAAAATATTTCCGCATGGTCGGACTTGAAATTTATCCCGTAAATACCGATGAATACAAGTATCTTCACGAATGCGGTGCGGACTATGTGACGGTATTCCAAGAAACCTATGATGCAGATAAATATGAAAAACTGCATCTGCTCGGTCACAAACGTGTGTGGCCTTACCGTTTTGATGCGCAGGAGCGTGCGCTCCGTGGCGGTATGAGAGGCGTTGCATTCTCGGCTTTGCTTGGACTTTCCGACTTCCGCAAAGACGCTCTTGCAAGTGCTTTGCACGTCTATTATTTGCAGAGAAAATATCCCCACGCAGAGATGTCACTTTCCTGCCCGAGACTCCGACCAATTATCAATAACGATAAAATCAATCCTTTGGATGTGCACGAAAAGCAGTTGTGTCAGGTGCTTTGTGCATACCGTATCTTTTTGCCGTATGTGGGAATTACGGTATCATCCCGTGAGAGTGCCGAGTTCAGAAACGGCATTGTAAAAATTGCGGCAACAAAGGTTTCCGCAGGTGTTTCAACAGGTATCGGTGACCACGAAAGCAAATATTCAGGCAAAGAAACCGACGGTGTTCAGGGTGATGAGCAGTTTGAAATCGACGATAACCGCAGTCTTGATAAGATGTATAAAGATATTGCAGACGAAGGATTACAACCCGTTCTGAATGACTATCTGTATGTGTGAGGTAATGAATATGAGAAAATTTGACCCGACTTTATATTTTATAACTGACAGCACCAATTACGCAGAGGAAGAATTCCTTTTCCGTGTGGAACAAGCACTCAAAGGCGGTGCAACTCTTCTTCAGCTTCGTGAAAAGGAAAAATCCACCCGTGAATATATCGAGCTTGCGGAAAAGGTACACGAAATTGCGAAGCGTTACAATGTGCCTTTGATTATTGATGACAGAGTTGACGTTGCTCTTGCAATTGATGCGGAAGGTGTTCACGTCGGTGCAAGCGATATGCCAATCGCTACCGCAAGAAAGCTGATGGGCAACGACAAGATTGTCGGTGCTACTGCAAAAACAGTTCCTTGGGCAAAAGAAGCCTATGAACAAGGTGCAGATTATCTCGGAGTGGGTGCAATTTATCCGACAACCACCAAAGTGGTAACGGTTCTCACTTCAACCGAAACTCTTGATGCAATAACAAAAGCTGTGCCAATTCCCGTCAATGCAATCGGCGGTCTTAATAAAGATAACCTTGATATTCTTAAAGGCATAGGCATTTCAGGAATCTGTGTTGTTTCGGCAATTATGAAATCTGATGACCCGAAAACCGAAGCCGAAACGTTACTTTCACTTGCAAAGGATTTGATAAAAAATGATTAAAGGTGCAATATTCGACCTTGACGGTACGCTTTTTGACTCAATGTTTGTATGGGACACAATCGGTGAAATTTATCTTCGTTCAATCGGATACGAGCCGAAAGAAAACCTGAATGAAACCTTCAAAACAATGAGTCTTTATAATGCGGCTTGTTATTATAAAAGCGAATACGGTGTTACTCTGTCGGTTGACGAAATAATGGACGGTGTAAACCGTATGGTTGAAAAATATTACATAAATGAGGTTCGGCTGAAAACGGGTGTTTATGATTTTATAAAGCATCTTCACAATATCGGTGTGAAAATGTGCATAGCGACTGCAACTGACAAATATCTTGTTGAAGCGGCACTTGAAAGATGCGGAATAAAAGAATGTTTTTCAGAAATCTTTACTTGCACCTCCGTCGGTCACAGCAAGGATGAACCTGATATATACCGTGAAGCATTAAGGCATCTTGCTACTCCGAAAGAAGATACATTCGTTTTTGAGGATGCAATTTATGCTATAAGAACAGCTAAGAAAGACGGATTCAGAGTGGTTGCGATTTACGATAAATCCGAAGAAAATCAGGCTGAAGTAAAATCTCTTTGCGATCATTACATAACAGATTATACGGATATGCAAGGTTTCTGGAAATTTGCCGCTACGATGAAAACCGCGCTTTCAATAGCGGGAAGCGATTGCAGCGGCGGTGCAGGGATTCAGGCAGATATTAAAACAATGACTATGAATGGCGTTTATGCAATGAGTGCAATTACCGCCCTAACCGCCCAAAACACAACGGGAGTTTTTGCAATATCCGAATCGTCACCCGAATTTTTAAAAGAACAAATTGATGCGGTGTTTGAAGATATTTACCCCGATGCTGTTAAAATCGGTATGGTTTCATCGTCGGAACTTATTTCAGTTATCGCCGAAAGGCTGAATTTTTATAACGCCAAAAACATTGTAGTTGACCCCGTTATGGTTGCAACAAGCGGCTCGGAACTGATGAAAACCGATGCGGTGCAGACTCTTATTGAAGAACTGTTGCCTATTGCAACGGTTGTAACTCCGAATATTCCCGAAGCAGAGGTTTTATCAGGTAAAAAAATACAGAGCAAGGAAGATATGCTGAATGTCGCAAAATCAATCGGTGATAAATATGGCTGTGCAGTTTTGCTTAAAGGGGGACACTGTATCAACGATGCAAACGACCTTCTTTATTCAAACGGCAAATTTAAATGGTTTGAGGGTAAAAGAATAAATAACCCCAATACACACGGAACAGGCTGTACTCTTTCGTCAGCGATAGCCTCAAACCTTGCTAAAGGATTATCGCTCGATGAGTCGATACGAAACGCTAAGGCTTATATTTCGGGAGCACTCTCCGCAATGCTTGATTTGGGAAAAGATTCAGGTCCGATGATGCACAATTTTGCTATTTAAACAAAGCAAGTGAATAAGTACAATAAAATCCCCATTGAACAGATTCTGTTCAATAGGGATTTGCTGTTTTATCTATACTGCAAATATTCAACAAACCGTTTCACAGCAAGTGAGGCGGTTTTCTTATCTCTTAAAGCAAGTCCGATGTTTCTGTAAGCAGGCACATCAAGTTCTTTAGCAATAATCCTGTACGGTACACGTTTCAAAATCAATTCAGGGAGTATTGCTATGCCAAGTCCGCTTTCCACCATAGACATTACCGCATAGTCGTCCCAAGTGGTAAATTTCACATTGGTAGTTAAATTGTTACGCTCAAAGATTTCAGATATTTCAGCTTTTGCCCCTTTTTCAAGAAGCATAAATGGCTCATCACAAAGGGCAGTTACGGGAAATTTTTCACAGTTCTTAAGCGGATGATTTTCAGGGATAATTGCCATCAGTTTATCTTCTTCTAAAAAGATTGTATCAAAATCAGTGTGTGTCGGCAGTCTTAAAAAGCCGCAATCAACTCTTCCGGTATGAATCCACTCTTCAATTTCGGTGTAATCTCCAAGCAGGAGCTCGTAATCAATGTTCGGGTAGTCCTTTTGAAACTCTTTGATGATGTTCGGCAACCAATGGGTAGCCACACTTGAAAATGTACCAATGCGGATAAGACCTGATTGCAGACCATTCAGTTCATCTACCTGCATTTTCAGTTTATCAAAATCCGCACAAAGATTTTGAGCGTATGGCAAAAGCTTCAAGCCATCACTTGTAGGCTTAACTCCGTTCTTGCTTCGTTCAAGAAGCGTTACGTTCCATTCCTTTTCAAGGTCGGCTATCAT
>JAZPXO010000041.1:0-8714 GCA_045543735.1 Acutalibacteraceae bacterium
GCTTGGCCTCCGACTTGATTAACTGTTGCACCAGCGCTATATGTGCCTGCTCCCTCTACTGTTCCGCCTTCGGCGGGGTTGACAGAAGCTGTTACTTTAAAGCCAGCCTTGGCTACATAAATATCGTTTTTTACTAATTCGGTGCAGGGTGTACCGTCGGTTTTGAATAAGCCCCATCCGTCGGGTAATGTGACTGCACTTGCCTGTAATCCGTCAGCACAAGCCTGAATACGAACCTCATCAGCTGTGCAGGCTGAAAGGTCAATGCTTCCGCCATACCAACCGATACGCCAGTTGCCGTTCAAAACAAAGTCTTTACCCATCAACTTAAGTGTACCGTCTCTGACGGTTGCGGGATAGCCGGCGGAATTAAACGTACCGCCTGAAATGTTCGCACTTCCGCTTAACACCTCAAGTACTATGTTGCCCTGATCGTTGGTTGCATTAAAAATACCGCCGCCTGCACTGTCAACGATAGTTACATCCGCACCGTCAACGCGTAAAAGAAAATAACCGTTTGAGAACAGTTCTTTACCGTTAAGGTCAATGGTAAAATTGCCGCTTTCAATTGTGATTCCCGAGTCAATGGAAATATGAGACAGAAGCTTAAGCACGGCTCCGTTGATGCTCTGTGCTGCAGAAATCGCATCCGCCAGAGTTGCGAAGCCCTGACCGTTCACCTCAGCAACAGAGGCTGCAGCCTTTGCTACCTTCATATTACTGAAAGTATCGCCTTCATAATCTGCGGGAACAGATACATAAGCTAACGATGAACAACTCAGGAATACCATATCACCTATGGTTTCGGGCTCTTTATTGCCGAGAAAAATAACTTCGTTCAAACTGGAAGTTTCCTCGAAGAAGTAGTTTCCGACAGATGTTACACTTGCGGGAATTGTAACGCTCTGGATGGGCCCGTAGCCGAAAACATATGAACCAAGCGTTGTAACGCCGTCGGGAATAACCATGCTTTTAATTTGTGTGCTGTTGAACGCCGAGTTTCCGATTGTTTTAAGATTGCCTGCATCGGAAAACTCAAAATTTGTAAGACCGGAGCCAGAAAATGCTCTGTTGCCTATGCTTGTTACGGTGTCTGAAATCGTTACATTAACAAGAGAAGAAACACCGTAAAACGCATCTTTGCCGATGTTTGTAACACCGGATTCTATAACAACAGTTTTAACCTTGGTTATTTTGCTGTACCACGGCACTTTTGAAACGTTGGCAAAATCTTCCATTGCACCGCTGCCGCTTACGGTAAGCACACCGTCACTGCCAAGCGACCAGGTAAGATTGTCACCGCTTGCGCCGAATTTACCGCTTGCTTCTACCGTAGCCGCAAACACCGTTATCGGTGCCATTGACAAAAGCATCGCCATAACAAGCAGTATGCTTATGAGTTTGTTTGTTTTTTTCATAAGGTTTCCTCCTTTGTATGTGAATACAAATTATTAACGTAATTAAAAAGCATTTTCTTTTTCAACGTATTCTTTAAACTCGTTGAAAATGCGTTTACCGATTGAACGGTAATCCATTGCAAGAACTTTATCAATCTTTATCCTGCGGATTTCTTCGGGCACGTTATAAATCATCATGATGGTATTCAGCGCTCCCGAAATTCGTGTTTCAAGCGGCACAGTGTTATCAATGTTGCTGAGAGTTGCGTGTTCAATGCCCGCCACAAGAATTTCCGCTTCTCTGAACTGCTCATCTGTCCAATCGGGGCAGTATTCCGCAAAAACATCTTTTGCACGGGCAGTGTCATTGTTATGGATGATTTCAAGGCATTTCGGGCTCTGATAAGTCGAAACGAAAAAGTCTTTCGCAACCTCGCTTTCTTCACAAGCCGCCGCCATTGTCATCAGTTCAAGACAGATTGAAAGTAGCGAGCTCATTCCTTCGCCCGCCTCATATTCCATAAGTTTCCATTGAAATTTGCACAGCAAATCCGTGAGTACAGCAAGAAGATGTTCCTTTGTGGGATAATAATAAGTCAGATTGCCTGTTGAAACTTTCAACTCCTTGGCAATCATCTGCGGCGAGGTTTTGGAATATCCTACCTCAAGAAACATCGTGGTTGAAACACGAAGTATTTTATTTTTTGTTGATTCTAACTTTACCATAGCGCCTCCTTAAAAAAGGTTCTTGCATTAGTGCTAACTACAATTTAGCACTAATGCAAATAAATGTCAATACAAATTTTTAAAAATAACATTTCAAGCCACTGTGGCGCTGCTCGAAGAGAAGATTTTTGAATTATCTCCCCAATTTTTCAGGGGTTTGGGGAAAATATTTCACCAACAAGCGAGATAAAAA
Source organism: Acutalibacteraceae bacterium (assembly GCA_045543735.1). GTDB lineage: Bacteria > Bacillota > Clostridia > Oscillospirales > Acutalibacteraceae > CAG-177. The sequence goes on from JAZPXO010000041.1 coordinate 2,317, forward strand.
TGCAAATGGATTTTTGCGTTTGTGTTCACATTTGCCTTGCTTGCCAATTTAGTGTTGCAAATAAAAAAGAGCCGGAACCCGTTGATTTATTTCGGGATTCGGCTCATATATTTATTTCCGTTCTGCTTAAGCCATTGACGGCAACGATTATAGTCGGGAAAAACTTTTTCGATTTCCGCATAGAATTTTGCGGAATGATTCATCTGTTTTCTGTGGCAGAGTTCGTGAACAATAACGCTGTCGATGATTTCATCAGACAACAGAACAAGCAGACAGTTAAAGTTCAGATTGCCTTTTGATGAGCAGCTTCCCCAACGGGTATGCTGACATCGGATTGTGATTTTATTATATGTCACGCCGATTTTATCGGCAAATAATTCAACCTTCGGCGGAATTATTTCTTTCGCTCTTGCAATAAAATATTTGATTTCTTCTTCTGAATATGGCTCAATATTTTCAAATAGTTTTTGCTTTTCCGAAACAGATTGCAGATGCTTTTCAATCCAGTTCCTTTTTGTCTCCACAAATTTTTCAATTTCGTTTTGCTTCATTCTTGTCGGTGCGCGAACGATAACCTCATTCGGTTTTATCTGAATTGAAATTGTTTTCCGTTTGCTTTTAATAACTGAAACTTCTACGTTTTCAAATTTCATCTTCATCACATCCTTTCGAAAAATCCTACTTTAAGAATAACACGGATTTTAAAAATAATCAAACTATCCTCAACAAAAATTCTGTGGAATAAGCTGAAAGAATGAGATATAATCAGTTCGATAAATAAGAATTTATAGAGGTAATTTGAATGAATGAAGAATGTTTAATTTGCAAAGCACCATTGGAATATCTTGATACCGATGAAGTGATGGAATGTGAACTTTGCAATAAAAAGCAAAACAGTAAAACAAGATGTGTAAAAGGTCATTTTGTTTGCGATGAATGTCATACAAGCGGAATGGATGAAATAATCTCAATATGCTTTAACAGTAAATCAAAAAATCCGGTTGAGATTTTGGAGAAAATGATGTCTGTGCCATCTTGCCATATGCACGGTCCGGAACATCACACGATGGTTGGCTCAGCTCTTTTAACTGCAATTAAAAATGCCGGCGGTGATATAGACTTAAAAACCGCACTGTATGAAATGCAGAAGAGAGGAAAGCAAGTGCCCGGTGGTGCTTGTGGCTTCTGGGGTGCTTGCGGTGCAGGTATCAGCACCGGTATGTATATTTCCATTGCGTTGAAATCAACACCGTTAGCAAAAGAAGCGTGGGGACTTTCTAATCAAATGACAGCAAGAGCTTTGGATGCTATCGGAAAAAACGGCGGTCCGCGTTGCTGTAAACGGGATTCATACCTTGCAATTATTGAAGCTGTTAAGTTTACAGAAGAAAAAACAGGCATAAAGATGGATACGGACAACATAATCTGTTCTCGTTCTCATTTGAATAATCAGTGCATTCAATCCGAATGTCCGTTCAATGATTCAATAAATTCCAATTAAATAAAAGCCAACCGCTTCACCGGTGCAATGCATCAATGAAGCGGTTTTGTGTTTGTATATTTGTTTTGTTAATCCAATATTTTACCGTCCGTTGAAATCGTAACTACTCTCCACGGAATAAATTTGCCGCTTGTCTGCAGTGCTTGTTTCACAGCGTATTCAATACCGCCGCAGCAAGGTACTTCCATTCGTACCACTGTTACGCTCTTGATATCGTTGTTGGCTATAATAGCGGTCAGCTTATCGGTATAATCAATATCGTCAAGCTTCGGGCAACCAATCAAAGTAATGTGATTACGGATAAATTCGTTATGAAAATTGCCGTAGGCATACGCCGTGCAATCTGCTGCTACCAAAAGATTTGCATTATTAAAGTAAGGTGCGTTCACGGGCACAAGCTTTATCTGCACTGGCCACTGTGCAAGCTGACTGCTAACGGGTGTGTAATATGCACCGGGATCATGGCTTTCTCTGTTGATAGCTCTGGATTGCGTTCCGGGACAACCGCAAGGAAGATTTTGCGGTGTTTTCTTTGCCTTTGCCTCAAGAACGGCAGCTTCATTATAAGCAGGAGCTTCTCTTTCTTCAAAAGTTATTGCGTCTGTCGGACAAGCGGGAAGACAATCGCCAAGGCCGTCACAATAATCTTCACGGATCAGCTTTGCTTTGCCGTTTATCATTTCAATAGCACCTTCGTGGCAGGCTGCAGCACAAGCACCGCAGCCGTTACATTTTTCTTCATCGATTTTAATTATTTTTCTTATCATAAAAACTCTCCTCACTTGCTTTTGTGACTTAATTATAGTACAATAATTATAACATTACGGTTGTATTTGCAACGGAAAGAGAAGTTTTATGAAAAACTATATTCATATTCTTAAAAGAACAAAGCTGTTTGCCGGCGTTGGTGACGATGAAATATCAGCAATGCTTTCCTGTCTTGGTGCAAGAATGAAAAATTATAAAAAAGGAGAATATGTGTTGCGTCAAGGCGAGCATATGAGTGATATTATTGTACTGGTCGAAGGAACTCTGCATATTCAGAAAGACGATTATTGGGGCAACCGAAGTATTCTCGGTCAGGTTGCGGTTGGCGAGATGTTCGGAGAAGCCTATGTTGCACCCGAAAGCGGAGCATTAATAAATGATGTGGTGGCAACAGAAGACAGTGCGGTTATTTTCTTTGATGTTAAAAGAGTCATTACAACCTGTTCTTCCGCTTGCCGTTTCCACGCAACAATAGTTCAGAATATGTTTTTTGCAATATCCGAGAAAAACAGAAAACTCGTGCAAAAACTCGGTCATATGTCCAAACGAACAACACGGGAAAAATTAATATCATATTTATCTGAAGAAGCCAAAAAGCAGAACAGTTCAAATTTCACCATACCTTTCAACCGTCAGCAGCTTGCAGATTTCTTGTCTGTTGACCGCAGTGCGATGTCAAATGAGCTTTGTAAAATGCGGGATGAGAACCTGATTGAATTTGATAAGAATCGGTTTAAGCTGTTGTGATTTTTTATCGGAGGCGATTTTAATGTTTGAAAAATTTTATGAGCAATACTTTCCTTTCTGGAACAAACTGAATGAAGATGATAAAAAATATCTTTGTGTCAATTCTACGGTTGAATACTTTGATAAGGAGCAGTCCGTTCACAACAACACAGGCTGTTCGGGGCTGTATATTGTTAAAAGCGGCAAGCTCAGACTTTATATTTTATCCGAAGAAGGTAAAGAGATAACATTATACAGACTTTCTCCCGGAGATATATGTATGCTTTCCGCGTCTTGTGTTCTTCAAAGCATCGCATTTGATGTTTTTGTTGATGCCGAAGTTCCGAGTGAATGCTATATGATAAACGGGTCTGCTTTCGCCTCTGTCAGCGAGCGCGTGCCTGAAGCAAAAATCTTTGCTCTTGAAACTGCTGTTCAGAGATTTTCAGATGTTATGTGGATAATGCAGCAGATTGTTTTTATGAGTATGGATAAAAGACTTGCAATATTCCTGCTAGATGAATGTGCAGCAAATAAATCTGACACTGTTACTCTTACCCACGAACAGATTGCAAGACATCTCGGAACCGCAAGGGAGGTTATAAGCCGTTTACTTAAACAATTTGCAAATGACGGAGCTGTGCAGGTAACGAGAAAAGAAATCATTATCAGCGACAAAAACAAACTGCGGAGCATTGCCGTTAAGCAATGCCCTGCATAAAGACTATTCCGTAACAATTTCATAATTCCAATCATTTATGCCGCCGAACTCCTTAACATTTGAATATCTCAGTTCAACAAGTTTTTCGGCAGCTATTTTACTTCTTCTGCCGCTTCGGCAGTAAACAAGAATCAATCGCTCTTTATCGGTAATCACCGATTCGGATTTTGCTTCTATTTCATCATGCGGAATCAGAACAGCACCTTTAATATGTCCGCCTGCAAATTCCTCTTCGGTTCGCACATCAAGAATGAAGCTGTTGCTGTCATTGACCATATATGACAGTGCTTCTTTCTGTGAAATAATTTCATACGAGATTACCGGGCGTTTAACCGTGGCGCATCCTCCAAGGAGGCAAAGGGACAGCACGGAAATAAGTATCAATAAAGGTAAAACCCTCCGTTTCATTATGAAATCATCTCCAGAATAGCCTCTTTATCTGCGAATCCGATTTTTAAAGCGGAAACAGCTCCTTTATCAAAAACAATCAAGGTTGGTATGATTGCTACTCTGTATGTGATTGCAAGTTCCGGGCAATCGTCAACATTTACTTTTCCTACGGTTATCTCACCGTGTTCACGGGCGATTTCATCTAAAATCGGTGCAACCATTTTGCAAGGCCCGCACCAGTCGGCATAGAAATCAACAAGAACCTTTCCGTCGTTATCAATAACTTCACGGGCAAAATTTTCCGAATTTAATTTCTTAATCATTTTATTACCTCCAAACGATATCAGTCTTTGAATTTAAAATAAAGCATACAGTGACAGTATCCCTCGAAATCGGGGTCAGCCATCTGTGCTCTGAATTCTTCGCAAATACATTTGTTTTGCGGCAGCTTTCCCACTCTGCAGGGACAGTACCCGTCTTTTTCTTTTAAGCCATTTCTGACAGCTTTAACTATTTCATTGTTTTCATTAAGCCTGATTCCCATATCTGTCACTCCTTCCTTGTCTTAAGAATATAACGAAATCGTTATTTTCTCTGTGACTTGTGTCACGAAGTTCAGAAATCAATTTGACAAATTCCGATTTGTCGAACTAGATTTAATAATTTACCTTAAACTCCTTTGATGGTTAAACCGTCAGAGGAGTTAATTTTTTAAAAACATTAGTTTTTCGGTTTAAGGTTATTGTACTGTTACATAAAAATTTTTTAAAGTGGCAAAAATCTTGCCACTTTAGATGTTAAAAGATAATTAAAGACGCTTATCGGGATTATACAACATCAAATGTAAAATCACACAATCTTTTCTTGTTCAGAAAATAAGTGTGAAATATTTTTCTTACATACTTTCTGCGAAATTCAAAATCGAAAGGATTGATTTATATGTCAAAAGGAAAAATCGGAGTTTCATGCAATTCAATTGTTTATTTGAAAAAGCCAAAGCCTGTTCCGTGTGATTGCGAAAGATGCAGGCACAGCAAAAAGAGTGCAGGCGTATTGTTTTGTGTTGAACGAAACATTATTTCTCCAAACAAAAAGAAGTGCTCCAAATATTGGCAGACAAAACAGAAAAAGAAAAACAAGAAATAGTCAATTTTTTCTCTGCTCAGAAAAAGGGCAAGAAAAGTTTTTCTTACATACTTTCTGTGAAATTCAAAACCGAAAGGAGTGAGAAAGTATGTCTGTTGATGCTTTAGCCATTGTTGCACAGAATCGTTTGTTTGCAGTTGAGCGTTGTCCCGACAATTCAGGGGTACGGTTTGTGCAAACTGATCCTGACAACAAAAGAAAATGGAGTGCTGCCATAATTGATTGCGGCGATGAGTTTGCTCTTGCAATGGGTTCTGAAGACGGTGTCAGATTACGCACATTCAAACCGACAGCAATAATGCGTATGCAAAGCGGAGATTTTGCACCGTTGTCGGTTGAAAAGCAAATTAATATTGAAACACCATACCGAACAATGATTGTCCGTAATTTGCACAATGATGATTCACCGGTTGCCGTTGTAATAGGTTACATAGATAAAGGTGACGATGTTGTTCATTGTGTTGCCTTATGTCAAGCAAATTGCGGTTCGCTTATGTTCAGTATTGCAAAATAGTTTGCCTTTCATTTTTAGGATTCCTTTATAAATTTTCATGCAGTAAGTCCCGATTTCTTTTGAAGTCGGGATTTGCTGATTATGCCTACGCTTAACTGCAATATTTTAATGTATCAATATGTTTAAAGCTTTATTGTGACTGTTATGCCTTTTTTGTACGCTTAAAAACGCTTTCATTGAGTTGAACTGCCTTTTAATTGCCGAAACCCTTGGATTTTGCTTTGCTCTGCTCAGACAGCATATTGACTCTTTTATTGCCGTAAAACTGCACCGAATGTTATGAGGTGCAAATTGTTTATATCAGTTCATACCTGCCGTGTGCAAATACAACTGTCAATTATTAGAGTTCAAAAATCAGCATCGCAGACACTCTTGACAAATTAAATTCGGAACAAGAGAAAAAAGAGGACAAAGTGTCAGAAAAAGTGTTTGAAGAAAAGACCCTTTCAGAAACAAAAAAAGACCCCGTAAAAGGGTCGGAAAAAGGCCTGAAAAAAGCAAAAATCAGCACAAAAGTTGTGCCGATTAAAAAACAGTCTTTGAAAAAGTGTTAGAAAAATGTTAGAAAAAAGGGTCAAAAGTGTTAGAAAAAATTATTTTTCGAAAAGAGAAATCCCGAAACCCTTGTGTAT
>JAZPXO010000042.1:0-9577 GCA_045543735.1 Acutalibacteraceae bacterium
CTTCTGAACTCAGTAATTGAAAAAATCGTTGTTCACGAAGCAATAAAAAACGATATGTGCCTTAATCAGCGAGAAATAGATATATATTTTCGCTTCATTGGCAAAATTGATTAACCTATATCCTTAACTATGGGAAAGGAACGAAACAAATCCCGAAGCACTATACAGAAAATGTGGATTTATCGGTAATGATGTGTGGCATATTCTGCACAAGAAATAATAAGGAAATAGGTTTATGGCTATGAACGGTTTAGGTTGGACTTTTGATACAGTTGCAGATACCTACGAAAAACTGCGACCGGGATATGTTGATGAGTTATATCAGACTATCTTTGACTACGCACCAATCAATAATACAAGCTGTGTTGTTGAAATTGGTATCGGCGGCGGTCAGGCAACATTGTCTTTTCTTAAAACAGGTTGTGAACTTATTGCAGTTGATTACGGCGAAAACTTTTGTGAAATTTGCCGTGAGAAATTTAAAAGTTATCCGAACTTTTCCGCAGTTGCAGGCAAGTTTGAAGATGTTGAGTTTAGCGGTGAATATGACTTGATTTATTCTGCATCGGCATTTCATTGGATACCCGAAGAAATCGGATACAAAAAGGTCTTTGATATGCTGAAAAACGACGGTGTTTTCGCTCGTTTTGCAAATCATCCGTACCGTGACAAAGGTAAACCTGCTTTGTCGGAAGAAATGGATCGAATCTATGCGGAATACTATTATAAATACCACAACAAGAAACAAGAACCACTTGTTGAATATTCCGAAGCTCAGGCTTGGAACAGAGCATTGATTGCTGAAAAATATGGTTTTAAGGATATTCAATACAAGCTGTTTTACCGCACACGCACATTCTCCGCAAAGGAATATATAATGCTTCTCGGTACATATTCAGACCATATCGCTATTGAAGAAACTATCCGAAATGAGTTCTTTTCAAAGATAGAAGATGCAATTAACCGACACGGTGGAGAAATTACTATTTATGATACAATAGATTTGCAGTTAGCAAGAAAATGAGGTTATTATAATGATATTTGAAGAAAAGAAAATTGTATTGAAAAATGGCGTGGAAGCTATATTAAAAACCCCCGAAATTGAAGATTCCGAAATGTTACTTAACAGTATTAAAACTTCCAGTGGTGAAACAGAGTTTCTTTCTCGCACAATTGAAGATTGGGAGAGTGTTACTGTAGAAAGTGAAGAGAAATTTATTAATAATGTTCGCGAAAGTCGAAACACATTGTTTATTGCTTGTTATGTAGACGGTGTAATTGCGGGCAACTGTGACATCACTTTTAAAACCGGCAGCAAGACTTCTCATATAGCAACAGTAGGTATCGCTCTTCAGAAAAAATATTGGAATATCGGTATCGGTTCAGCGATGTTTAAAGAATTGATGAAAGCTGCAGAAGAACATAAGGGCACAGAAATTGTTGACCTTGAAATGATTGAGGAAAACAACCGCGCTAAAGCACTTTACGAGAAATTTGGATTCCAAATCAAATCGGTCAAGCCCAATTTCTTTAAATTAAAAGACGGAACATATCAGAACTTGGTTTATATGCAAAAATATTTGTAAAAGGATGATATTATGAAATTAGTTATAATATTCGGCAATCTGGCTGTCGGCAAAATGACGGTTGGGCAAGAGCTTGCCAAAATCACAGACCTCAAGCTGTTTCATAACCATATGACCATTGAGCCTGTTATAGAGATTTTCGGATATTACGAGGGGAAAACAGTACATAGGTTAAGACAAGTTTTCTTTGAGGAGTTTTCTAAAAGCGACAATTACGGAATGATATTCACCTATGTATGGGCATTTGATCATCAAGGCGATTGGGACTACATAAAATACGTTTCCGATTTGTTCAAAGAGCAAGGTGCAGAAGTTTATTATGTTGAGCTCGTCGCTTCACAGGAGATAAGGCTTGAAAGGAACTCAACAGAAAACCGTCTTAACAATAAACCGTCAAAGCGAAATCTTGATTTTGCAAGAAAAGATTTGCTTGATACCGATAAAAAATACCGCACTGAAAGTTATGATGGTGAAATAACATTCCCGAACTATATTAAGATTGACAACTCAAATCTTGCACCCGAAGTTGTTGCAGAAATGATTAAAGAGAGATTTGATTTATAATAAGGTGAAACAATGAAAATCATAAACACTTGCAACAGGATAAAAGCGCTTTTTATAAATAGCTTTGACATGTCTGCATGGAGAAAATATGCAGGCGAAATATCAAAAGAGTTGCCCTCAAAATGCGAAAACGATGCAAAAGATTATGATTTCAAAAAGGATGTTCTTCCCGTTCTCGAATCCGCATTGAATGAAGAAAAAATAGATTTTGTCAGCAAAAATTTTCAGATTGTTGTTGATACTCTGAATGCCAACCTTTCAAAGCTTTTTGATGCAGAACCCGATATAAATATTATTCTTTATCTTGGTCTTTGCAACGGTGCAGGTTGGGCAACTACGCTTGACGGCAAGAACACCGTTCTTCTCGGAATTGAGAAAATAATCGAGCTGGATTGGGGCGACGAAACAAATATGCGTGCTCTGATATTGCACGAAATCGGTCATATGTGGCATAAGATGAACGGCAATTTGTATATCCCCGATTTTACAAAACGCAGAAAAGCCATACAGCAGCTTTATCAAGAAGGTGTTGCTATGGTTTGCGAACATATTCTCTGCGGTGACGATGAGTTTTATCATCAGGATAAAGACGGTTGGCTTGATTGGTGCCGTGAAAATGAAGCCGAAATCAAAAATGAATATCTCCGCCGTCTTGATGCAAAGGAAAGTGTTCAGGACTTTTTCGGAGATTGGTGTTCATATAACGGCTATTCCGACGTCGGATATTATCTTGGTTGTCGGTTTATCGAGCATCTTATGAAATCATATTCATTAAAAGAAATCGCAAGTATGAAATACAAAATGCTTAACAAAGAGTATAATAAATTTGCTGAACATATCTTTTTATGCAATAATCTTCACAACAGTTTTCCTGAATTCACAATAGAACAGGTGACATTAGAAAATCTCAACAAATATGAAAATATTTTTTATTCAAATGAAGATTATTATATGATTACGGATGGGCATCCTGCAACAAAACAAGATTGTGTTGATACCATTGAATATGCTAAAAACTATCCTTCGGGAATGTGTTATTGTCTTGGCTTTTCAAAAGAACAACAACCGGTAGCGTTTTTGTCTTTGCTTGAGGGATACCCTGAATCAACAACACTGTATGTGGGACTACTCTTAGTAGACAAAAGATTTCAAAAGAATTCTATCGGTAAAAAGATTATGAATGTAGTAATTGATGAAGCTTTTTCTTTAGGTTACTCTTCAATAAAACTTTCCGTTCAAGATAACAATGTTAGCGGATATCCGTTTTGGAAAAAGCTCGGATTTAAAGCCGTAAAAAGAACAAAATGTGAAGATTTCTATAATATTTCTATGGAATTAGAACGTGATATCTAATCCTGATTTTTGTGAGGTGATTATAATGGCATTAGGAGTTGTGAGCTTTGGTATGCCCACATTGATTGAAACAAGCACTCTTAAAGAGTGTGCCAAGCTGTGTGCGGAATTAGGTCTTGATTTCATCGAACTCAATATGAATATGCCACAATATCAGCTTGATAAAATTGATGTAGATTATTTCAAAAGCATCTCCGATAGATACGGCATTTACTACACCATTCACCTTGACGAAAATCTGAATATCAGTGATTTCAATCCTTATGTTGCAGAGGCTTACACAAAAACCGTTGCTGATACTATTGAAATCGCAAAACAGCTTGGTGTCAAAGTGATTAATATGCATATGGCAAGAGGCGTTTATTTCACTTTGCCAGACAGAAAGGTTTATCTTTTTTCGGAATACAAAGAGCAGTATCTCAAAAGTATTGTTGCGTTCAGAAATATGTGTGAAAACGCTATTGGTGATGCCTATATTAAAATCTGTATCGAGAATTGCGACGGCTACGAAGATTTTCAGAAAGAAGCTGTTGAACTGCTTTTGGAAAGCAATGTTTTTGCCCTGACTTTTGATGTGGGACATAATCACGGCATTGGCGGAACGGACGAGGAATTCATTATGAAACACAAAGACCGTCTGTGCCATATTCATCTGCACGATGCAGAAGGTACAAAAAATCACCTCGCACTCGGCACGGGTGAAATGGATATTGAAAAATATATTAATCTTGCAAATGAACATAATTGCCGTGCGGTTTTGGAAACAAAGACTATTGACGGATTGAAGCAGTCTGTTGAGTGGTTGAAGAAAAACATTTGAATCTATGAAGGAGAATGAATATGCCAATATTTACAATAACTTTTTGTGCGTTGATTTTTGTAATCTTCATACTTGATAACTTTATCATAATCCCCAAAACAGCAACGGTAACACTTAAAGAAAAACTGTGGTCGGGACATAACAAAGGCTACATAAATCACGCTCTGCATCTTTCCGAAAAGAAAATCAAAAAAGGACAAGTATGGCGACTGGTGTCGTCATCGCTTCTCCATATCGGAACATGGCACATCATTTCAAATATAACCGCAACTCTCATTGTTGGCTATGCCGTTGAATCCCAGCTCGGCTCGTTAAAAACCGCACTCTGTTTTATCGGTTCTGCGTTCATATCGGGTCTGTATATGGCGTTTGTGTATAAGCTCCACGAGGGTGAAGGCGCATCAACGGGAATTTACGGTCTGATTGCAGTGTTTGTTATGCTTGCCATTAAAAACGGAACTGTTTTCTTTTCTCCCGTACCGGCAATGGCATTGATAGTTTTAGCTATCTACACAGTCGGTGGAATGTTTATGGGCAAAGCAACCGCTTGGGAGCATATTTCCGGATTTGCAGGCGGTCTGCTGATGGGATTTATTTTGATATAAAAGGATATTTTCTATGAATACAGATTTAATCAAATCGATTGTTGAAAAGCAAATGAACACATCGGTCAGCAAAATCCGTGCTGTCGGCAAGGGTGCAAGCGGAAGCGTTTATCTTGTAAAAATCACAACCGAGCCTTATAAAATTGCAGTCAAAACGAGTAAATTCTATGATGCAATTTGCAAAGAGAAGGATATGCTTGATTTTCTCTCGCCCAAGGTTTCATATAAAGTTCCGAAAACATATTTCCTCCACCGTGAGAACGACACCGTTTATCTCGGTATGGATTACATAAAAGGAATGAGCGGTAAGAGCAAATATCTTGCATTTGTTCCGTCACGGAAACGCCTCAGAAACAGCATTATTGATGCTATTATGAACGCACAAAGCGTGCACAACGACAAGTTCGGCAAATACGATAATCCCGTTTATGACACTTGGGCGGAGTATTACAAGGATTATTTCGTTGACATTTACGCCTTTACAAAAGCGAAGTTTGAGAAAACCGAGATTGAACCCGAGATTATGCAAGCGGTTGAGCTTATCAGTAAGCATTTTGATGAAATATTCAGCGTTACAAACAACACCGCCTGCCTTTGTCACGGGGATTTCTGGATGCCGAATCTGATAATTGATTTCTGGAAATCCGAGCTCGCAGGTGCGGTCGACCCGTTTGATATGCTGTGGGCAGAACCTGAATATGAGATATTCTGTCTGACACTCGGTTTCGGCGAAAAGCTGAAGCTTTATGATGAGTATAAAAGAAGAAATCCGACCTCAAAATACTGCGATTTAAAGGTCGAACTTTATGCTCTGTGTAACGAGCTGAACTGGTATATTCTCTTGGACGAAATGGGACACGATTATCTGATGTTCCGAGCAAAAAGATTGATAAAGAAAATGAAAGAAATGGGATTGAGCCAATGATTGAATTCATATCAAAAGAACCCATAAATAAAGGTTGGTCGTGTGATAAGAAATACTGTGTCACAACTTCAGACAGAACCAAATATCTTCTTCGCATCACTCCTTTTGAAAAGAGTGCAAACCGTGAGAATATGTTCCGTATGCAGCAAGAAGTTGCAAAACTCGGTATTCCTATGTGCAAGTCACTTGAAATCGGCGAATGTGATGAGGGTATTTACATATTGCAGACTTGGATTGACGGCAAGGATGCAAATGAGTTTATACCATATCTTGCAGATTCGGAGCAGTATGCTCTCGGACTTGAAGCGGGCAAAATTCTGAAGAAAATTCACTCTATTCCCGCACCTAAAAATCAGCAGGATTGGGAAACCCGTATAAATGATAAGGCGGATTTGAGAATCAAGAAATACAACGAATGTCCGTTGAAATATGATAACGGTCAGGATTTTATTGACTTCATCAACGCAAACCGTTATCTGCTCAAAGACAGACCTCAGGTGTTTCAGCACGGTGACTATCACATCGGCAATATGATGATTGAAAACGGCAAGGTTGTTATTATTGACTTTGACCGTTACGATTTCGGTGATCCTTGGGAAGAATTCAAGAGCATTACCTGGTGTGCACAAGCTTCTCCGCTTTTCGCTTCGGGTATGGTTAACGGATAGTTTGACAATGATGTGCCTATGGAGTTCTGGAAGCTTCTTGCTTTGTATATCAGCCTTGGCACAATCACTTCTCTGCCTTGGGCAATTCCGTATGGTAAAGGCGAAATTCAGACTATGAAAAACCTCGCAAACGAAGTGCTTGAATGGTATGACAATATGCAGAATCCCGTGCCGAGTTGGTACACAAAAGAGGTGCAACTATGATTAGAAAAGCAACCCCAAACGACACAAGAGTATTATCGGAATTGGCAATACAGATGTGGTGTAATCACACGGTATCGGAACTTGAAGCAGATTTTGCTGAGATTGTTAGCAACAAAGATGCTGTTTGTTTTATAAAATATATTGATGATGTTCACGTTGGTTTTGCGCAGTGTCAGCTTCGCCACGATTATGTTGAGGGTACACATTCATCACCTGTCGGCTATCTTGAAGGAATATTTGTTGTCCCCGAATATCAACATAAAGGTTATGCCAAAGAACTGTTGCACGAATGTGAATTGTGGGCAAAAGAAAAGGGGTGCTCGGAATTTGCAAGTGACTGCGAACTTGATAACACCAATAGCTTAAATTTTCATATGGCAATGGGCTTTGAAGAAGCTAACCGTGTTATTTGTTTCAGGAAAGAGTTATAATCAGAGGTAAATAGAAATGCTTGAAAAAATGAATGAATTTTTCGATAAACGTTTAGACGGTTACGATGAACACATGATGACGAATATCGAATCGTCAGATGTGTTTTATCCTTATACTGCCGACTGTTTACCCAAGACCAACGGTGCAAAAATCCTTGACTTGGGTTGCGGTACAGGTTTGGAATTGGAACATTATTTCAAAATCAACCCTTCGGCAAGAATAACAGGTATTGATTTGACTGAATCAATGCTGAACGCATTGAAAAATAAGTTCCCCGAAAAGGATTTGGCTTTGGTTTGCGGCTCATATTTTGATGTTCCGTTTGGTGAAAACACTTTTGATGCCGCAGTTTCGGTTGAATCTATGCACCATTTCACAAAAGAAGAAAAAATTCCGCTTTATGCAAAACTCTGCAAAGCGTTAAAAGTGGGCGGGTATTTTATTCTTACCGATTATTTCGCCTTGTCAGATGAAGATGAGAGAACATTCCGAAACGAGTTGCTCCGTCTCAAAAAGGAACAAGGCGTTGATGACAATGAGTTTTATCACTATGATACCCCATTGACCGTTGAACACGAAACTGAAGCTCTGCTCGAAGCAGGCTTTTCTTGCGTTGAGGTTCTTAATAACTGGGGCGCAACATTCACATTAAAAGCAAATAAATAGGTGTAAATATGACGAATCAAGAAATATTTCAAATCGCATTACAGCAATCGGCGTATGACTGCAACTGCAACGCAGAGGATTTTCTTTCGACTGAAAACAAGGTTGTTTTATCACAGAAAAACGAAAAAGCAAGGGTTTATATGCCCTTGCCGCTTGAATGTGATTTGGTATCATACGGAAACAATATCGTGGCACAAGTCAGTCCGAGAATGAAAGAAACTGTTGAATGGTACATAGGCAAATATGCAGTTGAGCATTGCTTCGAATCGCCGAATGTTATTGCACTCAACGAAAAATTAGCAGAGTTTGGATATAAAGTATGCTTTATGGCGGAATATTTTCTGCCCGATGTCAACGAACTTAAAGAACAGCCTTGCGATTACGAAATAAGAGTTTTACAACCCGAAGATTTTGAGCAGTATTACACCGCCGAGTGGGGCAACGCTTTGTGTAAAAGCCGAAAACATCTTGATAAACTCGCTGTCGGTGCATTCGATAACGGCAAACTCATAGGACTTGCAGGCTGTTCTGCCGATTGTGAAACAATGTATCAGATTGGCGTTGATGTTCTGCCCGAATATCGAAGAAAAGGTATTGCATCCGCAATCACAAGCCGACTTGCTCTTGAAACATTGAAGCTTGGTAAAGTACCGTTTTACTGTTCCGCATGGTCGAATATCAAATCTGTCCGCAATGCTATAAGAAGCGGATTCAGACCTGCGTGGGTTGAACTGACAGCAAGAAACAGCGAATTTGTTGATGAAATGAACAAGTAAGAAGGTGTTGCTTATGACAAAAGTCTTTTTAATCTGCGGCAAAATCTGCTGCGGTAAAACTACATACGCAAATAAAATCTGTGCTGAAAACAATGCCGTATTACTCTCGGTTGATGAAATAACGCTTGCTCTTTTCGGGCAGCATTGCGGTGATAAACACGATGAATATGTGGAAAAAACTGAGAAATATCTGTTAAATAAATCTTTGGAACTAATCAAGAACAATATCAATGTTGTTCTCGACTGGGGCTTTTGGACAAAAGCAGAACGAGAGTCTGCAAAAGGATTTTATAAGTCCCGTAATATCGAATGTGAGCTTCATTACATTGATATAAGCGATGAAACATGGAAATCTCGTCTATATAAGAGAAACAACGCTGTGCTTGCAAACGAAACAAGTGCTTATTATGTCGACGATAACCTCGCCGCAAAATTCGCTTCGATATTCGAAGTGCCAAGCGAAGATGAGATTGATGTTATTTATAAAGGTGACACAGATGGAATTTGATGAGTTTATAAAGCTGAGGGATATTAAAATCAGAGATAATGAACATTTGAGGGTTATTAAGTGTTTTTATCCTTATCTCCGTAGTGTTTCCGGTGATGAACAATTACTTCCATCACTTATCGGAAATATTTTAGGTGTTGATTTATCGAATGTTACAGTTGAAACCGCCTGTTTTAACGGCGTAAATGACGATAGTAACCCGCCTTATGTTAACGTTGACCTATATATCAAATTCAATAACTATATAAAAGTTTTCGTTTACGGCAGAAAACTTGAACATCTTTATGAATTAAAAGATAATGAGTATGTAATATTTTTGCTTGCAAATGGAATTAAAAGCAATGTTATAAAAACAGGAAACAATTATATCTACATCAAATAATTTTGAAGAAAAATCAAGGTAAAATGATAGACAGAAGTATTCCGTATTATAATTTGATTTTAAAATGCAATGAAATTTGCATAACACC
>JAZPXO010000043.1:0-8326 GCA_045543735.1 Acutalibacteraceae bacterium
TCATAAATATCAGAATTTGTATACTAAAAAGGAAATAATTTATAACAATATCAATTTTTTATTTACTTATTTAAAACGGAATGTTATAATCATATAAAATCTGAAATAACAAGGTGATAAAATGAAACTCGGTATTATTAACGGATGGAGCGAAGGCTGCATCAAATATGTTCACGATAAAGGGCTTGATGCAGTTGAATTCTGCGTTAATTACAACTACGATTCCGCTGAATTTCTTGCTAAGGCTGAAGAAATAAAGGGTTACAGCGAAAAATATAATGTTTCTGTCGGTTCAATCGGAAGATGGGGAATGGAGAGAATTGACGAAAACGGAGAAATCATTCCCGAAGCCCTCATAAATGATAAGAATCTTATCAAAGCAGCTTCAATAATCGGTTGCCCCGTTTATAACTGCGGTGTAAACTATACCGAAAGCAAATCATTCTTCGAGAATTGTGAAATTGCAATCAATTATTTCAGACTTCTTGTTGATTTTGCAAAAGATAAAAATGTAAAAATCGCTTCATATAACTGCCGTTGGGATAACTTTGTTGTTGAACCCGAAGCATGGAGAGTTATTCTTTCAGCTGTTCCTGAAATGGGTATTAAATATGACCCTTCACATTGTATCGGTCATGGCGGAAACTATTTAAAAGAAATCCTTGAATTCGGTGACAGAATTTTTCATTTTCACCTTAAGGGTACTGTCGAAATCGACGGTGAGCATTATGACGATGCGCCTGCAGGCATGGATCAGACAGATTGGAAAACCATTATGGATCTTCTTTATACAAAGAATTATAACGGAATGCTTTCGATTGAACCTCATTCAAGTTTTTGGCAGGGCAAAAAAGGTCAGTGGGCAATTGATTTCACAGCAAATTATTTCAGACCTTATATAATGCCCGATAATTACGAATACAGCGAAAATCCCTATATGCCTTAATAAATACCGCTCCGAAGAATATTCCTCGGAGCGGATTTTTTATTTATAATATTTACCCGATTTCTTTAAATAATCAACAAGCATCATTGTCCAGTCAGTCTGAATAAAATCAAATCCCCTGTCGGCAAGCCAGCCCCATCCGTAATCTTCAGATACGGTTAAGGCTGAATCGTCGCTGTGTCCGCCTGAAAGCTGTTCTTTATAATTGTAAATGATTGCATTGACCCAGACAAGCTTGCCGTCACGGTGCATTAATTTAATGAATTCATCGCTCGCAAGAACAGAATCGTCATTTTTAAATAAAACCTCTGCACCCAGATAATTGATGTTCATTTTCTTAAGTTCCTCATGCATCGGATGCTTCTCTGATACAATCGGAATAAAAGGAATTTCGGGGCAAAGGTCTTCAAGCACATTCAGAACACCCTTTGATATCTTGCTTTTAACAAGAATCTGATCAAGCATTCCGTGGCGTTTAACAGCTTTATAGATTTTCTCGGGATTACTCCAGAACTTATCTATATTAATGAAACATCTGCCTTTGAACTGTTCGAGAAAATCGTCAAATCCGCATAATCTGAACTGAGTTGGAGTATTATCAAAATTTACATATCTGATATTTCTGATTTCTTTATATGTTAAATCG
The DNA here is from genome assembly GCA_045543735.1 of Acutalibacteraceae bacterium. Classification (GTDB taxonomy): domain Bacteria; phylum Bacillota; class Clostridia; order Oscillospirales; family Acutalibacteraceae; genus CAG-177. The sequence goes on from JAZPXO010000043.1 coordinate 1,593, forward strand.
GGCAAAGAAATATCTTTATTAAGATGCTCGTTCTCCATACCCGGATGAAAAAGAAAAAGCTTTCCGTCTCGGCTGCAGCTTACATCAGCCTCAATCATATCTGCGCCTTGCTTGAGCGCAATTTCATAAGCAGCCATTGTATTGCAGGGTATGTTTCCGCCCGAAGCACCTCTGTGTGCAACAACAATAATGTTTTCTTTCGATTTTTCATTTAGATTAAAAGACATATTATCACCTCTTACAGATCAAATATAGCATATATATTTAAGGGATTCAAGAAAAAACCTCTCCGATTAATTTCGGAGAGGTCAATTGATTATTGGGGGTTACGAACAAGATTTTCTTCGCCTGCAGTCTGATATTTTTTTGCAGAAAGAGCCTTGTACATAACATCGAGCTTACCTTTATCAAGATTATAGCCGAATTGGAAAATAAGGAAAACAAGCGTATATACAATTGCAGGAATAATTGTGCAAACGGTAAGAATACCTTCGCCAACGCCTTCAATATAACCTGCATCTGCCATTGTTTTGCCGTTATAGCCTGCAACTTTGCTCAGAAGAGTAATTCCGCCAGTATCGGCAAGAGTCTGACCGAGGTTGCGGCAGAATGTATAAACAGCGTAAACAGCGCTTTCGCTTCTGATCCCTGTTTTATATTCCTGATAATCTATAACATCGGTGATAATTGCCCAGTTGGTTATGCTGACAAATGAATAACCGAAACCGATTACAAATGTGAAAAGCATAAATACAACAGGACCGTTTGAAAGTCTGTCACAATGAGGAACAACGAAATACATAAGTATAGCGGCAACAGCAGAAAAGAATGTTCCGAAACCGCAAAGTTCTTTTTTACCGAATTTTTTAACAAGCTTCGGCATGAAGAAAATCATTATAGCCATCGGAAGATAGTTTGCAATTGTTCCGATTGCACCGAGTCCTGTGTTTTCAAAATAGTTCTTATAAAGATACTGATTCAGCGATCCAAACTGAAGCTGACCGCTGATAAGAATACCGGAAAGAGCTGCCATAATGAAAGGTCTGCTCTTAAGCATCCCTTTATACATGCCCTTGATATCAACCTGAGGCTCTTCTTCAGAAGGAACGCGTTCTTTTGTCATACCGAAGCAAGCGTAGAATGCAAATATGGAAAGCGCACCCATGATGATGCCGAAAATCATCATACCGTTTGCATCGGCAGTTTTGATTTCATTACCTGCAGCGTTAAACTGACCTGTTGCAGTATAGATTATTGAAGGTGCAATAAGAAGAGGTGCCGCGCCGCCGACGCCCGCGCCGATAGTACGGAACGTTGAAAGAAGAGTTCTTCCTTCGGGGTCATCGGTAATAACAGATGCAAGAGAACCGTAAGGAATGTTGATAGTTGTATACATCATTCCGAACGAAATATAAGTTACATAAGCAAGAATAAGGATAAGTGTGCTGTTGCTGGTGAACTTTGTAAAATCGATATAGCAAAGCATAGCTGCAATACCGAGAGGAATTGCAAACCATTTAAGAAAGGGTCTGAATTTTCCGTCTTTGGTAGGTCTTTTCTTTGCGATAAGTCCGCCCCAAAGAGGGTCATTTATTGCATCCCAAAGCCTTGCTATCAGGAAAAGAACAGTGATTTTGAGTTCACCGAGTTTAAGAATATCGGTATAAAAAACTTTCAGATATGATGAAACATATGTAAGAATAAACAGATTGCCCGCATCTCCGAGAGCATATCCAATACCGTCTTTCAACCCGATTTTATTCGGATGCTGAAATTCAGCATTTTCAAGAGAACGCTGCTTTTTCATCATTCTACCTCCTCTGATTTATTAACCGCAATTTATTTACTGAATTTTCTGACAAGATTATCAATAACCGTATAAACAAAACCAGCAAATTCAACTGCTTTATAAAGCAATCTGTCAAAAAATTTTCTTATAGTTTTGTCAATATGTTCAACGGTTTTTTCAATCGTTATGCTGTCAAGAAGCTCGCTGTTATCGCCTCTTCTTGTTTCAAGAATAAGCTTATCTCCGACAAATTCAAGCGTTGAATATGTTGTAACATCATTTTCGATAAACTTATATGCAAGATGATTTGCATCAAATTCAAAAGAATCACTGTCATTAACCGCGTTGGAATTAAGATAAACAATACCTTCAGGATTAGTGAAAGTTTTTCCGCCGGGAGCCTCAGCTTTAATCTTGCCTTTTTCCATGAAATGGGAGCGTCCCTGAGAATGCGTATGTCCCGTTATAACAATATCGAGATCATATGTTTCAAATATAGGAGCGAATATTGTAGTGAGCAGAACTTCTGTTTCTGTATCGCCTATCGAATCGCCTGCCCCGTATATTCCGTGATGAACAACGCCGATTCTCCACTTGGCATCCTGATTAAGCTTTACAGATTCCTTTGCAAACTTCATATGGTCGGGAGCATTTCCCGATGTAGAATCAAAGCAAAGATAAAGAACATCGCCGTATCTGAACCAGAAATCGCGGTCAAGACCCGAGAAAAATCTGCCGTAATACTCATTGGGCATGTTTGTATAATAATTATATGTCATGCCTTTTTTATCATGGTTGCCGATAGCAAGAGCCATAGGAAGGCTTCTGACGGCTTCAGGCATAAGAAATGTCTGCCATTCAGCGGCTGTATTGCCTGTTGAAGTATTGTCACCGGGAGAAACAAGATAGCTGATATCAGGATTCTTTTCAAGGGCTTCAGCAAGAAGATTATTGAAATATAAGCCTGTGTCGGATTGTCCTTCCCCGTCATTTGCCCAATCTTCGGGAATCTGTATATCACCGATTAAAACGGCTTTATGTGATGAAAACGATTTTGTTTCATATTTATAAGCTTTGCTCCAGCTTCCGCCGATGTTCCATTGATAATAATAGATTGAATTCTCTTTAAGATCGGTTATAACTACTCTGCAAACAACCTGTTCGGGTGTTTCGGCAGCAGTTGTTATACCGTCAAAAATAACCGCATTATTCATTTCTTCATTATCAGCTACTCTTACCTTTGCAACGGCGTTTTCTGAATCCGCATGCCAGCAAAGACTTACCGATGTTTCATCGCTGCCTACATTTAAAAGAGGAAGCGTATTTGAAGCGTGAAGAGAATTATAGAGAACATCCCATTCTTCTTTTGTCAGCTTCGGAGCATTAAATTCAGCGTTTGCTGATGTAAAACATTGAAATGTCATAACAAATATAATTAATCCACTTAATTCTTTTTTCTTTTTTATAGCCTGAATTTATGCCTCGGGAGCGGGCTCGGGCGCAGGCTGGGCAGGACTCTGGATAATCTGAATGAGTGAAATTATTTTTGAAATAATCAATCTTAAAAATGCAGGAGAAGTTACATCGGAAATTGTATAGAAAAGACCCATAATGCCTTCGCTTTTTTCATATGAAGGATGAGCATAGCCGACCATAGTTGCTCTTGAGCCGTTTACAGGTCTTGTTTTTTCGGTAACATATTCAGAACCCTCATAGCTGAGATTGGATGTGTTACCGCCTATGCATTTGATTTTGGGGTTTCTTTTAGTTCCGAAGAAACCGTCTTCTGTTATAATTTCAACATGATGAACATTATCTGAACCGTCAACCTCAGTATTCATGAAAACGATATCGCCCTTTACAGGAACATAATCACTTGTTGCAGGATAGTATTCTCCCCTGCTTTTGAACCAGGTTCTCATTCCGTCAACAGTTGATCTTCTGGGAACTGCAGTTCCGATTGCTCCTGCCTGAGCAGCACACCATGAAACAAAAATTGTGCACCAATATGCATCGGTATCATAGCCGTAATACCATTTGGTGAACTGATTGATGTTGCTTTCATAAAATCCGATCTGAGCTCTTGCGATTTCAACAATTTTATCGGGAATTGTTGTCTCAGTTTCTACAGTTTCGTTCTCAAGCGGTGCTGTTCCTGCAACGGCAAAAGTCGGAGAAGCAATACTGAAAGCTGTTATCAAAGCGAGTAAAAGAGAAACAAGTCTGATAAAAACACGGTTAGAATTCATAGCAGAAACCTCTTTCCTAATTTATTAATCACTATATAATAACACTTATTAACAATTTATTCAATATTAAATATGAATTATTTTAAAAAGACCTGCAAATTAATGCAGGTCTTTGACAAAGTTATTCAGTTTAGTAATTATTACTGTTTAGCACCGTTATCAAACATTTCAAGCATTTTAACACTTGCGGCAAAGCAGTTTGCAATGCCCTGCTTATTCATGTTGTCATATGAATCGAGACGGGTGTGATAATATCTTTCGAGCTTATGGTTAAGACCTGTAACACCTGCTGCGCGGAATCCGCCCTGAGAGAAAGCAGCTGCATCAACAGCACCGCCGAGAGGAGGAATCATGCCCTTTTTGCAGGGAACATTTACAGCCTGAGCGGCTTCAAAGAAGAGGTCTGCGCAGTCTTTATCCGATTTAACAGTACCGTTAAGGTCGCGGTAATTGGACATAAGATATTTAGGATCGTTGATTGTATCGTATGCATAGATAAAGGTGGGGACATCCTGGAATTCGCCCTTGTGAGCTTCAACCCATGCTTTTGAACCTCTGAGACCGATTTCTTCAGAACCTGTAAGAATAACACCGATTTCAGTGTTTTCAAGTTCAATGCCTTCATCTTTAAGAGCTTTAAGAATTGCAATACCGACATAGCAGCCTGTAAGGTTATCGTTTGCGCCGTCAACAACTCTGCGGTAATTTACCATAAAGTAAAGACCAACCATGAAAGGAACAAAAAGAAGTCCCCAGAGACCGGCTTTAACAAGAACATCAGAAGTGTCGGGCATACCGAACATAACTTTATTCTTTGCAATATAAAGGACAGAGAGAACGAGATAATAGAGTGCGCCGAGAACAACGATAATAGCATGACCCTCAAAACCTACACCGCCCAAAGCGTAGTTAACAGGCCATTCCCATGTTGCATCAGGATGACCGTTGAAGATGATTCTTCTTTTTGTTTCACCTGTGCATTTTTTTATAGCGGTAACATTATGGCTGGTTTTCTTTTTGAAAAGAGGATCGAGGAGTTTCTTATAAACACCGAACTGAACGAGAACAATTGCAAATCCTGCTATGATAAGAGGAATTGAGATTACAGGTGCAAAAAAGAAAAGAGCAACAGCAATAAGAACAAAAGTAATTGTAAAATAAATCCAACCGTAAAAAGCGCGGGGTGCAACTTCGTAGGATTCAAGCTTTACATCCTCACAACCGCAATCTTTTTTAAGAACATCTGCCATGTATTCGCAGGACTTTTTTTCGCCCTCTGAACCGGGATCTCTTTTGCCGCATGTTTTGATGACATGAGTAATCTCATCAATCATATATTGGGCAGCTTTGTCTTTCTGGTCAATAATTTTCTTCAAATCCATTTGTTACCACTCCTTAATTAATATAGAATTATTCTATCACTGTATATCAAATTTTGTCAACACAAAAAGTGTGCAAAAATGCTTATATTGTAACACCAAGATATAATATGACATGGATGCTGAACACCCATGTCATTTTTTATTGATAGATTCTTACATAATCAACAATGTATTCAGTTTTATATGTATCCTTATCGAGTACGCCGAGGGTTTCAGCATCAGGAATTTCAAGTGAAACAATTACATCCTCGGGAACTTCTGAAACACCGTTACCGAATGAAGTGCGGCGAGTTTCAACTCCGTTAATATAGAAAATATATTCATCGTCTGTCCATTCAAGACCGTATGTGTTATATTCTGTATAAATGTTTTTTCCGTAGAAGTTTCCAAGATTACAGGACTGAAAACCTTCCTGAACTCCGTCAACGCCTGCGCAGTGAACTGTTTGAGCAACAGAATCGCTTCCGATAAAATCACCGTAGCTCAATGATTCGAAAATATCTATTTCTGCACCGCCTATACCGCCTTTTGAAACAGAAGCCGTATAAGGAGAATCGGCCTGAAGCCAGAAAGCTGACCAGAAACCGGGATCGTTGTTAACAATGCAACGGATTTCAAGATAACCCTTGCAATATCGCTCTTTAAGCTTTATCATTCCGGTGTACCAGCCTTCTCCGTACTGACCGTCAGTAAGGTATTCGCCTGTAATTATCAGATTTCCGTTTTCAACTTTTACCTGACTTTCGGCATTGTATCCGCCTCTGCGCGGGCCAGATCCTCTGTATTCCCATACATCGGTATTGAGAGAATCGCCTTCAAATTCATCCTCAAAAACGATATTATAGCCAGTAAGATCAAGCTCCTGACCGCGTGGAGTTGTAGGATAATCAAGAATTGTAAGACCGCAAAGCTCAATAATAGCGAGAAATGAAGCTATTATTTTTTTTAATGAGAAAGATGTGAAAATCTGTGAAAGGTGGTAGATTTGCTGTTCAACACCCCACATCTGTCTGGGTGCAAGCTTCAGAACTTCCGTTAAAAACATTTCAAACATTATATCACCTCATAAAATTTGATAAAATAATTCTATCATTGAAATATTGAAAAGTCAATCTGTATTCTTAGTATGCTAACATGTATATTATCGGTATTTATTGTAGGAGTATAGGCAGCCTTTCCGCAATTCTTGACAATTAATATTAATTCGTATATAGTTTAAATAATAAATTATATCAGGAGATTTACAATGCTTTTTAAAAGAATATTTTCTGCAATTATTTCGATGTTGATTATAGTATCTTTATGTTCCTGCAA
>JAZPXO010000044.1:0-19317 GCA_045543735.1 Acutalibacteraceae bacterium
TCGCCGAACTTTTTGCCTGTGATTTCTTCCATCTTAACGATGTATTCCATGATCTGAGCCTGGATTTCATCGTTGATCTTCTTGCCGTCCTCATAGTACTTTGTGCAAGCTTCAGTTGAGATTGTGAAGCCCTGGGGAACGGGGAGACCGATCTTTGTCATTTCTGCAAGGTTTGCGCCTTTGCCGCCGAGGGTGTTACGCTTTGTTGCGTCGCCTTCGGAGAACAAATAAACATACTTGTACATGGGTATCTACCTCCATAAATAATTATAAACACTGTTGGGTGATTTATCCGCCGCAAGGCAGAATAATCCATCAATGATTATATCATAGGAAAAATGAAATTTCCATATGTTTTTAAGAAAATATATACGATTTTTGGAAAACATTTTTAGTGACTATTTACATATTGTGGCGTTCCTCTTGAAAACAGAGGCATTTGGAACTATACTTTAAGCAGTAAAGAAGGTGTTCTGATGAAAACATACAAATATCAGATGCATGCGCATACTCTGCCTTGCAGTGCATGCTCGGAGATGTATCCCGAGGAGCTTGCAAAAGCTCTTTATGACGGCGGCTTCAGCGGCTGTGTTATAACAAACCATTTTATAAACGGCAATACGGGGATAAGCCGTTTTCTACTGTGGGAAGAATTTGTGAGAGAATATGAAAACGATTATCTGAAGCTCAGGAAAATCGGCGAAAAATACGGGCTTGATATTATTTTCGGCATTGAGGAGCATGTGGGCAGGGGGCTTGAGATTCTCTGCTACGGCATAACGCCCGAAATGCTTTATGCACATCCCGAACTGCGCGAAAGAAACATTGAAATATGGTATAAAACATTGAAATCCTGCGGAGCTTTATGCATTCAGGCGCACCCTTTCAGGGATGTGTCGTATATTCCTCAGCCGCAGGTGCTTCCGCTTGAATTCATTGACGGCATTGAGGTTTATAACGCGGATAATTCCGATAAAAACAATCTTGAGGCGGAGAATTTCTTTGCGCATCATCCCGAACTTATCGTAACCTCGGGAGGGGACACTCATGAGCCTGCAACGGCATGTTTCGGCGGAATAATCACCTCAACAAGAATACGCGACGGAAAAGAGCTTGTGCAGGTGTTGAAATCGGGACAATATGAGCTAATTAAGAAATAAATTCGGTTTATGCTTGACATTTACCTTGGGTTAAAGACTATTATATCCTTGAAAGGAGGTCGGTTTTATGAAGATCAAGGAAGTAATTGAAAAAACGGGACTGACCGACAGGGCGATACGACTTTATATAAACGAAGGGCTTGCGGCTCCGAGCATTGAAGAATCCTACAGCGGAAGAAAGAGCATTGAATTTTCTCAAGAGGATGTTGAGAGGCTTAATAATGTTGCAATGCTCCGCAAGGCAGGCTTTCCTATTGCCGATATAAAGAGCATTGTTGATGATAAATCGACCGCAAAAGAAATTGTTGAAAGGTTTATCGAACAGACGGAGAGTAATATAAATCATGAAACGAAAATCGTTGAAAAACTCAAAGGAATTTCGTTTGATGAAGAGGTGACGCTCGAAATAATCTGCCGCTCGCTCTCCGAAACGGTTGAAGAAAAGCAGGTGCCGAAAGAGGACACGAAGTTGACGGCGGCAGAGAAAATCTTAAAGATAATTGCGATAACAACTGGCGGCTTTTTACTTGTCAATGCGGTTTATTGGGTGGCTTTGCTTTGCAGAGATATTTTTGATGTACGCTATATAAAACTGACAAGCGACCCGGAACTCCATTATCTTTCCCTTTTCTATCTCGGATGGTTTGTTGTTATAGCTTTATTGATAGCTGTTATTGTTAAAAACACAGGAAAAAGGTTTAACCGAAAATCAAAAGGTTCAAATGCCGCTCTGCTTATCACTTCCGCCATAGGTACGGTAATAATGTTTGTAACTACACTTTTCTTGGTATTTTGTTCGGTCACACCTTTTTATTCGCAGACCACAGACTATAGTAACTATCTGGAACTTGACAGAGATCTGGCAGACATAAGCAGAGAGGATGACGGACTGTATTATGCTTTGGAAATGTTTCCGAGAAACATTCCGTCTGAAACATTAGTAAATCACAGAGATTCAATAAAATATTTCTATGAGTACGTACCTTGTTGGGATTGTGCTTACGGCACTTACGATATGTGTGCGGAATGGTTTTTGTCAGATCGGGATTATAAGGTTTTCAAGGATAATCTGAAGGGGAATTTCATTTCTGAAAACATTCTCGACAAGGTAGCCAAAGATGAATTTACTAAACTGTTTGCGCAATCGGAGATAAAAAATATCGGCTATGAAATTGTTCAAAAAGGCGATTGGACTATGGTTTATTATAAGGGATACGGTCAGGTTGAGTTTAATTATCACCTTGCATACGGAGAGGAGCCTCCAAATCGCAGTGAAGACGAATTTTTGTATGATGAATCAAAAAATGAATTTGAAATCAGCAAATGGAATGCTGATTACAACCCTGTGCATTACGGGACACAATACGATTTTTTGATATGTGCATACAATGATAAGGAGCAAAAAGTAAGATATATCGCATCTGCTTGTTGTTATCATACAAACAGAGAAGGAGGTCCGTATTATCTTTCGCTCGACTGGTAATATTCCTCTTGAAAAAACGGATGGTATGATATATAATCGGTGTGGATTAATTCCGCACCGATTTATTATTTAACCGTGTAGGGCGGCTTGCCCACAAGCCGCCGCAGAAAGCATTTGAAATCAACGGTGGGATGAGGAAATCCCGCCCTACATACTATTCACTAAAATCAGGTGATTTTTTGGAAATCGTTACCTTGGCGCTGTTCTGCCTTGCTCTGCTTGTGTGTGTCATTTTTGACATACCCGTTCTTTATGCACTCGGAGTGGGGCTGGTTGTTTTCAGCGCATATGCGAAAATAAAAAAACATTCATTCAAAGCGATACTGAAAATGATTTTCGACGGAATAAAAACCTCTAAAAACATTCTCATCAACTTTCTGCTCATCGGTTTGCTGACCGCCTCGTGGCGTTCAGGCGGAACGATAGCGTTCATTATCTGCTCCGCAATTGAGCTTATCACTCCCGAAATATTTGTGCTGATGACTTTTGTTCTGAACGCGTTTGTTTCGTTCCTTATGGGAACATCTTTCGGTACCTCGGCAACGATGGGCGTTATCTGCATGACGATGGCGAAATCAATGGGGATGAATCCCGTTATTGTTGGCGGCGCAATGCTTTCGGGTGCGCTGTGGGGCGACAGATGTTCTCCCGTTTCAACAAGCGCGCTGCTTGTTTCGGAACTTACAAAAACAGATATTTTCACAAACATAAAAAACATGTTCCGCACAGCGGCTGTCCCGACAGCGATAACATGCGTTGTCTATCTTGCTCTCGGCTTTTCTTCGGGAGGAGGCGGTCATGTCCCCGACCTTAAAGAAATGTTTGCGGCGGAGTTCAATCTCCATGCTCTTGCGGTTATTCCTGCGGTTGTGATTCTTGCACTTTCGCTTTTCAGAGTCAAAACAAAATATGCTCTGCTTGCGAGCCTTGTTTCGGCTTTCGTGATAAGTGTAACCGTTCAGGATATGGGAATTGCCGATGCACTTAAAACTCTTATTGCAGGTTATGAAGCGGAAACAGAGGCTTTGCGCCATATGATGAACGGCGGCGGACTTGTTTCGATGCTCAACGCAACGGCAATTGTCTGCATTTCCTCGGCATATTCGGGCATTTTTGCCGCAACGGGACTTCTCCATTCTCTCAAAGAAAAAATTGCGAAACTCGGAGAAAAGGCAACCCCGTTCGGCGCAACGGTGATAACCTCTGCGCTGACATCGCTTATATCCTGCAACCAGACTCTTGCAATAATTCTCACGCATCAGCTTTGCGACGGCATGGAAAAAGAGAAAAACACGGCGGCAATCAACCTTGAAAACACAGCGGTGGTTATTTCTCCGCTTGTTCCGTGGTCGATAGCCGCGGCAGTTCCTCTGACCTCTTCGGGCGCACCGACGGCATCCCTTCTGACGGCGGCATTCCTCTATATTTTGCCCGTATGGTCATTTATTGTTGCATTACATAAAAGCAGAAAGGAAAAAAGAAATGAACAGAATAACAAGCTTTACCGTTGACCATGACCTTCTGACGGAAGGCATCTATGTTTCGCGCATTGACGGCGATATCACGACCTACGATATGAGAACAAGGGTTCCCAACGGCGGGGATTTCATGGATACCACAACCGCACACACCGTTGAGCATATGTTTGCAACTTTTGTGAGAAACTCCGAGATAAAGGATGATGTTATTTATTTCGGTCCCATGGGTTGCAGAACGGGATTTTATCTGCTTGTGAGAAATGCGGATAACGCAAAGGTGCTTGAAATTACAAAGAAAATTCTTGCCGATATCATTGCTTATGACGGCGAGGTTTTCGGAAACACAAGAAAGGAATGCGGAAACTATCTTGACCTTGACCTTGAAAAGGCAAAGGCGGAATGCCGCAGATATCTTGAGTCTCTTCAAAAAGAGCAGACATTTGAATACAAGGCATAATAAAAGGGTGGAACGCCAAAACGGTGTTCCACCCTTGATTGTTGTTTGATTATTTCATGAAGCCGAGAATGATCAGGGGAAGAGTGTTGAGGAAGAAGTTTGCGATTGCCTCAAAGAAAGCCTTGAGAGCATTGTATTCGGGGCTTACATGTACGGAATAATCTGCTGTTGCGGTTTCGACTGCAACCCATTCAGTGCCGTTGAACTTCTGAAGCTCATATGTAACCTTAACAGAGATATCCTGAGATGTTTCGGGAGTTGTTGCTGTATCTGTTACGGTGATGGCGTTGCCTGTGAAGGCTTTGCCCTGATCTGCGTATTCCCATGCAACGGGGATGTATCTTGTATCGCCGTACTGGTCAGCATCTGCAAAGGTGTCGCCCTTGATGCTGAAGCTGAAGGAGCTCTTTGCATAAACCTTGCCGTTTGTTGTTACGGTGAAAGCGCAGTTGCTGATTGCAGCTTCATAGTTAGCTCTCTTGTTTGTGATAACAGAAACGGGTTCGCTGATGCCGCTTGCATCCTGCTTTTCTTCGTCAAATACATATCTTGCAACGAAATCATATTTCTTGTTTGCTTCAAGACCGGTGAAAAGACCTGTCTTGTTCCATGTTTTGCCGCCGTCGATTGAGAATTCGGTTGCGATGTCATCGCCTGCGCCGAGCTTGATGGAAGTGTTGTTCTTATCAAGAAGAACGGGCTGGGGAGCAGTGCCTGCAGAAGCCTTGAGAGTTGTGAGCTCGATATAAACGGGAGCGCTTTCAAGGTATGTATCGTTTGCGGGATACTTTGCATAGATGATGTAGGTTGTTTCGGGAGCAAGCTCCTTGAAGCTGCTTACCGAAGCCCATACAAGTTCTTCTGTGCTGCCCTTAACGGCACATGCGAGAACAACATCCTTACCCATATCCTTGATTTCGATTGATGTGCCTGTTACCTTTGTGGGAACGGGAGCTGCGGGAGAATTCTGAGCAAGCTTGAGTGTTACGTTTACGGGCTCTGACTTAAATTCGATGCCAGCAACAGTAATCTTGGCTGTGATTGCATATGTTGAGCCTGCAACAAGGTTGCCGAATTTAACGCTGCCGTCAGCAAGAGATGAAGTGTCAACGCCTGCGTTGGGGCTGATTTCATACTTTACAACATAATTCTGAGCGTTGAATTCAATTGTTTTGGGGGCACAGACAATGTTTTTGAGCTCGTGGTTAACGGCAACTGCATCTTCTGCGATTTCAACCACGGGGTCTGCATCTGCAGCGAGAGTGGTAACATCAGCTGTTGCAGAATCGCCTGCAAGCTCGGTGTCTGTTGCGGCAAGTCTTGCATAAACGGCATACTTTGTTTCAGCCTCAAGACCGTCAAAAACGGTTTCTGCCGAATATTCGGCAAGAGATGCGTCAACGGTGCCGTCCTCGGCATAAGCGAGAATTGCATATTCGCCGCCTTCGATTTCTTCAATAACGATTGTGTCCGAGAAGATTGCGAGAACATTGATTGCTTCGGGTGCTGCAGGTCTGACAGCCTCTGTTGCGAAAGCTGCTGTTGCAAAGCAGGAAAGAGCCATTATCAGAGCAAGAAGCACAGAAAGAGTTTTCTTTGAAACAGATGTGATTTTGTTCATTTTCTTATCCTCCGTTTTATTTTTCCCCGTATTTCGAGGATGGATAGACACAGTATAACACATGTTATCCGAAAATGGAATAGCTAATTTTTAACAAAATATAAATTTTTCCTTAAAGTTTAACAGTTCACTCGTTGACTTTTGAATTTCAAATGATTATATTGTATATAAACATAAATTCGGAGATGATTGATATGACAAGACCTGAAAAGGCAAAATTGCTTTTCGAAAACGGATGCAACTGCGCTCAGGCGGTTTTTTGCGCATTTGAAGATATAACGGGATTTGAGCATGAAGCGGCGCTGCGTTTTTCGGCAGGCTTCGGCGGAGGCATGGGAAGGCTTCGCGAGGTCTGCGGCGCGGTGAGCGGCATGACAATGGTGCTTTCATGCGTTTTTGCAAGCACAGATCCCAATGATGCCGAAAAGAAAAAAGAGCTTTACGCGCTTATTCAGCAGGCGGCAGGGGATTTCAAGGCCGAAAACGGTTCGTATATCTGCAGGGAGTTGCTTTCGCTCGGCGAAGGTGCGTCAGACCCCGAGCCCGAAAAAAGAACACCGCATTATTATAAAAAGCGTCCCTGTGCCGAGCTTGTAAAATGCGCGGCTGAAATAACGGAAAAATATCTCGAAAAAAACAAATAAATTTAAAATTTGTCTTGTATGCCGGGACGTAATATGTTACTATATGTTGTGCAGTATTAAATTACAGGAGTGATTTTTCATGAAACTTCCCGTAGCCGTTCAGCTCTATTCCGTAAGGGATGAGATGGAAAAGGATTTTTACGGAACAATAAAAGCTATGAAAGAGCTTGGTTATGACGGCGTTGAGTTCGCAGGTCTTTTCGGCGAAGAGCCCGCAAAAATAAAGGCTTTCTGTGAAGAAATTGACATAGTTCCCATTTCGGCGCATGTTCCTTATTATGACATGCTTGAAGACCCCGAAAAGGTAATTGCCGACTATGCTGAAATCGGCTGTAAATATGTTGTCGTTCCTTATCTTACAGAGGAATGCAGACCCGGAACAGACGGCTTTGCGGCAACAGTTGAAGGTATACGCAAAATCGGCGAAGCAGCCAAAAAGCTCGGCATTCAGCTTCTTTACCATAACCATGATTTTGAGTTTGTCAAAATCGGCGAAGAATATGCTCTCGATGTTCTTTATTCAACAATTCCCGCCGACCTTCTTCAGACAGAAATCGACACCTGCTGGGTAAATGTTGCAGGCGTTAATCCTGCGGAATATGTTGAAAAATACAGCGGCAGAGCTCCCGTTGTTCATCTCAAGGATTTCAGAAAGAGCGGCTCGGGTCAGGGTAAGATGTACGCTCTTATCGGAATTGAAGATGAAGAATCCTCAGAGGCAGAGGAAAGCTCATTCAGCTTTATGCCCGTCGGTCACGGCATGCAGGATATTCCTGCAATTCTTGCTGCCTGCGAGAATGCAGGTGCAGAGTGGGTTGTTGTTGAGCAGGATGAACCTGCAGAAGGCGATACCAGAATGAATTCGGTTAAACTCAGCAGAGAATATCTCAAAACTCTCAGCTGGTAATTTACAGACTACCTTTAACTTCAAGGAGGAAAAAAATATGGCAAGTATTCTTGATAAATTCAAAGAAGCTCCCGCAGAGAACAAAGTCAGAGACATGAGCAAAAAGGTCAAGGTCGGTATCATCGGCACAGGCTGGATTGCAGAAGCTCATGTCAAGGCTTATCAGAAATGCCCCGATGTTGAAATTGTTGCTCTTGCAGACCTCGTTCCCGGTAAGGCAGAGGCTTTCTGCGAAACATATAATGTCGGTGAAAACGTTAAGTTCTATCCCAGCCACAAGGAGCTTGTAGACGCAGGCGAATGCGACGCAGTCAGCGTTTGCACATATAACGCAACCCACGCAGAATGCACAATCTATGCTCTTGAACACGGCATGAGCGTTCTTCTTGAAAAGCCCATGTGCGTAACTCTTGATGAAGCTGTTGCAATCTGCAAGGCAGAAAAGGCAAGCAAGGGCGTTCTTTCAATCGGCTTCCAGCCCAGATTTGATGAGAACATGAAGATGCTCAAGAGGGTTGTTCAGTCGGGCGAGCTCGGCAAGATTTACTATATCCAGACAGGCGGCGGCAGACGCAGAGGTATTCCCACTCCCTTCGGCACTTCCTTCATTCAGAAGGATACAGCAGGCATCGGCGCTCTCGGCGATATCGGCTGCTATTCGCTCGATATGGTTCTCAACTCAATCGGCTATCCCAAGCCCCTTACAGTTTCGGGCTACAAGTCTGATTTCTTCGGCAAGAGCCCCGATTATGAACATCACGATGTTTTCGGCGTTGATGACTTCGCAGCAGCATTTGTCCGTCTTGAGGGCGGTATTATCCTCGACTTCAGAATCGCTTGGGCAATGAACCTTGATACTCCCGGTGACACCATCATCATGGGAACAAAGGGCTCGGTAAGAGTTCCCTCAACAGAGTGCTGGAACGGTTCAATCGGCGGTCCTCTTGTTATCTATCACGAAATCGCAGGCGAACAGATCGAAACACATATCCCCATGAAGCATAACGATGTTGACTGCTTCGATATCAAGATCCGTTCGTTCATTGATGCTGTCAAGGAAGACGGCGAAGCACCCGTTCCCTGCGGCCAGATTCTTTACAATCAGGCTATCATCGACGGTATTTCGCGTTCCGCAGAGCTCGGCAAGGAAATCGAAATCGAGATCCCCGAAATCTGAACATAAAACAATAATCAAAGGCTTGCAGGAGAAAAACCTGCAGGCCTTTCTTCTTTTTCGGCATCTTGATTTTTAATAATTATTATGGTATACTCAAAATGCGCAATTGCGCTTTTGCAGAAAGGGGGATAAACCTATGTGTAACACTTTAATCAAAATAGCTTCTGCAATTATTCTTGTTATTGCCATAATACTTAACTTTTTCGGAAATTTATTCGGAATCGGCGATATAATACCCACACAGCCCAAAACCACAGAGGGTACGAGAATTACGGAAACCGTTACGGTTCCCGATGAGACGACATATACCGAACCGTCAACAAAGGAAGAGTCAACGACGAAAGAATCGACGACTGAAGAAAAAACCTTCCAGCATATGACGAGACCAACTTCGGTGACGGCTCCGCCCGCAACGGGAACAACAAATGCTGTTGATACAAAGCCTTCAACAACTCAGGAGATCGGTCCGAAGCTTGAATCTGCCGTTCAGGAAGCGGCAGCATCTTTCGGCGGATCAAACATTGACAACTTCACGGGCATTGACGCAACCGATGACGGCGGATTCGTTGCCTGCGGTGTTTCATCTTCAACAGACGGCTCGCTGAAAAATGTTCCCGATGACAGCTGGAAGTATTCCTACGGCTTTGTCGCAAAATTCGATAAAGACCTTAATCCCGAATGGGTAAATTCTGTCGGCAGTGCTGACGGAAATGTAAGAGTTGAAGATGTTGCCGTTCTCAGCGATTCAAGCGTTGTGGTTGTCGGCTATTCGGCGGAGGACGATTATGCGTCCGCAGATGAATTCAAAGGAAGCCTCGAATCGGTTATTATTAAATATTCGGCTGACGGTAAGCTTATCTGGAAAAAGCTCATCGGCGGTTCCGCAACAGATATGCTCATGTGCGTGGATTCTCTCGGCGACGGCTTTGTTGTCGGCGGAAAAACGGAGTCAAACGACGGCAGCTTTGCGGGCAGCGCAGAGTCAAGCGTTTCAAAGGCTGTTATTATGAGCTTTGACAAAGACGGAAATATTCTCTGGAGCAGATATCTCGCAGGTAATTACGGCGCATGCATCGACGGAATAAGCACCGATGACAGCGGAAATATTTTCGTAACAAGCGTTACCAATGCATCAACGGGCGGCTTCGCCGCAATTGACGGCATGGGAAGCGGATATCTTGACACCGCTGTTCTGAAATATAACTCTTCGGGCGAGCTTCAGTGGGGTTTTGCCGTTGCAGGCTCAGGCAAAGAAAACTTTTCTGCTGTTGCCGCTGACGGAAAAGGCGGCTGTGTTGTTGCAGGTTATTATGAGCTTATAACAACATATGCTCCCGACGGAACATTTGCAGACCTTCATAATTGCGGCGGAATTGATGCTGTTGTTATAAGGCTGGATTCCGACGGTAAAAAGCTCTGGCAGAGAAGCGTTTCGGGCTTTTACGATGATTTTATAAACGATATTACCGTTACTGCAGACGGCGGCTTTGCCGTTTCGGGCTATACTTCTTCGGCTAACCGCGATTTTGCAGCACTCGGAAACAAAGGCGAAACAGACAGCTTTGTGGCTCTTATCACTCCTGCAGGAAACCTTGCGGATGTTCAGGGCAGGGGAGGCACAAGAAAGGATATGTCAACCTGCGTTGCATATTCTTCAGAGGGCAAGCTGATTGTTCTCGGCAAAACAACCTCATCAGACGGTGAATTCGAAGGAATGAATTCTCATATTACGGATACATTCATCAATCTTTTCGGCGATGCGTTCACATGCTTTATAACCCGATACCGTGTTACAATAAAATAAGGTGATATCAGGATGAAAAACAAAAACCTTTTCAGCCGTATTGCCGTTGTTGCGGTTTCGGCTCTGCTGATTCTGGCGGCATATTCGTATATCGTCGGAGACGGAACGATTTTTAAGGGCGAGATGGAAGGCGAAACCGTCAGAGCGAGAGTTATCAGGGTGACGGATGTCAAGGCTCAGAGCGTTAACGGCGAGAGCGAAATCGTTACGGTTTATTTCAAGGCGCAGGCGCTTAACACTCAGCGCAGAGGAAAAACGCTCGATGTAATTCAGGAGATAGACAAATCCTATGCTTTCAGCCCGAGACAGGTTGAACAGAACGATAAAATTCTTGTTGAAAGCTATACGGAAAACGGCGAAACGCTGTTCTATTTCGGCGATTTTGTAAGAATAACTCCTCTGATATGGTTGCTTGCCGTATTCTGTGTTCTGATTGTTGTTTTCTCAAAGGCACAGGGGCTGAAAACAATTATTTCTCTTGCTTTCACATGCCTCTCGGTGTTCTGCGTGCTGATTCCCGCAATTCTTAACGGACATAATATCTATTTCTGGTCAGTTCTTGTCTGCGTTTATATTACTGTTATGACGCTCAGCATCATCAGCGGCTTCAATATGAAGGCGCTTTGCGCGGGCATCGGATGCATATGCGGCGTTCTTTGTGCAGGTATTATTGTTCTGATAATGGATAAATTTCTCAATATGACAGGCTTGCTTGAGGAAGAATCAATTTATCTCTATCAGCTTTATCCCGATAATCCGATTAACCTCAAGGCAATCATTTTCGCCATGATTATCGTCGGTGCCGTCGGCGCGGTAATGGATGTTTCGATGTCCATTTCTTCTTCACTTTACGAACTCAGAATTAAATCTCCCGATATAAAGCCTGCAGAGCTGATGAAATCGGGCTTCACAATCGGACGGGATATGATGGGCACAATGGCAAATACGCTTGTGCTTGCATATATCGGCAGCTCTCTGACCTGCGTACTGCTGCTTGTTTCTTACAATGCGAATATAGAGCAGGTTATCAATAAGGAAATGATAATTGCGGAAATTCTGCAGGCTCTTGCAGGCAGTATGGGTATGCTTCTTACCCTGCCGCTGACAAGTGCTGTTTGCGCAGCGATGTATTATAAAAAGGGGGTAAAAGAAAATGCCTCTCGTTAAAATGAGCGATTTGCTCAGCAAGGCAAAAAAAGAGGGCTACGCAGTCGGCAGCTTCAGCGTTGCAAACATGGAGATGGTTCTCGGCGTGCTTAAAGCGGTTGAAGAAACAAAAAGCCCTGCAATAATTCAGATTGCCGAGGTAAGGCTTAACCATTCTCCGCTGGAGCTTATAGGACCTATTATGGTTGCGGCGGCAAAAAACAGCAGTATGCCTGTTGCCGTACATTTTGACCACGGCAAGACCGAAGAAAAAATAAGGCAGGCTCTTGAACTGGGCTTCACAAGCGTTATGTTTGACGGCTCACACCTTCCCTTTGAAGAAAATGCTGCAAAAACAGCTGAAATAAAGAGAATTGCTTCGGAATTCGGGGCTGACTGTGAGGGCGAAATAGGATGCGTCGGCGGCAGTGAGGACGGAAGTGAGGATATTGCAATCAACTGCACTTCACCTGCTCAGGCGGCGGAATTCCACAAGCTCACAAAGGTTGATGCTCTTGCTGTTGCAATCGGCAATGCGCACGGAAACTACAAGCAGGCTCCGAAGCTTCGTTTTGATATTCTTGAGCAGACGGCTGAAAATGTTGACGCACCGCTTGTTCTTCACGGCGGAACAGGTATTCTGCCTGATGATTTCAGAAAATGTATTTCTCTCGGAATTCATAAAATCAATATTGCAACGGCAACTTTTGACAGGGTTGAACTCAGTGCGAGAAATGCATATGAAGGCGGAAAAATAAACGGATATTATGACTTGCAGAGTGCCGAGGTTGAGGGTGCTTACAGAAATGCACTTGAACACATAGAAATCTTCGGCTGCGCAGGAAAAGGATAAGAAAGGATAAGAAAAATGAGCTACATTAAATTTGACAATTCCAAAGCACTTGATGTTATCCCTATCGGCAGAATCGCAATTGATTTCAACCCCACCGATATGAATATGCCTCTTTCGCAGAGCAGTAATTTCAATAAATATGTCGGCGGTTCACCTGCCAACATTGCAGTTGGTCTTGCAAGACTCGGCGCAAAATGCGGATTTATCGCAAGAGTTTCGGATGATCAGTTCGGTGACTATGTTGAAAACTATTTCAAGGCTGACGGCATTGATGTTTCTCATGTTTTCAGATGCGAAAACGGCGAAAAGCTCGGTCTGACCTTCACCGAAATCCTCAGCCCTACCCAGAGCAGCATTCTTATGTACAGAGAAGGCGTTGCCGACCTTCAGGTTTGTGTTGACGATGTTGACGAGGAATATATCAAGAGCGCAAAGGCTGTTGTTATTTCGGGAACAGCTCTTTGCACAAGCCCCTCAAGAGAGGCGGCTCTCAAAACTCTTTTCCTTGCAAAGAAAAACGGCGTTACCGTAATTTTTGATATCGACTACAGAAGCTATACCTGGAAGAATAATGACGAAATTTCGATTTACTATTCAATTGCCGCAAAGAACAGCGATATTATTCTCGGCTCCAGAGAAGAATTTGACCTTACCGAGGCTGTTGAAGGCGTTTGCGCAAGCGATGAAGAATCTGCAAAGCGTTGGTTCTCCTACGGTAACAAGATTGTTATCATCAAGCACGGCAAGGAAGGCTCGGTTGCATATCTTGATGACGGCTCGGCATATAAGGTAAAGCCTTTTCCCGTAAAGATGCTCAAGGGCTTCGGCGGCGGAGACGGCTATGCATCTGCTTTCATTTATTCTCTTCTTAACGGCAAGAGCATTCCCGATGCTCTCGAGTTTGCAACAGCTTCGGCTTCCATGCTTGTTTCAGCTCACAGCTGCTCGGCTGCGATGCCTTCAGCAGAAGCGGTTCAGAAGTTTATTGATGAAATCAAGCCCACTTCAGGCGAGGTTATCGAGAAGATTAAATAATTAAAAAGCAGAGGGCGGAGAAATCCGCCCCCTGCAGTTTACTCGGGTATGCATATGCCATTTTTTACTTGACTTTTCAGGTTTGTGATTGTATAGTTTATTAAAATCAAATATCCGCCCGTGGCGCAGTTGGATAACGCAGCAGATTCCGATTCTGAAGAACGGGGGTTCGAATCCCTTCGGGCGGGCCAGACGAACAGCTCACGCTTGTGCGTGGGGTGTTCGTTTTTTTGGGAGCGAGGGATTCGAAGGACGAGCGGTACAGAGCAACAGTCCGGTGGACTGTTGTGACCGCGAGCGACCAAGCCGCCGTAGCGGCGGCGCGAATCGAATCCCTTCGGGCGGGCCAGACAGCGACTTGTTTTGACAAGTCGCTGCTTTTTTATTGGATCAACAAAGTATCATCGCCTGCAGAGCATACAAAATCCTCAAGGTCTTTTCCGAGGCTTATGACTGCCCAAATTTCCATATAAGCTGAAACAAAGCTGCATGTCAGAGGTCTGATGCCGATGCTTTCAAAAGCTTTTGTGCTTTCGTAACAGATTTCGCTTCGCACGCCCGTAACAAAAACAGGAACATTGTTCTTGTTCGCTTTTGCGCAAAAAACGCGGAGCTTTTCGTTCGCCGTGTCAAGCGTTGCAGAGTGATAAGGATTTATAATTACGGCTTTTATGCCGTTGAGCGAGTATTCAAAGCTGTCACCCGGATGGCTGTCAATAACCAGAATACCGGAGCTGTCAGTATATTCCACAATACCCAGGGGTTTGGGGGGGACAACGGAATTCCCATGCAGCAAAGTGATGCCTTGACGGTATTCGGCAAAGGGCTTTCCCGTAATAGGATAAATATCTGCCGTAAGCTCACCGTGACGGAGCATTTCCGAGGGAATATGGATATTTGTTTTTTCTTCGCCCGTATTCTTGTAGCTGACAAAAACTCCTGCGGCTTTTTTACTTTTGATAAAGGCAACCGCGGCTTCGAAATTTCGGTTTCCGTTTGCCTTTTCATCCTCAAGCGGGTAGTCGGAGGAAACAAGAATTACGGGAATTCTGCAACCGGTAAAAGCCATCCCGAGAGCTGCAGCCGTATAGCGCAGAGTGTCTGTGCCGTGAGTTACGATGATGCCGTCAAAATTCTCCGAGAGCCTTTCTTTTACCTCTTTCTGAAGAAGATTCAGCTCTTTTGCCGAGAGATTTTCGCTTAGAATCGTATAGGGAGTAAAGCAAACGAATTCCGTTTCTCCGTCAATTTTTTTATAGTTTGAAATAAGGGCATATTTTGCGCTTTCATCGGTTGACATCCAATTGCCTTTGATGACGGTTCCGATTGTGCCGCCCGTAAAAATTACTGCTATTTTCATTGTTCGCTCCCCTCGCTGTCCGGTTGTATCAGCGGATAAAAGTGTCATCGCAGAATTTACCGGTCTCAAACAGCGTTCCCTGTTTTGCAACGGAAAATCCGTTTGCTGTAATGTTTTCTGCCTTAACTGAACGGTGTTGGTGTGGCTGTTATTGCCGTCGATTTCAGAAGGCAGATAAGATGTATATGAAACATTGCGGAATTCTGCATTATTGTTTTAAAACTCTCTTTTTATCGGTTCAATCAGATTATAACAGATATTCTGCCGTTAATCAATCGGAGGACGGTTGTTGCCTGAAATAAAAAAGACGGCGGATTGCCGTCTTTTTGCTGCTTATTTCGGAGTTCTTCTTCCGTGCTTGTATTCTGCAAGCACCTTGCCGTCGGGATCGTATTCCGTTCCGTTCCAGAGCTTGTCGTCTGACCATGTGCCGGTTTTGATAACGGATGTCGAGAAATATGTTCCTTTGCCTGACAGCTTGCCTTTTTCGAACTCTCCTTCGTAATAGTTGCCTGAAGGCCATATGTATTTACCCAGACCGGTACGCACGCCGTCTATAAAGTCACCGTAAAAAACGGAATTATCAGTCCATATATATTTGCCCAGGCCGTTGCGTTCACCTTTGACGTAATTGCCTATATAAACGCTGCCGCTTTCCCAAGTGTGTTTGGCTAAACCGTTTTGCTCACTTTCAACATAATCGCCTTCATATGTAGTTCCGCTTGACCATATGTGCTTGCCGAGACCGGTTCTTAAGTTATTGAGGAAATCACCGTAGTAAACGCCGCCGCTATTCCATTTATAACAGCCGAGACCTGTGCGTTTGTCTTTTTTGTACTCTCCGATATATGACTCGCCGTCTTTCCAAATGTTTTCTCCTACACCGTTCAAACTGCCTTCCGTAAAATCTCCTTTATAGACAGCACCGTCTGAATATTTGAGCTGACCAAAGCCGGTTCGTTTCCCCTCAAGGAAATCTCCGTAATATTCATTTGAACTTGCCCAGGTGTATCTGCCGATTCCTGACCTGAGACCGTTGACATGGTTACCCTCGAAGCGGTCACCGTTGTCAAAAGTCTTTTTATCGGACGGCTTTGCATCGGCGCTTACACAGCGGAAGTTGAAATACAGGGAATCTTTTTCGTGCTGCTCTTTCATTTTTTCAATCTTTTCGATTTTTTCATTAATAAGAGCTATTTTTGATGCAACCTGTTTTTCAATTTCTTCAACGAGTCTTACCTTCTCGGCAACCTCTGCCGATCTGAATCTTTGCGCAAAAGGAACGGATGGAGTAACGGAAGCCGGAGTTGTTTCTTTTTTTGCAAGTGCATTTTTAATCATCTGTGAAACCAGCTCCTGCGAGTCGGTGTTACCGTTCTGATCCGAGTCGGAAAAAGAGCTTTCGCTTTCGATAAGCGCTTTGATTCTGTTTACGAGCTTATTGAGAGCTTCGGATTTTTTCTCATATGCTTCGATTCTCTGACTTCTTGAAAGAAGAAAATCGAATTCGTCTCTCAGTGGACAGTTTTCGATAAGAAACGGCAGAATATATTTTTCGTTTTTGAATGCGTTTTCAACTTCTGCAGAGACCCAAACGGATTCCTGAGCATTGTTTGAGAGAATGAGCAGGAAAACCTTGCAGGATTTTATTGCCTTGGGGATTTCTCTCGTATAATTCGATCCGGGCGGGATTGAATTGGGAGCCATCCATGTTGAAATACCGTTTTTCAGAAGGACACTGTTTATTGTATACGCTTCTTCGGATTCTTTTGAACTGTAGCTTAAAAAAACGTCCATGACGCACCTCTAATGTAATAATTGTTTCAATTATATCATTCTTAAATATATATTTCAAGACGAATATCAACTGTTTTTAATATCAGTACCTATGAAGCATACGTTGCTGAAGTCGTCGGGATTTTTGCGCACAATATAGTCGATATACGAGTCGATGAGTCTTGCTGTTAAAATATACCCGCTTGCGTTCATGTGGCCGTAAAGATAAAACTTCTTTTTGAATTCTTCGTCGTAAACAGGGCCGTATTTATATAAATCAATCACATATGAGTTACTAAAATGTTCCGCAAGAGAATAAAGAGCCTCTGTTATTTTGCTTGCAAGCGCATTTGAACGGGGCGAATTTTCATCGGGAGTTGTAACAAAAAAGAACTTTGCATCGGGGCTGATTTCTTTGTAACGCTTAACTATTGAGGCATAGTAGCCTACAAAGGTCGGCTTGTTGTTTTTGCAGTTTGCTTCGTCGATATCATCAATGCTGCCGATTTCCATGCCCAGATTGTAGATGTCGTTGACGCCCAGAGCGATGACATAAGCCTGACATGCTTTTTCTTTATCCCAGAAGCCTTGTTCCTGAGCGAAAGACTCAATATATTCCTTCGCGGTCATTCCGCCGCGCGAAAAGTTATAGGCGGTAATGCCGTTTTTTCTTGCAATATACTGTCCCCACGAATACTCAAACATATCGTAATAACCTGCGTTGCCGTTCTCATCGCGGGTTTCGAATTCGCCCGAAGAGAGGCTGTCGCCGATAAAAGCAATTTTCCTGAAAACGGAAGTGTGGCTGTATCCGTCTGCGAGACGGTCAAGCGGCTTTTCAGCTTCGTCAAAAAGTTCTTTTTTCCAATCCATAAAATCGGACCTCCGATTAATCTTTTTGTGAATACAACATCACAATAATACAAAAATCGTAAAAAGTAAAGAAAATCCCCGCACATGCGTGCGAGGATTTCTGGTGGAAGAGGGTGGATTCGAACCACCGAAGTCGTTGACGGCAGATTTACAGTCTGCTCCCTTTGGCCGCTCGGGAACTCTTCCGATTATTAAATTGCCTGATAAATCAGGACTGGAGCTGGTGGACGGACTCGAACCCCCGACCTGCTGATTACAAATCAGCTGCTCTACCAACTGAGCTACACCAGCGTGGAACGCTCGATTAATATATCATAAAAAATCTGCATTGTCAAGTCATTTTTTAAAAAAATTTAGACTTTTTTATTTTTTGGTTTTTTCGAAAAAACGGACCGCGGTTTTTCCGCGGTCCCAAATCAGATTTATGCCTTTTTAGCCTTTTTGCTTGCAATTGCCTTTTCGATTTTGGGGTAAACCGCATCATAAAGTTTTGCAAAGATGAAATATCCGATAACAGCGTAGAGAATGCCGACAAATGCGCCGACGATTACGTCTGTGGGATAGTGAACGCCGACATATATTCTCGAAATACCCATGAGGAAAGCGAAAATGAACGATGCGATTGCAACGCCCTTCTTTCTGAGCACGAGTGTGAGTGCCATGGCGAATGTGAAAGCGGATGATGTGTGACCCGAGGGGAAAGAGAGAGATTTTGAACTCATGTAATCAACAATTGCGGGCCATGTATAACCTTCATTCCATTTTTCAGCCATTCCGGGGAATCTGTCGATTGTCCAGTCAACCTTACCGAAAAGACCCACCCAGTCATATTCCCTTCCGTATTCGTCAAAAGCCTTTTTGGCAGCTTCGGGAAGAATTGTAAGATTATAGGGGCGGGGTCTTTCCATAATGGGTTTGATGAGCTCGTTGTTGAGAAGAGTCATAACAAGAAGTGAGCCGAGAACAACGATGCCTGCTTTACGGGTTTTCTTGAAGAAAATCATTGCAAGACCGAGAATAATGAAGAATATTCCGTCATCGCCGAGAGTTGTGATAACCTTCATGATGAATGCCAGAACGGGATTCATGAGATAAGTCTGGAAAAATGTGAAAATCGAGAGGTCGAAATTAAGTATCGCTTCCAAAAATATCATCCTTTCCTTTGTTTTTTATTATTATCACTGTTATTTGCCGAAAAAGCAAGACTTTTTTTAAAAATATTTGATTTTCTTTGATTAGCCTCATGGATACTGTTCCTTGACATGACATGCAAATGGTGTTAAATTTAGTATACTTTTATTAACAGCAATTAATATGGTTTTGAGCGGAAGATTTCCGCCTCGTCTGCGTTAAAAATCCTTGAAATAGCCTCGTATTCCTGCAGATTTTCGCCTTGCCGTGACGAAAATCTTCTCGCGCAAAACTGCTTCGCATCTGAAATACAACAGATTGCGTACAGTCGGCGATTTCTTCGATGCAGGCATACGGGCGTATGTCAAAGAGAAAAATCGTCGAATGTGCGTGATATTGTTGTATTTCAGAC
>JAZPXO010000045.1:0-29912 GCA_045543735.1 Acutalibacteraceae bacterium
GTGAAATTTACACTGCGGGGTTCATTTTTTTGAAAAAACGGTTGCTAAATTTTCGGAGGTAATTTAAAATGATTGTATCTATTAAAAAAGGAACAGACGAAGTTCAGTTACAGAATCTTGTTGAATGGCTTAAAAGCCTTAATCTTGAAATTCACCGCAGCGAAGGTCAGTATGAAACCATCCTCGGTCTTGTAGGCGACACAAGCCATGTTGATATCGACCTCATTGAAGGTCTTAATATTGTAAGCAATGTTGCCCGTATCAGCGAGCCTTATAAAAACGCAAACAGAAAATTTCATCCCGATGATACCGTTATTGATATCTGCGGTCATAAAATCGGCAGCGGCAACTTCCAGTTTATCGCAGGTCCCTGTTCCGTTGAATCACCCGAGCAGATTTGCTCAATCGCAAATGACATCAAGGCGGCAGGCGCAAACCTTCTCAGAGGCGGTGCTTTCAAACCCAGAACATCACCCTACGCTTTCCAGGGCATGAGAGCAGAGGGTCTTGAACTTCTTCAAAAAGCAAAAGAAGAAACAGGCACACCCATCGTCACCGAAATCATGGACCTTTCTCACTTGCCCCTGTTTGAAAATGTTGATGTGATTCAGGTAGGCGCAAGGAATATGCAGAACTTTGAACTTCTCAAAGAACTCGGCAAAACGGATAAACCCATTCTTCTCAAGAGAGGTCTTGCCGCAACAATGGAAGAACTGCTCATGAGCGCCGAATACATCATGGCAGGCGGCAACTCAAAGGTTATGCTCTGCGAACGAGGCATCAGAACTTTCGAGCACTATACAAGAAATACAATGGATATTTCGGCAATTGCTCTGCTTAAAGAAAAAACACATCTTCCCATCATTGCCGACCCCAGCCACGCGGCAGGTATTTCAAGAATGGTCCGTCCTCTCGCTCTCGCTGCAGTTGCGGCAGGTGCAGACGGTCTCATGATTGAAGTTCACAATGACCCCGCTCACGCTCTTTGCGACGGACCTCAGGCACTCCGCCCCGAGGAATTCGCAAAGATAGTAAAAGAAGCAAATGCAATCAGAGAAATAATGACAAAGTTCTAATAAGGTGATATTATGAAAATCGGTGTTTCGGGACTCGGCCTTATCGGCGGCTCGCTTGCAAGAGCGCTGAGCGAAAGCGGTAAGCACGAGGTTTACGGATTTGATATTAACAGAAGCTCGCTTCTTGCCGCAAAGCTTGTGGGCGCGGTTAAAGATGAGCTGAACGAGAAAACAATTTCAGATTGTGACATTATTTTTGTTGCACTTTACCCCAAGGATACTGTAGAATATATTGAAAAGAATGCTTCGCTGATTAAGAAGGGCGCAATCGTTGCCGACTGCGGCGGCGTCAAAAGACCTATCTGCGCTCCCTGCGAAAAGCTTGCCGCTGAAAACGGCTTCGAATTCATCGGCGCACACCCGATGGCAGGCACACAGTTTTCGGGCTTCACCCGTTCAAGAGGCAATCTTTTCAAAAACGCAACGATGATTATCACCCCGAAAGAGAATACGGACATACGCATTCTCCATAAGCTCAGGGGCGTACTTGACGATGCAGGCTTCGGCGAGGTCAACTTCACCTCTCCCGAAGAACATGACAGAATTATCGCATTCACCTCCCAGCTTCCGCATATCATCTCAAACGCTTATGTCAAAAGCACAACGGCAGTCAGTCAGAAGGGCTTTTCGGCAGGAAGCTACAGAGACTTGACCCGAGTTTCAAAGCTCAACGAAAAAATGTGGACAGAGCTTTTCTTTGAAAATAAAGATAATCTTATAAGCGAAATCGACTATCTTGTTGACCGCCTTTCCGAATACAGTCAGGCGCTTAAGGATAATGACCGCGAAGGTCTTGCCGCTCTTCTCAAGGAGGGCACAGACAGCAAAATTCAGGCAAAGTAGGTTGAATTATGGAAACAATCAGAGTACCCGCATCCAAGGAATATGAAGTTATCATCGGCTCAGGAATTCTTCCGTCTCTCGGCGGAAGATGCGTTGACCTGCTCGGTAAAAGCAGAGCGGCAGTTATCACCGATTCAAATGTTGCTCCCCTCTGGCTTGACAAAACGGTTGACAGCCTGAAAGACGCAGGCATTGATGTAATAACATATATTTTCCCTGCAGGCGAAGAATCAAAGAGCAAGGAAACTCTGTTTGATATCCTTGAATTCATGGCAGAAAACCGACTCACGCGCTCCGATTTTGCAGTTGCTCTCGGCGGCGGCGTTACAGGCGATATGACAGGTCTTGCCGCTTCGCTTTATCTGAGAGGCATCCCCTTTGTTCAGGTGCCCACAACTCTGCTTGCGGCTGTTGACTCCTCCGTCGGAGGCAAAACGGCAGTCAATCTCACAGCAGGCAAAAATCTCATGGGCGCATTCTATCAGCCCTCGCTCGTTATCTGCGATACAGATACTCTCGGCACTCTTTCCCCCGAAATATTTGCCGACGGCATGGCGGAGGTAATCAAATACGGAGTAATCTTTGACAGAGAGCTTTTCGATGCGGTCAAGGGCGGTAATATTTCTGATAATCTTGAAAAAATCATTGCGCGCTGTGTTGAACTCAAACGCGATGTTGTTGAAAAGGATGAATTCGACAAGGGCGACAGACAGCTTCTCAATTTCGGTCATACGATGGCTCACTCCATTGAAAAATGCAGTAACTTTGAAATTTCTCATGGCAGTGCGGTTGCAATCGGCATGGTTATTGCCGCAAAAGCAGGTGCAAATCTCGGCTGGAGCGATGAAGACTGCACCGCAGAAATAATTGAAGCCAACAAAAATAACAATCTCCCCTGCGAATGCGGTTTTTCTCCCGAAGAGCTTGCCGACGCCGCTCTTTCGGATAAAAAGCGCGCAGGTAATTCAATCGCATTTGTAGCTCCGCGAAAAATCGGTGAATGCTATCTCAGAAAGATTTCGGTTGATGTGCTTTATGAGGTAGCAAAATGCAAATAAAAACCGAAAGGAGGTTTTCTGATGAATATTAAAATCACTCCCTGCCTTTTATCGGGCGGCATTGACGGCATTGCCTCAAAATCCTTTGCTCACCGCGCGCTGATTTGTGCCGCACTTGCAAAGAAAAAAAGCAGAATCAGAATAAACACCTCCTCCGAGGATATCGAAGCAACGGTTGACTGCCTGAGAAATCTCGGCGCAGACATTGAGCAAGACGGCGATATTTATACCGTTGCCCCGATTTCGACCGCTTTTGAACATGCAAAAATCAACTGCCGCGAAAGCGGCTCAACAATCCGTTTTCTGCTGCCCGTTATATGTGCGCTTGGCACAGAAACAGAAATCATCGCATCGGGCAGACTCCCCGAAAGACCCCTTTCTCCGCTCAAAGAGGAGCTCATCCGCATGGGCGCCGAAATATCAGATTCTTTCCCGCTTAATGTTTCGGGAAAAATCGGTTGCGGTGAATACTCGCTTCGCGGCGATGTCAGCTCGCAATTTATAACAGGTCTGCTGATGGCGCTTTCATTCATGGAAGGAGAAAGCAGAATAAACCTTATTCCGCCAGTTCAATCAAGACCTTATATTGACATAACACTGCGCGTTCTCGAAAAATTCGGCGCAGATATCAAAGAAGAAAATAATGTTTTTTATATAAAAGGCGGCTCGCTCCGCGGCTGCGATTTCACCGTTGAAGCCGACTGGTCAAACGCCGCATTCTGGCTCTGCTCGGGAGTTGAAGTGAGAAACCTCAATCCTGATTCCGTTCAGGGCGACAAAGCAATTACCGATGTGCTCACCGCCATGGGAGCAAAAATAACCGAAACCGAAAACGGCTTCAGCGCAGATGTTTCATCACTTCACGGCTGCAGGGTTGACGCCTCGCAGACTCCCGATGCAGTACCCGTTATTGCCGCAATTGCCGCAACAGCAAGCGGAGAAACAGTTATTTACAATGCGGAAAGGCTTCGCCTTAAAGAAAGCGACCGCATCGAAACAACCGCATCAATGCTCCGTTCACTCGGCGCAGAGGTTGACACCGCTGACGACGGGCTTATAATAAAAGGCAGGTCCTCTCTTTCGGGCGGCGAAACAGACTCCTTCGGCGACCACCGAATCGCAATGGCTGCAGCGGTTGCCGCACAGAAATGTAAAAATCCCGTTATAATCACCAACGCTCAGGCGGTCAGCAAATCCTATCCCTCGTTCTTTGAGGATTATAACAGTCTTGGAGGTAAGGCAGATGTCCTGTAACTTCGGCTCAAAAATAAAACTTACAATTTTCGGTCAGTCCCACTCGCAGGCAATCGGTTGTGTGCTTGACGGAATCCCCGCAGGCATAAAGCTCGATATTGACCGCATTGAAGCTTTCATGGCAAGACGCGCTCCCGGAAAAAATAAAATTTCCACCGCACGCAAGGAAGCTGACAAGCCCAACATCATTTCGGGAGTTGTTGACGGAGTAACCTGCGGCGCTCCGATTTGCGCCGTAATCGAAAATTCCGACACCCGCTCGGGCGATTACGATAAGCTCCGCGCACTTCCACGCCCTGCCCACAGCGATTATGCCGCATTCATGAAGCATAACGGCTTCAACGATATCAGAGGCGGAGGAAACTTCAGCGGAAGAATGACTGCTCCCCTTTGCTTTGCAGGTGCCGTTTGCGCACAGATTCTCGAAAGCAAGGGTATCCATATCGGCGCTCATATTTCGTCAATCGGAGATGTTGACGATGACAGATTTGATGCCGTCAATATTTCAAAAGAAGAATTGGATGCCGTAAAAGTTAAAGACCTGCCCGTTATTGATGATATCAAGGGCGAAAGAATGGTTGACGCTATCGGCGAAGCACGCTCAGATGGCGATTCTCTCGGCGGCACCGTAGAATGTGCCGTCATCGGTGTGCCTGCAGGCATCGGCGATCCGATTTTTGACGGAATTGAAAATAAAATCAGCAGCATTGTTTTCGGAATTCCCGCTGTCAAGGGAATCGAATTCGGCGCAGGCTTCGGGTGCAGTAAGCTCCGCGGCAGCGAAAACAACGATGAGTTCATCTCCGTCGGCGGAGAAATCCGCACAAAAACCAATAATCACGGCGGTATCCTCGGCGGCATTTCCTCGGGTATGCCGATAATCTTCCGCTGTGCATTCAAGCCTACTCCGTCAATTGCCAGAGAACAGCAGACTGTCAATATAATGACAGGCGAAGCTGAGCCGCTTGTTATCGGCGGCAGACACGATCCCTGCATCGTTCAGAGAGCAGTTCCCTGCGTAGAAGCGGCGGCGGCAGTGGCAATCGCTGATTATATTTTATAAAGAGGTAAAAGCAACATGGATATAAATGAACTCAGACAGGAAATTGACAGCATTGATAAGCAGCTCTGCGAACTGTTTGAAAGAAGAATGAAAACAGCCGCAGGCATTGCCGCATACAAAAAAGAAAACGGTCTGCCCGTTTTTGACAGAGAGCGCGAGCGCAAGGTTGTCAACAAGGTCACCGAAATGACCTCTCCCGAAATTCAGGTTTTCACAAAAACGCTCTATCAGACCATATTTGACCTGAGCCGTACATATCAGAAAAAGCTTATCACGCCTGCATCCGAGCTTTCAAAAATGCTTGAAGAGGTTACAGCATCAACTCCTCTCCAGAGACCCGACAGAGCAACGGTTGCCTGTCAGGGCGTAGAGGGCGCATATTCTCAGTTCGCCTGCGACAAGCTTTTCACCTATCCCTCAATAATGTATTTTTCAGGCTTCGAGGATGTTTTCAAGGCTGTTGACAGCGGTCTTTGCCGCTACGGAATTCTGCCTCTTGAAAACAGCACTGCAGGTTCGGTCAACACAGTTTATGACCTGATGAAAAAATACAAATTCTATATCACTCACAGCACAAAGCTCTGCATCGGTCATTCGCTTCTTGCTCCCGAAGGAACCGCAATCAGCGATATCAAAGAGGTTTTCTCTCATGAGCAGGCGCTCAATCAGTGCTCCGAATTCATTTCTTCAATCGGAGCAAAGGTCACCGTTTGCAAAAATACCGCGGCGGCGGCAAAAATGGTTGCCGAAAGCGGCAGAACCGACTGCGCCGCAATCGGCTCAAAGGACTGCGCCGAGCTTTATTCGCTCAAGGTGCTCAAGGGCGGTGTTCAGAACACAGATAACAACTATACCCGCTTTATCTGCATTTCCAAAAAGCCTGAAATTTATCCCGGCGCCAAAAAGACAAGCATCATGCTCACAATTCCCCACAAGCCCGGTTCACTCTATAACATAATCTCAAAATTTGCGGCTCTGGGTCTTAACATGACCAAGCTTGAAAGCCGCCCCATACCCGGCAGCAACTTCGAATTCATGTTCTATTTCGATATTGATGCATCGGTCTATTCCGAAAACCTCAAGGCACTTCTCTGCGAGCTTGAAAGCGACTGCGAACAGTTCAGCTATCTCGGAAGCTATACGGAAGATTAATTTTAACAAAAGGTGATTTTATGTTCGGTTTGCTGGGCAGAAAGCTCGGTCACTCCCTCTCCCCCCAGATTCATTCGCTCCTTTGCGACTATGAATATAAGCTCTATCCCACCGAGCCCGAAAAGCTTGATGAATTCTTTGCCGATACCCGTCTGAGCGGCTTCAATGTTACGATTCCGTATAAGGTTGAGGCATATAAGCGTTGCTCGGAGCTTTCCGAAACGGCAAAAAAAGCAGGCTCGGTCAACACCGTTGTCCGCCGTGCCGACGGCTCTCTTTACGGCGACAACACCGATTATTTCGGCTTTCTCTATATGGCAGGCAAAATCAGATGCGATTTCAAAGATAAAAAGGTTCTTATCCTCGGCTCGGGCGGCGCAAGCCTTACGGCTCAGCTTGTTGCGGCGGATGAGGGCGCAAAAGAAATTGTCGTTGTTTCCCGAAACGGAGAGAACAATTATGAAAATATCAGCCGCCATTACGATGCTGACATCATTGTTAACACAACACCCGTCGGCATGTATCCCAACAACGGCGAAAGGCTGATTGATCTTTCGGAATTTACAAAATGCAGAAAAGCGCTTGACCTCATCTATAACCCTGCAAGAACTGTTTTTTTACTGGATGCCGAAAAGCTCGGCATTGACTGTGTCAACGGTCTGCCCATGCTTGTTGCTCAGGCACTTCGTGCGGCGGAAATATTCACGGGCAAAAAAATTCCGCTTTCGGAAATCGACAGAATCCACGGTATAATCCTGAATAACCAGAAAAATATCGTTCTTGTCGGCATGCCCGGGTGCGGCAAATCAACGCTCGCCCGTCTGATTTCAGAAAAAACAGGCAGAGAATATGTCGATACCGATTCGCTCGTTGAGCTTTGCGGTGAAACGATTCCCGATATATTTGCAAAATACGGCGAAACGGAATTCAGAGACCGCGAAACAGCGGCGCTGAAATCCGTTGCCAAAGAGCAGGGCAAAATCATCGCAACAGGCGGCGGCGCAATCCTCAGAGAAGAAAACCGCATCGCTCTGCGCGAAAACTCAACGGTTGTTTTTCTCAACGCACCCGTTGAACAGCTTGCAACCGACGGCAGACCCCTCTCCAAAAACCTCGAAACTCTGAAAAGCATGCACGCCATGCGGCTTCCGCTTTACCTTGACGCGGCAGATATCACCGTTGAGGTTGATACCAACCCCGAAGAAACTTTAAGGAGAATTAATCTATGAAAATCCTTGTTATAAACGGCCCCAATCTCAACATGCTCGGCATAAGGGAGCCCGCAATCTACGGCTCGCAGAATTACGCAAACCTCTGCTCAACCATAGAAGCTCATGCTGCGGAAAAGGATGTTGAAATAAAAATATTCCAATCCAATCATGAGGGCGCAATCGTTGACGAAATACAGGCGGCTTACGGAAAATTTGACGGCATAGTTATCAACCCTGCCGCTTACACACACACAAGCGTTGCCATTCTCGATGCGCTCAAAGCAGTAGGTCTGCCCGCAGTTGAGGTTCATATCTCCGATGTTTCAAAGCGCGAGGATTTCAGGCAGATTTCATATGCAGGCATGGCTTGCGAAAAATCGTATATCGGCCTCGGATTCATGGGCTACATCTGCGCAATCGACTATCTGATTGAAAAATATGCATAAAATTAACGGGTGTTTTTTGACACCCGTTTTTCTTTTCTATTATTTACAAAAATAATATTATATGATACTATGATTAAAACAAACGCAAAGCAGGTGCATAAAATGAAAGCTAAAATTACACTCGCAAAAGAATTCCGCATCGGCGACATTGATAAAAGAATTTACGGCTCGTTTATCGAGCATCTCGGCAGAGCTGTTTACGGCGGCATCTATGAGCCCGGTCACCCAACAGCGGATGAAAACGGCTTCCGTCAGGATGTTATTGACCTTGTCAGAAAACTGAATGTTCCCGTTGTGCGTTATCCCGGCGGCAACTTCGTTTCGGGCTATAACTGGGAGGACGGTGTCGGTCCCGTTGAAAGCAGACCCCGCCGCCTTGACCTCGCATGGGGAACAACAGAACCCAACACCTTCGGCACAAACGAATTCATGAAATGGTGCAAAAAGGCTAATGCAGAATGCATGATGGCTGTCAACCTCGGAACAAGAGGCGCTGACGAAGCCAGAAACCTTGTTGAATACTGCAACCATAAATCAGGCACATACTGGTCAGATTTAAGACGCTCCCACGGCGTTGAAGAACCCCATAACATCAAGCTCTGGTGCCTCGGCAATGAAATGGACGGCCCCTGGCAGATGGGCGCAAAAACCGCTGTTGAATACGGCAGAGCAGCCCTCGAAGCTTCAAAGGTCATGAAGTGGACAAGTCCCGGAATCGAAACCGTTCTTTGCGGCTCATCAAGCAGAAACATGAGCACCTTCGGCAAATGGGAAGCCGAAAGCCTTGAAGTAGCATATGACAGCATTGATTATGTTTCGCTTCATCAGTATTACGGCAACCATGATGACGATATTCAGAGCTTCCTTGCCCGTTCGCTTGAGGTTGACGATTTCATCTATTCGATAATCTGCACCTGCGACTATGTAAAAGCAAGAAAGCGTTCAAAGAAAAAAATCAACCTTTCGTTTGACGAATGGAACGTATGGTATCATTCAAACAATGCTCCCTATGAAAAATGGAGCGAAGCACCTGCTCTTCTTGAAGATATTTATAACTTCGAGGATGCGCTTCTCGTCGGCTCGCTGCTCATCACCTTCCTGCGCCACTGCGACAGAGTTAAAATCGCATGCCTTGCGCAGCTGGTCAATGTTATCGCCCCCATATTCACCAAAACGGGCGGCGGCGTTTTTGAGCAGACAACATACTTCCCCTTCATGCATATGTCAAACTACGGCAGAGGCAGCGCACTTCTTCCCCTTGTTGACTGCCCGAAATATGACTGCAAGGCATTCACCGATGTTCCCTATATCGAAACAATTGCAACATACGATGAAGAAAACGAAGAAATGGCGATTTTCTGCGTCAACAAGAGCCTTGACGAAAGCGTAGTTCTTGATGTCAACCTTATGGATTTCGACGGCTATAAGCCCTGCGAATTCATCTCGATGGACGGCTACCACAAGAAGGACGAAAACTTCTTTGACAATGTAAAGGTCAAGCCCCATAACAACCCCGTTCCCGCAATGGACGGCGCTCAGCTCACCGCCGAGCTCAAGCCCCTTAGCTGGAATGTTATCAGACTTAAGAAATAAAAGCAGTAAAGACTGTATCCCCGATATGGAGATACAGTCTTTTTTATCATTTCTCTCTCATTTTATTCATCAGAACACGCATGAACAGACCGCCCTGAACCGTTCTGTGGCGGAAGGAAACCCATCTGCCGCTGACGGTATCGTACCAGTCTGTCATCGGCACCCTCGACGGGCTTTCGTTATAAGCCTTCCAGAGCGGAGCGATATAGTCTGCGAAAACCTTATCCGACGATGCCATCGACGCCGTCCACACAAGCCAGTCCGATTTTGTATAGTCTGCCCTGCTGTCAAGCGGCATACCGTATTTGTTGAAACGCTTCATGTTGTCCGCAATTTCGGCATCCATGAATTCCTGCGTGAAAAGGCCGCTGTTCCATGCTCTGTCCCAGACCATGTTATATTTCATCGAATATGAATCGGGGCGGTCAAACGCAAGCCTTGTTGTTCCGTCATCGTTAACCGCGGTGTTCATCCAGTTTGCCGCCATTTTCTCCGCTTCGGCTCTGTAAAAAGCGCTCTTTTCGGAGTCGCCGAGCATATTCGTGATTATCGACATTCCCTGGAGACCCATGATTGCTTTGAGCGAAAGGTTGCAGTTATGCGCAAGATGACCCGCAAAATCGTCGGTGCAGAGCTGGTGGCCCGGGTCAGCACCGTATTCAATAAGATATCTGCACCATTTTTCAAGAAGCTCAATATGCTCTGCGGCAAAGTCCGCACTGCCCGTTGCAAGAGCAACATTTGCCTCCATAACAAGCATGTTTCCGCATTCCTCAACAGGCATCTGCCATTTGAGAATATCTTCCTGATTGTTTGCGTAAACCTGACCGTTGACAAGCGGATACTGACCGACATCGTGCGGAGCAAAATCAAATTTCCATGCATCGCTCTGAGCAAATCTGTAAACGGGGCGCATCATGCCCTTGACGAGCTCGGGGTTATAAAGCAAATACATCGGCGTTGAGGGATAGGAAACATCAACCGTTGCCGCACAGCCGTTTGAGTTGCATTCCTTTGAAATATAAAGCATTTCGCCGTTTTCATCAAGAACAAGCTTGTGCGCAGCTATAACCTGACGGTATGCAAGCGAAAGCAGCTCGGCATATTTTTCTCCGCCTGCAGCAAACGCGTCATCGTAAACTTTTTTTGAAAATTCGTCGCAGCGTTTGCTCAGCTGCTCATATTCATCTGCCGCTTCGGAAATTGCATCAAGAATGCTCTGTCCGTCTTTATTCCAGTATGAACGAAGCGCCTTGCTGAAATATTCAATGCTCTCGATATCATCATACGCAAAATAAACCATGAGCGGCTGATTTTCTTTTATCGGCGCGGAAATTTCAATCCGGGCATCACCGAAAACCTCGATGGCTTCACCCTTTGCTCCGACAGCGTCTGAAGCAAGATAAAGATATCCCCAGTCAATTCCCACAAGGTCACCGCTTCTGTTGAGAGGTTTCTGAACGGCGTTGCCCATTTTCATAACTGTCAGACCGTTATGGCTGATGCTTTCAGTGACTACGGGGCTGTCTATCTCTTCGTCAAGGCATATTTTTTCGCTTGCGGAAATGCTGATTTTTACATCGTGCTCCGCACCGTCTTTTGATTCATATCTGATTTCAAGATAAGAAACGGGGCGGGTAAGCAAACGGTAATCATCGGGAATAAGCGGAGTAAGAAGTTTGATTTTAAGCCTGATTTTCTCATTTTCAAATGTTGCCGTTGTTGACAGCGCATCTATATCAAGCGATACCTGCGGAATCTTTTTGATATCCCTGTGATAGCCGAGAAAAAGATATTTTGCACCGTCAATGCTGACAGTGCCGATAATCGAGTTTTCTTTTCCTGTCCAATGCTCTGTTTCGGCATGGTTAAGGCACGAATCCGATGACCATATTGAGAAAAACGGATCAACCGTTATAAGCGGAATTGCAGGAGCCCTGAGTTTCATTTTATACACCCATTTTCTTATAGTTTGCTTACAATACTTCTCTTTATATTTCTGATAAACTTTTTGTAGCCTTTGTTCCTGCTTACCTTCGATTCGTATAATTCCTTTAAACTGGTTTCTACCGAATCCACATAATAATGCTGAGGTCTGCGAAGAACAGGCTCACTTGAAAAGATATTTATCAAAAACTCCTCCAGCTCGCCGTACATTTTGCAAACTGACATACGGTCATTGAGAGGACACTCCGTTAACATGGAAACATATTTTTTATCATTGCTGTCGAGTTCTTTAACGAGATCAAGCATTCCGTCCAAACCTGTTTCCGCAACATTGATAAAGGCTTTTCTGTTGAATGTTTCGGTAATTGTTTCTGCCCCGTAATAAACAGGAATTGAATGCATCATAAAAGCATCAACTATCTTTTCCGTTTCAAATCCGGGATAAACAACACTTTCACAGGCAATCGTGAATTTAGAGCTTCTTAAATACTCTAATTTTTCATCTCGACCTATGCGGAGCGCTCCGCCTTTATTAGAATAATTCTCTGTTTTTCCTGAAATGTTATTTCTGAAATTTCCTGCCGATGTTATCTCTTTATATTCACTTATCTTGTCAAATATTTTTTCTCTCACGCCGTGCGAGGAGGGATGACGATAGATGAAATTACAAAAATGCTTTTTATCTTCCGACAGATATCCGTATGCTTCCTGCTCGGTGACAATCTGAGGAATCCACGGTTCTCCGCTTTTTGATTGAAATGCAAACGGCAAACGAAAATATCGGTCACCAAAATTCAGGTAATCAAAACCGATGCAATAATCAAAAACCGTAAAATCAGGGGAAAAGTTTTCCGTCATCAGCAAGATTCTGACACAGTTATACTTCATGTATTCAAAATGATTTCCGCCTATTCCGCATATAACAAAATCAGGATTGTCGGATATTTTAACGGTATAATGCTTTTTCAATATATTCAGAATAAGATTGTTGCTTGCTTTGAATTCATTTCCGCATCCGCAAAAATTAATCTTAATCACCTTGCGGTTAATATCTGTCATATTCTTTCCTCCGATTTACCAGTAACAACCGTTTTCGACCTCTTTAAATTTCTGAGGAGGAGTCTCCATGGGTCTTATCCATGCATCGGTCATGACTTCCTCAATGCCGTATTTCACATCTCTTTCGCCGTAGATACCGAAAAACAGCGGTGTTCTTCCGCAGGTTTCGATTGCGATTTTTCCCATGCGCTTGATTTCAACAGCTATCGGGAAACCGTATGCACCTGCGCCGATAATCGCCACATCAAAATCTATTTTTTTAATGTCGCTTAACATTTTTTCAAGAACTTCAAATGAATTTTTGAATCCGCCCGGTCTTTCCCCTACCTGAGTAACATATGTCTTATACACCAGCAAATCAAAATCGGGAAGCTCAAACTTTTTATCTTTAACCAATTTATCTTTTCTTTTATACTGATACTCTATGGAATCTGTAAAGGAATTTATAACCAGAACCTTTTTTCCCTTAAGCGCCCTCACCCAGGTTTTATCCGTTTCCATGTCAAAATACGGACCGAGGTCAGAAAATGTGGGCACGGCATTCTGAGCAAACCTCTTGAAAAAATACGGCATATATACTCTTTGCGGAAACATTGCCGATAAATAGTCGCATTCGGGAATTCCTTCTATAGTCAGCTCGGCATATTTGTCTACTGCCTGAGATTTATCCTCATAATCATCAGCAAAAAAGCCCGATGTTGTAAACAACCAATCAAGCATTTCCTTGCTGTAGTCATCCCTCATTTTCAGTTTGCGTTCACAGTACTGACCGGCAATAACGCCCTCTGTTCCGCCAAGGCGCGCAAGAAGCATGGGCTTACCGCTTTCAATACACTGCGCAATATCATCTGAAAGCGAGGAAATTGTTCTGACAGGTTTATCTAAAAAGAATTTTGTTATTTCTTTATCCTTTTTACCTAATTTTTTGCCGATTCTGTATGCCAGATGCAAAAAAGATAACTGATGCTTTCCTTTAATCTCAATATTGCTCATTATAAACTCCCCTTACAAATAATACCTGAGCAAAGCTCAAAAGTGACAGTTTGCGATTATTGAGGGCTGTTAATTTTTTGCTGTAAAATACATTATACTGCTCGAGTATAAAAATATTTTATATCATAAATTCAGGTGTGTCAATATGAAAAAGCTCCGACAAAATCGGAGCTTTTTCTTTTTCAGCGCAAATCAATGAATCCTGCAGATATATAAAAGAAAAAACATTGTAAATGACAAAACGACATGATATACTATAGATAATTATACAAAATCATCAGCATTTGCATGCATTTTTCTAAATTAGCATATAAATGTCGATGTTTATATGTATTTTTCTGAATTCGCATATTATTGTATCATAACTATTAGTTGAAGATAAAATCTGAGGTAACAATATGAGAGTTGCAATTATCGGTTGCGGAATCACCGGAATGAGCGCAGGAATAGTCTTACAGAAAGCCGGTATAGATACTGTTATTTTTGAGAAAGCGGATAAACCGGGCGGAGTTATAGCTGTATACCAAAAAGATATACTCATTAACAATGCTCTGGAATTCGTTTACGGCACGGCTGAAGATACCTTTGCCAATGACATGTGGCAGAGCTTGGGCTTGTTCAAGGAACCTCCGAAACATAAAAATATTTTTATAACATATCAGTGGGATAATCATTCCGTTGATATTTATAAGGATTTTGATAAAACCGTCAATGAGCTGATTTCTCTCAGTCCGCAGGATGAAAAAAGAATTTTAAGGCTGAATAAATCTCTCAAAAAAATTCAGAAAATTGAATTGCCGTTGATAACCAAAGCGAGCGGTAATGTGTTCAGACGCTTGTTCCGCTTGTTTATTAACTGTTTTGCGGCGATTCTCGATGTTCTGTATTACGGAACAATGAATTGTAAGCAGTACAGCAAAAAAATTAAAGGGCAGGCGTTAAAATCCTTCTTTTCCGATGCCCTCAACAGCGACAGAAGTATTCTGCAATATATTGTTTTATGGTCGTTTTTCTCTTGCGGCAGTTTCGGTATTCCTGATAATAATCAGCAGGAAATGGTTGAAACTCTGTATAACAGCTATATTAACTCCGGCGGTAAAGTACATTTCAAAAGTAACCTGACAGATGTAACCGTCGAAAACAAAAATATCTGCGCGTTGAATTTTAACAATAAAACAGAGCGCAGCTTTGACTATGTGATTTTTTCTAATGACATTTCACCGATTAACACAATCATGAATAATTCAAACAAAAAGTTCCCGACATTAGAAAAAACAATAAAAAAAGAACATGTTACAAGCTCATGCATGCTGTATTTCAGGTTGGATTGTTCAGAGGCGCATAACATGGCTGATAATATATCAATACCGTGCGCACCTTTTAAAGTCGGCAGCAGATACTTAAACAAAATTTCCGTCCGTATTCAACGAAACACAGGTACTGATAATCCGGCAATTTCAGTAACACTCTGTCAAAATGAAAAAGATTACCTTGAATGGAAAAAGATCAGGGAGTCCGGTCATGAGCAATACAAGGAAGAAAAAAGCAGAGTAGCCCGAATTGTTGCCGCTTCCATTGAAGAACGGTTCCCCGATATGCGCGGAAAATTGCACCTTTGCGATATGGTTACACCGTTAACATATTATGATTACACCGCTGTTAACAACGGCGGATGGATGCCCGAAAGCTGGAATCCGCTTATTTATCTGCGCTTTGGCAGGGGACATATGCCGAGCATAAAGAACGCCTCAATAGCCGGTCAGAAAATATTCCCCATGGGCGGCACAACCGTTGGCGCCTTTTCAGGAGTTAAATCAGCCGAAAAGATTATCAAGCTTACAAATAGGAATAAAAAGCTCCGATGAAAATTCATCGGAGCTTTTGGCTCCCCCGGTAGGAATCGAACCTACAACAGACCCTTAGCATGGGGTCGACGTATATTACGAGCGGAGCGAGTAACAAGGTTCTGATGCGTGAGCATCAGGTTCTTATTACTCAAAAAGCGAGTAACAAGGTTCTCGAGCACTTGTGCTCGAGGTTCTTATATCCATTCATAAAAAATAAAAGCCCCGATAAAATCGGAGCTTTGGCACCCCCAGTAGGAATCGAACCTACAACAGACCCTTAGGAGGGGCCCGTTATATCCATTTAACTATGGGGGCGGATATTCAATTGCTGACAGCGAAAATCATTTTATCAAAAACATAGCTTAATGTCAAGAGAATTATGGCACAACACTAAAACCGCCGAAGCATTTCTGCCTCGGCGGTTGATTTTTTCATTTAGTGAGCGGCTGCAAAAATTATTCGTCTTCTGCAAGAGCCTTTGCTTCTTCGATAATCTTGGAAGCAACCATTTCGGGAGCTGCTTCATAATGGTCAAATTCAAATGAGAAATAGCCTCTGCCGATTGTTACGGAACGGAGAACCGTTGCGAAATCGCCCATTTCAGCCATGGGAACTTCTGCTACAAGTTCCTGCATCTTGGGATCATCCTCGCAGGGACCCATGCCGAGAACGCGACCTCTTCTCTTGGTGATATCGCCCATGATATCGCCGAGATTGTCGCCGGGCATATAAGCCTTGAGTGCGCCGTAGGGCTCAAGAAGCTTGGGATTTGCCTGAGGCATACCGTTCTTATAAGCAATCTTTGCAGCCATTTTGAATGCCATTTCGTTGGAGTCAACGGGATGCGATGAACCGTCATAAAGAGTTGCTCTCAGACCAACAACGGGATAGCCTGCAAGGGGGCCCTTAAGGATAGCTTCGCGAAGTCCCTTTTCAACTGCGGGGAAGAAGTTCTTGGGAACGGAGCCGCCAACAACTCTTTCTGCAAATTCAAAGCCTTCGCCGTCGATATGTTCAAACTCGATCCAGACGTCACCGAACTGACCGCTGCCGCCTGACTGCTTCTTATGTCTGCCCTGAACAGCAACCTTCTTGCTGATGGTTTCTCTGTAGGCAACTCTGGGAACGCTGAGGTCAACCTCAACGCCAAACTTATTCTTAAGCTTTGTAACAACGGAATCAAGATGCTGTTCGCCGAGACCGGAGATGATCTGTTCCTTTGTTTCAACATTTGTTGTGTAGCTGATTGTAAGATCTTCTTCTGCGAGTCTGTTGAGACCTGCGGCAATCTTATCTTCTTCGCCCTTCTTCTTTGCCTTTACTGCCATGGGAAGGCAGGGCTTCGGGAAGCTTACGCCCTTAAGCTTGATATCTGACTTGGGAGCGCAGAGTGTGTCACCGGTCTTGAAGCCCGAAAGCTTTGTAACGATACCGATATCACCTGCAAGGATAGCAGCAGCATCTTCCTGCTTGCCGCCCTTGGGGAATACGATCTTACCCATTCTTTCGGTTTCGCCTGTGCGTTCGTTATAAGCGGGAGTATCGGAAGTGATCTTACCGGAAATAACCTTGAAATATGACATCTTACCTACGAACGGGTCAGCAACTGTCTTGAAGCAGATAGCTGCAAGAGCGCCGTTTTCATCGCAGGTGAGGTCACCCTCGGATGCAACGGAAGCTGCATCGGGAGCTGACTGAACGATGCTGTTGTTGATAAGGTCAACAGCCTCAAGCTGATAGCCCGAGCATGCATAAACAGGGCAGATATCGCCTGCAAGAATACCTGTCTTAAGACCTCTGTCAATCTCTTCGTCTGTGAGAGGCTCGCCGTCAAAGAATTTCATCATGAGGTCTTCATCTGCGCTTGCAACAGCTTCGATGAAGGCTTCTTTCATTCTGTCTATTCTTTCGTCACCTACGGGCATCGGAGCGTCAGAGCGCTTGCCGTTGCTGTATGAGAAAGCTTCGTTTCTTGAGAAGTCAACATACGAAATAACCTTATCGCCCTCAACATAAGGAACAACAACAGGGCAGATCTTGTTGCCGTATTCTTCCTGAAGAGAATCGAAGGTCTTGTAGAAATGAGCATTTTCAGCGTCGCACTTTGTGATTGCGAACATCTTGTTAATGCCTCTTTCGGTAGCAGCCTTATAAGCTTTTTCGGCGCCAACATCAAGTGTGCTGCCCGAAGCGAGAACGATGAGAGCTGCGCCTGCTGCGCGCATACCTTCGCTCATGCCGCCCGCAAAGTCAAAAAGGCCGGGAGTGTCAATTATATTGATTTTTGTATTTTTCCATTCAAATGATGCAACTGCGGATGCAATTGAGCTCTTGCGTCTTTTTTCTTCCGCATCAAAGTCCATAACGGTGTTGCCGTCTGTTACTCTGCCGAGTCTTTCTGTTGCACCGGAGATATAGAGCATAGCTTCAGCAAGAGTTGTTTTGCCTCTGCCGCTGTGACCGGCAAGCACGATGTTTCTGATGTCTTTTGCACTGTAGGCTTTCAAAAGATTTTCCTCCTTAAATACGCTCTGCAAAGCAGCATATCTGTCTGCCCTGCGGCGAAACTGCCTTTGGCAGTAAAAATTTCAGTGTTTTAATTTCAACGAATTAAAGTGCCACATTAAATGTGATTATATCACAAAAGTTTTACCATTTCAATAATTTTTTTGTGATTTTTTCTTAAAATTTAAGTCTGATTTAGAATAATCAGCTATTTTTCGATGCATTTGTGCTGTTTGTCTGTTTCTTCGGCATGTTTTCTCCGTCATTTTCACTATCCGAATTATCGCTGTCTGCGGTATCATCGTTCTGCGGAGTTACATCCTCGCTGTTTTTACCCCAAAGATGAATTATGCCCTCGCTGTTGAGAGTTTTGATAAGAACAAATGTGATGGGAAGGGCAAAAATACCGATAACGCCGAAAAGCTGAATTCCGACATACATGCCTGCAAGGGTGAAAATCGGATGTATGCCGACATTCATGGCAACCAGATGAGGCTCTATAACCTGACGGATAACGGTGATGAGCACATAAAGAACAACAAGACCTATGGAAAACGGAATATCTCCCATTATAAAGCTGTAAATTGCCCACGGAATCAGCACGGTTCCCGTTCCGAAAACAGGAAGAATATCAAGCAGCGCGGTTATAATTGAAATGGCAATTATATAGCCGCCCT
Source organism: Acutalibacteraceae bacterium (assembly GCA_045543735.1). Taxonomy (GTDB): domain Bacteria; phylum Bacillota; class Clostridia; order Oscillospirales; family Acutalibacteraceae; genus CAG-177. The sequence continues at coordinate 18,725 of JAZPXO010000045.1, forward strand.
TATAGATGTTGAACAGGGAAAGAATGTTCAGACCGATTGCCATTTCGCAGAAGGTTATAAAGATGATTGTGGCATAGGATTTGAACATCTTGCCGAGCACATCGCTGAAAAGTCTTTTTGTTTTGACAAAAGCCATCTCATGCTTCGGGGAAACATTTCTTTTTATCATGCTTACAATGTTATCGTAATCGCTCGTGATGAAAAAGCAGGCTATTATGCTGATGAGAACCGCCGTCAGAATAAACGGAATTCTCTTTGCTGTTGACCAGATTCCTCCGAGAGGAGTTGCAAGCATTGAAAGGTCAAGATTTTCGGGCAATCCGCCCTCTCCGCCGAGACCCGCAATTCCGTTTTCCGCGGTTCTGGTTATCAGATCGGCAAAAAATCCGTTTATCGTTTCCGCAACCGCGGTTTCGGCTCTGTCGGGAAGGAACGCGATAACTCCCAGCAGCCATTCCCTTACAGAATCAAGTGTCTGCGGCAGGTTATTCAGCTTGAAAACAACAAACTGCCCGAAGCTCTTGAATTCAGCAACGAGCTTATATCCGACAAACGCAACAAATCCGACAACGGTGCATAAAATAACGAGAACGGTAAGAACCGCCACAAACTTCTTCGGCGCTCTTGTTTTCCGGGAAAGAAATCTGATCGGCTTCTGAAGAATCAGAGCAATAAGAAACGCAAAAACAAACGGCGCAACTATTTCAAGTGCATATTTCATGAAAAAATAATATGCAGCGGCAAGCAATGCAAAATATGCGGAATTTATCAGCATTGCTCTTCTCTTTTCCACAACTGTCAACGGATGACACCCCCTGAACAATTTTTAATGTAAAAATTTGCTGATGTTAAAATTCAGTTTACACCATTTTGAATAAAAAGGCAATTAAACTAAGCAAAAATACATAAAAACTTAACAAAGTTTTAATTTATCTCTTTATTATTCCGAAAAAGTGTGATAATATATATTCAATTATTATTTTTTAAGAAAGGAAGTGCGTTTGATGTACGTTGCCATTATGGGTTACGGAGTTGTAGGCTCCGGCGTAGCAAGCCTTCTTAAAAAGAACCATGAGCATATTGTTAAAAAGAGCCTTCAGGATGCCATGGAGCTTAAATATATTCTTGACCGCCGCACCTTCCCCGGAGATCCTTACGAGCATCTCGTAATTTCGGACTTCGCAAAAATCGTTGAGGATGACGAGGTCAGAATTGTTGTTGAAACAATGGGCGGTCTTCACCCCGCATATGAATATGTTCTTGCAAGCCTCAAGGCAGGCAAGCATGTTGTGACCTCCAACAAGGAGCTTGTTGCGGCCAAAGGCTGTGAGCTTCTCAAGGTTGCAGAAGAAAATGATGTTAACTTCCTGTTTGAGGCAAGCGTAGGCGGCGGTATTCCCATCATCCGTCCCATCAGCCAGTGCCTTGCAGCAAACGATATCAACGAAATTGCAGGTATCCTTAACGGTACAACCAATTTCATTCTCACAAAGATGATCAGCGACGGCATGACCTTTGACGAGGCTCTTCTCCTCGCTCAGAGAAACGGCTATGCTGAGCGCGATCCCTCCGCAGACGTTGACGGCTTCGATGCATGCAGAAAAATCTGCATTCTCGCCGCTCTCTGCTTCGGAAAGCATGTTTATCCCGATTCGGTCTATACCGAAGGCATCCGCAAGATAACCCTTTCAGATGTTGAATACGCAAGAGTATGGGGCGGAGTTATCAAGCTTATCGCAAGAGCAAAGCTTCTTGAGGATAACAGAGTTGCCGTTATGGTTTCTCCCGCTTTTGTTCAGAATCACAGCCAGCTTGCAAGCGTTGACGATGTTTTCAATGCAATTCTCGTCAGAGGCGACGCAATCGGCGATGTTGTTTTCTACGGTAAGGGCGCAGGCGCAATGCCCACAGCAAGCGCGGTTGTTGCCGATGTTATCGACTGTGCAAGACACATGACAAGCAAAAAATTCTTCGGCTGGCAGGACAGCGAGGACGGCTATGTTGCAAGCTACCTTGACACAGAATCGAGCTTCTATATCCGCATGACTGCTGACAATGCCGCTGCTGCTCTTGTTCAGGTCAACAAAGCATTCGGAGAAGTTTCGATGCTTGCAAGAGCTGATGCTCCCGACGGAGAGTTTGCATTTGTAACAAAGATGCTCAGCGAGAAGGAGCTTGCAGAAAAGCTTCCCGCAATCAATCTTGCAAACGTAGAATCCGTTATCAGAATTACAGACTATTAATCCCTAATGGAGGTTACTTATGGCACTAATTGTTCAGAAATTCGGCGGCAGCTCGGTTGCCAACGCTGAAAGAGTTATGAATGTTGCCCGAATCGTTACGGACACCTATAAGGCAGGCAACGACGTTGTTGTTGTTGTTTCCGCTCAGGGCGACACAACAGACGACCTTATTGACAAGGCGAAAGAAATTAACCCCTCTGCTTCAAAGAGAGAGATGGATATGCTCCTCGCTTCGGGCGAACAGATTTCAATTGCTCTTCTTGCAATGGCAATTGAAAAGCTTGGCTATCCCGTTTGCTCCCTTCTCGGCTGGCAGGCAGGTTTTTCAACAAACTCGGTTTACGGCAGCGCAAGAATCAAGAAGGTTAATGCAGAACGCATCAAGCTTGAAATCGGCAAGAAGAATATCGTTATCGTTGCAGGCTTCCAGGGTCTCAACAAATATGACGATATCACCACCCTCGGCAGAGGCGGCTCCGACACAAGCGCAGTTGCAATCGCAGCTTCAATGCACGCAGACCGTTGCCAGATTTTCACCGATGTTGAAGGCGTTTATACCGCTGACCCCAGAAAAATCAAGGGCGCTAAAAAGCTCAACGAAATCACTTATGATGAAATGCTTGAACTTGCAACCCTCGGCGCGCAGGTTCTCAACAACCGTTCGGTTGAAATGGCTAAGAAATACAATGTAACGCTTGAGGTGCTTTCAAGTCTTGTCCACGCACCCGGCACAATCGTTAAGGAGGTCACCACCATGGAAAAAATGCTCGTCAGAGGCGTAACAAAGGATACCGATGTTGCAAGGATCTCAATCATCGGCGTTCCCAATGTTCCCGGAATCGCTTTCAAAATCTTCGGCAAGCTTGCCGCTAAAAATATCAATGTTGACATCATTCTTCAGTCCGTCGGCAGAGGCGACACAAAGGATATCACCTTCACAGTTGCAAAGTCCCACGGCGAAGAAGCTGTTGAAATTCTCAAGAGCCTTGACCTTGTTGCAGGTCTTGACATCGTTTGCGATACAGATGTTGCAAAGGTTTCGGTTGTCGGCGCAGGCATGGAAACTCATCCCGCTGTTGCATCAACAATGTTTGAAGCTCTCTTCGAGGCTGATATCAACATCCAGATGATTTCAACAAGCGAAATCAAGATTTCCGTTCTCATCGACGCAAAGGATGCTGACAAGGCTGTTGAAGCTGTTCACAACGCATTCATTCCCGTTATCAGCTGATTGAAAAACAAATAAGCAAAGAGCTGTTTCACCTTGCGTGAAGCAGCTCTTTTTATTTAATATTTTTTACCAGACGAGGTTAACGGTCAGCCCGTCAACAGTATAGGTAACATCTTTTCTGTAATGATTGTCTATAGATTCGCAGAAGGCATTCAGCATTTCTTCATCGGGCATTACAATGCTTGACTTGAGAGTCAGCGTTGAAGGAAGATACATTCTTCCGTTAAGATGGAAGCCGTTTATCCACCAATGCTTCTGCAGAGGTTTATCGACCAGAAGCTCTTCGCCTGCATAAATCTGCATTGACATATCGAGCATCTGTTCATCGGTTGCGCAGTTGTAAAAAGTTCCTGACTTATCGGCTGTTCTGCTGTAGAGACCAACCTCGCCGCCGTTGGTTATGACATAGTTGCCCTTCCACATCTGAATCATCCATTCAAGACCGTCATATTCGAACTTAAATCTTCTTGTATTATAATTGAAGAAATAAGGCATTGAGCCTGCAATTACATCATAAAAAAGGCAGAACCCGAAATTTCTCATCCAGCAGTCAACCGTTGCATACATCGTCATTTCGGCAATGTTGAAGTTGAAGCCTATGCCTGCCATGCCCGAATTATCTCTGTTGGTGCATTCGCCCGTAACGGTGTTTATGAATATTCCGGGGGAATTTACCTCCTGAGTGCCGTCTTTTAAAGTTAATCTGAGCATTATTTCATAAACCTCTGGATTACCTTCAACGGGAACGGCATAAATTTCGCAGAGTTCAATAACGCTCATATAAACGCCGAGGAAATGGTATATAGCAGCCTTGCTGCCCTCGCCGTTTTCATTGCACTCGTCACGGAGCGCATAAAACTCGTTTCTGAGTGCCTCGGTATCAATGTTAAAGGTGTTTACGATAAGCTCGGCAGGCTTGCTGATGTTGGGCAGTCTGTGAAGAATTTCATTCAGATTGAAGCCCGATCTTTCAAGCGCATAGTCGCTGATTTCTTCCACAAGGGAGTCAACAGTAACATTAAAATGCTCTTTAGGGTTCAGTATCTGCCCCGTCAGAATTCTGTGAATTGTTGAAATGAAGCCTGCAACCTTAAGATAGTTTTCCGTTGTAATAGCAGGATAACCGTTTTCTCGCAGATACTCTCTGTAATCTTTTAAACTCAGAATTTCCGTTTCCTGTTTTTCGGTTTTTCCGCTCGCAGAAACAACCGAAAAGCTGACCGAAAACGCAATCGTCAGCGCAAGGATAACCGCTGTTATCTTTTTGAGCATGATATAATCTGTCCCCTTTTAATAAAATACTATATTATGATACTAAATTCAGCAAAAAAAAGATACAGTTAATCGGGCAGAAATATCTGTATTTAATCCGATTTTCCTTAAGCTGAATCTGTTGACAACTTTATTTTCTTCCGTTATAATATATACAATATAATATTCACTGCCACCGGGTAGAGTAATGCTCAGCATTCGCAATGTAACGTTAGGTCTTTGAAGATACATTGGCGGGTGCTTTTTTGTTTGGGAGGAATACATTTTGAAAAACCCTTTTAAGGATTTAAGCAGATTTGAAATATGTCTGTGGATCGCATCGGTTATTACCGTTACAGCTTCGTTTTTCGCTTTCAGATCGGATAACCTCATGACGCTTGCCGCATCGCTGATAGGCGTTACCGCGCTGATATTCGTTGCAAAGGGCTATGTTATCGGACAGGTGCTGACAGTTGTTTTTTCGGTTCTTTACGGAATTGTTTCGTTCGCACAGCAATATTACGGAGAAATGATAACCTACCTCGGCATGACCGCACCGATTGCAATAATCGCAGTCATAAGCTGGCTTCGCCACCCCTTCAAGGGCACGAAAGAGGTTACCGTCGGAAAAATGACAAAGCGGCAGAAATACGCGATGGTTATTCTGTCGGTTGCAGTCACCGCGGCATTCTATTTCATTCTCAAAACCCTCGGCAACGCAAGCCTGATTATCAGCACTGTTTCTATAACAACGAGCTTTCTTGCATCTTACCTGACCGCTTGCCGCAGCCCTTATTATGCTCTCGCATATGCGGCAAACGACCTTGTGCTGATAATCCTCTGGATAATCGCCTCTCAGAACAGCCCCGAATATATTCCCATGATTGCGTGCTTCGCCGCATTTTTTGCAAACGATGTATACGGATTTTTCAACTGGCAGAAAATCAAAAAGAAACAGGGAGAAAAATAAGAAAACCGACGCATTATCAAATGCGTCGGTTGTTTTTATTGCACTCCGCTCGGAGTTTTAAGCGAATAATCGGTATCGAGTTTTTCAAAATCAGTTTTGTATACGCCTGTGTTGGCGTTGTTTGAAGCTATTTTGATATAGCTTGCATCATCGTTGCTGATTATTGAAGGATTTTCACCGTATTCTGCCAAAGCCTTTTTGTAATAGGAAGCATCGGTATATAAACGGTAGGTTGCCTCGCTCGATTTTTTGCCGTTCTGATATTCAACAACAACATATTCGAGATATTCATCGGCGATTTTATAGCCAACGATTGCGCTGTTTTCAATCGAAACACCGAAAGAGTCGATAACGCGCTGCTGTTTGACATTGAATTCGCTCTGGGTGATATTTTCGTCGAGTTTAACCTTTGTACCCGATTTATTGCACGATGCCAGAGAAAACGCCATAACGGCAACAATTGCAAATAACAGAATTTTTTTCATTTTTCTCGCTCCGTTTAAATATTTTCAGTTAAGAAACAAACCGCCGCATCCAAAGACGCGGCGGAAATTTTTAATTATTCTGCAACAGGTGCGTTGGGATCTGTTCTGTCAAGCTCATATTTAAGGAAGCTTTCAAAGCAGAAGTTAACGGGAGTTTCTTCAAGACCTGCGAGAGTGCCTGCGCCGACAACCGATGTGCTGACATTGATGCGCTTGATATATTCGATTGCAGTGATCTCGTCTGTTTCAAGGTTAACTGTAACGATCATCTGGCAGTTATCATAGCTGAGAACGGGATCCGAAACAACTGCCATGTAATCCTTTGCGGTTGCAAGCTCGGCAAGAATTTCTTCCTTGTTGCCCATGCTGTAAGCCTTTTCGATTGTTTCGGGAGCAGCGCCGCTCTTGAGAGTGATTGTAATTGTTCTGAGAGGGCCTTCGTCCTTGCATGTTGCGCTTTCAACCTCTTCGCGGGTAAGAGTTGAAAGATGCTCGAGAGGAAGAACCTCTGCAAGATTCTTTTCGCCGTATTCTGTTTCTGAATCAAGGACAACAACCTGACCCTTTTCAGTGCCTACAAAGCCCTGAGGATTTTCCTGGCTTGCGCCTGTGATAAGCATATAGTTTGAAAGAGTCTTGATTGATGCGTTGAGAGTATCGTTATTGCTGAAAGGAATGCTGTCACCGTTTTCGTCAGTTGACTTGGTGATACCCTTTGAGAGACCGATTCTGACAGCTGCCTTTGCGGTCTTAAGCTCTTCTGACTGAGCAAGGAAATATGCAAAAATCTTGTCAGAGTTAGCCTCAAGCTGCTCGGGGGTATAGTCTGTCATTGTTATTGTTTCGCCTTCTTCATTGACAGAGCTTGTGATGTCAACGGGGAGAGGTGTGTTAACCTTATATGTTGTTGTTTCCTCAACCTCAGGCTCCGTGTTACAACCTGCAAAAACAAAAAGCATTGAGAATGTGAGAATGATGCTTACTATTGCAAGAATTTTTTTCTTCATAAAGATGTTTCTCCTTTCGCAAGCAGAATATTGCTGTTGCTATTTTTTGATTATAACATATAATTCTGCAATAAAACAGATAATTTTTAAAAAACGAAAATTTTTGTTAGATGGTTAAAAAAAGTTCAGCTTTATTTGTTGAAATTGCCTAACTTAATTATACATCCAGACCTTTTTCATCATAAAGGAACATCGTTTCAAGGCAGATATCAACGCCTGCTTCGATTGTTTTAAGATCAATATTTTCGTGAGTATCAAGTCTTGTGTGATAATAACGGGCAGGAGCGGGGTCCATTGCAGCAAAAGCAGCAGCCTTGATTCCGCACTTGCTCTTTGTTACCGCCGCAGCATCCGTTGCGCCGAGAGAAACGGGTTTATAAGGAAGATCGTAGCCCGCAATTTTGCCGCCCTCTTTGAGAAGCTTGCAAACATCGGCATCATTATTTACCGTAAAGGTCATATCCTTATTGTATATAGCCATGAAGTCAAAATCGCGTACTGTATCAACTGCAATGAAAACAGTTTCTACATTCTCAAGCTCCTTGCCGTGCTTTTCGCAGAAAGCCTTGGAGCCTCTCAGACCGATTTCCTCAGAACCTGCACAAAGAGCCCATACCTCTGTGTTTTCAAAGCGGATATCGTGATCCTTGAGATATTTGAGCATTGCGATTGAAGAGAAGCAGCCTGTGAGGTCATCGTTTGCGCCCTCAACAATTCTCTTCTTATCATAGAAAAGGGATGCGCAAAGAAAAAGAACAACAAACGCAAGAAGAACATAGCTGATAATATCAACAGCTCTTGTTGCGATGAATTCGGGGTTAATGATGCTCTTTACGATAACAACTATATCGCAGACAAGAGTTACAAGAATACCAAGGAAGCTGCCTCCGATAACGGGAATAACAAGCTTCGGTCCGCCGTAATAGGTAAAACGCCATTCCATTGAAGAATCGGCATGTCCGCAGAAAATGATGCGGCGTTTGGTTTCGCCCGAAGCTTTTCTGTAACCGTAGGCATTGTATGAGGTCTTTTTCTTCATAAACGGATCAAGCGTTTCCTTATAGAAAAGGAACTCCGTTATAACAAAGAAAAGGCTTATTGCAATAAGTCCGATTGAAACAAAAAGAAGCTGATATACAAGATTAAAAAATGCAACAGCAAAAAACAGAAGCGAGGAAACCGTCATAAGGATAACCGTGAGGGGTATCCAGCCGAGAAAAGCCATGGGGCTGACGGTATATTCATCCATACCGACCTCATCGCAGCATGTTCTGAGGTCCTCAGCCATATATTCAACTGCCTTTTTTTCCTGCTCCGAGCCCGCAAAACGGGGACCGATCTCTTTGCAGACCTTTTTGATACTTCTTGCCGTGTAGTTAGCATACATCCTTCTTTCCGAAGGATAATTCTTTACACTTTCGTTTGCTTTCAAAACAAACACTCTCCTTTCATTTTTTACCGATATGTAAATTATCTTTCAACCGTTTGACAATTAATTGAAATGGGTATAGAATAGATAAAGAATTTTCAGTATATATGGGGGTTATCAAATGAAAAAAACTCTTACCGCCGTTCTTTTCGGCATTCTGGCGGTTGTTCTTGTCGGCTACGGAATATTTGTTATAACCGATAAAAACAATTCTCTCGATGTTGATACAGATACTAACGGCAGCAGTGCAACGGAGCATTCCGGAAACAAAATTGAAACCGATGCCGTCACCGACACCGAAACTGTTATCGACGAGGTTGTTTCGCACACCAAAGAGGTTTTCGCTACAGCTGCAGCAACCGAAGCTGTTGACGAATATGCATATGCCTATGCAGGCTTCATGCCCGCTTACGCAAACATGAACGTTGCCGACTGGCGTCTGATTCTGGTTAACCGCGATTACATCCTGCCCGACGGCTATAAGCCCGAGCTTGCAAATGCGGTTGAGGGCGGATACGATGATATGTATCTCGACGAAAGAGTTGCACCTTATTACGATGAAATGTACAAGGCTGCTTATGAGGACGGAATTCATCTTGTTCCGATTTCGGGCTACCGCTCGGTTGAACGCCAGACAAGAAATTTTGAAAGAAAAATCAATTATTATATCGGCGAAGGCTACGACAAGGTTGAAGCAACCCAGAAAGCCGCAACAATAATTCTTCCCCCCGGCACGAGTGAACATAACGCAGGTCTTGCGATGGATATATGCAGCCTTGAGGAAAGCTTTGAAAACACAGATGAATTCAGATGGCTCTGCGAAAACGCCGCTGACTACGGATTCATTCTTCGTTACCCCGAGGATAAACAACATATCACCAAGATTATCTATGAGCCGTGGCATTGGAGATATGTCGGGGTTGAAGCCGCAAAAGCAATGAAGGCAAGCGGCGAATGCCTTGAAGAATATTTAGGGGTTGCGTGAGTTTCCTTTTTCGCCGCCTTCAAGAATGTTTTCTCTTTTAAGAACAACGAGAACCGTCTTGAACATTATTTTGATATCAAGCAAAATGCTCTGTTTTTCGACATATTCTTTGTCGAACAGAGCTTTTTCTTTTGCCGAAAGCATGTCTCTGCCGTTAACCTGAGCAAGTCCCGTTATTCCCGGACGAACAGAATAAACATTATATTCTTTTCTGATCTGTCTGATTTCCTTTTCTTCGGGAATCAGCGGTCTCGGACCGACAAAGCTCATCTTGCCCGTAAGAACATTGAAAAGCTGCGGAAGCTCATCAAGGCTTGTTTTTCTCAGAAAATGTCCGCTTTTGGTGATAACCTGCTCCGCCTCGCTGAGGTCATCTGTTGCGGCGTTGCGGGTGTTGACCCTCATTGTTCTGAATTTATAGATATAGAAAAGCTTGTTGCCCTTTCCTACTCTGTATTGCCTGAAGATAACGGGATAGCCCGAATCAACAAGCACAACAAGGGCAATTATAAGAAACAGCGGCATCAGAATTATGATGAGCAGAAGGCTCACCGTGAAATCAAATATCCGTTTCATTTTACACCTCAAAAGGCAACATTAAGTCTGTTGTTATTTTGACCAGAAAATATAATCGGAAATCAGCACCGCTCTGACAGGCGCTCCGTCAAGCCCGTCATACGGCACGGGCGGAGCAAAAAGAAAATACTCTCCTGCCTCAACCCTCGTCAGATCAAGCCCCTCAAGAATTGCAACTCCCTCGCTGAGAAATGCTCTGTGAGGTCCGACCTGATTGCCCTTGCAGCCGACGGACAGCGAATCCGTTCCGATAAGCAGCAGACCTCTGTCCGCAAGCTCCTGCGCGGAGGAATCCATAAAATATGCTCTTCCGCCGCCTTTTACAAGAAGACGCTCGCAGGATTTCGGGAAATATCTGTCAACATATTCTCCGGTTATAACTCCTCCCGGCACCTCAATAACCGTACACGGTCCGATATAAGCATCGAGAACCATTTCGTCAATCGGTGTTCCGTTCGGCAAAAAATGGAGCGGCGCATCCGCATGGGTTCCGTTATGCACGCAGGCATGAACAACCGTGAGATTGCATTCGGAATCCTTGCCGATTTCGGCGATCTGCTCAGCCTCAGGCTTAGGGTCGCCCGGATAAACCTCGCAGCTGAAATATCTTTTTGTTATATCAATGAATTTCATGCCGCCGCCTCCGATCACAGAATTTACAGAAGAAGATACGAATTAATTCTTCAATGACTCCATTTTAAGATATGCATTGATAAAGCCGTCGATGTCTCCGTCCATAACAGCGTTGATATTGCCTGCCTCAAAGCCCGTGCGGTGATCCTTTGCAAGAGTATAGGGCATGAAAACATAGGAGCGGATCTGGCTGCCCCATGCAATTTCTCTCTGCTCACCCTTGATATCGTCAATTTTATCCAGATGCTCGCGTTCCTTGATTTCGATAAGCTTGGACTTGAGCATCTTCATGGCAACCTCACGGTTCTGATGCTGGCTTCTTTCGACCTGGCATGCACATACAATAAGTCGGAGGCCAAGCGGTCTTAGGAAGACAAT
>JAZPXO010000046.1:0-28809 GCA_045543735.1 Acutalibacteraceae bacterium
GATGATTTCGCGAAGGGTTGTACCCATGGGGATTTCAACAAGACCTGTGTTTTCAATCTTGCCGCCGAGTGCGAATACCTTTGTACCCTTTGACTTTTCTGTACCCATTGATGCAAACCAGTCAGCACCCTTGAGGATGATCTGAGGAATGTTTGCGAAGGTTTCAACGTTGTTTTCAGTTGTGGGCTTGCCGAAGAGACCCTTAACTGCGGGATAGGGAGGTCTGGGTCTGGGTTCGCCTCTGTTGCCTTCGATTGAGGTCATAAGAGCTGTTTCTTCACCGCAAACGAATGCGCCTGCGCCGAGACGGATGTGAAGATCAAAATTAAAGCCTGAATCAAAGATGTTTTCGCCGAGGAGACCGTATTCCTTAGCCTGCTTAATAGCAATCTGGAGACGCTTAACAGCGATGGGATATTCTGCACGAACATAAACATAACCTTCGGATGCGCCTGTTGCGTAGCCGCAGATTGTCATAGCTTCGATAAGGCAGTGGGGGTCGCCTTCAAGAACTGAACGGTCCATGAATGCGCCGGGGTCGCGTTCGTCAGCGTTACAAACAACATATTTCTGGTCAGCAGCGTTAGCAGCTGTGAAGCTCCATTTACGGCCTGTGGGGAAGCCGCCGCCGCCTCTGCCTCTGAGGCCTGAGTCAATAACTTCCTGAATAACTTCCTGAGGAGTCATTTCAGTGAGAACCTTACCGAGGGCTGCGTAACCGTCCATTGCGATATATTCGTCAATGTTTTCGGGGTCGATAAGACCGCAGTTACGAAGAGCAACTCTCTTCTGAGTCTTATAGAAGTTTGTGTCATTAAGTGAAACAGTTTTGCCTGCTTCTTCAATAACGCTTTCGTCAACATCCTTGTAAACAAGTCTGTCAACAAGACGGCCTTTAAGAAGATGCTCTGAAACGATTTCAGCAACATCGCTTTCAGCAACTCTGCTGTAGAAAGTTCCTTCGGGGTAGATGATAACAACGGGGCCGAGAGCGCAAAGACCGAAGCAACCGGTCTGAACGATTTTAACTTCTTCCTGAAGACCGTTCTTCTCAAGCTCCTTCTCGAAGGTGGACATAAGTACCTTACTGCCTGAAGAAGTACAGCCGGTACCGCCGCAAATCAAAACATGAGAACGAATCATATTACTTTAACCTCCATTATGAGATAGCGTTGGTGATTGTGTATTCCGAAATGGGAGCGCCGCCCTTGAGATGCTTCTCAATAACTTCTGCAGCCTTTTCGGGTGTCATCTTGATATAAGTAACCTTTTCTTTGCCTGCTTCGTAGATTTCAACAACGGGCTCAAACTGGCAAACGCCGATGCAGCCTGTCTGCGAAACCATAACCTTGTCAGCGAGACCTGCGTTGCTTACGCCTTCAACGAAAGCGTTGAGAACGGGTCTTGCGCCTGCTGCGATGCCGCAGGTAGCCATACCTACAACAACTCTGATGTCGCCGCTGCCTTCGCGAAGAACAACCTTGTCCTTCATTTTGTCTCTGATAGCAGCAAGTTCAGCCAATGATTTCATAATATCTATCCTCTCTTAAAATAATAAACTTATTTCATGAAACCGAAGAGTAGCCTTCTTTAAGGTAATCTTCAATCCATTTGATAACTTCATAGGTATCCAGCGGAACATCTCCGAGAATTTCGCGGAGCTCACGTGTATCGAGCTCAACCGAGCCGCCCTCAAGCTGATGCTCAAACCGCCATTCAATATCGGGCGAGCCCTGGATAAGAGCAGTTACCGTTGAAACGATATCGCCCAGCGGAGTGAAGTCGAGATGGTTTTTATAAAATACCGCCGTAACCTTTGTGCCGCAGTCCGCAGGGTTGTCCTGCTCGCTGACGGATTCAATGCTTATCGAGCCGCCCGTCTGTTCAGCCGCAAGCTTCAGAAGCGGCACGCCCAGACCCACCTTACGGGTTGTGCGGGTTGTGCAGAAGGGGTTGATAACATTCTCAACCATTTCCCTGCTCATTCCGCAGCCGTCATCCTCAATCACAAGCGTGAGAGTGTCGGCGGTTTCGGTAAGCTTAATCAGAATATTCTTCGCTCTTGCCTTAACGGAATTCTGAGCAATGTCAAGAATATTCAGTGATAACTCTTTCATAAGCCTTTCAGCCTTTCAAAAAGCTTTTTGCGGATATCCGCGGGATTGTCGTTGCATTCAAGCTCAAAGCAGTTGAGTCTGCCGCTTATGTCCCAGAGATAATGGGCATCGGATGAAACAACAAAAGGCTTTGAAGAGAGCAACGGAAATCTTTCTTCATATTCCTTACGCTTATCGCCGTCGTGGTATTCGGCACAGGGAAAATAAGGAAACTCGGGGAAAACGCCGAGAGTTGCAACAATGCCGTTTGCTTCTCTGTCGATATGGGCAGGGTAGCATATTCCGCCATGCGCCTCAACAAGCGCGGGGGCTTCATCAACGGTGATGAGTGTTGCGTTGGAAAGAAGATTTTCTTCAACTCCGATTACCTCATCGTTTTCGTTCATTATCATCTGTTCGCCGAAAATATCAACTCTGTTTTTGAACGGAATTCTTTTTTCGCTGACTGCGGCATCGAACCTCAATGCATCTTCGAGATTTTCAAAGAGGCACACAAGGTGGATATCCTCAGCCGTTGTCAGCTCCATTCCCGCAACGGGAACAATTCCGTATGCTTCGGCGGTTCTGAAAAACGCAGGGCAGTTGCGGCAGGAGTTGTGGTCTGTCAGAGCCATGATATCAAGCTTTGCAACCACGCCCATGCCCGCAATGTTGTTAGGCGTCATTTCGTCATCGCCGCAGGGTGATAAGCATGAGTGAATGTGAAGGTCGTAATAATATTTTTTCATGTCAAAGCTTCTCAAAAAATGTTTTAGCCGCTTCGTAAGCAGGCATGGAGCAGGAGAGAATGTTGACTCCCTTTGCGCTTGCGGTTTCGGTTACTGCTTTTTCAAGCTGAACGCCCTCCGCAAGAATGATGCAGGCAACATCCGCAAGAGACGCAACGGCAACGATGTTGATGTTGGACATAATGGTTATCCACGCATCGTCAGCCTTGGCTCTGCCCATGACCCAGCTGAGAAGGTCGCCGATATAAACACCGCCGATTTCTCTTTCACCGTCGGGAAGAGCAACCGCGCTGAACCCCTCAAGAGAAGCAAGTTCATTCACTTTCATTGCCTTCACCTCCGTTGCGTTTTTCGAGATACTTTTTGAAAAGCTCTTTATAAGCGATTATGCAATCGTTTCTGTCCGCGTGACCGAGAACGATATCCTCGGCAAAAGCGCGGCATGTAGGTGCGCCGCAGGAACCGCAGTCAATTCCGGGCAGGGATTTGCGTACCTGCTGAATCTGAGCCATGAGCCTCATCGATTCGCCGATGTTATCGCTCAGCCTGTTGAGCGGCTGGTATTTGGGATAATCGGTGAAGAAGCGGTGCTCAGGTATGAACTGCTCTCCCTCGGGCATGGAGTTGAGAGAAACGGGCATATAACGTCTTAATGTGTGAAGTCTGTTTTTTGCTATGTAGGGATTTTCCATTGTCAGAACACCGCCTACGCAGCCGCCCGGACAGGCGTTGAGTTCAACGAAATCAATCGGCGGAATGTTACCGTCCTCAATCTGGTCAAGAACGGAGATGACATTGTTGATACCGTCAGCCGCCAGGATTTTATCGTTGAGAATTGCAGAGCCTTCGCCGCCGCATATTGCCCAGCTCAGACCGATTCTGCCTGCCTGAGTAGAAAGCTGAGGGGGCTTATCTCTGTTCATGACATTTATAAGAAGGAAATAAACCTCGCTCATTGAAACAACAAGGTCAACCTCGCTCTTATAGCTGCCGAAGCCGTTTTTGGCATAGCTTGCTTTGGCGGGGCAGGGAGAGATGAAGCAGATGCCGATATCCTCCTTGCTCAGTTCGGGATGCGCCCTGAGAGTCATTTCTCTTGCCATCGAAGCGGCAACCTCCATGGGAGGCAGCAGCGGCATCAGGTTATCCTTCAGGAAAGGAAAACGCAGACCGATGAGTCTTGTGATAACGGGGCAAGCTGTGCTGATAACGGGTTTTTTGATTCCCTCCGTCTGAAGATAGATTCTTGTGTAAGCCGAAACTATCTCAGCCGCCTTGGATACCTCGAAAACATCGTCGAAGCCGATATCGAGAAGCCCCTGAAGCACATAGTCGATATTGTCAAGATTATCAAACTGAGCGAACAGGGCAGGGGCGGGAAGGGCAATCTTATACTTGAATTTTTTGATTTCATCAAAGGTGTTGCACACGCTCTTTTTTGCGCTGTTGACGCAGTTGCGGATGCATTCACCGCAGTCTATGCATCGCTCGGGATCAATTTCCGCACAGCCGTTGCGAACTCTGATTGCCTCTGTGGGGCAATGCTTCATGCAGGTCGTGCAGCCTGTGCATTTGTTGGGATCAAGCGATACGGAATGGATATAGGTATTCATCATACTATCCTTTCAGCCGCAAGGGTTAATAATTAACCTTCATGGTAATTGTTGTTCCCTCACCCACAACCGAATCTATATGCATATAGTCGGTATATCTTTTCATGTTAGGCAAGCCCATGCCTGCGCCGAAACCGAGCGTGCGGATATTATCGGGTGCGGTGGAGAAGCCCTCCTGCATAGCCTGCTCAATGTTGGCGATACCGGGGCCGGTATCGGAAAGAATTATTTCGATGCAGCCGTCATCAACAGTGACATCGGCGGTTCCGCCTCCCGCATGGATAACCATGTTTATCTCGCCTTCGTACATGGCGATGGAAACTCTGCGGATGGTTTCGGGGTCAAAGCCGAGCTGGCGCAGATTCTTTTTGACCTGAACCGATGCCTGACCTGCCGATGTAAAGTTTTCGCCGTCTACATCATAATGGAATGTTAAAGCCTCAGCCATTTGGGTTACCGTTTCCCGTCAGACCGTTTGAATAGAGAATACCGCAGGCGTCATACATACGCATGGGCGTTGTGAGAACGGCTATGCCGCATTCCTCCGCAAGCTCAAGCATATCCGCTGACGGACGCTTTGACCTGACGAAAACAACGCAGAGCATATCCATCATTTCTGCGGTTCTGATAACCTGAGCATTGACAAGCCCCGTGAGGAGAACGGCCTGATCCTTGACATATGCCAGAACGTCACTCATCATGTCGCTGCCGCAGGCTGAATGAACATCTTTGCTCAGGCTTTCGCTTCCGCAAAGAACCTCGGCTCCGAGCAAATCTTTAATAGTGTTAATTGTCATATTAACATCCCTCAGTTTTTATGATTACTGATATTTTGCAAGAATTTCGGGGATTTCGTCGGGAGTAACTCTGCCGTAAACATCTTCGTTGATTGTGAAAACGGGAGCAAGACCGCAAGCGCCGATGCAGCGGCAGGCTTCAACGGAGAATTTGAGGTCTGATGTGCATTCGCCGGGAGCAACGCCGAGAACCTCGCAGATTTTGTCAAGAATTTCCTGAGAGCCCTTAACATAGCATGCTGTGCCGAGGCAGACAGAAACATTGTACTTGCCCTTGGGTGAAAGTGAGAACAGCGCATAGAAGGTTGCAACGCCGTAAACCTTTTCGAGGGGAACTTCCATACCCTCTGCAATCATCTTCTGAACTTCGAGGGGCAGATAGCCGTAGATGTTCTGTGCTTCCTGCATAACATGCATGAGCATGCTTCTGTCGCCCTTGCATTCTGCCATTACAGCCTGAAGCTTAGCTTCCTGCTCAGCAGTGCCTGCGAAGGGAATGTTACTGATTTTTTTAAGCATTTAGCCATTCCTCCTGAGATTATATTTTTAATAGCTGCTTTAAAAACTTTCTGACGAATGCATAAATAATCCATAATCCTGCATTCTAAAACATTATAACATATAATATAAAAAAATGCTACGGCATTTTTACGATTTTTTTAGTGAAATAGAAGCTTTTTTGTATATTTTTTCATTTTTTCGGTATTAGTTAAAACTAACAGTTTTTCGAAGCTGATTTGGCGGAGCTGTTTCCGCATATCCGTTCGGTTGACAACGGCGAATGCGTTGTGATATATTTATAAAATAAACATAAGGTGAAAGGTGTCCGGTTTTAAAGCGGGCGAATTATTTTTTATGAAATCAAAACGCAGTTTTCCTATAGTCACCGTAACAAAAAAGGCAGAGGCTTCGCTCAGAAAAGGTCATCCGTGGGTATACGGTGCAGAGATAACCGAAACCTTCGGCAGCCCCGAAAACGGAGCTCTTGTTGATGTTGTTTCGCAGAAGGGTTCGTATCTCGGAACAGGATTTCTCAGCCTCAACAGCAAGATAAGAGTGAGAGTTGTTTCGACAAACGCGAACGATAATTTTTCGCCTGCATTCTGGGAAAGACGCATAAGATATGCAATCGAATACAGAAAAACGGTTATGGGCGATGATTTTTCCTGCTGCCGTCTTGTTTTCGGCGAAGCAGACGGCCTGCCCGGTCTGACAGTTGACAGATTTTCCGATATCCTTGTAACGCAGGTTTTGTCCTACGGAATGGATAAAATAAAGGATACCATTTACAAGGCTGTTGTGAAAACACTCACCGACATGGGTGAGACGGTCAACGGAGTTTATGAGCGCAACGATGTTGCAATCAGGGCTCTTGAAGGCCTTGATGAATATAAGGGATGGTATGAAGAGATTCCTCATTCTGAAAGCACCGTTACCGGAATAACCGAGAACGGAATCAGTTATAATGTTGATTTTGAAAACGGACAGAAAACGGGATTTTTCCTTGACCAGAAATATAATCGCCTTGCAGTTTCAAAAATAGCAAAAGGCAAGAGGGTGCTTGATTGCTTCACGCATACGGGTTCTTTTGCGCTCAACGCCGCAATGGGCGGAGCGGAAAAAGTTACAGCGGTTGATGTTTCGAAAACTGCGGTTGAAATGGCGGAAATAAATGCAAAAAGGAACGGTCTTGACGGCAGAATGGAGTTCCTTGCGGCGGATGTTTTTGACCTGCTTCCCGAACTGGAAAAGCAGGGTGGCAAGCCCTATGATTTCATTATTCTCGATCCGCCCGCATTCACAAAAAGCCGCAAAACCGTAAAGAGCGCGGAGAGGGGCTATAAGGAAATCAACTACAGAGCGATGAAGCTTCTTCCGCGCGGAGGATATCTCGCAACCTGTTCCTGCTCGCATTTTATGAGAAATGATTTGTTTGTCAAAATGCTTCACGATGCCGCTGCCGATGCGGGCGTTCAGTTAAAACAGATTGAAGCCCGTCAGCAGTGCTGCGACCATCCCGTTCTCTGGAATGTTCCTGAAACGGATTATCTCAAATTCTATATTTTTCAGGTGGTGTAAATTATGTTTTATAAAAACTGGATGTCATATATCAAGGATGATGCAAAAATAACAAAAATTGCAATTCCCGGTTCGCATAATTCCGCAACAATCGGAATGAATAAGTTTGCGCGCTGTCAGAACGGCACTCTCTATGAGCAGTATGAACACGGTCTGAGAATGTTCGATATAAGACTTAAGGCGAATAAAAAAGGCGAGCTTTTTGTTGCTCACGGAGTTATGAGAGGTATCCGTGCGGAGGAAGCGTTCAAGGATCTCAAAAAGATTTTCGATGAAACAAACGAGTTTTTTATCATCAGCCTGAGAACCTATATGAATCAGAAAATAGGTCCGATTTCACTCAGTTATAACGGCAATACAGCGGAAACAAGCAGGCTTATCAAAACATATCTTAACCCCGAAAAATATGCGCTTACCGATATTTCCGATATAGGAAATCTTACAATCGGAGATATCCGCAGGGCAGGCAAAAAGTATATAATTATCAACGAAAATGCAGAGTATGATTACAGCGTCAGATGTCCGTTTGAGTATCCGTGGGCATCGGATGTTTACGGCATGAAGCCCGAAAAGTTTTCTAAGGTAATTCTAAAGTATTTTGACGAAACCGACACCGATGGCTTTTTCGGTTTCCAGACTCAGCTTACACCCAATCCGGGAACCGAAAACGGCTGGCTTAAATGGCCCGATGACCTTGATGAAATGATAAGACCGTTCATTCCGAAGATAGTTGCCGATATTGCAAATGACCCGATGAAGCTTTCAAAGGTAAATATCATTGTCGGCGATTTCATGACATTCGATTTTATGAAATCAAATGAAATTCTTTCGCTCAATCTTCTCAAAGGTGCGGTCAGGGACGAGCTTAAAGAAGAGTTCGGAAAGGCGATAGGAAAGTAATGGCAGAATACAGTTCAATGATAATAGGCCATGTCACGATGGACTATAACACAGACCATCTCGGAAATACGGTTCATCTTGCAGGCGGAGCAGTGCTGTTTTCTTCGGCATCGGCATATGCTCTGGGACACAATGTTGCCGCGGCAACAAAAATGGCAGAGAAGGATAAGGCAGAAAGAATCGGAAGCTTTACCCTGCCCGCTGAAAATATTTTTTGTCTTGAGTCCTCAGCTTCCTGTGATATGGTTAATGTTTACCACACACCCGATAAAGAGCGCAGAACAAGCAGATGCACTTCAAAGGGCGAACCGTTTTCGGCTTCGGAGATACCTGACCTTGATGTTTCGCTTTATCATCTTGCAGGTCTTGTTTACGGCGATTTCAATGCAGAGCTTATAAAATCGCTTGCCAAGGATGCTCCCGTTGCTCTTGATGTTCAGGCTTTTCTCCGCAGGGTTGCAGATGACGGTTCAATGTATTTTGAAGATTGGCATGAGAAAAAAGAATGTCTGCCTTTTATAACCTACCTCAAGACCGATGCCGCTGAGGCAGAAATCATGACGGGCTTGAAGGACAGATGCGAGGCGGCAAAGCTTCTCTATGCGTGGGGAGCGCAGGAAATTCTGATAACCCATAATACAGAAGTGCTTGTATACGACGGAAAAGATTTTTACACCTGTCCGATAAGAGCAAGAAACCTCAGCGGAAGAACGGGCAGAGGCGACACAACCTTTGCCGCGTATATCAACGAAAGGCTGACAAAGCCGATTTCCGAAGCTCTTCTGACTGCAACTGCAACGGTTTCGCTCAAAATGGAAACCGCAGGTCCGTTCAAGGGGACAAGAGCTGATGTTGAGAAGTATATTGACGAGTTTTATTCGGAGTTCAAATCTTAATAAAATATCTCACATATGTTAAAATTAAATTCATACTGAATTAACAAATCGGGGGTATTATCATAATGTACTCAGCGGGAGCCGCAACCCGCAGTGTACTGCTCATTTTTCGAGTACGCAATACCCCTCCTCAATTCAACCCCATGCAGAAAAAGATGCTGCCGCAAGCATCTTTTTCTTGCTTTATGGGGGTTACAGGCAAAATCAAAAGGCAGGTGTCTGACACCTGCCTTTTTGTTATGTCTTCAGATTTTTTCTGAAGATTCTGTTTTTAAGAATGAAATAGAGCGAGAACTGAACCGCGAAGGTTGCAAACCATGAAATCGGATATGCCCAGTAAAGGAACATCAGAGTTCTGTTGAGTGGCAGAATTGCATAAATCCAGAAAAGTCTGATTCCGCATCCGCCGAGAAGAGAGACTATCATCGGCTTGAAGGATTCTCCCATGCCGCGCAGCTGACCTGCCGCAACATCCATGAGCGAGCAGAAAACATAGAACGGCATAACAAGCGCAAGCCTTTCTGCGCCGATTGCGATAACAGCCTTATCCGTTGAGAAAAATCCGACGATGAACTCGCTGAAAACCGTTCCGAGAGCACCCATAACAGTACCTATAACGACGGTTATTATTATGCAATAACGGTAGATTTTACCGACATTTTCATGCTTTCCCGCGCCCATATTTTGCGAGGTGAAGGTCATTGTTGTCTGAGCAATCGCATTGGTTGCAGTGTAAACATATGAGTCATAGTTTGATCCTGCGGCGATGCCTGCCATTGCAACCGAGCCGAAGGAATTGACGGTTGACTGAATGATTACATTTGAAACAGAGAAAAGCGAATTCTGAATACCTGCAGGCAGACCGATACGGAGAATTTTGAGAAGCTCGGTCTTGTTGATACGCAGTTTTCTGAATATAAGCTTGCACGCATTGTCAAGCTTTGTCAGGTGAACAACAATCATAATTGCGGAAAGATACTGCGAGGCTATTGTTCCGATTGCAACGCCGCTGACACCCATATGGAAAAATATAACGAGAATCAGATTGAGCGCAACATTGACAAGACCTGATAAAGCAAGGATGATAAGCGGCTTTTTTGTATCTCCCGTAGCTCTGACAATTGCCGAGCCGAAGTTATAAATCATGGAACCGGGACAGCCGATGAAATAGATTTTGAGGTAGAGGGTTGCAAGGGGGAGAACATCCTCGGGCGAACCCATAAGAACAAGAATTCTGCCTGACAGGAAAAAGCCGATAATCCCGATAAAAATGCCGCTGATTACGCTCAGAAGCATTGCTGTGTGGGTACAGTTGTGAATTCTTTCATCGTTGCCGGAACCGATATGTCGGGCAACCATAACCCCCGAACCCATTGACATTCCTATAAATACATTCAGGAGAAGATTTATCAGAGAGCCTGTTGAACCGACGGCGGCAAGAGCTTCACTTCCTGCGAATCTGCCGACAACAACGATGTCTGCCGTATTATAGGCAAGCTGAAGAAGTCCCGTCAGTATCAGGGGGATTGAAAAGATAAATATTTTCTTTAAAAACGGAGCGCTTGTCATATCAAGCGAATATCTGCTGTTCATTTTTCTTCACTTCCGTTATTTTTACTGCTATTATGATTTGATTATATCACTTTGTTTCTGCTTGTCAATTGAACGGATTGACGAAAAAAGAGAGTGTTATCAAAATTATTTTGACAACACTCTGAAGCTTTTTTATTTGGTTTTTGCTGATTGTTTTTTTACATACCAGCTTATGATTTTATCGAACAGCCCTTTCTTTTCTTCGCCGCCGCTTCCTCCGCCGGGAGCAACAGCATCGCTGTCTGAGAGGTCAAGCTCCTGCGCGTTGAGCTTATAGGAATTCGCAAAGGTATCAAGCACCTGCTTGCGTACCATTCCTCTGAGAGGAATATGGGCAACAAGACCGTAGGTTGCCGCCTGACCTTTGTCGGCAAGCTCGGGATGAGCTCTGACAACCTCAACGGCATCGCGCAGGTCTGCAAGGTATTGGTCAACAACCTTTTCGTGCGGAGCGGTTACCATTGCATGAAGGGCATCGGGGAACTGAAGTCTGTCAATATGCCAGCCCTTTTCTTCCATAACATCGCCTACTGCAAACGCATTGACTGCAGGGTCGGTTGATTTATAAGCAAAAAGGCTTGCGATGGGATTGCCGATTATTTTGAAGCAGCCGATATCCTCAATGCCTTTTTTCAGGCGCTCAGAAACCTCAACGGTTTTCTTTGCAAGGGCAACATAGCCCTCAATTCCGTTTGCCTGAATTGCCGCCCATGCAGCCGCATATGCGCCGCCGGGGCGTGTGCCGAGGAATGCAGGCGAAGCAAAAAGTCCGCCCGGCCAGCTTTCCTGAACGAAAATCTGATGCTTGAAATAATCAACGTTTCTGTAGAGAATACAGCTTGCGCCCTTTGCCGCAAAGCCGTATTTATGGATATCTGCCGAAATTGAGGTTACTCCCTCAACTCTGAAATCCCAGAGGGGAACACTATAACCTGCTTTCTCAATGAAGGGGAGGATATATCCGCCCACACATGAGTCAACATGCAGAGGAATATTATGCTTCTTTGCAATTGCTCCGAGCTTTTCGATGGGGTCAATAATGCCGTGGGGATATTCGGGCGCGGAGCCGAGAATCATAACAGTGTTCTTGTTAATCATCTTTTCAACTGCCGCAACATCAACGCCGAAATCGTCAGCCAAAGGAGCTCTGCGGATTTTAACTCCGAAATATTCCGAGCCCTTATCCCATGCAACATGGGCGGTTTCGGGAATTATCATTTCGGGCTTTTTGATGCCTTTCGAACGTCCGAGATCGCGGTATGTTTTAACAGCGAGCATGCAGCTTTCAGTGCCGCATGAGGTCATAACTCCGCAGGCTTCTTCGTCAACATGAAAAAGCTCAGCCGTAAAGCGAAGCACTTCTTTCTCAAGACGCTTGAGGCTCTTGAAAGCGGTGGGGTTAAGACCGTTTGCCGAAAAATATTTTGCATATGCCTTTTCGAGAAACTGAGTGTATTCTTCGTTCAGGTAATAGACAAGGCTCCATGTTTTGGCTTCCTTGTAATTGGGGTCATCCTTGCCGAAGGAGTCAAGCTCTCTGAGGATTTCTTCAAAAGGTCTGCCCGTTTCGGGCGCATAATTGCTCATAACCGAGCCTCCTTAAGAATTAATGATTAAAAGGGTAAACGGCTGAAAAGCCAGTGTACGGCAACGCCGAGATAGTTGCCCACGGCGTAGCCGATGATGCCCGTTGTTATGCCTGAGATGAGCGCCGCATTGTTTTTGAGAGAGTTTGCAACGGCGGGAACAAACGGGGGCGAGCAAATTGCCGAAACCGAAGTGATAATCATTGTATCAAAATCAATCTTGAAAATTTTGCAGAGCAGTGCGTGAAGCAGCATGCTGCCGTAAATCGCAACGGCAACATAAATGAGAATAGTAACATCAATGTGGATAAGCTTATTGATATCTGCCATTGTGGCAACCGTGAAGCAGAAAATATAGATGATATACATTCCGAGGTTGGTTGTCATTTTTATTGTTCTGATGGGCTTGAACAATGAACAGATAATCGAAAGCGTTGTTATCAGAAGAATTGTAACAGCTGTTTCATAGCCCTTTACAAATGTGCCTGCAACATAGGAAACTCCGACAATTGCCGCAGAAAGGAGCAGGGCGAGCATAAGCTTGCCGAAGGTTTTGGGTTCAAACATGCCCTTATAGGATGTTGTTTCCTGACATTCTTCGCCGTCAACGGAAACATTCTTATCACCCTCAAAATCCTTGAGTCGGAATATCTTTTTAATTACATATTTGCCTGAGGAAAGTATTATGAGCATGTAGGCAATTGAGATGACCATATCATAAGTGTTGAAAATGAGGTAGGTTTCATCCGCAACGCCGATAGCAGCCTTGATTGAGGTGAGGTTGGGTGTGCCGCCTGTATATACGCCCATTGCAAGGCCTGCAAGCTGAGGCGCGAGAGGATTCTTGTGGAAAACAAGCTGAAGAATGAATGCAATTATTGTGATTGACAGAATCGCAAGAGCCATGCACTTGACGCCTGTTTTTGTTGTTTTGAAGCTCTTTTTAATGTCAAGCGAAAACAGAATAAGCGGCAGTGCAAGGCATACACTGACATCCTGCATGGTTGTCTGAATGCCTGAAAAGCTTTCGGGAAGAATTCCGACATTGCCCACGACGATTCCGACAATATAGCAGATAAGCACGATACCCAGCTTTTCAACAATTTTGAAGCGGTTATTAAGAAAAATAATCGGAGCGGGAAAGAGGCAGAACAAAACCGCAATTAAAACATTTACCATTTTGCCACCTCAATTATTTAAGAGAATCTCGAACATTTGAGAAGAAATATTCCTTGCGCTCTTCGTTGTCGATAACCTTAACGGGCTTTACCTGGTTAAGGTTTGCGCCCTTTGCTCTAAGCACCTTTTCGCGGTAATCCTCATATGTACCTCTGCGAAGGAACTTAACCTCGCAGTGACCGAGTGCGCCGTTTCTGATCAGCGGAGGAACGAGAACATTGGTCTCGCAAAGTTTTCTTTCAAATATTTCAGCGTAGCGTGCGCATTCGCTGTCGGGAATTTCGTTGTTGGGCTCAAGAAGAATGATGTAGTGACCGGGTGATGTTGAGCGGTCAGGATAGATGCAGTAGCCTGCGAAATCCTCGCCGACTTCCTTGGAAAGGTCGTTGATGAGAAGGTCGAATGCTCTCTGATTTATCTTTTCGCCGCTGATGTTTGCAATCTGGTTTCTTCTGTACTGGAACTGTACCGTGGGTGACTGCTTATAGAAGCCCGTAACCTTAACAACATCTTCGATGCGGTAGCGGTAGAAGCCGCTCATGTTTGTAACAATAAGCTCATAATCCTTGCCGACCTCAACCTCGCTGATTGTGAGAGGTCTTGCATCGTCGGGACCGTCAACGGGAAGGAACTCGAAGAAGCCGTTCTGAGGCAGAAGAACATAGTCTGCGGAATTGAACTCGATGGGAACAGCCATGAGACCTTCTGATGCGGCATAGCCTACATAGTGAAGAGGCATTTCTTCGCCGATATAGCGGCGAAGCTTCTTCTGATAGAAGGAAAGCGCGCCTGTTCCCATGCCGTACATCCAGCCGCACTTGGGCCAGATTCTGGGAACGATGGCTTCGTTATCAAATCCCTTGCGGAATTCTGCTCTGAGCTGTTCGGCTCTTTCGGGGTCGGGCTTGCACTTTTTGAGAAGCTTTGCTCTTACATCGGGAGCGCATGTGATGCTTTCGTTGATTGTGCCCTTTTCGATATCGTCGCAGAGCATTTCCCAGTTTTCTTCAAGATACTTGAACATGGATTCTGCCATAGTGATGAAAACTGTTCCGATATAGCTGATATCTGTTCTGGGAAGAGCAAAACGAAGCTTCATATAGTGCATATCCATAGGCTTGAGCGATTCGGGATACATAACCTCTTTCGGAGATGACACAAAGAAGCGAGTGATGGGCTTGAGGTAATTCATGGGTATGGCGGCAAGTCCGCTTGCAACTCTGTTGCAGGGAAGCTTGTGGGAAAGAACCTCAATTGTGAGCAGGCCTCTCTGAGGAGGAACTCTCATACCGAGGCTTTTATAATACTTATAAGCACAGCCGACGGGTGCGCTGAAGCTGAAGCACTGGCAGACCCAGGTTGCCCAGCCGCTCATGGGAACAAGCTTTGATTTGCCTGTTGAGCCTGAGGATTCGGCGAATTTGAGGGGGAATCTTTTGGTAAGAATATTTCTTTCGCCCTTGTATGCGATTCTGTCGATATAATCAGCGTAATCGGGATACCATGAATAGGGAACGGTATTCTGATAATCCTCAATTGACTTGACTGCAGCGAAGTTATTCTTTTTGCCGTATTCGGTGTTCTTGTTGAGCTTCATCAGCGTTTTGAGATTTTTCTCCTGCTGCTTGACTGCTCTTGAAGAATAAAAATCAAGCTTGGCATGTTCCATTCTTCCGAGCATTACGCCAAATTCAACAAACATACGGCCAAATGCTTTGTTCATATTTTGTTACCTCCGTTTTATTGTTTAGTGAATAATGAATAGTGAATAGTTAAGGATAGGCTATGCCTATGACCGATTTAATAAAGAACGGGTGTGGGCAGAGCTCACCCGAAATTTTTCACTCTTTACTATTAACTTTTCACTTGCAATTTTCGTTCCTGCCGTCAGCGGCTTCATCCTTGAAAATGAATTTTTTGCAGATTGCAAAATTTACAAATCCGAGAAGGAATGTGGCGGTGAATTTTGAAATGGTGATTATATTATCTTCGCCGAGAGTTTCGGAAACTGCGGCGGAGAGATTGAAAAGGAAGGTCATTCCTTCAATCATCTTTGTATTTGCAAAGGTGAATGCAACAATCAGCACAGCAAACATCGGAAGAATTTTCAGGATGCTTCTTTTGCTGTGAAAAACCCAGAAATAGTTCACGAAAAAGCGCACAAAGAAATAGACGGTTATTGTTGTTGCGTTTGCGGCAATCAGAACATATTTATCGGGCAGGGGAGTCATATCAAAAAGACTTATAAGAGGGTTAAGCGAAACGGTTTCAAGAATTGTAACAACAAATCCCATTGTGAAATTCTTGATTAACTGGAGAGCAGTCTTTTTTGTTTCGGCATTTTTCATTTCGGGAGCGGTTGACATGCTTTCACTCCTTTACAAAATAACTTAAAATGTAACATTATTGAACGCTATTAAAAGAACTTTAACATAATTTTAACAAAAATGCAATAGGAACAATCACTCTTATGCCCAAAACAAGACATTTATTGGAAAATGTATAAAAAACCAATATCGACGGTGCGGAATTACTTTCAAAAAACTGAAAAATTTTTGAAAAAAGGTGTTGACTTTTCTGAAAAAGCGTGTATAATAATAACCCGTAGCCCACATGCGAGTTACATTGGGGAATAGTGTAACGGTAGCACGACAGACTCTGACTCTGTTTGTTGGGGTTCGAATCCCTATTCCCCAGCCAAAAAGACCTCGTCAATAGACGGGGTCTTTTATTTTTTGTTGCATTATTTTTTCGTTGTGCTATACTTTAAACAGTTCATTAAACGAGGTGAGACGATGAAAACACTTCTCAAAAAACTGTTCCCGCCGAAAACAAGGCGAAAAATCATGGATTTCATAAACAATTTCTGGTGCTTTATCTGCAGGATGATGCCGTTGCAGAACAGAGTTCTTTTCTTTACCGTCAGGGCTGACGGCAAACTGCTTGATAATGCGCAGGCGGTTTATGATGCGCTTGATGCGAAGAAGATAATCTTTGCGAAAATGCTGCCGCATTCAACAAAAATCAAGCCGAAAATCTATTATTATCTGCTTACAAGCAGAGTTATCGTTACCGATGACTATGTGCGTTATGTCAGATTTACGAAGCTTCGCAAAAATCAGAAGCTTTTCCAGATTTGGCATGCCTGCGGTGCGTTCAAAAAGTTCGGTCTCGATGCAAAAACCGTTCTGACCAAAAGAGAAGAGAGAGCTTCCCATTCGCAGTATTCTGCCGTTGCCGTTACAAGCGAAAGCTGCCGCAAGGCGTATGCGCAGGCATTCGGTATCAGCGAGGATGTCTGTCTGCCCATCGGTCTGCCGAGAACGGATATGCTTTTCAGAGATGCCGATAAGCTCAGAAAATCAGTTTACGAAAAGTATCCCGAATTTGAGGGCAAGCGAATTTATCTTTATGCTCCCACTTTCAGAGAAAAAAACAGAAAGCGCATTAATTATAATTCGCAGATAGATTGGGATTCGCTCAGCGCGGAGCTTTCGGATGATGAAATATTTGTTATCCGCCGCCATCCCGTAATGAATTACAGTCTTATTAATAAGGTATATAATAATATAATAGATTTATCGCAGGATTCAACCCTTGCCCTGACAGCTGTCAGCGATGTGCTGATAACCGACTATTCTTCGGTTATTTACGATGCGTGTCTGCTTGATGTTCCGACTGTTTTCTATTGCCCCGATTATAAGGAATATGACAGGGGATTTTATCTGAATTTCCCCGACGACCTTCCGGGAGAAATGGTAACCGAGGCGAAAGAGCTTGTTTCTGCTCTGCGCAGGGCAAAAGAAAATCCGCCCGTTGACCGAATTGAAAAATTCAGAAACGGGCAGATGAGTGCTTGTGACGGACATTCCGCCGAAAGAGCCGCGGCGCTCATAAAGAGCTGGCTGAAATAACTGCATTATATATTCTTTCGGCATTGTTGCAGTCAACATAATCAAAATGGAATTCCCTGAAGCTTCTGAGCTTATCCTCTGAGCTTCGGGGATTTTTTATTGCTTCAAGCAAAGAGGCGGAGTCTCTGACAACCGGACCGGGAACGCCGCTTTCGTAGTCAAAATAGAACGAGCGTTCATGCTCATATTCGTCAAGATCGAATGCATAGAAAATGCAGGGCTTTGAAAGCAGGGCAAAATCCATGCATACAGAGGAATAATCGGTAATAACGCTCTCGCATATAAGGGTGAGCATGCCGATATCGCAATCGGTAACATCGCTTGCTCCATCGGGGATTTTTGCGGAGTGAATCTGCGGATGAAGCTTTATGAGCAGTTGCTTGTCGGGAAATTCGCGGTTGAAAGCGTCAACATCTATTTTTTCGGTAAGAGCAGCATCCTTTTCGGCGCTGTCGCGGAAGGTCGGCGCATAAAGAACCAGGCTCTTGCCTTTGCACTCGGGATGAGCTTTATCAAAACTCTCCCTTAGCGAAACTGTATCTGCCGCTGAAAGCAGGGAGTCGATTCTCGCCGAACCGAGAGGGAGTACTTTCTCTGTCTCAACGCCGAATGCTTCGGCATAGTGAGGCACGATTGACTTTGAAGAGCAAATGATATATGTAAGCTTTTCGGAGCATTTTTTCTCCCTTACGCGGATATCCTCGGTTACGGGTGCGGAAAGACCGAATTTTTTGAATGCACCCTCCGCATGCCAAAGCTGGGTTACAACGGCTTTTTTGCTGAAATTCAGCGAAGCCATGGGCATGAAATTATCGTTGAGAAAAACATATTCCGAGGTAGCGAGAAGATATGCCTTGAAAGTGAAAAATCCCGCCGCTTTAAGGCAGGATTTTATGATTGAACCGATTCCCGAAAAATCAAGCTTCAGATCCTGCGTCGATATGCTGACGATGTCATATCCGCCTTTGTTTTCAAAATATCTTCGCATAACAGAGAGCGAGTCGTTATCGCCGCCATTATGGGGCGCAACGAACGCGGCTCTGTTTTTCTTTATTGGAAAGATGCGGCTGATATTAAAAAACAAGGCATAGAGCGAATAAAAAAGCTTTTTCAAATCAATTCCTCATTTTCGGGATATTATCTTTTTAACTTCAGGAAAAGCGATGCTCCCAAACAAATCAGAGAGTCAGGAAGCATGCGAAATTTCGGTGAGCCTCTGAGAAGAGAAACAACCTTAAGAAAACGCAGGTCGAGCGGCTTTTTGCCTGAAAGGTTAACGGTTATTTTGCCTTTTGTTGCTTTCAGAGCATGCTTTTCAAAATCGCTGGCAGGAAGAATTACAACATTCTCTCTGCCGATTCCGCTTGCTGTCAGAAGCTGAAAAACGGGCATCGACTGAGCATAGAGCGTTTCAAGAAACTCCTTTGTCGGATGCTTTGCAATAACGGTAATCTGCGGATTTTCGCCGATTTCCTTTTTGTCAAAAACAAGGTCTCTGATATCCTTGTGGTTAAGCCTGCAACGCTTTACCGTTTCGGGCTTCATCAGGGAAATCAGATAATTATATCTTTCTTTCATGAAAGAGCAGGTTTCGCTGTCTGCGGCCCATATCATTCTGTAAAACTCGTTGACAAGAGCCGTATAAGCTTTCGCGAGGATTTCCTGCAGATATGCTTCTTTGTCGGCGCAGGTGCAGCCGCTTCTTTCAAAAGAGGCTTTCGCTGCATCATAAACCGTATCAAGCGATTTGCAGAAATCGCTGACGAGCTGAAAGCTTATCCTCTGCGTTACCGAGCTGCCTTCTGCGGGAGTGTGACGGCGGTATCTGAAAACAGCACCGTGAACGCCCGTTATCTTCGGGAAATGATAAACCGCCTGCATGAAGAAGGCACCGTCCTCGCTGTAGCGAAGAGCAGGGAATTCAACCCCTGTTTTTTTCAGCCATTCGGTGCGGTAGCATTTGTTGCTGACAAGAAAATTCCATAACAGACGCTTATCGTAGCAGTCAAGCGAATCCTCTTTTGTGAACTCGTCAACTATCGGATTGAACTCTTCTCCGCCGAAGCCGAAGCGCTGAACGCGGCAAATTGCAATATCAGCACCCGTTTTGTCAAGCTTATTGCACATAAGCTCAAAAGAGTTGGCGGTGAAAACATCGTCAGAGTCGAGAAAAAGAAGATATTCTCCTTCAGCGTTTTTTATACCGTTGTTTCTTGACGCGGAGACACCTGAATTCGGCTGGCTGAGAGCAAGAATATTTGAATGTTTTTTCGCGTAATCCGCAATTATATCGGCGGTTGAATCGGTTGAGCCGTCGTTGACAATAACTATCTGAACTTCTTTTAAAGTCTGGCTCAGAACACAGTCAAGCGTTTCGGCAAGGAACTTTTCACCGTTATATGCGGGGATGATTACTGAGAGCTTATATTTCATATTACTTTTCCCATTTCAGAACGGTTTTGCCGAAGTTGCGGCTGATATCCTGCTGGAAAGCAGAGTGAATATCGGGAATCGTTCTGATTTCAACAACGCCTGCGATAAGGTTTTCAAGATACTGAGCGATTCTCGGATTTTCTTCGAGCAGATCCATTGTGCGCTGAAAATCTTCAACGCCGCTTCTGCTTGAGCCGAAGAGGCAGAGACCTCTTTCAAGCACCATTCTCGTGTTGATTCCGATGAAGCTTTCGCTTACGCCCATGAGACCTACACAGCCCTCGGGGTTGATCATATCAATAATCTGGGCGATTGCAAAGCGTGAAGCTTCGCCGCCTACGCATTCGAAAGCGTGGTCGATACGAAGATCGGCGGGAACATGGTCAACATGATAAACGCCGTCTGCAAAAGCAAAGTAATTCAGCTTTTCCCAGACCGTTCCGAAAATATAAAGCTTTGTATCGGGGTAGAGAGCTTTCAGGATAAGCGCAGTGATATAGCCGACATTACCGTCGCCCCAAACACCGATGGAATTTTTTCTTGAATGTGCGAACTTTTCGAATCTGCTTACGGCATGAACCGCAACGCTGATAAGCTCGCTGAAGGAGGCGACCTTGAGATCGACGCCTTCAGGAACCCTGACGAGTCTGTCAGCAGGCATGTCGATATAATCGCGTAAAAAACCGTCGTGACCGCTTGAGCAGAAGTGACTGCTCAGACGGTAGTTTTCGGCAATAACATCGTCTTCTTCTGTTGGCATGTTCGGAACCGGAACAACATATTCGCCGACCTTGAAATTGCCTGTGGGATCATAAACAACCTTTGCAACGCATTCGTGAATGAGTGCCATGGGAAGTTTTGCTTTGAGAGCTTCGCGGCTTCTTCTGCCAAGATAGTATCTCTGGTCAGCCTTGCAGACCGAAAGATAAACAGGGCGCATAATAACGCTGCTTTTTAAATCGGGCTCGGTGCATGCGATGTCAATAAGACCGGGTGCAACGAGTCTGTAAACTGAATTAATCATCCGAATCCTTACCTTTCAGAAGGGTTTTGGCAACCTTTAAATCATAGGGATAGGTGATTTTGATGTTATAAACCTCGCCTGCAACCATGTAAACGGGTTTATTCTTGATTGAAAAAATCTTGCAGGCATCGGTGAGAATTGCTTTTTCGTCCTCGGTCAGTGAAGCGAGAACTCTTTCAAGCTCCTTCAGACGGAATGACTGAGGGGTCTGACCCTGGAACATTCTTTTTCTTTCGGGAATGGAGCTTATCATCATGCCGTCATCGCTTTCAACGATTGTGTCTGTTGCAGGGATAACGGTATCGCATGCGCCGTATTCAATTGCGGCGTCAACATTTTCGCAGATGATTCTGTGAGTGAGGAAGGGTCTGACGGCATCGTGGGTAACGAGAACGGTCTGTTCGTCTGTTTCGTAGTTCTTTTCGATATATTCGATGGCGGCTTCAAGAGTTCCGTTACGGGTTGCACCGCCTGCGATAACGGTTATTTTTTTGCCTGCGGGCAGGTGCTTTTCAACAAGATCCTTTGTGTGAGCGACCCATGCCTTGGGGCAGAGAACGAGGATTTCGTCGATACGGTCATTGATAAAAAACTTTTCAACCGTGTGGATAATTACGGGCTTGGTGCCAAGCTCCAGATACTGTTTCGGGGTGTCTGAATTGCCCATGCGGCTTCCGATTCCGCCTGCAAAAACTGCTGCAAAGACCATGAAAAATCATCCTTTCGGTTTATTTTTTTGCATTAACCATTTCGTTATATTTTTTACAGACCTCGGCGGCATCGCCCTGAGCGATAATCTGACCGTGGTCAAGAATAATTGCTTTGTTACAGATATTGAGAACCTGATTTGTGTTGTGCGAAACGAAAAGCACCGTTATGCCTTTGTCAAACATAGAACGGATTTTTGCTTCGCTTTTCATTCTGAACTTTGCATCGCCTACTGAAAGAACCTCGTCGAGAATAAGGATTTCGGGTTCAACCGCCGTTGCGATTGCAAATCCGAGCCTTGCCCTCATACCCGAAGAATAGTTTTTGACGGGAGAGTCAATGAACTCGCCGAGCTCCGAAAATTCAACGATTTCGTCATATTTGGACTGAATGAACTTTCTGGAGTAGCCCATAGTTGCGCCGTAGAGAAAGATGTTTTCTCTGCCCGAATAGTTCATATCAAAGCCTGCACCGAGCTCGAGCATGGGAGCGATTACTCCGTAGGATTTAACGCTGCCCTTTGTCGGCTTGAGTACGCCTGCGATGGTTTTGAGAAGGGTGGATTTACCTGCGCCGTTAAAGCCGAGAACGCCGACGCGTTCACCTTTTTCAACGGTAAAGGAAACATCCTTCAAAGCCCAGAACTCATTATAATGAAGTTTTCTTGTTATTAATTTGATAAAGTATTCCTTGAGATTATCAACCTTTTCTTTGTTCATGTTGAAAAGGATGCTGACATTATCAACAACAATTGCGGGTTTGCCCATAAAATCACCTTAAATATGGAGAATGAATTTATCCTGCTTCTTATAGAAAACAAAGAAACCGATAATAAGAGTTGCAACGCTGAAGCCGAGAGCATAAAGCAGATGGTTCATGCTGAACATTCTGCCGTAGAGCACGGAGCAACGGAACATTTCAGTTATCGAATAGAGCGGGTTGAGCTTCAGAACGGTTGAAACAACAGGGTGAAGCTGAAGCTGGTCAACATGATAGAAGATGGGAGTTGCATAGAAAACCAGCATGCAGAAAACCTCATAGAGATATTCGATATCCTTAAAGAAAACGGCAAGCGTTGAAAGAATCATACCAACGCCGATTGCAAGAATGAGAAGAATGAGAATCGGAACGGGTGCGAGAAAAACATAGCCCGTTATGTTCGGCTGAGTGCTTGTGAAGAAATAGAAATAAACGATGAAACAAACAAGAACAAGCAGCGAAATAACAAAGGTTATAAAATTCGCGATTATGTTTGAAAGGGGATAGATATATTTGGGCACATAGACCTTTTTGATAACAGATGCGCTCAGATTGATTGAGCGCATTGCGCGTTTTGTTGCCTGCGTGAAAAACTCATAAACCAGTCTGCCGCAAAGAAGGTAAATGGGATAGCAGGTTGTATAGTTTCTGTCTGCTCCGAAAATACCGCCGAAAACAATAACCAGAACAACGGTTGTCATCAGAGGCTGAAGAAATGTCCAGAATACGCCGAGAACCGAGTTGCGGTACTGCAGCTTGATATTCTTTCTGACTATTTCATAAAGCAGATATCTGTATTTATGAAAATTTTTCAAATATTTCATAGCTAAATCCGTTTCCGCTCGGGCTTATTTTCTGAAGCTCCATTTCGCAAAATAGCGGAGCATGGAGGTTATGTGAATAAGCTTGAGCCTGAAGTTTCTTTTTGAATCGCGGTGCCATTCGTGATAGACCGTGACCTGAGGATTATAAACAACCTTGCTGACTCGGTTGACCTCTCTCGAGAGGTCGCAATCCTCAAAATACATGAAATAGCGTTTGTCGAATCCGCCGAGCTTTCTGAAAAGCTCCGTTCTTATGAAGATGAAGCAGCCCGTTGCGTTTTCGATTTCAAACGGTTTTGAATAATCCGCATCGAGCATTGCGTATTCCCTGAGTGTTTCGTCGGGCTCGCTGCCTTTTCTGAAATGGCTTGCGAAAAGGTAGCGCAGACACGGATTCTTTTTACCGAGAATCTGAGGCTTACCGTCGGGGAATCTTACCTCGGGGGAAACAAGACCCGCTTCGGGTGTTTCGTCAAGATAAGCGGCAAGCTTTGAGATAACATCGTCTCTTACCGAAATATCGGGATTGATGATAGCGTGGTAATCGGAATCAAGCCTGTCCATAATCAGATTATGACCTGCGCCGAAGCCGATGTTGCCGCCGCTTCTGATGACTGTTACCTGCGGATAGTTCTTTTCTATAAGTTCGGGAGTTCCGTCAGTTGAACCGTTATCAACAATAAAAAGACGGAAATCCGCTTCGGTGCATTTTAAAAGTGAGCTTACGGCGCTGTCGATGGTGTCAATGTTATTGTAAGTCACAATGCAGCCTGTAACGGTTTTGTTCATTTTTTAAATCCTTTCCAAGGCACATATTGGAAATCGTGGTTCAGTGAATGGAGAAGAGTGAAGAGTTACGGATAGGCTTTGCCTATGACCAAATTATATAAAACGGGTGCGGGCAACGCCCGCCCGAAACTCTTCACTTTTCACTATTAACTTTTCACTAATACCTATATCCTTGCCAGAGCCGAAAGCATCCTGAGCCGCCATTTGATTTTTTGGCAGGCTGTTGTGTTGCCGCCCGTAACGTTTTCGCCGTGTCTGCGCCACGAAATAAGAGGCTTTCCGACAAGAACGGTTTTTCGTTTCTTTTTGAGGGCAACAAGCGCAATCCACCAGTCATGCATCGCAATGCCGTTGGGGAAGGGCATTGTTTCTGCAAGAAGCTCCTTTGTGAAAGCCATGCAGCAGCCGACAAAGGTATTCTTCAGAAGGTTTTTTGCAAATGAAAGGTTTGCGCCGTGAACGCTGAAGCAGGAGGGGGAGATTGGCTTGAGGGAAGCATCGGTTATTACGGCATCGTGCAAAACAAGCTCGGCGCCGTTTGCAAATTCTTTCATAACCGTTTCAACCTTGTCGGGCATCCATACATCATCCTGGTCACACAGGAAGATGATGTCGCCGTTGCAGGCGCGCAGTGCGTTTTCAAAGTTTGCGATAACGCCTCTGCCTTCGCCCTCAATATATTTTATCCTGCTGTCGCGGGATGCTTTGCTTTCAACGATTTCCCGCGTTTTGCCTGCAGGGAAATCGTCGGAAACAATAAGCTCATCATTTTCGCTGAGCTGAGAGAGGATGGAATCAATCTGCGCGGCGATATATTTTTCGCCTTTATAAGCGGCTAATGCAACGGATATTTTCATATCAGTCGAGGCTCTTCATTGTGGGGAAGAGAAGAACATCTCTGATAGCTGATGAATCGGTCAGAAGCATGCACATTCTGTCAATGCCGAAACCGATACCGCCTGTGGGAGGCATACCGTATTCGAGAGCCATGAGGAAATCTTCGTCGGTTGTGTTTGCTTCCTCGTCGCCCTGAGCGAGAAGAGCTTCCTGAGCCTTGAAGCGTTCCTTCTGGTCGATGGGGTCGTTAAGCTCGGAATAAGCGTTTGCCATTTCCCAGCCGTTCATGAAGAACTCGAAACGTTCAACATAGTTGGGGTCTCCGGGCTTTTTCTTTGTAAGGGGAGAAATTTCAATGGGATGGTCGATAACGAATGTAGGCTGAATGAGATGCTCTTCGGCATATTCTTCGAAGAAGAGAGCAAGAATATCGCCCTTGCCGTGTCTCTTTTCGTATTCGATATGATGTTTGTCAGCGAGAGCTCTTGCATCCTCGAGAGTTTCAACCTCATTCCAGTCGATGTTTGCATATTTCTTGACGGCATCAATCATTGTGATCTTCTCGAAGGGCTTGCCGAGATCCATTTCAACGCCGTTGTAGGAGATAACGGTTGTTCCGAGAACAGCCTGAGCAACGTGTCTGTAAAGGTTTTCGGTAAGCTCCATCATGCCGTTATAGTCTGTGTAAGCCTGATAAAGCTCCATGAGCGTGAATTCGGGGTTATGACGGGTATCGCAGCCTTCGTTTCTAAAAACTCTGCCGATTTCATAAACCTTTTCCATACCGCCGACGATGAGTCTCTTGAGGTAAAGCTCAAGGGAAATGCGGAGCTTGAAATCCTCGTTGAGAGCATTGTGGTGAGTGAGGAAGGGTCTTGCTGCAGCGCCGCCTGCGTTGGCAACAAGCATGGGAGTTTCAACCTCAAGGAAGCCCTGCGAATCAAGATAATTTCTGATTTCTCTGAGGATAAGCGAACGCTTGACGAAGGTATCCTTAACCTCGGGGTTCATGATAAGGTCAAGATAACGTCTGCGGTAACGGGTGTCTGTATTTGTAAGACCGTGGAACTTTTCGGGCAGGGGAAGAAGTGACTTTGAAAGGAGACGGATTGCCTTTGCGTGAACGGAAATCTCACCTCTTCTTGTTCTGAAAACAAAGCCCTT
This sequence comes from Acutalibacteraceae bacterium, assembly GCA_045543735.1. GTDB lineage: Bacteria > Bacillota > Clostridia > Oscillospirales > Acutalibacteraceae > CAG-177. Next base: position 25,941 of record JAZPXO010000046.1, read on the forward strand.
GACTTCAACGATATCGCCGATATCCCACTTCTTGAATTCAGTGAAATTATCCTCGCCGATTTCATCAATCTTTACATAAACCTGCATTCTGCCTGTAAGGTCTCTGACGTCGATGAAATTAGCCTTACCCATATCGCGGCGGCTCATCATTCTGCCGCAGATGGAAACATCCTGATTTTCAAGCTCGTCAAATCTTGCGATAATGTCGGCATTGTGAATGCTCTGCTCGGCAAGAGTGATTTCAAAGGGGTCCTTGCCTGCAGCCTGAAGAGCTTCAAGCTTTTCGATTCTGATTTTCTTGAGTTCATTTATATCCTGTTCCTGCTCTGCTTCCGGAGCAGCGTTGACAATCTTTTCTTCTGCCATGTTTTATCAATCCTTTCGGTTTAACTTATAATTGCAAAAAGCGACAGGCAGCGCATTGCTGCGGCTATATCCCATCGCTTGAAGCTGTTTTTATTTAGAAATTTCAAGAATTTTCATCTTGATAACCTTGCCTGAAGGAGTGTGTACCTCTGCAATATCGCCGACCTTTTTGTTCATGATGGCTGAACCGACGGGAGAAAGGTCGGAAATAACGCCGTTACCAAGGTCACTCTTACCGAGAATCTTATACTCAAGCTCCTCATCATATTCCATATCGTAAAGCTTTACTTTTGAGCCGATATGAACAACCTCTGTTGTGAGACCTTCTTCGTCAAGAATTTTTGCATTGCGCAGGTCAGATTCGAGCTTTGCTATTTCAGCTTCCATTTTGGCCTGCTCGTTCATAGCCTCATCGTATTCAGCGTTTTCGGAAAGGTCACCGTGTGAACGGGCTTCTTTAATTTTTTCTGCAATTTCGTCTCTGCCTTCGGTTTTGAGACGGTTAAGTTCGGCACTTAATTTTTCATAATCTTCACGGGTATAAACAGTTTGCTTTTCCATTTCTGATATATCTCCTTTAATTTATTTATAAAATAAGTTATTAACTGCTATATTATATATAATATTAATAATATTGTCAAGTATTTATTGCTTTGCGGAACTGCGGATATGGCAAAGCAGACAGTTCGTTGCGATGGGGTCGGCGCATTTTCCGCAGCTTATTCCGAGCGCCGAAAAGCACGAGCCTGAATAATTGCTGCTTCCGCACAATTCGGTTAACGCTCCCGCAAAATCAATCGGATCAATATCTGCAGGCAGGAATTCCGCGTGTTCGGGAGTAAGATCAATTCCGCTTCCGCAGAAACGAAGCTTTCCGCAGGTTCGTTTTTTTGATGTAAAAACTGCCGCGTTGCTCATGGCTGCACTGATTACGCCGTCACAGCTTATAACAATATCGGGCTTTTGCGTCGGCTCATATGAAGAACGGACGATGATTGTTGCTCCGAAAGAATTCAATGCATTTTCAAGACAGGGTGCATATTTTTCAGGTCTTGAGGTGATAACCCTGACGCATGAGCACATCGGAAGAAGCTCGCAAACCCTTGATGCTGAAAGCGCATATCTGTCGGTTACCGTAATGCAGAAGCTGTCGGGGTCCGCCTTCGAATCGGAAATAATACTCTTTGCAGTGTTGAATACAAGGCTTGCATATATGGAGGAGGGGATATACCGTTTCAGGTTTCCGCTGTCGGGAAGAGGAATGCTTTTCGGAGCGACCACTCTTGATGCAAGTCTGCCGCATTTTTCTTCAACGCCGTCCCATATTATACCCCGTTTGCCTCTGATGATATCAACGGTGCAGAACGGAAGCGCTCCGTTTTCTCTGCGGATAACGGCAGGAGAGCGAACCGATTTTTTTATCTGTTTTTTAGCTTTAAAATAATTTTTTTCTGCATCAACGAGCCTTAAAATAACAAACACACTACCGCATCCTTTCGCGAAGACAGATAATAAAAGTCTATGCGCGGTGGCAAACGGTAATGTGTAATTTTTTAAATATGAAAGTGAATAGTTAATAGTGAAGAGTGAATAGTTAAGGGTGGGCTACGCCCACACCCGTGTTTAAGTGAAGAGGTAAAAGTGAACAGTTAAGGGCGGGCTGCGCCCACACCCGATTTTTATTCGTCAATGAACACAAGTGCGGTTTCTTCTTCGGTCATTTCTCTGCTTTCGCCCTCAGGCAAGTTCATATCAAGATGAAGTGATCCGATCTGAATTCTGCGAAGCTGTTCAACATGATTTCCGACGGCGGCAAACATCCTTTTAACCTGATGATATTTGCCCTCGCGGATACGGATTCTTCCTGCAGGCATGCCGTCAACGGTAAAGGCTTCAACCTTGGCAGGCAGACATTCCGTTCCGTCGTCAAGGGTGATTCCTGCCTCTAATTTTGCAATATCCTCATCGTAAAGAGGAAAAGACAAAACAGCCTCGTAGGTTTTATAAACATGGTGAGAAGGGCTCATGATTCTGTGCGCATATGCGCCGTCATCTGTTATAATTAACAGCCCGGTTGTGTCGCGGTCAAGTCTGCCGCAGGGAAAGAGCGATTTCCGCTTGAGGTCATCGGGGATTATATCTATGACCGTTTTCTTCGCAGGGTCTCTTGTTGCGCTGACAACGCCCTTCGGCTTGTTAAGCATAATATAAATATGCTCCTTGATTGTAAAGTTATACCCCTTTACGGATACATCGTCAGCTTCAACATCAATCAGCTCTTCGGCGCGCAGACAAATCCGTCCGTTAACGGAAACGGCGGAGTCTTTTATCAGCTTGCGTGCATCCTTTCTGGAAACGTTGCAGTTGAGCGCTATTAACTTGTCAAGACGCTTTAATCCCATGGTGATACCTTTTTAGTGAATAGTGAATGATGAATAGTGAATTCATTTTTTCACTTCTGTACACATTATTAAATGCACTGTATCCGCAATTTCGGTGTATA
>JAZPXO010000047.1:0-3591 GCA_045543735.1 Acutalibacteraceae bacterium
CTACAATCAACCCGGCGAACGCAAAATCCATTGGTATGTCGACGGCGTTATAAAATATCACCGCACCTTCAGCAATATTATCAACGCACTTGCCAAAGCAGGATTTGTTATTGAAGAAGTCTGCGAACCCATCCCCGAAGACCGGGTAATTGAAAAAGTGCCTGCTTGGGTAAAGGAATATATCAAACCGAACTTTTTGATTGTGAAAGCAAGAAGGGGATAACAATGAAAATTGCAGTTTTGGGATATGCAGGCAGTGGTAAAACATATCTGTCAGATTATATATCCGAAAAGAAAAAAATCCCCGTTCTTCACCTTGATGAGGTTAAGTGGGACAAGGAGTGGAAACCGATTGATGATTCGCTTGCTCTGCTTCGGGTTGAAAAATTCATGGCACAGGATAACTGGATTATTGACGGATACTATGAATATCTGCTTATGGATGAACGGCTTGAACAGGCAGACAAAATATATCTGCTTTTGCTTCCGAGGTCAACATGTTTTTTCAGCGCTTTGAAAAGAAGCTTTTCAAGGAGAAAAGAAGGATACAAAAACGACCTTAACCTGTGGTTTATCAAGTTCACTCTGTTCGGCTGCAGAAGCAAAGAGAGACAGAAAAAATATGCTGATATCGCAGAAAAATACAGAAGCAAAACCGTCGTTTTCACCAGCCGAACTCTGCTCAACCGTATGCTTAATCACAGAACGTGCAATCATCTGCACGGAAAGAGGTCAAAATGGCACACACTATAGAATTGCTCAATCCCAAGGACTATCACAAATGCTCAAATATCTGGAACATGAAATCGCAACCGCTTGCCGATAAGTGGCTTGATGAGATAAAGTCGGGCAACCGCCTTGTTTTTATTTATAAAATCAACGGCAAATTTATCGGCGAAGGTGCTTTGGTAATGGATACAGGCGACTCCGATTACACCGTTCCCGACAAACGCATTTATGTTTCGAGAATGATAGTTAAAAAAGAATACAGAAACCGCGGTATCGGCAGCGAAATTATTGAATTTCTTATCGCAAAAGCGAAAGAAATGGGTTATTCCGAAATGACAATCGGCGTTGATAAAGATAATGTCAATGCGCTGCATTTATATGAAAAATACGGATTCACGCAAGTGCTGTTTGACGGTGCGGACAAAGACGGTGAGTATTTTAAACTGATGAAAAGGATATAACCGATGAATAAACACCTGAAAAACCTCAACCGAATAGAGTTTGTTGTTACTGCAGCTTGTACGGGAAAGTGCAAACATTGCTCACAAGGTGAAAATAGAAGCAACGACAAAATAGATAATTATTCAGCGTCTGATGCGGTGCGTAAAATCGCAAAAGAATATAATATCAAATCTGTTATGACCTTTGGCGGTGAGCCTTTGCTTTGCTATGAAACCGTTTGTGCAATTCATAAAGCCGCAAAAGAAATGAATATCCCTCAGAGGCAACTCATAACCAACGGATATTTCAGCAAAGATTCTGACAGGATAAAATATGTTGCTCAAAGGATAATTGAAAGCGGAATCAATGAGATTTTGCTTTCTGTCGATGCTTTTCATCAGGAAACAATTCCGATTGAATATGTCAAGGTGTTCGCAAATGCAGTTAATGTTCCTGATATAAAATTACAGGTTCATCCTGCATGGCTTGTGAGCCTCGATGACGATAATTCTTATAACAACGAAACAAGAAAGATTCTCGCCGAATTCAGTCAAACAGGCATTGAGGCAAGTGAAGGAAATATTATATTTCCAAGCGGAAATGCACTTAAATATCTTGGCGAATATTTTGATTTGAGCAAAGAAATTCAGAATCCCTATCAGGAAGATCCGACGGATATCCGTGCAATCTGTTTCAGTGCCAACGGAGATGTTCTCGGCAGTAATATCTATAAGAGGGATGTAATTGATATTCTCAATACGTATACATTGTAAGGCTGATTATTTATCGTCAAAATTCGTTCATAAAACATCTGAAAAGACTCATAAAAAGCCGGGAGACCTTGATACTAAAGGCTTCCCGGCTTTCGTGTTTTTTAGAATAAGGACCCAATAAGGACCATTTGATGCTTTTTGAAGAAAAGAAAAAAACTGAAACCGTTGTATATCAACAATTTCAGCTCTAAAGGCGATAGACTACTTCACCTATAATACAAAATAGAGATAGGTTGCAAAGCATAATCTTGTTATTTTTTCTTAACAATCAATGCTACAGCAGAAGCACCAACAGATGCAACAGATAGAGCACCGGCACCGACTTTTTTGAGCATATCATTTCTCTTTACTTGGGCATCGTCTTTTTTGACCTCACATCCGATACATATTTTTTTTGAGCCGTCCGGTAAAACGGTATGACACTTCGAACAAACAAAGGAAAGCGATGCACCACATCTCGGGCAGAAAACATCTTCTTTATGAGCGTGTACCTTTTTCTTGCAGAGTGTACATTCGGGGTTAACGCAACCCTTCTTTGCTTTAATCTTCATCGTTACCATCCTCTACTAATAAATAGTATTCTTGACCGCCAGAGGAGAGAGCCTTTCTTAATTCACTTACATCGAGTTTTAAATTTGCACGGGATTGCCACAAACCATGCTCTGTTCCATCGTCTGTTGGGTCGCACTGTGACAAGAGATTCGCATTAGTGGTAATGGTGCTTTCAATGAAACGGGAGTATTCGTCAAGCACATTCGCCATTGCCACATATTCATCCTGTTCGAAGTAAATTGCTGCACGGGCTAACGTTGCTTGATGGATGAAACCGAATGCTTTATTGATGCTGTCAATTCGACTTTTAATGGTTTCTGACTTTTTGCCACGAAATTTGTTGTATTGACCAGTTGTTAAGTATTCGATGTCAGACTCCATTGTTACACTAAGTTGCTGTGTTCCATCTGAAAGGGCTCTAATAGCCTGTGCCATCAAAGCACTCTTCATTTCAAGATTTTTAACAGATTGCGCCTCAAGGTACAAATTCATACCACTATAAAAAAGTGCAATTCTGTCGTTCTGCTGACCTTGTAAAACATCAAGAACACTACTGTTAATCATAACAATTTGGTCAGCCACTTGTTGCAGTTGTTCCTGTAAGGCTTTTAATTGGAGAGCGTTTGTCATTTCCACAGGGTCGATACCTTTGTTGAAGATTTCTTCTTTGATATCTAACTTTGAGCCATAGTGACCATTTGCATCACGCAACTGTGCTCTCAATTTACCATGTTCTCTCACTAACTTGAGATGTCCTTTGTCAATGGCATCTTTAGTGGCATCGGTCATGTCAACAACAAAACGACTGCCTTTTTGAAAAGATTGTACTATTTGAGATGTTGTTGAAGCTTCTTTTATTACCGCCTTATACACACTTTCAACAAAAGCATCAGCTTGAGATAATTTGTTATTCAAACTTTCAGTGAAAAACTGAATTGCATATCGTGGGTCTCTTGGTGATAACACCTCAACCTTGGGATTCTCTCTTGTAACAATATCATTCATAGCAACATCTCCTAATTTTATTTTACACCATAGAGAGATAACTTGTCAATAAGTCGGATCGTAGCCATGTCGTTCTGTGAGCCAAGGAGTT
>JAZPXO010000048.1:0-4635 GCA_045543735.1 Acutalibacteraceae bacterium
GGGCTATGGCTACGGCGGCGAGGGCGACTGGAAGGTTTCCGCAATGACACGCATCATCAAAGCCATGTGCGAAGGCATGAACGGCGGCAGCGCATTCATGGAGGACTATACATATCACCTTACCGAGGGCAGCGAATATTCTCTCGGCGCACACATGCTTGAGGTCTGCCCCACCCTTGCAGCTGACAAGCCCCGAATTGAGGTTCATCCTCTCGGCATCGGCGGCAAGAATCCCCCTGCAAGACTTGTTTTTGAAGGCAAGGCAGGCAGCGGCGTTGTTGCATCTCTTGTTGATATGGGCGGCAGACTCCGCCTCATCGTTCAGGATATCGAAGCCGTTAAGCCGATCATGGATATGCCCAACCTTCCCGTAGCAAGAGTTATGTGGAAGGCAATGCCCGACCTTTGCACGGGCGCAAAGATGTGGATTATGGCAGGCGGCGCTCATCATACCGTTCTTTCCTACGACGCAACTCCCGAGATGCTTGAGGATTTCGCAGAGATGGCAGGCATCGAATATGTTCACATTTCAAAGGCTACAACCGTTGAAGGTCTCAAGCAGCAGCTTTTCTTCTCCGATATAGCCTGGAAGCTGCGATAAAATCCCTTTATACGGTTGACTTTTACAGCTCAAGAGAGTATAATTTTAATGCGGTTCAGAATAAGTGGTGGAGTCTGTCATAGAATTCGGTAAACCCGATATTCTATTTGTTATGAATCGTATTTTAATTCCTTATAACATTGCGGGGCTTTCCCGTTTGTTTGAGTTTTAAAATCAGGCAGAATCCATTCCGGATTCTGCCTTTTTCTTTTTCCACCAAATAAATTATCAGGAGAAAAAAATATGAGCCCTATCACCATTGCGGCACTTGTAATTTTTGCCGCCACCTACATTCTGATGCTGGCACTTCCGAAAATCAGACCGGTTATCACTGTTTGCTCGGCACTTATCTTTGTTGCGCTCGGCGTTGTTGCAACCTATGCGCCCGACCTTTTCGGAGCAGGATTTTTTGCGGTTAACGGCGGAGCAAGCTATTCCTATTCCCCTGCGCAGGCGCTCTCTAATGTTGACTGGAACGTTATTATGATGATTGCAGGCACAATGGGAACAGTTTACCTTTTCATTGAATCAAAAATGCCTAACCTCATGTCTGACATACTCATCTCCAAAATGCCCAACATAAAATGGACTGTTGTTTGCATTTCGCTTTTTGCAGGCATCGTTTCAGCTTTTGTCGATAACGTTGCAACCGTTCTGATGATTGCCCCCGTTGCTCTTGCATTCTGCAAAAAGGTTGAAATTTCTCCCGTTTCTTCAATTGTCTGCATTGCAATTTCATCAAACCTTCAGGGTGCGGCAACTCTTGTAGGCGACACAACATCAATTCTTCTTGCCAAGCAGGCAAACCTCGATTTTTCCGATTTCTTTGTTGATTCGGGCAAGCCCGGCATGTTCTGGGTTGTTGAAGCAGGCGCACTGGTCAGTGCCGTTATTATTCTTTTCTTGTTCCGCAAGGAAAACAAAAAAATTAATTTCAAAACATTTACAAAGGTTGAGGACAAGGTTCCCACCGTTCTTCTTGTGGGAACAATCGCTGCTCTTATTGCGGCTTCATTCATTCCTTATAAAGATGCCGCCGCTCCGGGCGAATTCTATAAGCCTGACATCACAAACGGCATCATCTGCATCGCATTCTTCCTTATCGGTATAATCCGAGAGCTTGTAATAAAGTGCAACACAGATATTGTTAAGAATGCATTTAAAGAAATTGACTATTTCACAATTGTTCTTCTTGCAGGTCTTTTTGTTGTTATCGGAGGAATTGAAGCTGCAGGCGTTGTTGATATTATCGGCAAAACAATTGCAAAGCTCGGCGCAGGTTCGCCGTTCCTTATTTTCACAATCATTGTGTGGATTTCAGTTATTCTTTCCGCATTCATTGATAACATCCCCTACACGGCAACGATGCTCTCAATTGTTCCTGTTATCGCGGCAAGTGTCGGCGTTGACTCCAAGCTCCTTTATTACGGACTTCTCTGCGGTGCAACACTTGGCGGCAACATCACTCCTATCGGCGCAAGTGCAAACATCACCGGCATCGGCATTCTTCGCAAGGAGGGTTACGAGGTCAAGAGCTCAACCTTTATGAAATACAGCGTTCCCTTTACCATCTCCGCAGTTGTAACCGGATATCTTCTTCTCTGGTTCATCTGGAAGTGATATACAAGCAAAAAAGCACTGTACCGATTTCGATACAGTGCTTTTATTATTTTTGCTTATATCCGTCAAGAAAGTCTGCCAGTTTTTCAACTGCATCCTCAAGAACAATAACATCGGGAAGAAAAACAATTCTGAAATGGTCGGGCGACTTCCAGTTAAAGCCCGTTCCGCAGGTAATAAGAATTTTTTTCTCATGAAGCAGATCAAGAGCAAATTTTTCATCATCCGTGATATTGAATTTTCTGACATCAATCTGAGGGAAGATATAAAACGCTCCCTTTGGCTTTGTTGCCTTTAAACCGGGAATGGAATTGAGCGAATTATAAATAAAGTTTCTCTGCTCATAAAGTCTGCCGCCCTCGCGAAGAAGCGCTTCGCCCGACTGTGTTCCGCCGAGCGCAGTCTGAATTATACTCTGCGCAGGAACATTGGAGCAAAGACGCATCGACGAAAGGAGATTAAGTCCTTCTATATAGCCCTTTGCCTTTGATTTATCACCTGCAAGACACATCCATCCGCATCTGAAGCCTGCAACCTTATGTGACTTTGAAAGGCCGTTGAAGCTGACCGTGAGCAAATCGGGAGCAAGAGACGCAAGCGCAATATGCTCCTCACCGTCAAAAACAAGGCGGTCATAGATTTCATCAGCGAATAAAATCAGCTCATTCTCACGGGCAATTTCAACAATCTGTTCAAGAACAGCCTTCGGATAAAGCGCACCCGTCGGATTGTTGGGATTTATGACTACAATGCCTTTTGTGTTTGCAGTTATCTTCTTCCTGATATCGTCAACATCAGGATTCCAGTCTGCCTTTTCATCGCAAAGATAATGAACAGCCTTTCCGCCTGCAAGAGTAACTGCCGCCGTCCACAGCGGATAATCGGGAATGGGAACAAGAATCTCATCACCCGAATCAAGAAGTCCCTGCATCGACATCATTATAAGCTCGCTTACGCCGTTGCCGGTATAAATATCATTCACGCCGACATCGGGTATGCCCTTGAGCTGACAATACTGCATAATGGCTTTTCTTGCAGAAAAAAGCCCTTTTGACTCGGAATATCCCTCGGTTGAACGAAGATTATAAATCATATCAACAATAATCTCATCGGGCGCCATCAGACCAAAGGGAGCAGGGTTTCCGATATTGAGCTTGAGGATTTCCATTCCGTTGGCTTCCATTTTCGCCGCCTCGTCCATAACGGGACCTCTTATATCATAGCAAACATTATCAAGCTTTCTTGATTTATCAAATAATCTCATTGAACCACCTGTCTGTTTTCTTAAAAAAAAAGATAAATAAAACCGCCGCAGACTCTCAGTTTGCGGCGGTTGATTTTAAAAATAAGGATTATTCCTTACCCTTGATGATATCATTGATCATGATATAAAACTGATCGTCATCAAAGGAATCGTTTGCCTTTGCGGGAGCTTCTTCAGCCTTCACAACGGGAGCTGCGGGAGGAACGGGAGAAGCTGATGCGCCAAAGCTGGGAATGCTGGGAGCTGCAGAAGCTGCAGGTCTCTTGGGAGCAGCGGTAACAACGGGAGCTTCAGGAGCGGAAGTAATGGGGTTGGGAGCTTCTGCTGCCTTTGCAGCAAGGAAAGGATTAACCTTTTCGGGCTCCTTTGCTACTGAATCAAAGCCTGTTGCGATAACTGTGATAACCATCTCATCGTCAAGGTCGGGATCGAAAGCGATACCCCATGTGATGTTAGCATCCTCATGAGCCTTGGCTGTGATGATTTCTGCTGCATTTTCAACATCCTCAAGATCAACGTCATCGGAAGCTGTGATGCTGATAATAACGCCCTTTGCGCCTGCGATTGATGTTTCAAGAAGCGGGCTGGAAACTGCTGCGTTTGCGGAGCATTCTGCCTTATCCTTGCCCTTTGCTCTGCCTACGCCCATATGAGCATAGCCTGCATCCTTCATTACGCTGGTAACATCAGCGAAGTCAAGGTTGATGAAGCCGGGAATCTTGATAAGCTCTGAAATGCTCTTAACGCCCTGAAGAAGAACTTCGTCTGCCTCTGCAAAAGCTTCAGCGATTGTCTTCTTTCTGTCATCAAGTGCGCGGAGTCTGTCATTGGGAATAACGATAAGGCTGTCAACATGCTCTGCAAGTCTTGCAATGCCTTCCTGAGCCTGAATCATTCTTCTTCTGCCTTCAAACTTGAAGGGCTTTGTAACAACGCCGATTGTAAGTGCGCCCATATCTTTTGCTACCTGAGCAATAACGGGTGCTGCGCCTGTGCCTGTGCCGCCGCCCATACCTGCGGTGATGAATACCATATCAGCACCTGCAAGCTGCTTTTCGAGGTTCTCCAGGCTCTCCTCTGCGGACTTCTGGCCGATCTCAGGATTTCCGCCTGCGCCAAGACCCTTGGTGAGCTTCTCTCCTATCTGAAC
>JAZPXO010000049.1:0-9541 GCA_045543735.1 Acutalibacteraceae bacterium
CCATTGACCTTGTCAAAAAGTACGGTGCGGTTGTTGTAACTCCCGAATACAGACTTTCAAACGAAGCACCATATCCCGCCGCATTGGAAGATTGCTATGCCGCTTTGAAATATCTCAAAGAACATTGTGATGAACTCGGAGCAAACAGCAGTCAGATTATGGTCGGCGGTGAAAGTGCAGGCGGCGGACTTGCCGCATCACTTTGTATGTATGCCCGTGACAAAGGTGAAATAAACATTGCATTTCAGATGCCGCTTTATCCGATGATTGATAATCTCGATACCGAATCGTCAAAAGACAATCACGCGCCCGTATGGAACACAAAGCTCAATCATTTCGGTTGGAAGAAATATCTCGGTGATTTATACGGAAAAGACGTTCCGCCGTATGCGGCTGCCGCCCGTCAGACCGACTATTCAAATCTTCCGCCTGCTTATACGTTTGTCGGAGATATTGAACCGTTTTATTGTGAAACACTTACTTATATTGATAACCTGAAAAGAGCAGGAATTGAAGCGAAGGTTGATGTTTATCCGAACTGTTTTCACGCATTCGATATGCTCACACCGTTCAGAAAAGTCAGCAAAGAAGCAATAGCAAAATTTGAAAAAGAATATCTGAATGCCTGCGAAAAATATTTTGCAGAGCAGAATGATTGTTCAAAAACATAACTGAATTGAAATCACTGTTGCAGTAAAATTATACCGCAACAGTGATTTTTTTGCATAAATTTCAAAATATTGAACATATTTCTTGTGTATTGATTATTGACAGAATGAGAAACTGTCAATATAATTAAATTGCGCACAATTTAATTTAAAACAATCTATATGGAGGTCTGTTATGAACATTTATGATTTCAAGGTCAAAGCACAGGATGGCAGCGATGTTTCGCTTGCAGATTACAAGGGCAAAGTTTTGCTCATAGTAAACACGGCAACGGGTTGCGGATTTACTCCGCAGTATGACGGCTTGCAGGATTTATATGAGAAATATCAGCCGCAAGGATTTGAAATTCTTGATTTTCCCTGCAATCAGTTTGCAAATCAGGCACCGGGTGATGATGAGGAAATCCATTCTTTCTGCACGGGTCGCTACGGTATCACTTTTCCGCAGTTTTCAAAGATTGATGTAAACGGAAAAAACGAGTCACCGCTTTTCAGATATTTAAAATCGCAAAAGGGGGGCATTATGGGCAGCAACGTTAAGTGGAATTTCACAAAGTTTCTTGTTGATAAAAACGGCAACGTTATTGACCGTTTCGCACCCACAGTAACTCCCGATAAAATTGAAAGCAAAATCAAGGAGTGTCTGTAATGCGCTTTGAATATAAAACTGAAAATACTTGCGCTCAAGCAATCAGCTTTGATATTGACGGTAATGTTATCACAAATATCGAGTTTTACGGTGGTTGCAACGGTAATCTGAAAGCAATTTCGAAATTGCTTGAAGGCTCGACGGTTGAAGAAATCGAAGCAAAGCTGCTCGGTAATACCTGCGGCAGAAAACCGACCTCTTGCACCGATCAGCTTGCAAAAGCCGTTCGTGAGGCTTATAATAAAATAAATTGAATGTTAAGAAAAGAGGCTTGATATGAATATTGCAATCCGTTATTATACCCGCTCGGGAAATACCAGCAGGAGTGCAGGTTGCAAAGGACGATTTTCATTGCAAAGGCTCATTTGGTCCGATGCACAAAGGGAAACCAGATGAAAACGACTTGAAACGTGCTGCTGATTTTGCTAAAATGATAACGGAACAATAAAAAATCTTTCAGCCTTCGGTGATATAATGAAACAATCAAAATATGACGCATTAAAACTTGAAAATCAGCTTTGCTTTCCTCTTTATGCCTGTTCCCGTGAAATTGTAAAAAGATATAAGCCGTTTCTTGATGAGATCGGTCTTACCTATACACAATACATTGCCATGATGGTAATGTGGGAAAGAAAGAGCGTAAACGTAAAAGAACTTGGCGAGTACTTATATCTTGATTCGGGTACGCTGACACCGCTTCTCAAAAAGCTTGAATCCAAAGGCTATGTCACCCGTATGCGTTCTGATAAAGATGAGCGCAACCTTGTGGTTGCCTTAACGGAAGAGGGCGAAATGCTTAAGGATAAAGCGGTTGAAATTCCTTATCAGATTGCAGGCTGCACAAATCTTACGCCTGAGGAGGGTATGCAGCTGTACGGAATCCTTTATAAAATCCTTGGAAAGACTCCGTGATTTTGCAAATATAATTTTTGTTTTGGGGAAGAGCTTATGAATAATGTTAAAGAATCAATCCGTCAGAGAAGAAGTGTACGCACTTATGACGGTCGGGAACTCAGTCAAAAAGATATTGACAGTCTTTGCGCGTTTATGGAAACGGCAGAAAATCCGTTTGAGGTTCCTGTGGAATTCAGATTAATGAGTGCCAAAGAAAACGGACTTACTTGTCCCGTTGTTGTCGGAACTGATTTATACGTGGGCGGAAAAATCAAATGCGTACCGAATGCAAACGTTGCTTTCGGGTATTCCTTTGAAATGTTTGTGCTGTATGCACAGTCTCTCGGAATCGGAACCGTCTGGCTCGGCGGCACGATGAACCGTCCTGCTTATGAAAAGGTCATGGAACTTGATGCGGATGAGATGATGCCGTGTGCAAGCGCACTGGGTTATCCTTCAGAAAAGATGTCCTTGCGTGAAGGCATGATGCGGAAGGCTATCAAGGCTGATGAACGTTTGCCGTTTGAAGAACTGTTCTTTGACGGCAATTTCGATGTTCCGCTGACAAAAGAAAAAGCAGGCGATTTGGCAGAACCTCTGGAAATGGCAAGGCTTTCTCCTTCAGCAGTCAACAAGCAGCCGTGGAGAGTGGTTGTTTCGGATAACACAGTTCATTTTTATCTTAAACGCAGCAAAAACTTTTTGGGCGGTTCGGCTCTTGATATGCAGAAGGTTGATATGGGAATTGCACTTTGCCATTTTGCTCTCACAGCCAAAGAGAATAATCTTAACCTGATCTTCGTGCAGGAAGATCCGAAACTCATATCCTCATCCGAACTTGAGTATATTGCATCATATAAACTTGTTTGAGTTGATTATCTTATTATTCTGCATAATGTTATGACTGAAATCTCGGAAGGAATTATTGCTATGATAGAACCTCTTAAAATTTCAAGAAAAGAATTTCCGAAAAGCGAGTTCAGATCTGACGGCATGATAATGTTAAATGCTTGTTGTGATAATAATTCCATGCAATATATCAGAGATGTTGAATATATTAACCGCAACGGAACACCGCTTTTTATTCAACTTTTGCTTCCCGATGATATAAATGACGAAACTCCGCTTATTGTTTTTGTTAACGGTTCGGCTTTTCATTGGCAGAATGTTGAGCAGAGCATTCCGAGATTGAGCTTGCTTGTGAACAAAGGAATTGCAATCGCATCTGTTCAGTACAGAGGCTCGGAGGCAGCGCCTTTTCCTGCACAGATGCTTGATACAAAAGCAGCCGTACGCTTTATGAAAATAAACGCTCATAAATATGGTCTTAACCCTGAAAATGTATATCTTATGGGTGATTCTTCGGGCGGTCATACAGTTCTTATGGCGGGATTAACCGCGGGAATTGCTCGGTTTGAAGAAGATATTTACAGCGATGTTACTGATGAAGTGAAAGGCATTATTGATCTGTATGGACCAACCGACATTACGAAAATGAACGATGAACCTTCCGTTCAGAATCACATTGAGCCCGACAGCCCCGAAGGTTATTTGATTGGCAGACTTAATGTTCTTGAACATCCGGAACTGACTGCACCGACTGTAATCATGAACTATATTAGCAAAGAAAGAGCAATTCCGCCCATTTTAATTTTTCACGGAACAAATGATGAACTCGTTCCATTTGGTCAAAGTTGTATGCTGTATGATAAACTTAAAGAATGCTGTAAATCTGCGGAGTTTTATGCTGTTGACGGTGCTCATCACGGCGGCAGAGAGTTTTGGTCGGAGCAAGTGCTTGAAATCATAGAAAATTTTATTCTGAATCCGAAACAGTGAAGATACATGCCTGGTTTCTATGGAGATTTGATTGAATCACCAAAACAGAAAAAGATTTTAAGGTTGCTGTTTTATGCGATTACAACAATGAACAGGTCCAGTAAAAACGGACAATGAAAAAACAACCCTCCTATGGTAGAATATGGATTTGAAAAGGTGAATTAATAAATTGCGTATTTATGCACTTTTGTAATTAAGCCATAATTTGAATTGAGATTACTCGATGAAAATATCTAAATATACAACATAATATACTTCAGGCGCAACAGATATATTGTTGCGCCTGATTGTTTCTTTTTATAATATTGTTATCTCTCTTGCGTTTCCTCTGTCACCGCGGTTTGTTACATACTGCATAGTACCGCCGGGCAGTATGCTTTCAAAAGCAAAGTGCAGATGTCCTGTAAGAACGGCTTTAATCATAGGCTCACCGGTAACATATTCGTAAAATGCCTTTGAAGCTTCTGTGGGCTCTGCTATATCACCTTTGACCTCGGGGTGAACCTCTGAGTCGGAGCCAAGCAGGCATATTTCACCGTTCCAGAATTTATAACTTTTCTTATAAAGTTCTTTTTCGTATAAAGGGGCATGCATAAAAAGAATGATGGGATAACCTTTCTTTACTTCCTCTTTAAGCATTTCAAGCTGTTCATATTCCACCTGATGATAAGCGTCGTCTATTCCGACAAAGTTAACACCGCCGATGATATGAGAATTAAAGAATATATTAACAGGATATCCGCCGATTTCTTTCAAACTGTTAAGACGGTAAGCCATATCCTCTTTTATGCCGTCGTATTTTGCATATTCGTGATTGCCTGCAACGAAAAGAAACTTATCCCTCTTTAAAAAATCCTTTGCGAATTCAACGCAAGGCTTTGATATGTAGTCGATAAGATCTCCGGTATGAACAATCAGATCGCAGTTCTTTTCACCGTACTTTATCAGCTTGTTGAGATTTCGTACACTTCTTTTCTCGTTTCGTTTTTTGCCCTGTCTTATCATATTCTCAGAGTCACTGTCACAATAAAACGGGAGATGTGAGTCTGTCATATGAAGAATTTTCAGCGGTTTTTCGAGACCTATTTTTATTGTGGTTTTCTTGATTTTCAGCATTGTATCTAAACCTCACCTTCAAAACGGATTACATCAGAATATTCCTTTAATCGCTGCAGCCTGTCCTGCTTTGAGGCTGAGCGATATTTTTTCATCCGTAACCGAAACATCGCCGATATACTCGTTTCCGTCTGCCGTGATGTTATAAACACTTGCTTTTTCAAATTCAGCATCGGGGATATACCATTCGCCGTCTTTTCCGCTTTCGGAATAGGCGACAAAGACTTTGTTATCTTCCGTTAATGGCAAGATAACATCGTTACCTTGTTTGAGAACAACACCGTTTTTAGTGATTGATTTTGTTTTGCCTGTGCTTTCAACACCATCCGAGAAACTGACAATATAGTTTCGGTCGTCTTCTTTATAGCTCAGTCTCTTATAGCGGTTGAGATAAATATACGGAACATGGTGAGTGCAGAATTCTTTGATAAATAAAGGAACCCACACTTCCTTTTCAATACCGTTGTTCATCCAGATGTCTTCGCCGTGCATCGTGCCGTAGAAAACCGTTTTCAGAACAGCATCATTAAGATAACCGCTGAATTGCTCGGGTTGAACATTGATACAATCATCAATAGTCATACCTGACATCCACCAAACGGCAGGTATTCTGCCAAGAGTGTGCATAGGTGCATTTTTCCACTCGCCGACAGGCAAATCCTTTTCATACAGCCCGTAATACTTTCTTACGGGGTGATGGTCTGCATCGGCACGCAGCGGAAGTTCACGGTAAGTGTATTCGCTCGTTACATCAATACCAAGACTCATTACATAGTCAAGCATTTTATTGCGGGCTTCATTCTGCTGATCAACATCCGTGCGTGGAAACATATTTTCCGCAATGCAGAAGTTGTCAAGGTGAACCGTGCCTGCTTCTTTTACGGGAACCGCTTCGCAGAAATCATCAAAGATTTTTTTGAACAGTCCGCTTTCCCAATACTGCTTGTATGATGTTTTGTAAGCATCTCTGCCGTTGAAAATTTCAATTACAGCAGGAGTGCCGTCAGAGTGCTTAAG
Source organism: Acutalibacteraceae bacterium (assembly GCA_045543735.1). Taxonomy (GTDB): domain Bacteria; phylum Bacillota; class Clostridia; order Oscillospirales; family Acutalibacteraceae; genus CAG-177. The sequence continues at coordinate 6,184 of JAZPXO010000049.1, forward strand.
CACTGCACCCGCTTTTACAAATTCATTGTGGGTGGGACTTGCTTTATATGCATCGGCAACATTTCCGTGATAGCTGATTACCGTGTTGTATTTCTTTGCGTTTTCAATAAGCCACAAAAGGCTGTCTTTTGCAGTTGCATCGCAGTCACGCTTGAGGTAAGGATTTATTACATTCATTTCGGGGTACAGGTCATCGTGCCCAACCCCCTGCCAGCCGACAAGATAGATGATTTTTTCTATTCCCTGCGTGATGTTGTCAATTGACTTTATGATTTCAAGAGCCTGCTCAAAATTGATAAGCACATCGGAAGTGTTATTCTCGTAATCAGGCTTTGCAAGAAACATTTTCATCCACAGTATTTTAGAATAGTCGTAATTGAATTTTGTTTTATCCATAAATTGTTTCTCCTTAAACAAGTTCAGATTCGTGATGCGTTTTTGAAATTCTCGGTGCTGCACCCGTGAGGTGTGAAATATCACGGTATTTACCTTCATAATCCGCAAACAGACCTTCGGGAATTTGCGATGTCCAGCCGTTTTCATCAAATTCGGGAGCCTTAATTCCCATAGCGTAAAGCACAATGGCGGCAAGGTCACGGATATTCATTTCTTCTATTTCGGTTTTGTTTATTCCTTTGCCTGTTGCGGCAAAGGTTACATATTTTTCTTCATCTGTCCATCCGCCGTGACTACCCTTGCAGTTTTCATCATTGGTGCCGCCGTGGTCGGCAATAACAATAAAAATTGTATCTTCAAGCATTCCAGCATTTTTAACTGCAGAGTAAACATCTCCGATAAGCTTATCAACCTCGTGAATACGCTCGATAAAAGCAGGAAGTCCGTAACCCGTTGAATGTCCTGCACCGTCAATGCTGTCAAAATGAACAAACAGAAAATCGGGCTTGTTTTCAATGATATATTCGCAGACAACAGGTGTCAGTTCATCATCGTGTGCCGTTGCGTGAGAAACGCCGATGTTATTTTCAACTATACCGTAAGTGATGGGATTCCAGTCACAGTATGAACCGAGAACTGCATCGGGATATGCTTCTCTGATTCTTCTGAAAAGCGAAGGGAACGGAGAATTTACATCATAGGGAACAGAAGAAACTATGCCGTTTGTAAGCCCGTGAATTTCGGGACCGACGCCGATAAGCATTGAACCCCAGCACTCTGCACTGATGGTGGGGTTTGAAGAAAGTGCCTTATATGTGATTGCACCTTTTTCAAATATTTTGTCAAAGTTCGGTGTGTCGGCATCTTTAAACCAACTGCCTGCACCGTCAACACCGATAACTATTACATGTGAGTATTTTTTTGACATAGTCATTTCTCCTGTTTCTTTATAAAAGTTGCATCAAAGGAAGAACCTCCCGGATTATGTCAGGGAGGTTCCGATTTGTATCAGTCCCATTTCTTGTTCATAACAACAAAGTTCATTCTTTCCTGAATGCTCGGTCCGCCATGACCTGTGCCGATTCCGCCGTGGTCCGAAGTGACTATAATGAGCCAATCTTCCGTTTCATAAGTTTCTCTTGCTTCGATGGCTTTGATTACTTCGTAGCCGTAATTATCTTCGGTTCTAAATCCGTTTTTGTAAACGGGGTTATTGAACGTAAATCCGAAATCATGTCCTGCAGAATCTGTATTCTCGTAAATAATAAGTACAAAGTCTGCACAATCTGTGCTTGTTATTTCTTCCATGGCACCTGTGTGAATATCTGCTTTATTCTTGCGAAGATTGAAATCGATATCGATGTTGTTTTCCTCGCAATAGGCTTTTTCTTCTTTATATGTTGAGTCGCTGTTTGTGAAGTGACCTTTCCACTTTGTGATGAAAGCGGCGTTGTCAATAATGCCCTCTTCAACAAGGGTTGTCATAAGCATTTTGGGCTCAACCGTTTTTGTTATTCCGTTGCCGGTTATTCCGTGCACATCAGACCACACACCCGTAAGCATTGAGCACCAGCCGGGAGCAGTTGAGGTTGCCTGTGTGTTTTCTGCAGGATAATTCACACCGCCGCAATAGGTAAGGTTAATTGATGCACCGTTATCAAGAAGATAGTTTATTGCACCGTTGTCCTGCTTTTCTGCAAGGATATCTGCACGGCAGCCGTCATAACCGATTATGGCAACCTTCTTTTCAGTTTTTCCTTCGGGTAATTCAGCTTCAAAATGCTCTTTGATGATTCCGTAAACATCGGTGAAAGGATATGCGGTTTCTATAGTGTTTTCGTAGCCGACGGAAGCAACATTCTGTCTGTATAATTCTTCTGTGTCATTTTCGTCTTTATGATATCTTGTGAAATACAATGCCAAAGCGCCTGCGATAATTCCGAGAACAAGCATAACAGAAACAGCAATAAGTATGACTTTTTTCTTGTTTTTCATTTCAGTACCTCCAAAAGATTGAACTGACTTTTTATTTTTCAAAATATATTGCACCGCTCTGAGCAAAAATCAAGGGAGGTAAATCCATTCCCTTTTGTTCGGGAATTCTGGATGCGATTGCAACATCGTGGATTTTACTGTATATGAATCCGGGTTCAAAAACAACATGAGCACACATAAATCCTTCTTTTTTCACAGGCAGAGTAACGGAATAATCCTCTGTCTTTTTTGCTGTGTATGAGAAGCATTCACCGTCACGGTCAAAAACAATCAGTTTATGCTTTCTGCGCAGTTTTTTTACATTTATTGTAATGCTTGTTTCATCGGTAAGTTTAACAGTATCACCAAGTATGGAATCGCCGCTGACGATATCAATAAATGTTGTACCTACATCAAAGCATATCGTGGTACGGCCTTTGACGATAGCATCCAATATATCTTCAGGTGTATTAGATTTTGCGTAAACATAAGTAACGGGCCAGGTTAAAAGATTGGTGACAACATAATCTCTGTGATAATCGCTGCCGCCGACAACGGGCAGCTTGTGTCCGTTTCTCAACTGCTCATGCCACCATTCGGTGCATTCGAGATTATCAAAGTGTGTCGGTGCGTTCCATACCTCGAGAACGTCCACATCTTCAGCTTTCATTTCCCATCTCCACGGGCATTGCTTGCAATGAGGATGGTTCATACAGATTACCGCTCCGCGCTCTTCTGCCTTTGTCTTAACCCTTAAAAAATCCTCATAGCTTTCGCAGGTGTCATAATCTTCTTTATCAATAACATCTTTGATACCCCACATATTACAATGACCGCCGTGTTTTGTCAGCTCAGCACCGTAAATGAGGGTAAGCCCGTCAACATCGGGAAACTCCTTGCAGTTAACATTATGGTCGGTGATTATAAGAAAATCTATTTTGCTTTTCTTGGCTTTTTCAATAACCTGCTCCAATGTCAGACCGCCGTC
>JAZPXO010000050.1:0-9317 GCA_045543735.1 Acutalibacteraceae bacterium
TGCGGCCTACGAATTCTTCCACTTCTTCGGGCTTGGTGTAGGAGGAGTGTTCCGCAACAACGTCGTCTTCAACGCCTGCGAGAACGCCGAGTTCGCCTTCAACAACAACGCCGTGAGCGTGTGCGTAGTCAACAACCTTCTTTGTGAGAGCAACGTTCTCTTCATAGGGAAGGTGAGAACCGTCGATCATAACGGATGTGAAGCCGCCGTCGATGCAAGCCTTGCATGTTTCAAAGTCGGGGCCGTGGTCAAGGTGAAGAGCGATGGGGAGACCTGTTTCTTCAACAGCTGCCTCAACGAGCTTAACAAGGTAAGTGTGGTTTGCGTAAGCTCTTGCGCCCTTGGAAACCTGAAGAATAAGGGGAGCGTTGAGCTTTTTGCCTGCCTGAACGATACCCTGAATGATTTCCATGTTGTTTACGTTGAAAGCGCCGACAGCGTAGCCGCCCTTATAAGCGTCTTCAAACATTTTCTTTGTTGTTACTAATGCCATTTTTATCACTCCTGAATTTGATTTTAGTCTAACCTTATATATTATACCAAATTTTCAGCTAATGTCAATCTGCAAAAAAGCAATCGCTATATAAAGTTTATATATTGACCATATTGATTCTGATGTTTATAATGGTGTTATCAAGATATTTTGAGGTTTTGTTATGAACGGAGAATTGTTTTCAACCCATGTTGAACTGAAAAACATAACAATAACGGACAGCTTCTGGGCAGAAGAAAGCGAGCTTGTGAGAAAAGAGGTTATCCCTTATCAGTATGAAGCACTCCATGACAGAATAATCGGCGCAGAAAAAAGTTATGCCGTGGAGAATTTCGTCAAGGCGGGGAAGGTTGCAAAAGCTCTGAAAAAGGGCGAAACTGTACCTGTTTTTCCTGCCGATAAGTGGTGCTATGACGATAAAAATGCTCATCCGGATGCGTTTCACGGCTGGGTTTTTCAGGACAGCGATGTTTATAAATGGCTTGAGGCTGTTGCGTTTTCTCTTTCAAACAGTCCCGATAAAGAGCTGGAAACGAAAGCGGACAGAATCATTGACCTTGTCTGCGATGCTCAGCTTGAAAACGGCTATCTTGACACGCTTTATGTTATCAATAACCGCGATGAAATTTTTTCTAATTTAAAGGATTTCCATGAGCTTTACTGTTTCGGTCATCTTGCTCAGGCGGCTGTTGCCTATTACAATTCAACGGGCAAAAGAAAGCTGCTCGATGCGGCATGCCGCTTTGCCGACCTGATTTGCGAAACCTTCGGAGAAGATAAAATCAAGGGCTACGGCGGACATGAAATTGCTGAAATGGCGCTCGCAGGGCTTTATGATGTGACAGGAAACGAAAAATATCTTTCCGAGGCAAAGTTTCTGATTGACGAAAGAGGAAAGAAGCCGTACTATTACGATACTGTTCTCGGCAAGGAGACGTTTTACGTCAATTACCACTATAATCAGGCACATTGTGAACCGAGAAAACAGCATGAAGCTGTCGGCCATGCGGTGAGGGGCGTTTATCTTTACAGCGGAATGGCGGATGTCGCAAAGCGTTGTTCTGACGATGAGCTTTATAACGCCTGCAAAAAGCTGATGGAAAACATTATAAATAAAAAGATGTATGTTACGGGCGGAATCGGTTCAACGGTTGACGGCGAGGCATTTTCTTTTGATTATGATTTGCCGAATGACCTTGCATATGCTGAAACCTGCGCTTCGATAGGGCTGATTTTCTTTGCACGCAGGATGCTTGAAATTGAGCCCGATGCCGATATCGCAGATGCTGCGGAAAGAGCGCTTTATAATACAGTTCTTTCGGGAATGTCTCAGGACGGCAAAAGCTTTTTCTATGTAAATCCCCTTGAGGTGCTGCCCGAAGCCTCTCATAAGGATTCGAGAAAGCGCCATGTAAAACCCGTTCGTCAGAAGTGGTTCGGCTGTGCCTGCTGTCCGCCGAATCTTGCAAGGCTGATATCGTCAATCGGAGAATATTGCTTTACCGAAAACAGAAGCACTCTTTTTGTTCATCAGTATATCGGCTGTGAAGCAAAAACAGAAAATGCAGAAATAAAAATCCGTTCTTATTATGCCGAAAACGGTAAGGTTTCGGTTGAGATAAATCCGAAAAAGACATTCATTCTTGCGCTGAGAATTCCGAAATGGTGCAAAAGCTTTTCTTTCTCGATGCCGTGCAATATAAGGGACGGCTATGCTTATTTTGAAATCGGTTCTGACGTAACTGTTGAAGCGGAATTCGAAATGACGCCAAAGCTTGTGAAATGCTCGAACAAAGTCAGGGCAAACAGAGACAAGGTTGCGGTAACAAGAGGCCCGGTTGTTTACTGCATTGAAGAAGCAGATAACGGAAATAACCTGCAGCTGCTCAGAATTTCAAAAGCTCCGGATTTCAGGCTTGAGGGAGACACGCTTTTTGCCGACGGATTCAGAGAAAAAGAAAACGCCGAGCTTTATTCTGAATGGGAAGAAGCCGAAGAGGATGCCGTTACAATCAAGCTGATACCTTATTACAAATGGGGCAACCGCGGCGAGAATGAAATGAGCGTTTATATAAGGATATAAAAACAACCCACATCTCCGAAAAGATGTGGGTTCGCTTTTTAACTGAGAAGATATGTTATAAACTTTGAAAGCATCACGAAGGTGTTTCTGATTGCCGAAAAGAATTCAGCTATAAAATTATCATGCTGTGCATAGGGTTCATCAACCTGAAGCGAAACGCTTGCGGTTCCTTCCTGAACGCTTCCGCTGTAAACATATATTTCATTATCGTAGTTTTCGATATCGTTCTCATGGAGAGTGATAACTCTGTAGCCGTAGGGGCCGGGTTTTGCAAATTCACAGCCGTAGGTCATGCCGAGTTCGATTCCGTTATAAGTGCCTGTGTAGCCCTCGGTATGCCAATGACCGAAATATGCGCCGAGAACATCGCCGCATTCTGTCCATGCCTTGAACTGAACGCAGGTTTTGCCGGGAACTGCGGCGCTTGTTGTGTAACCGTTTGCTACTTCCTTGTTGAGGCGGTAGCATTTGCCGTCAACGATTCTTGCGCCCTCATCCCAGAAATTGCATTCCTCAAAAAGCTCACCGATTTCGGGAACGGGAATATGCTGAAAAACTATTGAGGAAACGGGAACGCCGCCGTTTTCGGCTGTCATTTTTGCACTTTCCTGCTTATACCAAAGTGTCTGTTCCCATTCAACGCCGTTTCTTGCGGTATCCATAAGCCAGAGATTGAAAACCGTTTCGTCAGAATTGCTCGCCTTGATTTCAAGGTTATAGTCTATTCTGCCGTAGGAATCGTTACTCTTGTCAAAGGTGAGGTTGTTTTCATAGCTGTTGTAAATTCTGAGCCAATCTTCATTAGTTATGCCGCTGGAATAATCGTTGTTGCCCTGAACAACGGCAAAGGGGATATTTCTGCTTTCAGCCTCGGCAAACACCGCGGCGCAAACAGCGGTTACATTTTCAAGGGTCTGTTCATAGCTGTCAACCTCAACGCCCTCACGGAAGCTTTCGCCGTCGATGCCGATATCGCCTATTCTGCTGTCCTCAACGATATCGCCCGTAAAAATAATGAGGTCGGGATCTGCCTGCTCGATGGAGAGCTTTATCATGTTAACCATGTCATAGGCAGGATAGTGGTCATCCTGCGGGTCGCTTATCTGCAGAATGGTGAATTCTCCGTTTTCATCAAAGCGAAGAGCGTCGCTATCCTCTGCGCTTATCGAAACGGGAATGCAGAAAAGCATTGCAAGAGAAAGAACGATGCAAAGAATCTTTTTCATTTTCATTCTCCTTTACATGAATTTATCGGGAACGGATTTTATGAATTCGCCTGCTTTGATGCAAATGCCGTCAATCGGAGCAAGGCTTATGAAGCTTTCATCAAGCTTTTTGATTTCCTCGGGTATAAATGAAACGGTTTCGTTATCGGAATCAAAGGCATCGTATTCTTTTCTGAAAACCTGAACAGCTTCACCGTCAAGCAGACGGCAGATTGCTTTCAGTGCATATTCTGTCAGAGGCTTGCCGCAGGCTTCGAAAAATCCGCTCAGACGGTTTTCTCCGTCATCAACAACGGAATACAGAGCGTAAATTTCTTTCTGTTCATCCGTCAGCGAATGGAATTCTGCCATTATATCGTCCTTATCGGCAACTCTTTTCTGGAGATTGAGAGCAACGCCTTTGAAAAGACGGTCTGAATCTGCTGAAGCAACAAGGCTTTCGGTCAGAATGGAAAATTCGTTGGTAAGTTCATTTTCTTCCTTGATTTTTTTGATTGTTTTTTCATTTGCGGCATATCTGCGTGAGCTTGCCTGCGCCGCCTTGAAGCAGACGAAAACGGTCAGCAGCGTAACCGCTGCAAGAACAAATATCCAGATGGGGTGGTCAATAAAATACTGAATCATCAGCTGTCCTCCTCGGTGAGAATTTTATAAATATCGCTTTTTTTGAAGCCGCTTTCCTTTGCGGCGATTTTTGCAGCGGAGGTTTTAGGCTCACCCTTTTCAACAAGCTCTTTCGCATATGCAACAGCCTGCTCAAAAGTCATTTTTTCCGCTTCTTTTCGGGGCGCACCTGATATAATGAGAACTATTTCGCCCTTGAGCTGCTCCGAAGAATATTTTTCTGCGGCGGCGCAAAGGGTTGTTTTTATAACCTGCTCATGAATTTTGGTCAGCTCACGCACGATGGCAATTTCTCTGTCGCCAAGCGTAGCGGCAAGGTCGGAAAGTGCATCGGAGAGCTTGTGCGGCGCTTCATAAAAAATCATTGTTCTTTCTTCGTTTATCAGAGAAGAAAGAATATATTTTCTCTCGCTTTTTTCTGTAGGCAGAAAGCCCTCAAAAGTGAAGCGTCTGGAGGGCATCCCCGAAACGGCAAGCGCAGTTGCAAATGCGCAAGGGCCGGGTACGGCTTCGACCTTTATGCCTTTTTCAATGCAGAGGCGAACGAGGTCTTCGCCCGGGTCTGATATGGCAGGCATACCTGCATCGGTGACGATAACGCCGTTTTCCCCCGAGAGAAGCTTTTCGGCAATAACGGGACCTCTTTCGAATTTGTTATGCTCGAAGTAGCTTATCATCGGCTTTTTGATTCCGAAATGGTTGAGAAGCTTGAGGCTGACTCTTGTATCCTCAGCGGCAATAAAATCACATTTTTCAAGTGTCTCCAGAGCTCTCGGAGAAATATCGCCGAGATTGCCTATCGGTGTGCCGACAACATATAAAGTTCCGCTCAAGTTTCTTCACCTCGGTTTTCAAGGAGATAGTCTCCGTAAATTTTTTTCATTTCATCTGAATATCCGTTTTCGCCGTGCACAAAAAGCTCGGGTTCAACTGTCATTCCGCTTTTGCCGCCTCTTCTGCCCTCAACAAGAGCGAGCCACGGGGATTTGCCTGCACACTTTGAAACAAGGCGCAGACGTTTCGGCTCAATTCCTGCGGCTTTCATTTCGCAGAAAAGCTCGCAGAGGCGCTCAGGTCTGATACACATGCACAGCTTGCCGCCGAAGTTAAGAAGCTTTGCCGCTGTTGTGCATATATCCGTAAAAGTGCACATGGTTTCATGGCGCGCAATTTTGTCGGCGCCCGACCTGCTTTCGATACCAGCTCCGCTTGCTTTATAGGGCGGATTCATGGTCACAAGGTCAAAGCATCCGAAAGGCACAACCCCTTTAAGCGCCTTAAGGTCGGCATTGACAGCGGTCAGTCTGCCCGAAAGGGAATTGAATTCAATTGCTTTTTCAATCTGTTCTGCTCCGAGAGGCTGGATTTCAACCGCGGTAATTTTTCCTGTTTCCTTTTTGCACCAGAGCAGGGGGATTATTCCGCAGCCCGAGCCGAGGTCGCAGCAGACAGCTCTTTTTGAAGGCGATGCAAAGTCTGCCAGCAAAACGGCATCTGTGCCGAAGGTATGCGCATCCGAAACAAAAGCGGTTATCCCGCTTCCGAGATACTCCTGCCGAAACTCCATAATTACCTCCCGAACAAAGTATTACATTATATTATAACATTATTGTTTCCGATTGTAAAGAAAAAGAAGCCGTCTGTTATGACAGCTTCTTGGTTTTCTTTGACGATAGAGCGATTATAAAAATTGTTGAGATTATCATTGCCATACCGATTATATCGTTCAGCGAAAATGCGCTTTTAAGCCATACCGCCGAAATGACTGCAGCGGAAACGGGCTCAATGCTTGAAACGATGCTTGCCTTTGTTGCGCCGATGATGCGTATACCCTCAAGATAAAAAGCATAGGCTATAACTGTTCCGAAAATAACGATTGCTGCGGTTGAAAGAATGAGCTGTGCGGATAACTGCGGAGTTGTTTCCCACGGTCTGAAAACGGGAAGAAGACCGATTCCGCCGAGAAGCATGCCCCAACCCAGAACGGTAGGAGTGTCGGAAACCTTGAAAAGCGGGGCAGGAATAAGCGAATAGCAGGCAAGAAAAACGGCGGCGGCAATACCCCAGAAAAGAGCCTCTTCCGATATTGCAAAACTGTTAAGGGAACCGCCCGTTGCGATAAGAAAAGTTCCGCCGATTGCGAGACTGATTGAAACAGCCTCGCTTACAGCAGGCGGTTTTTTATTCTTCAGGCACATATAAACCAGAATCATTGCGGGGGAAAGATACTGAAGAACCGTTGCTATGCCTGCGTTTGAAAGCTCAATTGCCCTGAAATAGGAAAATTGGCACATAACAAGACCGAGCAGGGTGAAAATCAGCATGACAAATATATTCTTTTTGCCGCGCCATACATTAAAGATATCCGATTTGTTTTTTGCACAGCAGAATACAAGCAGGATAAGACCTGCGGAAATCATCCTCACGGGAACAAGCCATTGGGAGGTTGCGCCGCAGTGAGCAAAAATATATTGACCGCAGGCTCCTGAAAATCCCCAGAAAATTCCGCCGAGAAGAGTGAGCATAAGACCGACAGACGGTCCGGTATTATTATTGTTCATTTTAATCAGCCTTTGATGTTTTTCAAAGAATGATATCACAACAGTGGCAAAATTGCAACAAGAGGTGAATTTAAAAGTCAGAAAAAGGTAAGAATAATTTATGCGAAGGTCAAAAAATACTTTTTGATAAGGAAATGAAAAAACGAGAAAATCAAAGAAAACAGAAGAAAAATGCTGATAATCTCTGAAAATAAAGGTCAGACAATCGAATTTGACCTTTTCTGACCTTTGACCTTTTGACTTTTGAGGTCTATAATATGGTCAAAGGTCAAAGAAAGTCAAAGTCAAAATACAACAAAAACCGGTCATAAGGAGCTGATATAATGAGCCTGAGCAACGATATCGCAAGAATGCTTATGGAAATGCTTGAGCAGAACGGAACAACCGAAATTCAGCGCAACGAGCTTGCACAGACTCTCGGCTGTGTTCCGAGCCAGATAAATTATGTTATTTCTTCAAGGTTTACTCCCGAGCACGGATATATAGTCGAAAGCCGAAGAGGCGGCGGAGGATATATCAAGATAACGAGAGTCAGCTTCGATAAGCCTTCAGCTATTATGCATACAGTAAACAATATCGGTGCAGAAGCGAGCTGTTCCGTATGCAGGGCACATATACTCAACCTCGTTAATGCGGATATAATTGATAAGCAGTCAGCAAGGCTGATGCTTGCCGCAACAAGCGAAAACTCGCTTCGCATGCTGCCGCCTCAGGTCAAAGACAGGGTCAGGGCATCAATTTTCAAGCAGATGCTCTTAACATTCGATACACAGAGATAAAACGGAGAAAGGATGAAAGAATATGTTATGTCAGAATTGCGGAAAGAATGAAGCAACAACACACCTCAAGCAGATAATCAACGGCGATATGGCGGAGAGCCATCTCTGCTCCGACTGCGCCTCGCATCTCGGCTATGCCGATATGTTTTCGGGCTTCGGTCTGAATCTCTCGGAGCTTTTCGGAAGCCTGCTCGGCGATACAATGCCCTCGCTTTCAGCAGCTTCGGCTCCCAGATGTCCGAAATGCGGAACAGCTTTCAGCGATATTGTCAGAGAGGGTAAGGTTGGTTGTGCGGAGTGCTACAGAACCTTTTACGATAAGCTGCTGCCCTCAATTCAGCGTATTCACGGCAAGATAAAGCACAGCGGAAAGACAAGTCAGGGCGCTCCTGCAGAAATTAAGGTTGAAACAAAAGAAGAAAAAATTGAAAAGCTTAAGGCTCAGATGAACGAAGCCGTTGCAAAGCAGGAATTTGAGCTGGCGGCAAAATTAAGAGACGAAATCAAGGCTCTTGAAGAAGGAGGCGAAAACTGATGAGTAAATGGTATATTGAAAAAGGCGATCAGGGCGATGTGGTTTTAAGCACAAGAATCCGCCTTGCCAGAAACCTTGATGAATTTCCGTTCCCGTCAAGGCTTGATGTTTCGGGAAAGAACAAGGTGAATTCGCTTGTTAAGAGCGCACTTTTTGAGAACGACAGCAAGGATTTCAGCTATATCGAAATGAAAGACCTCTCGCGCAGGCAGGCTGTTTCCCTTGCGGAAAGACATCTCATCAGCCCCGAGTTTGCCGCAAAAAAAGACGGCAGCGCACTTATGCTTTCGGGCGATGAAAGCGTAAGCATCATGCTTTGCGAGGAGGACCATATCAGACTTCAGGTTATGAAGGCGGGGCTTGCTCTCGAAGAAGCCTTCGATATCGCTGATAAGCTTGACAGCCTCCTTGATTCGAGACTCAGCTACGCTTTTGACGAGAGAATCGGATATCTTACCGCATGCCCGACAAACCTCGGCACTGCAATGAGAGCATCGGTTATGCTTCATCTTCCCGCTCTTACGCGCTGCGGTCAGATAAGCCGCCTTGCAAACACCGTTTCAAAGCTCGGCCTGACAATCAGAGGCGCTTACGGAGAGGGCTCGCGCTCAAGCGGAGATATTTATCAGATAAGCAATCAGATTACGCTCGGAATAACCGAAGAAACCGCCATTGCGAACCTCAAATCAATCGTTCTTCAGCTTGTCGGTCAGGAAAGAGCTGCCGCGGCAAAAATGGTTAAAAATGCGGTGGATGAAGACAAAATATTCAGAGCATACGGCATTCTGAAAAATGCGCGTCTGCTCAGTACAGAGGAATTCATGGAGCTTGCATCGCTCGTGCGTCTGGGCGCGGCAAGAGGAATTCTTGATGTGAACATTGAAAAAATAAACGAACTTATTGTCAATATGCAGCCTGCAACGGTCAGCGCAGCAAACGAAAATGCAGATTCGGCGGCGGAAAGAGATGCCGTCAGAGCAAGTCGGAGGCCAAGCGGTCTTAGGAAGACAATTAGA
>JAZPXO010000051.1:0-47896 GCA_045543735.1 Acutalibacteraceae bacterium
CCCTCTGCAACCAGATGGTAAACTTCCTCGGAATCATGCAGAATGAATGGGCAGGCGCTCAGGCATTCTCATCATTTGACACATATCTTGCACCCTTTGTTAAGGTTGATAACCTCAGCTACGATCAGGTCAAGAAGTGCATCGAATCCTTCGTTTACGGCGTAAATACTCCCAGCCGTTGGGGTACTCAGGCTCCTTTCTCAAACATTACTCTTGACTGGACCGTTCCCGGCGACCTTGCTGAGCAGAATGCCATTGTCGGCGGCAAAGAAATGGATTTCAAATATAAAGACTGCAAAGCCGAAATGGATATGATCAACAAGGCTTTCATCGAAATCATGATTGAAGGCGATGCCAACGGCAGAGGCTTCCAGTATCCCATTCCCACATATTCGATCACAAGAGATTTTGACTGGTCGGAAACAGAGAACAACAAGCTTCTCTTCGAAATGACCTCAAAATACGGCACACCCTATTTCTCAAACTATGTTAACAGCGATATGGAGCCCAGCGATGTTCGCTCAATGTGCTGCCGTCTTCGCCTTGACCTTCGCGAGCTTCGCAAGAAGAGCGGCGGCTTCTTCGGCAGCGGTGAAAGCACAGGCTCAGTCGGTGTTGTAACAATCAATCTTCCCAGAATTGCATATCTTGCAGAAAATGAGGCAGAATTCTATAAGCGTCTCGATAAGATGATGGATATCGCTGCCCGTTCGCTCAAGATCAAGAGAACCATCATCACAAAGCTTCTCAACGAAGGTCTCTATCCTTACACCAAGCGTTATCTCGGAACATTCGAAAACCACTTCTCAACTATCGGTCTTGTCGGTATGAACGAGGTCGGTCTCAACGCAAAGTGGCTCAGAGCAAACATGATCAACGAAAAGACTCGTCAGTTTGCAAAGGATGTTCTTAACCATATGAGAGAGCGTCTTTCCGACTATCAGGAAGAATACGGCGATCTCTATAACCTCGAAGCAACTCCCGCAGAATCAACCTCTTACCGTCTTGCAAAGCACGATGTAAAGCGTTATCCCGATATCATCACCGCTTCCGACGGAACTCCCTATTACACCAACAGCTCACATCTTCCCGTTGGTTACACAGAGGATGTTTTCGAAGCTCTTGACATGCAGGATGAGCTTCACACCCTTTACACATCAGGCACCGTATTCCATGCTTTCCTCGGCGAAAAGCTTCCCGACTGGAAAACAGCCGCAAACCTTGTCAGAAAGATTGCGGAGAATTACAGACTTCCCTATTATTCAATTTCTCCCACATATTCCGTATGTAAGAATCACGGCTATATCGCAGGCGAGCATTTTGAATGCCCCGAGTGCGGCGAATCTGCAGAGGTTTACAGCCGCATCACAGGTTATTACAGACCTGTTCAGAACTGGAATGACGGTAAGTCTCAGGAATACAAGGAACGCAAGGTTTACAGCATTGCAAACTCCGATATTTCAAAGCACGGCACAGTCAAGAAGGAAGAAGTTGTTGCCGAAGAAGCTGAAACCGCAAATCTTCTTGCAGACGGACTTTACCTCTTCAAAACCGCAACCTGCCCTAACTGCAAGGTAGCTATTGCTCAGCTTGCAAAAGCAGGTATCGCAGTTAACGAAATCATGGTTTACGAGAATCAGGATCTTGCAATTCAGCTCAACATCAGACAGGCTCCCACTCTTGTAGCTGTTTCGGGCGGACACACAGAAAAGTTCTCCGGCGTTGCGGAAATCAAAAAATTCATTGATGCAGCCAACGGCGCTGCAATCTGAAGGATTGTTTATTAATGCATGATATAATTGTTGTGGGTGCGGGGCCTGCAGGTCTTACTGCAGCGCTCTATGCCCTCAGAGCGGATAAAACCGTTCTTGTTCTTGAAAAAAGCACGTTCGGCGGTCAGATAACCTATTCTCCGCAGATTGAGAATTATCCCGGATTTGCAACAATGAGCGGCAACGAATTTGCTGATAAGCTTGTTGATCAGGTTATTTCTCAGGGCGCTGAAATCGAAATGGAAAAGGTTATCGGAATCCGCGATAACGGCGCAACAAAGACTGTTGTTACGGAAGATGGCGAGCACGAAGCAAAGGCTGTTATCATTGCAACGGGAGTTAAGCACAGGCAGACGGGTCTGCCCAACGAAAACGAGCTTGTCGGCGAAGGCGTTTCTTATTGTGCCGTATGCGACGGAGCCTTTTTCAAGGGTCAGACGGTAGCTGTTCTCGGCGGCGGAAACTCCGCTTTGCAGGAGGCTGTTCTTCTTTCCGAGGGCTGCAGCAAGGTTTATGTTATCCAGAATCTTGATTATTTCACGGGCGAAGCAAGGCTTGTTGAAAAGCTTAAGGAAAAGGATAACGTTGAGTTCATCATGGGAACGGTTATAACTGCTCTCAGGGGCGAGAATTCGCTTGAAGGTCTTACCCTCAGAAAAGAAGCAGACGGCAGTGAAAGCGAGCTTACCGTTGACGGACTTTTTGTTGCAATCGGTCTTATTCCCAATAACAGTGCTTTTGCAGATATTGCAGGGCTTGATGAGTGGGGATATATTGACTCCGATGAAAGCTGTCTTACAAAAACCGAAGGTGTTTTTGTTGCAGGCGACTGTCGCAGAAAGCAGATAAGGCAGATAACAACTGCTGCTGCAGACGGTTCGATTGCAGCGCTTGCCGCGTGCAGATATATAGATTCCTTATAAAAATAAAAATCCGTAAAAATGTTCCCTCGTCGGAATGTTTTTACGGATTTATTATAAACATATATTGATTGGTTAAAGGGGGTGCCGCTGCGTGAAAAAAGTTTTTTCATTTTTTTCTGAAAACAAAAGAATGACAGCTTTTCTGGTTCTGTTTCTGCTGATTGGCGGAATTCTTGCAGGCTTATATTTCACCCGTTCCGAGGGCGGTGCGGGTATATTGAAGCCCGAAAAAGTTAGTGTTGTTATAGATGCAGGTCACGGCGGCAAGGACCTCGGGGCAAGCTTCGGCGGCAGAAACGAAAAAGACGATAATCTTCGTCTTGCCCTTAAGGTCAGAGACTGTCTTGAGGAAAAAGGCATCAGCGTTGCGGTTACAAGAACCCTCGATGTCTATCTCAGCCTTGAAAGCCGCTGTAAATTTGCAAATATCCGTTCGGCAGACCTGTTTGTTTCGCTTCACAGAAACAGCATTGCCGGCAGCGACGCAAAGGGCGTTGAAATCTGGATAGGCAGCGAAAACCTTCCTGAGGAGCGTTCTTTTGCGCAAAGCATTCTCGACGGCTTTGTGAAAGCGGGTATTTCCGAAAACAGGGGAGTCAAGTCAGGCTATGCGAGAGAGGGCAGCGACTATTATGTCAACAAGCATACCGATATGACGAGCTGCCTTGTTGAACTCGGATTCATAACAAATGAAACAGATAATGAGCTTTACGATAAAAATCTCGACGCATACGCAAAAGCGATAGCCGATGCGATTGAAGCACAACTGAATAACAAAAAATAAGGAGCTGTTTCCAGCTCCTTTAATTTTTATCATGTTTCCGAGAACGGTGTGCTGATGTTGGTCAGCCTGAAGTTAACGGGCGGTCTGTCGCAGTTGAAGCGGTAAACGCTCATTGCGATGCCTATTCCGAAATATATACAAAGGTTTGATGAACCGCCTGCACTCATGAAAGGAAGCGTGATGCCGATGCTCGGCAGGAGCATGAGGCACATGCCGATATTGATTATCGTCTGCGCGCCGATCATAAATACAACTCCGTAACAGAGAAGCGCACCCGTAAGATTTCTCGAATTTTTTGCCGTAATTGCGATTTTAACGATTATTGCCGTCAGTATAAGAAGCAGACCTATGCATCCGATAAAGCCGAGCTCTTCGCCGACAACCGAAAGCACCATGTCGCTTTCGTTGACGGGAACACCTGTCGGAGACTGCGTATAGGTTCCTTTGAAAAGACCGTCGCCCCAGAACTTGCCCGAGCCGATTGCGTTAACACACCGTTGCTGCTGGTAGATTATTTTGTTGTAATCATATTCGCTGAGCGCTTCGGGATAATATATCGCAAGGATTCTCTGCCTGTGGAAGGTCGAGAGAAACTTTGTCCAGAGCAGGGGAACAAAGGCTATGCCCATACCGATGGCGACAGCGAAATATCTCAGCTTGACTCCTGCAACAAACATCATGCCGACAAAAATGAAGGCGAAAACAATAGCAGAGCCGAGGTCGTCGGTGATGATAATGAGGCCTATCGGAACAAGTGCATGAACAGCAAGCAGAATAACATTCTTCAGGCTGTTGATGTTGTCTTTTACAGCTTCAATATGTGCTGTAAAGGTTATTATAAAACCGATTTTTGCAAGCTCAGACGGCTGGAAATTAACCTTTGTGTCACCGATAGAGAGAATCGGAAGCCAGCACCGTGCATTGGGTCTGTCAGAAGGTCCGTCGCCGAAAGGGAACAGCAAAAGAATCAGCAAAAGGCAGACCGCACCGACGAATGGCCAAAGATGAACGATTGAATCGTAATCAAGAAAAGAAATCAGCATGCATATTGCGATTCCGACTCCTGACGCGATAATCATTATCATGCATTCGCGGCTGAGAAGAATGCCGTCATCAATTGCATCGTTTCTCGTTGCGCTGTAAACCATGAGCGCACCGAAAGCAGATGTCAGAATACAGATAAGATACAGAATATAATCGGTTTCCTTAAGAGTAAACCGCAGGGAGCTTTTTCTGCTCATGATTTCACCTCCTGAGTAATTACGGTATTCGTTAAGACCGGTTTTTCATAATTTAAAACGCAGGGGTCGGCATATGTCAACCCCTGCGGATTGGTTTTAGCAAACTTCGTTGAAAAGAGTAAGGTATGCTTCAGCGATATAAGCGCCTGCCATGCGGCCTGTTGAAACGATTTCTTCATTCTCTGTGAGGTATGAGTGCCATTCGTTTGAGGGAAGAAGATAACCGATCTGGTCGTTCGTGATGCCGAAAACAATAAGAGTCTTTTCGTCTGCTGCGTCTGCGAATGATGAGTATGTCCATTCGTCGCCGTCCCATGCTTCAGCAGCTGTGTGAACACCGCCGTAAGCGATTTCGGGAGCAAGCTCACCGGGGATGATTGAAACAGCGATTTCGTTACCGAATTCGCAGTAGCCGACTTCTGTTACTACTTCAAGACCGCCCTTGTTCTTGACAATCTGGTTTGTGAGAAGACCGCCCTTTGCAGCAAGCTTGAGGATGCTGTTGTTAACGGGAACGAAAACCTCTGTGAGTCTGATGTTGAGAATGGGAGCAACTCTTTCGTCGTTTTCAACTGAGCAAGCAAGCTTTGCAAGCTCTTCGCCGAAGAGAGCGATTCTTGCATAGCCTTCGCCGTATTCCTTATAAATATCGGTTGTTGTGTCAATCTCGGGGAGATAGTCATGCTCAGCTGTCATTGCAAGCTCTGCGCCGAGAACATAGTAAACGTTTGCGCCTGCTGTTTCATTGATATATTTTTCCATGAA
This sequence comes from Acutalibacteraceae bacterium, assembly GCA_045543735.1. Classification (GTDB taxonomy): domain Bacteria; phylum Bacillota; class Clostridia; order Oscillospirales; family Acutalibacteraceae; genus CAG-177. The sequence goes on from JAZPXO010000051.1 coordinate 5,486, forward strand.
ATAGGGATAGTCGCCGGTGATGAGAGTGCCAGCTGCGCCGTTGCCTACGCAGTGAATGGGAGCGTTGAGAAGCCATGTTTCAGCTGTTCCGTTATCGGGAACAAAGCGGAGTCTGTGGAGCTTTGTGTCGATAATCTGAGGATCGCGCTTGTCGTAGATGTATTTTGTGGCGTCGGCATAGCCGTAATAAAGCTCGCCTTCCTTCATATCTTTGACAGCGTTAATCATAGACTGAACAGTTACCTTATAAAGGTTAGCCATGAATTCCTTGTTCTGGCCGTTGGGAAGCTCAAGACCGAGCATGTTGCGAACGGAAGATGTGAAAAGAGCGTTGATAAGGTTGCCGTTAAGACCGAAGGTGTCAACGCAGCTGTGCTGATGAAGAGCGGAAATGTTGATTGCGGTGATGTCAAGGTTCATTGAAGCGGCTTCTTTTTCAAAAGCAGCTCTGATTCCGCGGACATCTGTTGAGGAAAGGCCGTAGGTATCAATTGATGAGAAGATGGTGATTCCTCTGCCGTCAGAAACAGCGATTGTTCTGACCTTCTGATCGTCTCTGATTTCGGTTGCGAACTTGTCACCGATTGCAAGGCTGCCGCCAACATAGTGACCTTCCTTGAGCTCGTTACCAGTCTGAATGCTTGCATTTGCATAGCCGACGGACCATTTTGCATCTGCGCCTGCAACGGAAATGAATTCTTCGGGCTTCATGCCTTCATAGAAGTTTTCCGAAACATAGTCTTTCTTTGCGACCCAATCGCGGGGTTCTGCAATGAGAGAAGAGATGCCGTTAACGAGAGCGTCAAGAAGACCGTCAACAAAGCGGTAGAAGCCTCTCTCAAACTGAGATGTAACTTCTGTTGCTGCGGATGAGGGGATGCAGAATGCGGCTGAGAAAATCAAAGCCACGGAAAGAATAACTGCGGTAAGTTTTTTTGCCATTTTGATGTCCTCCGTAATCTGTAGTTTTTGAACAACAGTTAATTCATATCTTTAAGCTCCATGTCACCGAAGCTTATAAGCTTTTTGCGTCTCATGAATTCCGAAATGCCCAGCGTAATCAGCGCGGGAGCAATGAAATGCATGATTAAAATTTCGACCAGAACAACAAAGCTGTCTGCTCCGCCGTCGATCATTGAGCTGTAGGTCATGAACTGACCGACAAGCCCCGAGGTGCCCATGCCAGAGCCTGAAGCATAGCATGTCATTTTGAGAACGGCAGTTGAAATCGGGCCGAGGATTGCGCTCGTTATAATGGGCGGAATCCATATCTGCGGATGCTTTACAATGTTCGGCATCTGAAGCATTGATGTGCCGACACCCTGAGCGATGAGACCGCCGACCTTGTTTTCGCGGAAGCTTGCAACCGCAAAGCCTATCATCTGTGCGCTGCAGCCGACAACCGCCGCGCCGCCTGCAAGCCCGTTAAGCCCGAGGATGATTCCGAGAGCCGCGGAGCTGATGGGGAGAGTGAGGCAAATGCCCATGATAACCGATACAACAATACCCATAAGTATGGGTTCTTTTTCAACACCCCAGTTGATAAGCTGACCGATGTATGTTGTTACTTTTGAAACGGGAGGTCCGACGAAAAGACCTGCCGCACTGCCGACGATAATTGAAACGGCTGGGGTAAGGATGATATCGAGCTTTGTTTTGCCGCTGATGAGCTTGCTTGCCTGAATGGCAAAGAATGCTGCGATGAAAGCGCAAAGAGGGTCGCCGGGACCCGAAATGCCCGAAAAAGTTCCTGCTACAATGCCTTTTGCGAATGCGCCGACAATGCCTGCAACGGCAGCCGATGCACCTGCGAGGGGAGAGCATTTATATTTGAATGCCATGCCGACACCGATGCCTGCGCCGGTTATTGCTTTTGCAACTCCCGCAACAGCAATGAGATATGTGCCGATAATGTTGGGGATGAAATTACCGATCTGTTCGAGAATGGTGCCGATAATCAGCGTTCCGAAAAGACCGAGAGCCATGCCCGAAAGACCGTCGATAAAAACATAGTTTAACGCCTTTTTGATAGTATTCACTTTTTTCGCCTTCCTTATAATGCCGTCGTAAAGGCGGTGTTTTATTTTATTTTTGCGAATGCATCCGCATAAAATCCTGCAATAAGCTTTGCACCGTTTTCGTTGGGATGTACGCCGTCCTCGGACCAGTGGTAAGCTTCGTTGCCGATGCATGCCTGAGCCATAAGACCGTCAAGCGGAATATAATAATCGGCAAATTCTCTTGCGAGCTTGCGCGTTATATCGATTTTTCCGTTGAGATCGTCTCTGAAATATGCTTTGTCATCAACAGGCAGAAGGAACTGCTCAATGATAAGGATTTTTGCGTTTGTTTTTTCTTTGATTTCGGAAAGAACCTTTCTGTACTGTGCTTCGAAAACATCGTTTCCGAGCCAGTTGCGTTCTGCCGCTCTGTGCCATGTATCATTGATGCCGATATGAATTGAAACAACATCAGGCTGTATGTCAATGAAATCGCTCTGCAGGCGGCTGACAAGATCCTTTGTCTGATCGCCGCTTATACCGAGATTGATGAATTCAAAATCGGTTTCGGGATACGCCTTGCTGATAAGCTCGGCGGAATACTTGGGATAGCCGTTGCCTAAATCATGATAATCTGCGCGGTCTCTGCCGCAGTCGGTGATTGAATCACCCTGAAAAAGAATTTTCATACCGTAACCTCTCAGAACTGATTTTTGATTTTTCTGAGCTTTTCGGGAATGTCGATATGCTGAGGGCATGCCTTGACGCATTTGCCGCATTTCTGACATTTTTCCGCGATGTACTCAATATCGGGCATAATCTCTTTTACAAGTCGTCTGCCGCCCGTTGTTATGTTGTTGTATGCCGCAAAAACCTTCGGTATCTCAACGCCGAAGGGGCAGGGCATGCAGTATTCGCAGCCCGTGCAGCTGACTGCGGTAAGCTCATCGAAAACTGCCTTTGCATTGCGAAGAACAGCAAGCTCTTTTTCGCCGAGCATGCCTGCTTCGGATTCGCAGGCATATCCGATGTTTTCGGTAACCATTTTTTCAGAACCCATGCCGCTCAGAAGCATTGAAACCTCGGGTCTGTTCCAGACAAAATCAAGAGCCCATTCAACGGGCGTTCTTGAATTGCCGAGAATTTCCGCAACCTTTTCGTGAGGCGCGGCAAGCTTTCCGCCGAGAAGAGGCTCCATAACGATAACTCCGAGTCCTTTTGAAGCGGCGTATTCAAGACCTTCGATGCCTGCCTGATAGTCTGTGTCAATATAATTGAACTGAATCTGGCAGAATTCAAATCCGTCATATGAATCAATAATTTTTTTGAAAACCTCAAGGTCATCGTGGAAAGAGAAACCGAAATGCCTGATTTTTCCTTCGCTGATGAGCTTTTCGATTTTCGGGAGAATACCGAATTTCAGAACCTTGTTTTCCCATGCATCGTTGTTAACTGCGTGAAGCAGATAAAAATCAACATAGTCAACGCCGAGCTTTTTAAGCTGATTGCTGAATAACTTTTCAACATCTTCTTCGCATCCGACTTCGCCGAGGGGAAGCTTTGTTGCAATATAAGCTTTTTCTCTGTAGCCGTCTTTTACAGCCTTGCCGACGAGTCTTTCGCTTTCTCCGTTATGGTAAAAATAAGCGGTATCGAGATAATTGATTCCGCTGTCAATGCCTGCGCGGATAATTCGGATTGCTTCCTGCTCGTCTATTCTGTCTTCGCCATCAATCATGGGCAGACGCATGCAGCCGAAGCCGAGAACCGAAACATCAACTCCCGTTTTGCCCAACTTTCTGTAACGCATATTTTCTCTTTCCTTTCAAAAAGTTCTCTATATTATAACATAAAATAATGCTAAATACAAGCAAATTAGAAAAGGAAGAGATATTTATTTGGTAAAAGTTTTAAGACTGTATCTGTTTGCAAGAAGAGCCTTTGCAACATCCTTTGAGTCGTTGATTTCATCTTCAAAGTATACTCCGCCCGGCTCCATGGTCAGAACGCCGTGGAAATCAGAACCCGAAAGCTTTCTGAATCCGAATTTTTCAGCCCAGTGATAGGCGATATCGTTGCGTGAATCGTGATTGCCGTGGCCGTTGTAAACCTCAATTCCGTCAACAATATCGGGGGACATTATCTCCATACCCGTTCTGAAGGGGTGAGCCTGAAAAACAGCAAGGTTGTTTTCTTTGGCGATAGGCATGAAGTCCTCAAGCGTAGGGATATGGGCAAGGTCGCGTGAATAGAGAAATTCTTCGTCAAAGCCGTATACCAAATAGTCATTATCGTTTTCAAGAAAACGGATTTCCATGCCGAGGATAACTCTGAAGTTTTCGTCAGAAAGAGCCTTTGCAGTGTGATAGCCTTTCAGGAAACAGCCGATGTTTTCTTCGTAAGTGCCGCCGAAACGGTCAATGCCGCGCTGCTGCATATGGTCGGTGACTACAATCCCGTCATATCCGAGACCCTTGTAGCGAGCAACAATATCTGCCGCCCAGACCTCTCCGCAGGCGCTTGATTCTTTTGTATGAATGTGTGTGTCAAAAAGAAAACCGCTCATCTTCTAAACATCTCCTTTTATTTTAACTTGTTTATTATATACCTGCGAAAAGCGATAATCAATAGAAAAGTTTGATTTTGTCTCCCCGAAACGACAAAAATTTTCAGACGGTTACGGTTATAATTTCAGATAGTATCATTATTCGGAATCGGCGGTGGTTATCTTGAGTACGGTTATTTATGCAGATATTCTTATGGCAGTCAACTTGATAGTGAATTATTTTCTGTTAAGGGCGGCGGCTTGCGTAACCGGATCGGATTATAAAACCTTCAGGCTGTTTTTATCGGCGGCTTCGGGAGGAATTTTTTCTCTGATAATTTTTGTTGAAAACGTTCCCTTGATTGTGAATGCTCTGATAAAAATTATCTTTCTGGCTTTCATGGTGACGGTTGCATTCGGCTTCGGCTCAGCAAGAGCTTTTGTAAAAAACTGTTCGGCATTCTTCATTGCGAATTTTGTGTTTGCAGGAATTATGCTTGCGGTATGCACCTTCGCCGCTCCCGACAGGGCGATATATAAAAACGGGATTGTCTATTTCGATATAAGCATACTGACCCTGACCGTTTTTTCCCTTTTGTGTTATGCCGTTCTTTCTGTTCTGACGCGTTTTTCGAGAAGCAGAGCGCCTGCGCAGAGTATGTATGAACTGACGGTTACATATAATCATAAAGAAGTGTCGGGAACGGCTCTTTACGATACAGGAAACAATCTGCGCGACAGCTTTTCGGGCAGACCGGTTATTATTGCGGAAAAGAATTTTGCGGAGAAGCTTTTTGAAGCGGGAACAGATATCACATCTCAGAAAAACTTCAGGCTGATTCCGTATTCAACCATAAAAAACGGCGGAGCGCTTCCTGCTTTTATGGCAGATAAAATAACCGTAAGAGGTTCGGGAAAAACGGTTTGCGCTGACCGTATTTACATAGCCGTGACCGAAAGAAAGCTGGTTTCGGGCAGCTTCTGCGCCTTGCTTGGGAATCCCGTTTTCGATGCGGTTGATAATGAAATTAAAAGCGGATTTTATGCCGCGGGGAGATGAGAATATGCTGAAAAAGATTGCCGGTATCATTGCGTTTATAAAAGCGAAGCTTTTTGAGATAGAGGTTGATTATATCAACGGTCCCGAGACGCTTCCTCCGCCGCTGACAAAGGAAGAGGAAAATGCTTGCCTTGAAAAACTGATGCTCGGCGACAAGGATGCGAGGGAGGAGCTTATTGTCCGCAATCTCAGACTTGTGGTTTATATTGCGCGCAAATTCGAGAATACGGGAATTCCCATTGAGGATCTGATTTCCATCGGTACGCTCGGACTGATAAAAGCGATAAATACATTCCGTATTTCGAAAAATATCAAGCTTGCAACATATGCTTCGAGATGCATCGAAAACGAGATTCTGATGTATCTGCGGAAAACCAATTCAATGAAAGCGGAGGTATCTTATTTTGAGCCGCTCAATGTTGATTGGGACGGAAACGAGCTTCTGCTTTCTGATATCCTCGGAAGTGAGCCCGATGAAATTTACCGCGATATTGAATCCGAAGATGAACGGAGCAGGCTTTATAAGGCGGTTGCGTCTCTCAATAAAAGGGAGCGTCGGATAATGACCATGCGCTTCGGAATCGGAGGAGGAAGAGAGTATACCCAGAAAGAGGTTGCCGATGCTCTCGGAATATCGCAGAGCTATATTTCAAGGCTTGAAAAAAGAATTATCGAGAAAATCAAAAAGGAGATATGATGGCTGAAAACCGACAGAAACACGGAAGGCTCGGAGACTCCACAACATCTTGACAAATTCGGTATTTATTCTCTTGACAATTAACCAAATGTAGTATACAATTGATTACAAGTGTAATAAAATGTCAAAAAGCGACTTTTCGTACTTTTAATAAAAACCGATTGGAGTGGAATATTAAAGTGAGCGAGAATTTGGTACAGTATGTTGTTGCTGCTGGCAACGGTGATACGGAGGCAATGGGCAAGCTCTATGTAAAAACTCTCAAGAGTTCCTATTTCCTTGCATCCGGGCTCTGCGACAGCGACAGTCAGGCAATTGAAATAACTAAAAAGGCGTATGCCCGCGCATTTTGCTCAATTGAAAAGCTTATAAAGCCCGAGGCTTTTGAAATCTGGCTCAAGCAGATAATCGCCTCGATTTATAAAGACGGCGCAAAATTCATTTTTGCGGATGCAGACGGTAATGCTCAGGAGCCCTCCTGCGATTTTCTTCCCGAAGCGGTGCTTGCCGATGATGAAATGGCTGAAAGGGTTTCTCAGGCGGTAGCTAAGCTTACTCCCGAACGCAGAACCGCTGTAATTCTGCATTATAACAACGGCATGCCCGTTAATGCTCTTTCAAAGTTTCTCGGTGTTTCGGAAAGCACAGCTAATGCTGTTCTGAGCAAGGCAAGAGCTGATATTCTTGCTTTTTCGGGCATTGAAACTCCCGAGTTCCCCGAGCTTGCAGCCCTGCCTGTCCTGACAAGGCTTTTCCATGACCTTGCGGCAAAAACAGGTGTTGACAATGCTGCCGTAAGAGATATCTTTGCGTTTGCAATTGATGCATATAAGGCTGCAAAAGCGGCTGATGAGGCTGATGCTGCGGCAGAAGAGGTGAAAGCGGACGAAGCTTCCGCAACCGATTCTGTTGAGCAGGCTGACGAAACTGCATCTGAAGCTGTAACGGCTTCAGATTCGGATGATGCATCCGATGAGAACGGCGAAAATGCTGACGGCACGGACGATGACGAAGCCGCTTGCGTAACAGATGAAGGTGCAACCGACGGTGACGGTTCTTCTGACGATGACAGCGATATTGAAGCTGAAATTGATGAAGAAAAAGCACGCATGGAAGAAAATATTCTTTCTTTCAAAAATAAAATCAGCAGCATGCTCGGCATTGAATCCGATGATGTATCAGATGGTTCTTCCGATGAGACGGGTGTTTCTTCTGAAACTTCATCCGATGAAAGCGCTTCATCTGATGAATATACAGTTGATGACGATGCGTTTGACAGAATCAGACGCAGCGTTGAAGGTCTCGATAATATAACAGAGCTTGATACCGACGGCGCTGAAACACAGGATGACGGTGCAATTTCCGTTTCCAGTTACGATGCTGACAGCGTTGTGACGGATGATGACGGTGCTGCTGATAATGCAGTAACGGAAACACCTGCTGTCAAAAAGCCCGAAAAGAAACCCGCAAAGGCTAATCCGAAAATTATTGTTATTGCGATTGCGGTTCTTGCGGTTATTGTTATTGCTGTTGCGCTTCTTATCAAGGGCGGCTCAAAGGATAACAATGTTCCCACAACAACCGCTCCTGCGGCTGACACACTGAAGGTTCCCGTTGAGTGGACAGCACTTCCCGAGCTTGCGGACTATAAAAATATTGAATTCCTGAATGAAAAGTTCAACTCGTTCAAGGATCCCGATACAGGCAAATACGGACTTATTGACTATCAGGGCAATGTTGTTCTTGCTGCCGAATATGACGGCTTCAGACGCTGCAGCAACGGCAGATATTACGGCGAAGGCAGACTCGATGAATCGGGTTACCATATTCTTGCCGTAAAGGGCGGACAGGCATATGAGGTTGTTATGATGACCGAAACCGCTACCGTCAGCAACGAGCCTCACGCAGAGCATGCTTATATCAACAATTCAAGCATGAGCGGCGGCGACTATGATGAAAGAGACCGTTATTACGAAGGCTATGCTGCCGTACGCAAGAACGGCAAGTGGGGCTATGTTGCCCAGAACAGCGGCAAGCTTGTTGTTCCTTATGAATTCGAAGCTGTCAACGATATTCCCGTTGACGATCCCTCGGCGGCCTATGACTATTGCCGCGGCTCATCCAACGGCTATGTTGTTGTTAAGAAAGACGGCAAGATGGGCGTTATTAAAATCGAAAAGGATGCCTATAAGGTTGTTGTTGATTTTACCTATGACATGATTTGTCAGGGTAAGGGCGGTGTTTTCCTTGCTTATAACGGAACAGAATGGGGTAACATCACAATCGGAACAGTTTCAGGTGTCGGCGGTGCGGATGCTCCTGTAACCGAAGCAACAACTCTGCCTCCCGTTGTAACAACTCCTCCCGAGGTTTCAATCGGAAAATATGTTGTTAACGATGATGAGACAAATATCAGAACCTCTCCCGATACTGAGACCGATGATAACATCATCGCAGCTCTCAGCAAGGGCTATGAGATTTCAGCTCTTGAAAAGAAAGAGGGCAGCAACGGCTCCGAATGGATCAGGTTTGAATATGAAGGCAAGGAAGCATGGGTTTCATCCAGAAAGCTCGACAAGGTCGGATGATGTGACTCTTGACAAATTGCTGAATCAGTAATATAATTAATCGAATTAAATCATTGAAACGATGACGAAGAAGAATTCCGTTTCAGCTCCCAGAGAGGCGGTCTGTTTGCTGCGATGACCGCTGAGCCTCATGTTACGGAAAGGCCGCTTCCGAGTTCCGCTGCGATGAGCGGCGGCGTTGCCTGCGTTAAAAGGAATGAGTGGTGCAGTTTGCGCAATTTGGGTGGTACCGCGGCTTATGCCGTCCCATTGGATTGTGAAACTGCACCTTTTTGCTTTTTTAGGCTCAATTTATAAGCAAAATAAGGGATTTACCCATAGGAGGATAACTGTTATGAAATGGACAGGTCTTAACGAATTAAGAGAAAAATATCTTGCGTTTTTTGAATCAAAGGAACACCTGAGATTGCCCAGCTTCTCGCTTGTTCCCCAGGGAGACAAGAGCATTCTGCTTATCAATGCAGGTATGACTCCCATGAAAAAGTATTTCACGGGTGAGGTGACACCTCCCAGAAGCAGAGTCACAACCTGCCAGAAGTGCATCCGCACTCCCGATATCGAAAATGTAGGTAAAACCGCACGCCACGGCACATATTTCGAAATGCTCGGCAATTTCTCTTTCGGCGATTATTTTAAGCATGAAGCAACCGCATGGGCTTGGGAATTCTTCACAAAGGTTCTTGAAATTCCCGAAGAGCTTCTTTATGTCAGCGTTTATCTTGAAGATGACGAGGCATATGATATCTGGACAAAGGAAGTCGGCGTTGATCCCTCTCACATGGTTCGTTTCGGCAAAGAGGACAACTTCTGGGAGCACGGTGCAGGTCCCTGCGGCCCTTGCTCGGAAATCTATTTTGACAGAGGTCCTTCAAAAGGATGCGGCAGCCCTGACTGTAAGGTAGGCTGCGAGTGCGACAGATTCATCGAGGTCTGGAACCTTGTTTTCACTCAGTTTGAAAATGACGGCAAGAATAACTATACCCGTCTTGCAAACCCCAATATTGATACAGGTATGGGACTTGAAAGACTCGCCTGCATCATGCAGGATGTTGATAACCTTTTTGAGGTTGATACCGTTCGCAACATCATGAAGCATATCATGGAGATAGCGAAGCTCAACTATCACGATGACGAAAAGAAGGATATTTCTCTTCGCGTCATCACCGACCATATCAGAAGCACGACCTTCATGGTCGGCGACGGTGTTCTCCCCTCAAACAGCGGCAGAGGCTATGTCCTCAGAAGACTTCTCCGCCGCGCGGCAAGACACGGAAGACTCATCGGTATCGACAGACCTTTCCTTGCAGAGGTTTGTGATACGGTTATTGCTGAAAACAAAAATGCATACCCCAACCTTGTCGAGAAAAAGGATTACATCAAGAAAGTAATCTCGACTGAAGAAGAAAGCTTTTACAAGACAATCGATTCGGGACTCGGTCTTCTCAATGAAATGATGGAAAAATCAGAAAACGGTATTCTTTCTGGCGAGGATGCTTTCAAGCTTCAGGACACATACGGTTTCCCCATTGACTTGACAAAGGAAATCGCAAACGAAAAGAATATAACTGTTGACGAAGAAAAATTCCGTCAGCTTGTTGAAGAAGCGAGACTCAGAGCAAAGAACGCCAAGAGGAATGCCGCAGACTCCGACTGGAGAAACAACGGCGTTTCGTTCAAGGATATTGAAAAAACAGTGTTTACTGGTTATACCGAAAACAACACCGATGCAAAAATTCTTGCACTTGTTTCCGACGGTGAAAGAAAAGACTTTATCGATGACGGCGATAACGCAATTGTTGTTCTTGATAAGACCTCTTTCTATGCCGAAAGCGGCGGTCAGGTCGGCGACACGGGCGTTATCAGAATCGGCGAAAGTGTTTTTGAGGTTACCGATACAACCAAGGATGCTGACGGAGCCTACCTTCATCACGGCACTCTCAGCGGTGACAGAATCAAGGTGGGCGATGCTGCCGTAACCGTTTATAACGAAGTATCCAGAGCGGCAACCATGAGAAACCATACCGCAGCGCATCTTCTTCAGGCTGCGCTCCGCGAGGCCCTCGGCTCGCATGTTGAGCAGGCAGGTCAGCTTGTCAACGAAAACGCAATGAGATTCGATTTCACTCATTTCTCAGCCCTCACAGCCGACGAGCTTGCAAAGGTTGAAAACAGAGTTAATGAAATTGTTCTTTCCGCTCTTGAAGTAACAAGCACTGAAATGCCCATTGAAGAGGCTAAGAAAGCAGGCGCAATGGCTCTTTTCGGCGAAAAATACGGCGATGTTGTAAGAGTTGTAAAGGCAGGAGATTTCTCAACAGAGCTTTGCGGCGGTACACATGTAAGCAATACGGGCAAGCTCGGTCTTTTCAAGATTGTTTCCGAGTCATCCGTTGCCGCAGGTGTGCGCAGAATTGAAGCTGTAACAGGCTTCGGCGTGCTTGAATATATTGCGAAGAACAATTCACTTATAAATAACACGGCTGTTGCCATGAAGCTTGCCAATGTTTCCGAGCTTGATAAGAAAGCCAATGCTCTTATGGCTGATCTTAAGGCAAAGGAAAAGGAAATTGAGCAGCTTCGTGCAGAGCTTTCACAGCTTAAAACGGGTGACCTCATGAGCGGCGCGGTTGATCTCGGCGGCGTTACTCTTGTTGCAACAACAGTTGAGGGCGTTAACCCCGGCGACCTTCGCTCAATGTGCGATAAGGTCAAAGAAAATGAAAATGCCGTTGCCGTTATTTGCGGTGTAAACGGTCAGAACGCTAATTTTGCCTGCGCATGCGGCAAAGAAGCTGTTGAAAAGGGTGCGCACGCAGGTAACATCGTGAGAGAGGTTTCAAAGCTTGCAGGTGGCTCAGGCGGCGGCAGACCTGACAGTGCTATGGCAGGCACAAAGGATGTATCAAATATTTCGGGTGCAATGGCAGCCGTTGCTGATATTGTTAAAGCAATGCTTAAATAAAAAGTAGGGCGGGATGCCTTCATCCCGCCGCAATAATAAATAAGGAAGTGGATTTATGGATTGCATTTTCTGTAAAATCATAAACGGAGAAATTCCGTCAAACAAGGCTTATGAGGATGATAAGGTGCTTGCGTTCTATGACCTTGATCCTCAGGCACCCGTTCATATTCTGATTGTTCCCAAGGAGCATATTGCCTGCGCCGCGGATATTACCCCTGAAAACAGTGCGGTTATTGCTCATATCTTTGAGGTTGCGGCAATCATTGCAAAAGAAAAAGGTCTTGATGACGGCTTCAGAATCGTCAATAACTGCGGCGACAGCGCAGGTCAGACCGTAAAACACATTCATTTCCACCTTATGGGCGGCAGAGATTTCGGCTGGCCCGCAGGCTGATAAGGAGAATAATATGCAGTATTATACAGTTGATATAGCAGGCGTCAAAAGAGACCTCGTAAGATGCCCCATAAGCGATAAGCTTGATATTGCCGCGTTCATTCTTTTCGGCGATGTTGAAATAACGGTTCATTCTGCGGCGGAGCTTATCAAAAGGCTTCCCGAGTTCGATTATATCGTGACTCCCGAAGCAAAGAGCATTCCTCTTGCGTATGAGATGTCCAGACAGAGCGGCAAAAAGTATTTTGTTGTCCGAAAAAAGGCAAAGCTCTATATGTCTGACCCCGTTTCGGTTAATGTCCGTTCAATAACAACAGATGCCGAGCAGACTCTCATTCTTGACGGTCCTGAGGGTGAGCAGATGAGAGGCAAGAGAGTTGTTATTCTCGACGATGTTATCAGCACGGGTGAGTCTCTCAAGGCGGTTGAGACTCTCTGCGCAAAGTTCGATGCAAACATCGTTGCAAAAGCTGCCGTTCTTGCCGAGGGTGATGCAGCTGAAAGAGACGATATCGTTTTCCTCGGAACAATTCCTCTTATTGAAAAATAAAATTACAATCGGGAGAATTCCATGAAACGTCCGTTTGCCGTTATCGGCTTCACGGTGTTTTTGACCATAGCGTTTTTATTTGATAAGAATACCGGAGTGACGGTTACCGCTTTGGCGGTGTTTTCCGTTGCTCTGGTTATTGCGCTTTTTTCAAAGAAGTTGAGAGAAGCAAAAGCGGTTGCGTTTTTCTCTGTATCGGGAGCCGTGGCATGCGTGTTTTTGCTGGTGCTGAACAGCTTTTTCTGTGCTCCGCTTGCGTCATATGCAGGTTCGGCACACCGTCTCAAAGCCCAGATAAACGATGAAGCTGTTCTTGAATACGGGAATTATTATTATAATGCAAAGGTTCTGACCGTTGACGGAAATGATGTCGGAGCAGATATCAGACTTGTGTTTTCCGATATGACCGATATCGGACCCTACGACATTGTTGAGGGAGATTTCTTCTTTTACAGACCCGGTATCAGCAACAGCGCAATTCTCAATGCGAATCTTGCTTCGGGACTTGTTCTCGGGGCATATCCGATGTCGGATGAATTGACCGTTATACGGTTGCCGGAAAATGAGAAGCCTTTCGGAATGAAAATAATCCGCCTCAGAAATGAAATCAAAAGGGCTGTTTTCCGAGCTTTTCCGAACGAAAAGGGTGCGCTTGCCGTTGCAATGATTCTCGGAGACAAGGCAGCGATTTCCGATGAGCTTTATAACAATCTGCGTCTTTCGGGTATTGTTCACATCATCTGCGTTTCAGGGTTTCATCTGTCTCTCTGGGCAATGATGATTATCCGTATGCTCAGAAAAATCGGGCTTCGTGAGCGGCTTGCGAGCGTTGTTGCCGCGGCGGGAGTTATAGGCTTCATGCTTCTGACGGGTCTGACCTATTCTGTTTTAAGAGCAGGAATTATGATGCTTGCATATCTTTTCGCATGCTTCATATCAAGAAAGTCCGATTCGCTGAATTCGCTCGGCTTTTCTCTTTTGGTGATATCCGTTATATCGCCTTATGCAATGGCGTCGGTTTCGCTTCAGCTCTCGGCTCTTTCAACGCTCGGAATACTTTTATATCACGAATTCGTGTATCCCGAATTCCGTGAAAAGTTCAGTAAAAATACGCGCTCAAAAAGAATACTGTTTTCTGTTCTGAATCCGCTTTTTGTTACAATGAGTGCAACGCTTCTCATTCAGCCAGTAATGCTTCGGCTTTCCGGCGATTTCAGCTTCGCGTCTGTTATTTCAAACATGATAATCACGCCGTTTGCAGGTGGTGCAATAACCTTGAGCGCGCTTGCCGCGGCAGCATCGTTTTTTATTCCGAAAACGCTGAATGTTTTCCGTTATCCGGCGGAGCTTTTTCTCGGTTATATCATCAGCGTGTCGGAGCTTATGGCGGATGCCGATTTTCTTCGGGTTCAGATTGCAGAGAACTATTCGTATTTGCTTATCGGTGTTGTACTTATGTTCTTTGCGGCGGCGGTTGCTCTTTCATGCCGTATGAAGCTTTCGGCTTTTGCGGCTTCGGTGATTGCCTGCGCACTGTTCTTTTCGGGGATTATCACAACCTCTTTGTTCCAGAGCAATAAGACCGAAATTCGCGTGATAGATACGGGAAACGGTATATCCGTTCTTTTCTCCGATTCGGGAGAAAACCTGCTTGTCGGCTGCGGAGGGACAAGCTTTTCGGGAGAATACGTCATATGCGATGCCGTTAACCGCGCAGGAAGCTTTGATTATCTTGTTCTTCCTTCCGCGGAAGAAACATCGGCGGCTTATGCGGTTGATGTTGTCAGCTTTAAAAGACCTGATAATATTTATTATGATGAGCTGCCCGATAATGTTGATCTGCTTCTTAACGGAATCAAAAAGCATTCTCTTTCACACAACTATTCGGGGAAGAATTTCAGTGTCAGCTTTTATGAAATCAACAGCGAAAACTTCGTTCTGGTAAAAACAGAAAATATTTCCTCTTTGATTTGTCCGTCTCCAATCGAATCTCTGGCGGAACTTCCGTCTGAATTTCGCAATGCGGATTTGATGATAACAAGGAACGATTATCCGTCAGATATAGCGGATTATTCATTCGGTTTTACGGTTATCTGTGCGGAAAATGCAAGAGGATTGATAATACAGAAAGAGCTTGATTCAACAGGAGTTGTGTGCGCTGCAACAGGCGGTTGCGGCGATCTGGTTATCACCGCCGAAAACGGTGATATGAGTGTTCGCAGAGAATGAGAAAGGAAGGTTCTGAATGCCTGCTTTAAACGAATCTGCTTTAAAAGAGAAGCTGAGGGAAAATCCCGTCGGCGTTTATCTTATTTACGGAGAAGAAAATTATCTCAAAAAAGTATATACAGACAAAATTGTTTCAAAAACGGTTGACGAATCGTTTGCCGATTTCAATTTTCATACATTCGACGGAAAGGAAGCTTCGCTTTCCGATATCTATGAAAGTGCGCAGGCTGTTCCCATGATGGCGGAAACAAAGTGCGTGCTTGTAAAGGATTATCCGCTTGATACGCTTGATGACGGCGGATTTGAACAGCTGCGCACCGTTATTGAGGATAATCCCGAGGACTGTGCGCTCATATTCTCGTTTGTTGCCTATGAACCCAAGGGCGCAAAATGGACAAAAGCCGTAAAGCTTTTTGAAAAGCTTGCGTTTGCTGTTAAGCTTGAAAAGAAAACGGCTGTCGAGCTTGCAAAAATGGTTGAAAGCGGCGCAAAAAAGAGGGGAACGGCATTTGAAAAAGGCGTTGCGGCATATCTTGTTTCGTGCGTCGGCTCTGATCTCAACACGCTTCTCAATGAAACCGAAAAGGTATGTGCCTATGCTCAGGGCGAAATTAAAAAGAGCGATGTTGACGCTGTCTGCATAAAAAGCCTCGATGCGAGGGTGTTTGATATGATAAAAGACCTTACTGCACGCAGGTTTGACAGTGCATTCAGAAAGCTTGAACAGCTTTTTGAACAGCGTGAGGATGAGTTTCAGATTCTTGGTGCGCTTATAGCTTCCTATTCGGATATCTACCGCGCAAAAGCTGCCGTTAAATCGGGCGGCAGGGCTGAATCCGTTTCGAAATTTTATAATTATGCGGGCAAGGAATTCAGGCTTACAAATGCTGCACGCAACAGTGCTTCGCTGACCTTTGACGATATCGGCGAATGCGTTGATATTCTTGTTGAAGCGGATACTGCGATGAAAAGCACATCGACCGATAAAAAGCTGATTCTTGAAAAGGCAATTGTAAAGCTTGCAAGAGTCGGCGGGAGATAACTATGATAAAAATAAATCAGGCGGTCATCGTTGAGGGAAAGTATGATAAAATCAAGCTTTCGGGCATAATTGATGCGCCTATTATTCAGACTGACGGCTTCGGCATTTTCAAGGATAAGGAGCTTCAGCGCCTTATCAGGATGCTTGCTGAAAAGAGAGGGATACTTGTGCTTACGGACAGCGACTCCGCAGGCTTCAAAATCCGCTCCTTTATCGGCTCAACCGTTGATAAAAAATATATAACGCACGCTTATATTCCCGATATTTTCGGCAAGGAAAAGCGTAAAACCGAGCCGTCAAAAGAGGGAAAGCTCGGTGTTGAGGGAGTTTCGGAGGATGTCATAATGCAGGCTCTTGCCAATGCAGGGGTTCTTTTTGAAAGCTCGCAGGCTCCCGAAAGACCGATAACGAAGCTTGATTTATACGAATACGGCTTCACGGGCGGAGAAAACAGCTCTGAAAAAAGGGCGGCTCTGCTGAAGTACTATGCTCTGCCGTCAAGGCTTACGACAAATGCGCTTGTGACGGTGCTTAACTGCATAACAACATATGAAAGATTTCTTCAGGATATAAAAGAGATTGAAAAGGAGTGGAAACAATGCTCAGAATAGGTCAGGGTTATGATGTCCACAGGCTTGTTGAAAACAGAAAGCTTATCATCGGCGGCGTTGATATCCCTTATGAAAAAGGTCTGCTCGGCCATTCCGATGCGGATGTTCTTCTTCATGCCGTGAGCGATGCGCTTCTCGGTGCTGCTGCAATGGGGGATATCGGATGCCTTTTCCCCGATAATGACGAAAAATATAAAGGCGCAGACAGCCTTGTTCTTCTTTCGGAGGTTGTCAGAGCAATATCCGAAAAGGGCTATTCCGTTGTCAATGTTGATGCAACGGTTATTGCTCAGAAGCCCAAAATGAAACCGTATATTGAAAAAATGCGCAGTAACATAGCCTCTGCCTGCGGTGTTCCCGTTGAGTTTATCAGCGTTAAGGCAACAACCGAAGAAGGTCTCGGCTTTACCGGCTCGGGAGAAGGAATTTCCGCGCAGGCAGTCTGCCTTATTGAAAAATAAACTTTTTGTTAATTCGGCATTGTTGCTGTTTACAAGCGTTTTTATGATGTGTTATCATATTTGAGTAAAAGCATTCTAAAGAAAGGAAAGGGTTGCGGCATATGTCCTTTTTTGACAATATAACCGACTTTTTCTCGAAACTGCCTTCTCTTAAATTCGGGGTGGCGGATTTTCTTGATATTTGTCTTGTTGCGTTCATTATTTACCACGGCATAAAGCTTATCCGCGAAACAAGAGCCATGCAGCTTGTCAAGGGTCTTTTGCTTCTCGGCTTTGCTTATCTTGTTGTATATCAGTTTGAAATGCAGTCAAGCGCATATATTTTCAGACTTGTTTTTCAGAATATCTTTATTGTTCTCATTATTCTTTTTCAGCAGGAAATCCGTCAGGTTATCGAGCGCGTGGGCAAAAGCAAATTTTCTGCCCTGAGTGCGCTTATCAAGGGTAACGATGACGATTTGAACAGCGTTATCAACGAAACTGTCATTCAGGTTGCAAAAGCTGTTCAGAGAATGAGTGAAAAAAAGACGGGATCGCTGATTGTTTTTGAAAGAGAAATGCATCTCGGCGATGTAATCAAAACGGGAACTCTTGTTGATGCGAAGGTGACTTCCGAGCTTGTCGGAAACATATTCTTCCCGAATTCTCCGCTCCATGACGGTGCCGCAATAATCAGAGACGGCAGACTGCATTGTGCAGGCAGTGTTCTTCCTCTTTCAAAGAATGAAAATATCGCGCGCGAAATCGGAACAAGACACAGGGCGGCCATCGGTATCACCGAAACAACGGATGCCATTGTTGTGGTTACCAGTGAGGAAACAGGAACCATATCATATGCCTTCAAAGGCGAATTGACCCGTAATGTTACCGAGGCACAGCTGCGCGAGGTGCTTCTTAACAGCCTTATTGACACCGCGCCTGAAAAGCTTTCGGCGGATAAGGACACATTCAAAAAACTTTTTAAGGGTTGGAAAAAATGAAAAATAGCCGAAAAATAAGTGATTTATTTTATAATAACCGCTTCCTGCTGATATTTTCAGTTGTTGCGGCGGTTATCATATGGGTTGTTGTTGCGGTTGAATTCAGTCCTGAAACAACAATAACCATCAGAAACGTACCGATCAGAGTTTCGTCAACGGGACTTATTGACTCCATGCAGCTCGAGGCTTTCGGTGCAGAAAATCTGACTGTTGACGTAACCGTTGTCGGCAAACGGTATATCGTTGAGGATGACAGCCTTATCAACGACCTTGACGCTGTTGCCAACACAGGCTCTGTTTCAAAAGCGGGAACGCACAAGCTTTCGGTTGATGTCGGCAGCGTAAGCACAAGACCGCAGTATAACATCGTTTCTTATTCGGTGAACGAGGTAGAGGTTCTTTTTGACTATTATGTTGAAAAACAGGTGCCTGTTGTTCCCGTTGTAAGCGTTGAAAACGGTGAATTTGCCGCTGAAGGATATTTTGCGGCGGATTTTGACCCCGAGGTCGAAAAGGTAACCATATACGGACCGAAATCGGAAGTTGAATCCGTAATGAAGGTTGATGCGTATGCAACCGTTGAGGGCAACATGAAAGAAAACAACGGCTTTAACGCGAGCCTTAAAATTACAAAGCAGAACGGCGATACGCCCAGATTTGTCGGCTTTAAAGCAGTTACCGATGCAATGGCTTCGGGCTCTATATATATCAACACCGTTGTATATAAAGAGGCAGAGGCTGATGCAACCGTAACATTCACGGATGTTCCTGCGGGCATTGCCGATTCCTCAAGTATTGTTGAATATAAGATTGAGCCTTCCCGTGCTGTTTTCGGATTCTCGGATGAGGTAAGAGACGCTGTTTCCGTTGCAACAATAAGCTTCAGTGAAATTGATTTCAAAAAAGGCGGAGAGCAGGTTTTTGTTAAAGAGTATTCCGGCAAAGAGGGCGTTGTTATCAAGGATGCGGAAACCGGTAAGACAGGAACGGAAAGCTTTACCGTAACCGTAACCGTAAAAAATGCCGCCTCTGTCAGCATTCCTTTGCCTTCGGAGTCTGATCCGTACCTGATGAAGGATATCAGCAACCGTCATAATCTCAGATATGAAATTGTAGGCTACGGCAAGGAGCCCTCGGTTGAAATCTGCGGAGCGGGAGATAAGGTTTATGCGGTAACAGCAGAAGACCTTCTCCTTGATTTCAGTGCGGTATCGGCAGATGCAACGGGTGTCATCGAGGTTCCCGTTGTTCTCAATAAAGATGCATGCTGGCTTGACGGTTCGCCGTCGGATTATACGGTAAAGGTCAGAATAATCAGATAAATGTTCAGGCAGCTGCCTTCGGGTGGCTGCTTTTTCTTTATTATATTAATAAATAATTTATAATTAATTATTGATTTATATGTATTGTTTATGATATAATATCTTGAAAATCTGTAAGTATATCTTTTTGAAGGAGGGGAGAGCTGTGAAAAAAATATTTGCGTTGCTGTCGGCGGTTATTTTTGTGATGATTACATTCTCATCATGCGGCGGCAGTTCATTCTTCAAAACGGCAGATTCTCTCCTTGTTCCGCCCCTCTTCTATGAGGAGTATGAAGGTCTGGTTGAGCTGTTCCGTTCCCAGATGGGCGAAACTGCATCTCTTTGTTCTCCGTATGACGGCGATTACCGTTCCGCGATAGTTGTGGAGGATTTTGACGGCGATTCCCAGAATGAAGCGATTATCTTTTACCGCGATTCTTCGGGCGATCCCTTGGCAAAGGCAAAAAGCTTTGAATCCAAGAATGGAGAATGGGTTTCAACATCGGATTTCAACGGCCACGGCAATCAGGTTGAAAGCGTTTCCGTCAGAGATATGAACGGCGACGGTATTTCCGAAATCATAGTCTGCTGGAGTGTTTCGGGCGTCAGCGCAGGCAAAACCCTTTCGGTTTATCACTCCCCTCAGGCAGATGCTCCGTTTAAGGAAATTTCCAACGAGGTTTGTACGGTTTCGCTGATTGTTGATGTTGACGGCGATTCACTTGATGATATATTCCTTATCACTGCTAACAGCGGCGGTGTATCAAATGCAAAGGCTGCCGCTCCGCAAAGATTTGCCCGCCTTATCAGCGTTTCAAACGGTGCGGCTGTTCTTAAAGGCGAAGCGAGGGTTGATGCCAATATCAGTAACTACGCTTCTGTTAAAACAGAAAAAACATCCGACGATGAGCCTCTCAGGATTTACATCGATGCCATGAAGGGCGAGCGTCAGATGATAACAGAGCTGATTTATTGGAATAGCGAAACCTCAGAGCTTGCGGCTCCGCTTTTCGATGAATCAACGATGTCAAATGTGTTAACTCTTCGCAATGAGCCGATTGCAAGCAGGGATATCAACGGCGACGGTAAAATAGATGTTCCCTATCAGGTTGAGATTTTTGCGAGCAACTCCAACGAAATGACGATAGACCCTCAGTATTTTTATATTACAAGCTGGCTCAATTTTTATGATGACGGTCATGAAACTCTCATGAATACCCTTGTCAATTATGCTGACGGTTATATGCTCGTTATCAGCAGCGGAGACAGATTCGATCTGAAAATCGAAGATTACCGTGAACTTAACTGCTGGATAGTCAAAGAGAAAAATGAAGAAACGGGCGAAGAAACCGAGCTTTATTCGATACTCCGCATTTCAAAAGATAAAATCAGTGAAACGGATCTTGAGAATCATGTTCCGCTGATTCAGAAAGAAGAATATACCGTTTTCGCATATATCAACCAGAACGGAATCGAAAGAGGCATAACAGATTCGGAGCTTAAAACGAAAATTCTGCCTCTTACCTGATTCTGAAAAATCAATACTGTTTTAGGAAGTGAAAATATGAAGAAGGTTCTGATTGCTGAAGATGAATCCGCCATCAGAGAGTTTATAGTCATTAATCTTCGCAGAGGCGGCTATGAGGTTCTCGAAGCGTGCGACGGCGCACAGGCGCTGGAGCTTTATGATTCATGCGGCGGAGATGTTGATGTTGCGCTTCTTGATGTAATGATGCCGAATGTTGACGGTCTTGAGGTCTGCAGGCAGCTCCGTGAGAGAAGCAACAATATCGGAATAATCATGCTTACTGCCAAAACGCAGGAAATGGATAAAATAACGGGTCTTATGATGGGCGCCGATGACTATGTGACAAAACCGTTTTCGCCCACAGAGCTTGTTGCGAGGGTCGATGCGATTTACAGACGCGTAGCCATGAACAATGTTCCTAAAGCAGGCGCATCGGATTGCATCGAGCTCGGCGAATTCAAGCTCAATCTCAGAAGCAGAACTCTGACAAAGAACGGCTCTTATATCGAGCTGACGCAGGTTGAGTTTCAGATGATGGAATATTTCTTCTCCAACGCGGGTGCGGCTCTGAGCAGAACCGCCATTCTCAATAAGGTCTGGGGAAGCGAATATTTCGGCGAAGAAAAAATCGTTGATGTCAATATCAGACGCCTTCGCATGAAGGTTGAAGAAGAACCGTCTGCCCCGAAGCATCTTATAACCATCTGGGGCGTCGGCTATAAGTGGATTGTTTAAAATCGGAAGAAAGGAGAAAACGGAATGAGATTTGTGGGCATAACCAGACGTTGGTTTCTTAATATAGCTTCTGTTGTGGCTCTTATTCTTGTTTCGGTTTCTCTTGCGCTTCTTCTTTCGGTCCGCAGTTATTATTACAGCGTTGCAAATCTTGCGCTTGATTCATATTCGGCACAGGAGCTTTCCGCAAGCTTCAGCCTCTACGGCGATGCGGCAACCGACGGTTTCAAATCTGCGGGCAGAAATTTTGTTGAAAACTTTCCCGATAAGGACAGCATGGCTGTCTGGATTATTGACAGCACGGGAAACGTGATGCTTTCATCGAGCGGCTTTGAAATCAAAGGCAAGGTAACGATGCCCGACTATGAAAAAGCGCTTGAAGGCAGCAACAATGCAAAATGGACGGGCGCTCTTCCGTCGGGAGAACGCATAATTGCAAAAACCTGCATTTATAATTACCCTGACGGTACGCACGCAGGTGCGGTAAGGTTCATGATTTCTCTTGAACAGATTGAACGGCAGCTTGTCAGGCTTTCCCTGACGGTGATGATTGTTGCGGTTGCGCTTTTTGCCCTGCTTATGTTTTCGGGCAGCATTTTCATTCGCTCAATCGTAAACCCCGTCAAGGCAGTCGGCGAAACAGCAAAAAAGATTGCGGGCGGCGATCTCGATGCGAGAATTGACCATTACCCTTACAATGACGAAATCGGTGAGCTTTGCACAACCATCAACGATATGGCAACGAAACTTTCGGTAACAGACAGACTAAAAAACGATTTCATCTCAACCGTCTCCCACGAGCTGAGAACACCTCTGACGGCAATCAAGGGCTGGGGCGAAACATTGCTTCAGATAGGCGATACCGATCCTGCAATGACGCAAAGAGGCATGAGCGTTATTATCAGCGAAGCTTCGCGACTTAATGAGATGGTTGAAGAGCTGCTTGACTTCTCAAGAATGAGCAGCGGCAGAATGAAGCTTAATTTTGAAAAAATTGATATCCTTGCCGAGCTTGACGAGGTTATTTTCGAGTTCAGAGAAAGAACCGTCAGGGAAGGCATCGAGATTATTTATAATGTACCTCATGTTCCTGCACCCGCAACGGCGGATGCATCGCGAATGAGGCAGGTGTTTATCAATATTCTTGATAACGCCCTTAAATATTCAAAGCAGGACGGCAGAATCATTGTTCTTGCCGATATGCCGAACCCCGCAACGCTGATTGTAACGGTGAGCGATACGGGAATCGGTATTTCGCCCGAGGATCTGCCGCATGTCAAAGAAAAATTCTATAAAGTCGATTCAACGGTCAGAGGCTCGGGAATCGGACTTGCGGTTGTTGATGAGATTATCAGACTGCATAAAGGCGAAACGGAAATTACAAGTATATTCGGCGAGGGAACAACCGTCAGAATAACTCTGCCTCTGGAGCCCACTGCATTCGCGGCGGAAACTCAGACCCAAACGGAAGGAGAAATATCCGAAGATGAGTAAAGAAAAGAATAAGAATGAATATGTTGCCGTTGGCGGTCAGGCTCTCATGGAGGGCATCATGATGAAAGGCCCCAAGGGCATGGCGGTTTCGCTCCGTCTGCCTGACGGTACGATAGAAACCCAGATGAAGGATTTTGTTTCCGTCAGAAAGAAAATCAAAATTCTCAACATTCCCATCATAAGGGGCATTGTTTCGTTTATTGAATCCATGATAAGCGGATATAAGCTTCTTATGGAGTCGGCTGAAAAAACGGCAATGGACGATATGCAGGCGGAGAATGAATCGAAGCTTGATAAATGGATAAGCGACCATTTCGGACCGAAGATGATGGCGGTTATCGGTTTTATCTCGGCTGTTCTCGGAATTGGCATTTCGTTTCTGCTGTTTATGTATCTGCCCTCGCTTCTGTTTGACCTTACCAACAAATATCTTGCAGGCGGTGCAATTGAAATGTGGCGCGCCGTTTTTGAGGGCGTAATCAGAGTTATCATTTTCATCGTTTATATGGCGCTCGTTGCAAGAATGAAAGAAATCCGCAGGGTTTATATGTATCATGGTGCGGAGCATAAAACGATATTCTGCTTTGAACACGGCAAGGAGCTTACCGTTGACAATATCAGAGAAGAAAAGCGCTTCCATCCCAGATGCGGAACAAGCTTTATTTTCGTTACCATTATTCTCAGCATTCTTATCTCATCAATTGTTTCGATTGCTTTTCCTGCGCTTACGGCAAACCGTCTTATCTGGATGGCAACAAAAATCCTCATGCTTCCTGCAATAATGGGTGTCGGATTTGAGTTCATTCAGCTTGCAGGCAAGTATCCGAATAAGTTCACAAGACTTCTTTCTGCGCCCGGTCTGCTCATGCAGAGAATAACAACTGTTGAACCTACCGACGATATTATTGAGGTTGCGATTGAAGCGATGAAGGGTGCGCTTACGGGTGAAGTTCCCGAAAAGAAGGAGCAGCCCGAGGCAACAGAATCCGAAACATCAGAGGAATAATTCATGAAAATCAGCGAACTTCTTTCTCATGCATCAAAGCTTCTGTGCGAAGCCGGAGTTGAAAACGCACGCAACGAGGCACGCTGGATTTTTGAAGCGGCATTTGAATGCGGCAGAGAATATCCCGTTCTTCACGGCGACGAAGAAGCCGAGCCTGCAAAGGCGGAGCGATTCGTACAGATGATTGAAAGCAGAGCTGACGGTATGCCCGTTCAGTATGTTATCGGAGAATGGGATTTTTACGGCGAAGGCTTCAGAGTGGGCGAGGGTGTTCTTATTCCGCGGCCCGAAACAGAGATGCTTGTTGATTTTGCGCTTGAGTTTCTGAAAGATAAAAAGAATCCCGTTATTTATGATTTGTGTGCAGGCAGCGGATGTATCGGTCTGAGCGTTGCGAAAAACAGACCCGATGCAAGTGTTTATCTTCTTGAAAAGTCCGAAGCGGCGTTTGAATACCTTTCCGAAAACAAAAGGCTTCTCGGCTGCGGAAACGCTGCTTTGATAAGCGGTGATTTGTTTGACGGACCTGACGCCTTTGATTTGCCTGCCCCCGACCTTATTCTTTCAAATCCGCCGTATATTGAAACGGATGAAGTTCCTCTTCTTCAGAAAGAGGTCCGGAAAGAACCTGCAATGGCTCTAGACGGCGGCAAGGACGGTTATGATTTTTACAGGGCAATTGCTCTGAAATGGCTTCCCCGATGCAGGGGAGCAATTGCGGTTGAATGCGGAGAAAACCAGACGGAGAAAATAGAGAAAATGTTTACCGCAGAATGTATCCGTGTTTTTTCGAAAGACGATTTTAACGGAATCGGCAGAATGGTTTGCGGATATGTTGCAGAAAGGTTTTAATTATGCTGTTCGATTTGATTTCAAGTAAAGGAAACATGACCGATGTTCTAATCGGTCTTATGGCGAGTGTGTTTGTTGTTTTCTGCACGCTTCCGATTCATGAATATGCCCATGCGTTTGTTGCAACAAAGCTCGGCGACGATACCCCGAGACTCAAAGGCAGACTGACCTTCAATCCGCTTGCACATATTGACCCCATCGGTGCCGCGATGATTATTCTTGTCGGCTTCGGCTATGCAAAGCCCGTACCCGTCAATGCACGCCGCTTTAAAAATCCGAAAGCAGGCATGGCTCTGACAGCGCTTGCAGGTCCGTGTGCAAATCTTATCATGGCTCTGTTTTTCATGATTCTTTCAAATGTTGCAGTTATGCTTTATACCGACGGTCAGGCACTTGTCTGGTATGTTTCATATATGTTTTTTGCTTATGCGGCGATGATTAATGTCAGCCTTGCGGTGTTTAATCTTCTTCCTATTCCGCCTCTTGACGGCTCGAAGATTCTCGCGCTGATAATTCCGCCGAAATATTATTTCAAATATATGCAGTATGAACGCTATATCATCCTCGGTGTTTTCCTGCTTATCGTTATCGGCGTTCTCGATGCACCTCTTTCAGCGCTGACGAGCCTTGTTATGAAGGGCATCGAATGGATTGCAGACCTGCCGTTTCAGCTTTTGTTTAAAATTATCTAAGGGAGCAAATATTCTTGGAAAAGTTTCAGTATAAGCTTGAGGTTTTCGAGGGCCCGATGGACCTTCTGCTTCAGCTCATAGGTAAAAAGAAATTAAGCATCAATGACGTTCCGATTATGGAAATCATAGAGCAGTATCTTGACTATGTCCGTCAGATGCAGGAGGATAACCTTGACGTTTCGAGCGAGTTTCTCGAGATGGCGGCAAGACTTCTCTACATCAAAACCGTTTCGCTTCTTCCCGTTCATGAGGAGGCGGAAAAGCTTGTCGAAGAGCTTCGCGGCGAGCTGACGGAATATCAGGATTGCAAGCTTGTTGCAGGTAAGCTCCAGCAGCAGGCAAAGGGATTTGAATTCTACGGCAGAGCGCCCGAGGAATTTGAACCCGATATGACTTACACCAGAATTCATGAACCCGTTGAGATTTATAAAGCCTATCTTGCAGCGGTAGGCAAGGGCATGCGCCGTCTGCCTCCGCCCATAGAGGCGTTCAAGGGCATCGTAGCCCATAAAATTGTTTCGGTTGCTTCAAGAATAAGCGTTATTATTGACAGATTCAGAAATAACAAAAAACAGAAATTCTCCTCGTTTTTTGAAGGCTCGGAATCGCGTTCCGAAATGGTTGCAACCTTTCTTGCTTTGCTTGCAATGGCAAAGGCAAAAAGAATTCATTTTGACGGCAGCGGCGAAAACGTTGACGTAACCTTGCTTCAGGGCAGAGGGGAGAGTATTGAAATTGACGAATGAACAGATTCGCGCGGCGTGCGAAGCAATTCTCTTTGCTTCAGGCGAGCCGCTTGAATGCGCAAGAATCGCAGAGGCGCTTGAACTCGATATGGATACGGTTTCGGGCGCGCTGTGGGAGCTTGCGAGAATGCTTGACGAAAGAGGCAGCGGTATCTGTCTGCTGCGCCTGGGCAGCAAATATCAGCTTTGCTCGAGAGTGGAGTATGCTCAGCAGGTCAGAAGCGTTCTCGATATAAAAAAGAATGCTCCTCTTTCTCCTGCAGCGTTTGAGGTGCTTGCGGTTGTTGCATATAACCAGCCTGTCACAAAGGCGTATGTTGAGCAGATAAGAGGCGTTGACTGCTCGGGCGTTATCTCAACGCTCTGCCAGAAAGGTCTCCTCGAAGAAAAAGGCAGACTCGATTTGCCCGGCAGACCTTTGCTTTACGGAACAACACCTGATTTCCTGCGTTGCTTCTGCATTTCTTCTCTTTCGGAGCTTCCCGAGCTTCCCGAAAGACCCGAGGTTGATGACCTTCAGGATGATGAAATCAACAACGAGCAGGGCGAGCAGATAAGAAACTTTTTCCAGTCACAGTCAGAAGAGGAATAAAACGGTTTTGAAGGAGGCGGCGGTGTGACAGCGCTCTATATTATTCTCGGAATCATAGCGTTTTTTGTGATTCTTCTTTCAATAAAAATAGCGGTGACGGTTCATTATGAGGACGATGTAGCCGTAAGCGTTAAATGGCTTTTTATAAAGATAAACATTCTTCCCAAGCATGAAAAGAAACCCAAAAAAGAAAAGCCGAAGAAAGAGAAAAATAAGAAAGAAGAAAAACCGAAGGAAGAAAATGAAACAGTAAAAGAACCCAAAAAGAAAAAGGGCGACAATATGTTTGTCAGATTCTATAAGAACCGCGGCGTCAGCGGCGTTGTTCAGCTTCTTAAGGATGCTGCTGCGGCTCTTGGCGGCATGTTCGGCAGAATCGGCAGGGCGTTCCTTTTCGAAGAGCTTTATGTTTCGCTCGATATCGGCGGTTCGGATTCTGCAGACACAGCCATCAAATACGGCAAGGTGTGCTCGGCGGCATTCCCTGCAATGGGGCTGATAGTCACCAAGGCGAGAGTCAAAAAATACAATATCGAAATAACCCCCGATTTTATTTACGGCAAAACAGCCGCAAGGCTTCACACAAAGATTTCTCTCAGACCGATAAGACTCATCAATGCAGTCTTCGTTCTGGTCTTTGAGCTTCTCTTCAAGGTTGTATTTAAACTGCTTAAGCACAGCAAGGCTCCCGAAGAGCCTAAAGTGGAAAAGCAGATTAATAAATAATTTTCAAATAAAAACGAAAGGCGGAAAACAAAATGAAAGAACAGTCAGCATCAGGAATTCTCGGAACATCAATTGAAAAAATCAAGGATCTCGTAGACGTAAGCACAATTATCGGCGATCCCATTAAAATCAGCGAAACTCTTCAGATTATCCCCGTTTCAAAGGTTACATACGGTTTTGCTTCAGGCGGAACAGATTTCCCCTCAAAGAACAACGCTGAGCTTTTCGGCGGCGGTGGCGGAGCAGGTATCACAATCACTCCCGTTGCTTTCCTCGTTATCAATAACGGCAGCGTTACCGTAAGATATCTCAATGCAGCCGAAGGTTCGGTTGAAAGAGCAATTGGCATGATTCCCGATGTTGTTGATAAGGCAACAGAGGTTATAACAAAGCTCAAAACAAAGGACAACACCGTTGAAAACGCAATCAACGATTATATGGAAAATCCCGCAGAAGAGGCTAAAGCATAATTTTTCTGCCTGTTTAATCATATATTGATTTAGACTGCATCGCGTTAATTCTTCGGTGCAGGGCTATAACCGATATGTGAGGATGAGGCTTTGTGAAAAAAATAGTTTCCGCGGTTTCGGCTCTGCTGATTATTGCCGTAACAGTGCTGTATCCGTCGGCATCAGAACCGTCGGTCAGCGCGCAGAGTGCGGCGCTGATGTGTGCTGAAAGCGGAGAGTTTCTGTTTCTGAGAAATGCCGATGAAAAGCTCTCCATGGCAAGCACAACAAAAATCATGACCTCGCTTCTTGCGCTTGAAGCGGCACAGCCCGAAAAAGAAATTGTTGTTACTCAGGAGATGGTTTCTGTTGAAGGCACTTCAATGGGGCTTCAGGCAGGGGACAGCGTTTCGCTTCGGGAGCTTGTTTACGGTATGCTTTTGCAGTCGGGCAACGATGCGGCAAATACCGTTGCAACCGTTCTGGGCGGCGATGCGGCAGGCTTTGCGGAAATGATGAATTCCAGAGCAAGCAAAATCGGAATGCAGAACACGAATTTTGTTACAGCTTCGGGTCTTGACAGCAAGGAGCATTATTCAACCGCGCGTGATATGGCTTTGCTTGCGGCTGAGTGTCTGCGAAACCCTGAGTTTGCGGCAATCTGTTCGCAGAAAACAGCGAGGCTGACTTACGGAAATCCTCCCTATGCCAGAACGCTGACAAATCATAACCGACTTCTGTGGAGCTATCCCGATGCAATCGGTGTTAAAACAGGCTTTACTAAAAAAAGCGGAAGATGCCTTGTCAGTGCGGCAAAAAGGGGGGGCATAACCCTCATTGCGGTCACTCTCAATGCGCCCGATGACTGGTCGGACCACAAAGCAATGCTCGATTACGGATTTTCGGTTTGCAGGAGCGGTCTGCTTACCTGCGATTTATCGCAGACAGCTTTGCCCGTTTGCGGTGCGGAAAAACCGATTGTTCCGTTAAGGCTTTCCTATGAGGAACAGGGTCTTGCCGAAAGCAAATGCGTTCTGCTTATAAAACCGTTTGAGTATGCTCCCGTCTATGAAGGAGATGCAGTCGGAAAAGCCGTGTTTTATTACGGCGGCAGGGTTGTAGCCGAAATTCCCGTTGAGGCAGCTGAAACAGTTTTGGCGGCAGCCGTGCAGATTGAAGAGGTTCAGCCCGAAAAAGGCTTTTTCACAAAGTTGCTTGAAAAGATAAAAGAATTTTTTATTCAGAGGTGAAATCGGTTTGTCCGATAATAAAATCAGACTCCAGAAGTTTCTCTCCGAGGCAGGTGTTGCTTCGCGAAGAAAGGCGGAGGAAATGATAAGAGCCGGCAGAGTCAAGGTTAACGGCGCGGTTGCTCAGATAGGTGACAGCGTTGACCCGAAAAAAGATACTGTTGTTGTCGGCGGCAAAAAAATAAGAAAAGAAAGCTCGCTTCGTTATATTCTTCTCAACAAGCCCAGAGGTTATGTAACAACAACCGATGATGAGCTTGGCAGAAAATGCGTTCTCGAGCTTGTTACCGATGTAAAAGAAAGAATCTATCCCGTCGGCAGGCTTGACAGAGTTTCCGAAGGTGCGCTGATTCTTACAAATGACGGTGCTTTCGCAAATGCAATGATGCATCCGTCAAGGCATGTTCCCAAAACCTACAGAGTTACCGTTCGCCCCGAAATATCCGCGGAGCAGGTTGATATTCTTGCAACGGGCGTCGAAATTGACGGGCGTATGACAGCTCCTGCCGATGTCCGCGTTCTTTCAAAGGAAGAAGGCAGGTCGGTTGTTGAAATCGTTCTCTATGAGGGCAGAAACAGACAAATCCGTCGCATGTGCGAGGCTCTTAATCTCGAGGTCGCAAGGCTGCGCAGAATTGCAGTCGGCTCGGTGAAGCTCGGTATGCTCCAGACGGGCGAATGGAGAGATCTGACTCCCGATGAGGTTGACAAGCTTCTTTCTCAGGCGGGTGTTAAAAAGAAGAGTGGGGGTTCGAAATGATAACCTTTCTTCCCGACCATAATCAGGATGTTCAGTGCTTCAGGGCTTATGAAAACGGAGCGGAGATTGGCATGTGTACTTTCAGAAACGAAGGCTACAGAATGGTTTTTCTCTCAATGGAGTGCGAAGATGATATCGCAGCCGAAGGGCTTGCAAGATCTGCTATGAACAGCGCGGCTAATCAGAACGCATATCTTGCGGTTATTTCAAAAGAGCTTTTCCGCCCTGCTTTTGCAAGGCTCGGATTTAAAGATGAGGACGGCTCCTTTGTTGAAATTCCCGAAGCGCTTGCGGGCGGCTGCGCATGCTCACATAATTAAATTGGAGATGTTTTTTAAATGATAAAAAGTATGACCGGTTACGGCAGAAGCCAGCAGCTTGCCGACGGCATGAATATAACGGTTGAAATCAAAAGCGTTAACCACAGATATTTTGAGTTTTCCTCGAAGCTTCCCAGAAGCTACGGCTTTCTTGATGAAAAGCTGAAAAGCTTTTTCATGGGTAAGCTTACAAGAGGTAAAATGGAATGCTATGTGCAGATAGAAACGGTTGAAGAGCCTGATACAATAATCAGCGTTAATCATCCTCTTGTTAAAGGATATCTTGATGCATATAAAGAGCTTTCCGAAACCTACGGCCTTGAAAACAATATCAAGGTTTCCGATATTTCAAGAGTCAGCGATATTTTCTCAATCCGCAAGCAGGCGGCTGATGAGGATAAAATCTGGGCGGCGGTTCAGACTGTTGCCGAGGAAGCTCTGAATGGCTTTGTTTCAATGAGAGAAAGAGAGGGCTCAAGGCTCAGAGACGATGTTCTTTCAAGGCTTGAAACAATTCTTGAAAACATTGCTTATATCGAGGAGCGTTCTCCTGAAACGGTAAAGGAATATAACGAAAAGCTTCTCGGCAGACTCAGAGAGCTTCTTGCCGATGCTCATATTGATGAGCAGAGAATTCTCACCGAAGCGGCAATCTTTGCAGACAAAATTGCCGTTGCCGAAGAAACCGTCAGACTCCGCAGCCATATTTCGCAGATGCGTTCGTTCCTTGATTCGAGTGAGGCTGTCGGCAAAAAGATGGATTTCCTGATTCAGGAATTCAACAGAGAAGCAAACACTATCGGCTCGAAGGCTCAGGATGTTGAAATTGCCCGCAGGGTTGTTGCAATCAAAGCGGAAATCGAAAAAATCCGTGAGCAGATTCAGAATATAGAATAAAAACGGAGGAAGTGCAATGAAGCTGATAAATATCGGTTTCGGTAACATGGTTAATGCAAGCCGTCTTGTTGCCATTGTCAGCCCCGAGTCAGCGCCCATCAAGCGTATTATTCAGGAATGCAAAGAAAAAGGAACGCTCATTGACGCAACTCACGGCAGAAGAACCAGAGCTGTTATCATAACCGACAGCGACCATGTTATTCTTACATATCTTCAGAGCGAAACCGTTGCAAACAGACTTAACGACGATATGGACGAGCTTGATGAAGAGGAGGATGTTGAATGAAAACGGACGGAGTTCTTATCATTTTATCCGGTCCCTCAGGTTCAGGCAAGGATACCGTTCTCAATAAGCTTGTTGAGGCTGACAGCAATGTCAAGGTTTCGGTTTCAATGACAACCCGCGAGAAAAGAGCGGGTGAAATTGACGGGCTGCACTATTATTTTGTAAGCAGAGAATATTTTGAAAAGAAAATCTCTGAAAACAGAATGCTTGAATTTGCTGAATATGCAAAGAACTATTACGGAACTCCCGCAGAGCCTGTTGATGAAATGCTCGGTCAGGGTAAATCCGTGGTTCTCAAAATTGAGGTTCAGGGTGCGGAGAAAATCAGAAACCGTTACGATAATGTTATCAGTATATTCCTTATGCCGCCTTCAATGCGTGTTCTTGAGGACAGGCTCAGAGGCAGAGGCAGCGAGGATGAAGAAACAATTCAGCACAGGCTTTTTATCGCCCGCGAGGAAATCCGCAGGGCATATGAATATGATTATGTTGTTTTCAACGATACCGTCGAAAATGCAGTTGAGGGTATCAGAGCCATAATCAGCGCCGAAAGGCAGAAAACAGAAAGAAATAAAAGTATAATAAGCGAGGTAATCAACAATGTTTAATCCCGATCTCAGAGGCGTACTTAAAGACCATCTCAGTCGTTATTCTCTTGTAACAGCAACAGCAAAGAGAGCAAGAGAAATCGCAGAGACAGCAGAAGAAAACAAAGAAATCATGACAGAAAAGCCCGTAAGCGTTGCTCTTGAAGAGATTCTTGACGGCAAGTTCACAATCATCGAACCCGAAGAAATCAGAAATATCTAAAATTATATGGGAGTGATAATCAGATGAAATATGCAAAGGTTGCCGTTGAATCGGCGGTGTTTACCTTTGATAAGGCTTTTGATTATGCTATTCCCTCAGAGCTTGAGCCGCTTGTTAAAAAAGGCTGCAGGGTAACTGTTCCTTTCGGAAACGGTAACAAAAAAAGGCTCGGAATTGTTTTCGGCTTTTCGGATACCACCGACAGCAAGAGAGTCAAAAAAATCGCGGAGGTTCTTGATAAAGAGCCAATGCTCAGCGAGGAAATGCTTTCTCTTGCCGAATGGATAAAGGACAGAACCTTCTGCACGCTTTATGAAGCGGCAAAAGCAATGCTGCCTACGGGCATCAACCATCGCATGGTGCTTTCGTATGCGGCAAACCCCGAGGCGGATTCAAAAAAAATATCCGCTCTTGAGGGAACGGAAAAAGAGTTTTTTGATTATGTTGAGAAAAAAGGTGTTTTCGTTAAGGCGGAAACCGTTTTCAACGCGCTTTCAATAAAAGCGGATTCCGAAATTCCCGCTTCACTCGTTCGCAAGGGACTTCTTCTCACAAGCAGCGATGCCGTGAGAAACCTCGGTGATCTGACTGTGCGCATGATGCGTCTTGTTCAGACCGAAGAAGAAGTGAAGCTCACTCCGAAACAAAAGCAGATTTATAATGTGCTTTCCGATGTCGGAACGGCAAGTGTCAAGGAGCTTTGTTATTTTACTGGTCTTACTCCTGCGGTTGCGAATGCGCTTGTCAAAAACGGAGTTGCCGAGTTTTTTGAACAGCCCGTCATGAAGCTGCCCGATTTTTCGAATCAGAAGGGCGAGCGCACTCCGATTATGCTTACCGATGAACAGAAAGAGGCTTTTGATAAGCTTTCAACGCTTTCGGAAAGCGGTAAGGCGGCTGTTTCTCTGCTTTACGGCGTAACGGGCAGCGGTAAAACATCGGTGTATATGAGCGTTATCGACGGTGTTGTTGACAGCGGGAAATCCGTTATTGTAATGGTGCCTGAAATCGGTCTGACTCCGCAGACACTTTCTCTTTTCTGCAAACGCTACGGCAGCAATGTTGCAGTTTTTCACAGCGCGCTTTCGGTCAGAGAGCGTCTTGAAGAATGGAAAAGGGTCAAAAACGGCGAAGCGAAAATTGTTATCGGAACGAGAAGCGCGGTTTTTGCGCCGCTCGAAAATCTCGGGCTGATAATTATTGACGAGGAGCAGGAGCATACATATAAATCCGAGCAGACACCGAGATACAGTGCAATTGATGTTGCAAAATACAGAGCGGCTTATAATAACAGTCTTCTGATTCTTGCTTCCGCAACTCCGAGCGTTGAAAGCTATGCCGCGGCACAAAGCGGCAGATATGAGCTTTGCACGCTCAGAAACCGTTACGGAAATGCGGTTTTACCCGATGTTTTGACGGTTGACATGCGCACCGAAGAAAAGGCTGCGGGCAGCCGCGCAATCAGTAAAACTCTTTTTGATTCTCTTAAACAAAATCTTGAAAACGGCAGGCAGTCAATCCTGCTGATAAACAGACGCGGCTTTCATACCTTTGCCGCATGCAATTCCTGCGCGCAGGTCATATGCTGCCCGAATTGCAGCATTTCCATGACTTACCATACCGCCAACAACCGCCTTATGTGCCATTATTGCGGCTATTCTGTACCGTTTTCGAGTAAATGTCCCGAATGCGGCGAGGATGCCGTAAGATATTCGGGCTTCGGCACACAGAAAATTGAGGATGAACTTGCGGCGCTTTTTCCCGAGGCGAGAATTGTCAGAATGGATACGGATTCCACCGCAGGCAAGAATTCTCACGAGAAGCTTCTGGATAGTTTCTCAAAAGGTGAATACGATATAATGATAGGAACGCAGATGGTTGCGAAAGGTCTGAATTTTCCGAATGTAACGCTTGTCGGCGTTGTTTCGGTTGACCAGCAGCTATATAATGACGATTTCCGAAGCCTTGAAAGAACATTTTCATTGCTGACTCAGGTTGTCGGCAGGGCAGGCAGGGGCGAAATCGAGGGCGTTGCCGTCATTCAGACTCTTACCCCCGAAAACGAAATCATCCGTCTTGCCGCAAAGCAGGATTACGATGAATTCTTCAAAACAGAAATCAGGCTTCGCAAGGCGATGACATATCCGCCTTATTGCGATTTGTGCGTTGTCGGCTTTACGGGCGGCAACGAATCCGTCGTCAAGGCGGCGGCAAACAATGCTCTCATGCTTATCAGAAAATATACGACAGACGAATTTGAGGGCGAAAAAATAATAACTCTCGGGCCGATGCCTGCAAGAGTTGCGAAAATCAGCGGCAAATTCCGTTACAGGCTGATAATAAAGTGCCGCAATTCAAAAAGATTCAGGCAGATGATATCGAAGCTTCTTATTGAAATGGGAACAGATAACCGTTTTCAGAGCGTAACGACATATGCCGATATCAACCCCGAATCAACGGTATAATATAAAACATTATTATAATATTTAACCCCGGCGGATTTATCCGCAGATTGAAAGGTGAAAGACACTATGGCAATCAGAAATATTGTAAAAATCGGCGATCCGATTCTTGCAAAAACATCACGAAAAGTTGAAAAATTCGATTCCCGCCTGTGGACTCTTCTTGACGACATGAAGGAAACCATGTATGCCGCCAACGGAGTCGGTCTTGCGGCTGTTCAGGTAGGAATTTTAAGACGCGTTGTGGTCATTGACTGCGGCGACGGATACATTGAACTCATCAACCCCGAAATTGTTAAAAGGGAAGGTGAGCAGTTTGCGGAGGAGGGCTGCCTTTCTCTGCCCGGAGAGGTCGGAACAACCTGCAGACCTGCATCGGTAAGAGTTCAGGCTCAGGACAGAAACGGAAAATGGTGCGTTTATACAGGCGAAGACCTCAAAGCACGCTGCTTCTGCCATGAAATCGACCATCTTGACGGCATTGTTTTCACGCAGCGTGTTATCAAAAAGGAGAAAGCCGAATGAGAATAGTTTTTATGGGCACGCCCGAGTTTGCTGTGCCTT
Organism: Acutalibacteraceae bacterium; assembly: GCA_045543735.1. Classification (GTDB taxonomy): domain Bacteria; phylum Bacillota; class Clostridia; order Oscillospirales; family Acutalibacteraceae; genus CAG-177. Next base: position 41,078 of record JAZPXO010000051.1, read on the forward strand.
GCCTTCAGAAGCTGATTGACTGCGGTCATGAGGTTACGGGAGTTTTCACTCAGCCCGATAAGCCTCAGGGCAGAAAGATGATTATGACTCCGCCGCCCGTAAAGGTGCTTGCGCTTGAAAACGGTATAAAGGTTTATCAGCCGACAAAAATGCGTGACGGTACGGCGCTTGAAATGCTTAAAGAAGCAAACCCCGAGCTTGTAATTGTTGTTGCCTACGGAAAGATTCTTCCCAAGGAAATTCTTGAATATCCGGAATACGGCTGCATCAATATCCACGCATCGCTTCTGCCTCTTCTCAGAGGTGCGGCTCCGATTCAGTGGTCGGTTATCAGCGGCTTTGAAAAAACGGGTGTAACCTCAATGCAGATGGACGAAGGTCTTGATACGGGCGATATGCTCATCAGAGGCGAGACCGAAATCGGTGAAAATGAAACCGCAGGCGAGCTTCATGACAGACTTTCTGTTCTCGGTGCGGATATTCTTGAAAAAACAATTGATGCTCTGCTCAAAGGCGAGCTTGCTCCCGTAAAACAGAATCATGATGAATTTACTTATGCGCCGATGCTTTCAAAGGAGCTTTCTCCGATTGACTGGAGCATGAGTGCAAAAGAAGTTCATAATAAAATCAGGGGTCTTTGCCCGTGGCCGTCTGCCAATGCAATTCTCGGCGGCAAAAAGGTTAAAATCCATAAATCGGTTCTTGCTCCCGAAAAGGGAACAAAGGCAGGCGAAATCGTTTGTGCGGATAAGCGGTTGGTTGTTGCCTGCGGGGACCTCAACTGCATTGAAATTCTTGAGCTTCAGGCTGAAGGAAAGAAATCAATGAATGCGGCTGATTATATGAGAGGAAACGCTGTTGCGGCAGGCACATTAATGGAATAGTGTGAAAGGAGTCTCATAATGTTTTATCCCGGATTTTTTATTGATTATTGGTATATTATTCTTGTAATTCCCGCTATGATTATTTCTGTGTGGGCACAGTTTAAGGTTAAATCAACCTTCAACAAATACTCAAAGGTTCAGAATATCAGACATGTGACGGGCGCTTATGCCGCGCAGGCAATTCTGAGCCATTACGGAATTTCGGATGTAAGGATTGAAAGAGTCAGCGGCAAACTCACTGACCATTATGACCCCAAATCCAAGGTCATAAGGCTTTCGGAGGGTGTTTACGATTCAACGAGCGTTGCGGCAATCGGCGTTGCCTGCCATGAGGCGGGTCATGCCGCCCAGCATGCGGAGGGCTACGCTCCCATTAAAATCCGCAATTCGATTATTCCCGTTTGCAATATCGGCTCAAAGCTCGGTATTCCCATTGCTCTTATAGGTCTTTTCATGAGCGCAGAGCCCATTATTTATCTCGGACTTGCTCTTTATGCGGGAATTTTTATTTTCCATCTTGTTACTCTTCCCGTTGAATTCAATGCAAGCCGCAGAGCAATTTCCGTTATTGATTCAACAGACCTTCTCTATGACGATGAAATCGGCGGAGCGAAAAAGGTGCTTTCCGCGGCGGCTATGACCTATGTTGCATCAATGCTTGTTGCTCTTGCAAGCTTTTTGAGAATTGCGTTGCGAATTCTTTCAATGAGCAACAGAAGAAACAATTGATTATGAGTATCCGAAAGGAAGTTTTAATATATGAAAAGTGCGAGGCAGGCGGCGTTTGAAGCCTTGCTTAAAATTCAGCGCGAGGGTGCGTATTCTAACCTCGTTGTTGATGCGGCATTAAAGGATAATGACCATTTTGACGAAAGAGACAAGGCTTTCTTCTCAAACCTTGTTTACGGAACTCTGGACAGGCTGATTCTTATTGATTATAACCTCAGTCTCTATCTCAATCAGCCCGTCAGAAAGCTCAAGCCTGAGCTGCATACCATTCTCAGGCTCGGTACATATCAGCTTCTTTTTCTGGATAAGGTGCCGTCGAGAGCGGCGGTCAATGAAAGCGTAAATCTTGCGAAGGTGAATAAATCGGCTTTTGCGGCATCGCTTGTCAATGCAGTGCTCCGCAGAGTAGCCGATAACGGACTCAAGCTTCCCGAAGGAGCTGAAAATTCAGCCGATTACCTTGCAATCAAATATTCATGCCCCGAGTGGCTTATTTCCATGTGGATTGAGGCATATGGCTTTGATAATGCCGTTGCTCTTGCTGAAAAAGCGCTCGAGCCCGCTCCTGTTATAGTTAAGGTCAATACCCTTAAAATATCCGTTGATGACCTTATCTGGAAGCTTGCGGAGGAGGGTGTTGTTGCCGAAAAGGTCAGCAAATTCCCCGATTCTCTTGTGCTCAATAACACCGGTGCCGTCGAAGAGCTTCTTGCTTATAAAGAGGGCTTTTTCCACGCTCAGGACTTTGCTTCGCAGATATGCTGCAAGGCTCTTGATGCAAAACCCGGCGAAACTGTTTTTGACCTTTGCTCCGCACCCGGCGGCAAGGCGTTCACTATAGCTGAAGCGATGCAGAATACGGGAACGGTCAGAGCATTTGATGTTTATCAGTCAAGAGTTGAGCTTATCAGAAACGGAGCAAAGCGTCTCGGGCTTGAAAATGTTTATACATATCTTTCGGATGCATCGATATTCAATGAGAATTACGGCATGGCAGACAGAGTTCTCTGTGATGTTCCGTGCTCGGGACTCGGCATTATCAGACGCAAGCCGGAAATCAGATTCAAGAAAACAGCCGATATTGACAATTTACCCGAATTGCAGTATCGTATATTATGTAATGCCACAAGGTATCTTAAAGACGGCGGCAGACTTGTTTATTCAACCTGCACGCTGAATCCGAAGGAAAATGATGAGGTATGCAACAGATTTCTCAGCGAGCATCCCGATTTTGAGGCAGTTGAGATTATGCCTGAAATGAAGAGATACAGCGAGAAGGATAAATATCTTACACTGATGCCTCATATTCATTCAACTGACGGATTTTTCGTTGCGGCATTCCGCAAAAACGGAGGAAACAAATGACAAGGGATATTTTATCAATGACTTTTGAGGAGCTCTCGCAGGCTTTTGCCAACGAGGGTATTCAGAAGTTCCGCTCAAAGCAGGTTTATGAATGGCTTCATCGCCACCTTGCGCTGAGCTATGTTGAAATGACAAATCTCCCGAAGTCTCTCCGCGAGGAGCTGAAAGAAAAGTTCCCGATAATTACCTGCAGTATTGTCAGAAAACAGGTTTCAAAAACTGACGGAACGGTAAAGCTTCTTTTTGAGATGCATGACGGCGACTATATTGAAAGCCTTGTTATGAAATATAAATACGGTTATACGATATGCGTTTCGTCTCAGATAGGCTGCAAAATGGGGTGTGCCTTCTGCGCATCAACCCTCGGCGGCTTCAAAAGAAGTCTTTCTGCGGGAGAGATTCTTTCTCAGGTTTATGTTGCCCAGAAAGAAATCGGCGAGAGAATTTCCCATATAGTTCTTATGGGAATGGGTGAGCCGCTCGATAACTATGAAAATGTTATGCGGTTTATTTCTCTTGTAACCGATGAAAAGGGCATCAACCTTTCAATGAGAAATATTTCCCTTTCAACCTGCGGAATTGTTCCCAAAATCAAGGAACTGCTTGATAAAAAGCTCCAGCTTACTTTGTCAATATCCTTGCATGCTCCCACAAATGAGCTGCGAGATAAAATAATGCCCGTCAATCACAGATATAAGGTTGAAGAGCTTCTATCAATCTGCAGAAAATATGCGAGCGAAACCTCAAGGCGGATTTCGTTTGAATATGCTATGCTTTCGGGTGTCAACGATTCCGATGAATGCGCCCGTATACTGGCTTCGGAGCTTAAAGGAATGCTTTGCCATGTTAACCTTATTCCCGTTAACGAGGTCAAGGAAAGTCCGTTTAAGCCCAGCAGCCCCGAAAGGGTTGAAAGATTTGTTTCGATTCTTTCCAAAAACGGCATCAATGCAACCGTGAGAAGAAAGCTCGGGTCTGATATTGATGCATCCTGCGGTCAGCTGAGACGCAAGGAAAAAGAGAAAAACGAAAAGGAGGGAGCTGAATAATGAAAACCGTAGCAAGAACCGATAAAGGCTATCTGAGAGAAAACAATCAGGATTCCTATACTAGCGGCGAGCTTTCGGGCGGCGCTGCATATGCAATCGTGTGCGACGGTATGGGCGGTGCGGCGGAAGGCGCTTTCGCAAGCAGCGAGGCAATCAAAATCATCCGCGAAAAAATCTGCAGCGGATATAAAAACGGAATGAGCGATATTTCTCTGAAAGCGTTGCTGATTTCTGCTCTTGAAAACGCCAACAAACATATCTATACGCTCTCTCTGACCGATGAGAAATATTCGGGCATGGGAACAACGGCGGTTGCCGCAATCATGACGGATGACTTCGTTTATATAGCCCATGTCGGTGACAGCCGCGCCTACATCATAGAAGACGGAAAAGCGTATCAGCTCACCCGTGACCATACGGTTGTTCAGAATATGCTTGATAACGGAGAGATAACTCCCGATGAGGTTGCCGATCATCCGAAAAGACACATTATCACGCGTGCAATCGGTGTTGAAAAAGAGCTTTCGGTTGATTTCTGCCAGGAGGATTTTGACGATGACGCGCTTGTTCTTCTGTGCTCTGACGGTCTGACGAATCTTCTTCAGCCCGAAAAAATAGCAGAAATCGTCTCTGACGGCAAATTTTTCAGATATGCCGACAGACTTGTTAACGTTGCGCTTGAAAACGGCGGAAACGATAACATAACGGTCGTTGTGGCGGCAAAATAATCTGAAACACCAAAACTTCGAAAGGAACGATTGTTTATGGATAATTATACCGGTAAAAGAATAGACGGACGCTATGAAATTCAGGAAGTTATCGGCGTCGGAGGCATGGCGGTTGTCTATAAAGCTTATGATAATATTGATGACAGAATAGTTGCTGTTAAAATTCTCAAGGATGAATACCTTGCAAATGAGGAATTCCGCCGCAGATTCAAAAATGAATCCAAGGCAATTGCGGTTTTATCTCATCCCAATATTGTTAAGGTTTATAATGTCAGCTATGGTGACAGGCTTCAGTATATTGTAATGGAGCATGTTGAGGGCATAACCCTTAAAGAATATATTGAGCAGCAGGGCAGACTCGGCATCAAGGAGACTGTTCATTTCACAATGCAGATTCTCCGCGCGCTTCAGCATGCGCATGATAAGGGAATTGTTCACAGAGATATCAAGCCCCAGAATATCATGCTGCTTTCAAACGGCAACATAAAGGTAACGGATTTCGGTATTGCCCGATTCAGCTACAGCGACACAAAAACAATGACCGACAGCGCAATAGGTTCGGTTCATTATATAAGCCCCGAGCAGGCGAGGGGAGATACAACCGATGACAGAGCGGATATCTATTCCGTGGGTGTTGTTATGTATGAAATGCTGACAGGTCAGCTTCCCTTCCAGTCGGATAATTCGGTTTCGGTTGCTCTCATGCAGCTTCAGAATGAAGCCAAGAGACCGAGAGAGCTCAATAACAATATTCCCGTAGGACTTGAGCAGATTGTTATGCATGCTATGCGTAAAACTGCCAGAGAGAGATATCAGTCCGCGGCAGAAATGCTTCTTGATATTGAGGAGTTCAAAAGAAACCCCACGATAAGATTCCAGAAGGATTATTTTGTTGATAACGACCCCACAAAATATGTCAACAAGAAAACTACCGTTGTTGCGCCTCCCGTCAATCCGCCTTCACCTCCCACACCGCCCGTTAATCCGGGCTTCGGTCTTGAAAGCGATGATGATGAAGAAGAGGAGGAGAGCGAGCTTAACAGAAAGACAGCAATTATTATTGGCGCAGTTGTCGGCTTTGTTCTTTTCATTATTGCGTCAATTGCGATTCTCTGGCTTGTTCGTCCCGATATTATTGATAATATCCCGCTTCTCAACAAGGTTATTCAGACCGAATCTGCTGCTGTTCCCGATTTTATGGGCATGGACTATAAAAAGGATATTGACGGCAAGACAAAGTATTCGGGTTATTATAATTTTGTAATTGTTGAAGAACCTAAGGCAGGCTATGAAAACGGTGTTGTTCATGCTCAGGATCCCAAGGCGGGAACACCCCGTAAGGACGGCGAGGTTGTTGAGGTTATTCTTTATGTTACGAACAACAACAAGAAGTCGATAGTTCCCGATGTTGAAGGTCTTAACTGGGAGCTTGCACAGAAGCAGATTGAAAGCAAGGGCTTCAAGGTTGTTATTGTTCCTGAAATGAATCTCATTGAAGAATTCGGAACGGTTCTCAGAACAGACCCTGCAATCGGTTCCGAGGTAGATTACGGTGCAACCGTCAATCTTTACTATGCAAGCAACGCCAATATGATTACCGTTACCGATGCAACGGGCTGGGATGTTGCAACCGCAACAACTCTTCTCGAATCCCAGAAGCTCAAGGTTAACCCGAAGATTATTGAAGAAAACAGTGATAAGCCTGCAGGCGAGGTTATTTCGCATTCGCCCAAGGCAGGTGAGCAGGTTCTCCCCGGAACAGAGGTAACTCTCACCGTAAGTAACGGTATTCCGCAGACATCCATGCCGACGCGCAGGATTTCCCATTCGCTGCTGCCACAGGGATGCGACTTTTTCATGCGGACGATATCGCCGAGTTTGTATTGTTGCTTTTCCATTGTTTGTCCCCCTTGTGAGGTAATAGTCTATGAAAGTTGCTGTATTGCAGATGGAGGTCGCGTTTGGCGCACCTGAAAAGAAAAGTCGGATCGTAGCCATGTCGTTCTGTGAGCCAAGGAGTTGGGAGCTCTAATTGTCTTCCTAAGACCGCTTGGCCTCCGACTT
>JAZPXO010000052.1:0-5922 GCA_045543735.1 Acutalibacteraceae bacterium
CATCGAGTTGAGAGATGAAAGCATTTCGAGCACAATCTGTGCGAGGTCCTTCACCTTGACTTCCGGCACATATTTTTCGCCTATGGGACATTCCTTTGAACAATAATGGTTGCAAAGAGTCGGCTCGCCGTAGATTTCGGCAAGCAGCATTACCTCATCGGGAGTTATCGGGAATTTGCCGTTTTCAATTCTTTCAAGGCGCTCGGGCTGAATGGGCATATTCATAAGAGATGCTTTGTCGCAAACATCATCCCTTGTTAAGTCGTGATTTTTACGAATTTCTTTATAAACAGTGTCTGACATATTATCTCTCCGTTTGTTTAAGGATTCAACACAGATACAATTACGATGTAAGTCATACCAAGAACATGGAAAATTGCATATGCAGCAAGAACATACAGTACAACCTTCTTGGCGATTGCGCCGTCATCAATTTTTTTAACGGCATTTCCGCATACAGAGCAAAAGGAATCGTTATTTTTAACCTTTGTTCCGCATGAACTGCATTTCAAACAAGCAATTTTTATTCTTACGATTATGTACACAGGCACAGCATAGAAACTGAACAGCAGTACCATGACTGCCCAAAGGACAGTCTTCATTTTATGGCGATATGCATCAATCGAAATTATGGCGATTAATAACAGGTTCATAATGATAAAGCAAATCCACGCAATACCGCCCGTTATCATGCCGATAAGCATCGCACCCATTTCATGACTCCCTTGCTGTTTTTTGTATTTTAACATATTGTTGCTGATTATTCAACTCAAAACGGCAAAAACTCATTCTGCTGTTTCCAACAGAGGGAGTCGGTTATATCAGATATAGACATCGACGGTTAACGTTCATCGTACCGTTGCCGATATCGCAGAGCATATTTGTTCCGCTGAATTCGTGAATTTTGTCCGCAACAGCGGCAAACCCCTGCGGAAAAATATCCGCACCTGTAAACTCGACCCTGTAGTCAATGCCGTTGAAGCTGAATTCAACCTCTTTGTTCTGCAAAAGGTAGCTGCGGAAAGCTTCCTTCTGTGCAGTGAGCCAAGTCAGAGGAAGACCTGCCGCCAAATGAACTTTAGCCTCACGCAACCCCCGCGCTCTGAGCTCGTAAGCGACAGCCGCCAAGGTCAGAACATAGTAATCCATATCCTGAATTTTGTCGGCAACAAACTCCTTGTGCCCTTCACCGATTGCGTAGTATTTACCGTTCCACGTAAGCAAATTTTCTTTGAAAGCGGGCTCGGTGTCGCTTACATAAACACCCGTTGAGAAAGTCTTATTTGCTGTTTTGATATTCCCGTATCCGTGGTCAATACCGAGAATAAGAGAGTCGTTTGAATTCTTCATAAATTCTCCTTTCTTTTGTGATAATGATTTTGCCCTCCAACCATATACGACACAAAAAAGCCAAAATGTTCCAAAGGTTGGAGAAAAATTTTATAATAAATCCAAGTAAGCGGAACAAAAAGAAAAATCCCCGCACGAAGCGGGGCAAATAAAAGCGGTCTGATCATATACCAGCGGGCAAATATATTTGCCCATTTGGATATGAACGGCACAAAAATCACGGTGGAATTTTCAGGCTATCTGTGATATGATTAAGATGATAAAAATTTTTACGAGGTACATTATGGCTTCAAGTAAGGAATATTTGGAATCCATTTTAGAACAGTTATCCGAACTGGATGATGTAACATACAGAGCGATGATGGGAGAATATATCCTCTACTATAGAGGCAAAATCATCGGCGGCTTATATGATGACAGACTGCTTGTGAAGCCCGTCAAATCGGCTGTTGCTTTTATGCCCGATGCAACTTTTGAACTGCCGTATGAGGGCGCAAAAGAAATGCTGTTGGTCGATGATATTGACAACAGAGATTTCCTTGCAAAGCTTTTCAACGCTATGTATGATGAACTCCCGTTACCGAAGAAAAAGAGATAGACAAACTGAAATTTGACGATTATTTATTACTCTGTACGGAGGTCTTTATGAAAAACAAATATAAATTATTATCCTTTTTTATTGTTATCGCTATTATAATAACTTCTCTGCCTTTGGCTTCTTCGGCAGCGGAAACAACCGAGTCAGACGACGTTTTTCTTTTCGGTTCTTATCCGCAAAGCGAGGTTAAAAACACTCAATTGCTGTCATCACTTAACAGTATTGAGCTTCAATGGAAAAGCTATGATTATTACTGCGGCACAGGCAAGTGGAATGACGGAAAAATGCACACTGCTGACTATATGCAGTATGCTGATGTAAACTTTGACGGCAACAAGTTCAGAGCAGTAAAGTTTGACTCTTACAGACCGTATTTTACAGGCTTTGAATCAACAACCGACGGTGACACATATCAGGACAACAACGGCTACGAATGTGGCAAAATATACTGGTTCAGTTACGAACCGCTTAAATGGCGTGTTGTTGACGAAAAGTCGGGATATGCAATATGCGACTCTATTATTGATTCACAGCCGTTTCAGAATATGATTTATTACAACGGATGGCAGTATTTTTCCGATTATCAGTATTATGATTGTTCAAATTATTATGTTGTCAGCAGTATAAGGAATATGCTGAATAATGAATTCCTCAACTGTGCGTTTACGGCAGAGGAAAAAGCAATTCTTGAATATAACTATATTGACGATTTATGGGCTGATTTTGAAGACAGGGTTTTTCTTCCGTCAGTGAACGAGATGAAAAACAGTCAGAATAAGGAAAGAATCGCAACCGGCACAGATTATGCGAAATGTCAGGGATTGTTTGTTGACGGCGGCAATTCTTATTGGTATCTCCGCACACCGGGTGATAACTCATATACAGCGGTTTGCGTTTCGGCAGACGGAAGCTTATACGGTCACGACTTTTACTGTAACCGCTATCCTTTCTTTACATATTTCACGGGCACGGGTATACGACCTGCAATTAAAATAAAGAATCTGAATGCAGACAGTGTAACATTTACTCAAAACTCATCTGCCCTTCCTGAGGGACCTGAATTGGTTGAGCTTTCAGTTCCTTCCTTAATAAAGAAATTTTTCAAAAACATATTCAGTATTATAGAGTATTTCCTTACACCTGCTTGCGACGAAAACACAGACATAGATTTTAACGTCAATCGCGGAATCAATATGCCTTGTATGGAATCGGGCTTTGCCCGTGATTACATAATGGAAAAAGAAACCTTTGAAAATGTGCGGAACAAAGGCTTTGATTTCATACGACTTCCCGTAAACTTCGGCTGGATGCTTGATTATGACGGCAGATTGAATGAAAGTGCAATGAGAAATCTTGATACCGTTCTCAAGCTCGCACTTGATTCGGATTTGACTGTATTGCTCGATTTGCATGGCTGGTCAGATTTCACTAAAAATCCTGATGCACAGAACACCCAAAGACTGATTTCCATCTGGGAACAAGTAGCAGAGAGATATGCCGATTACAGCGAAAAGCTTTGGTTTGAGATATACAATGAGCCAAACAATGACAGCGGTAAAATTAGAGATGCAAAGTGGAATTACATTCAGCTTTCCGCAGTTGCCGCCATAAGAAAAATTGATGAGGACAGAGTGATTTGTCTTTCACCGATGAACTTCAACAGTGCACATAAGCTTTCTTCAATGCTCGTCAAGCGTTCAGATAAGCATATTGTTGCAGACGTACATAATTATGCACCTATGAGGTTTACACATCAGGGTGCTGAATGGATGGATGATTCTTACAAGGAAAAAATCCCGTTTTCAAAAGATATGCTGAACGACTTTGAACAGGCGTTGACAGTTGCAGAAGAATATCAGAAGAAAATAGGAATCAAGGTTATTATCGGGGAATTCGGCGTATACGAGAAACAGGTTTCAGAAGAAGATGTTTCACAATTCCTTAGCGGAGCGGTTAAGCTGATGGAAAAACATAACCTTTCTTGGGGCTATTGGGAATACAACGCAGGCTTCGGAGCTTATGATTATGCAAAAAAAGAATGGAAACCTTTCGTTGCAGATGCCTTGTTGCAATAAGTTCTTAAAAAATGTGAAATCACTATAGATTTATAATAACAAATTCCGATATATCGAACTGTTAGCAACAGCGAGTTGCTTGTTTGTTCAGCCGTTTGGAGTTACAATATTCTCGAGGTGATAAAATGGAAACGAAAGATATTATACTTGAACTGAGAACTAAAAAAGGTCTATCGCAGGATGATCTTGCCGAAAAGGTTTTTGTTACCCGCCAGGCGGTCAGCCGATGGGAGAACGGTGAAACAACGCCTAATACGGAAACTCTGAAGCTTTTATCAAAGCTGTTTGATGTTTCTATCAACACTCTTTTAGGCTCTCCGAGACAGCTTATCTGCCAATGCTGCGGTATGCCGCTTGAAGACAGCAATATCAGCAAAGAAACCGACGGTGTTTTCAACGAGGAATACTGCAAATGGTGCTATGTCGACGGAGAATATATGTATCACGATATGGATGAGCTGATAGAGGTCTGCGTGCAGAATATGGCAAGTGAGCACTTTACTTCGGAACAAGCTCGTGCTTATATGAAGGATATGCTGCCAAAGCTCGATTACTGGAAAAAATACAAAAACCTTGACGGTGCAGAAAAGTTTGAGGAATTCAAGCAACAGCTCATCAGCGAATTCAATGATTTACATATCGAAGGAATGCCGAAGGTTGAAAAGCTTAATGCTCTCGTGGGCGGTTACATAAACCTCGAATACCGTCTCCCCAATGGACAGACTGTTAAATTCCTCGACGATAACGCCACCTATCTCGGCAATCAGCTTGAATGTAAATTCGGCGGTGACAGATGCTTCGGAATTGCCGCCAATATGGATTTTCTCCTTGTTTGCACTTATGAAGAAAACGGCGAAAATCCTGAACTTGTTGTTTATAAGAAAAGATAGAAAAATTAGAAATTGCAGAGGATTGACAAGATGCAATATAATATTGAATTTTGGAACGCATTAGATGAATTGGTGAATAATTCTGAAATAATAATTGATAGACCAAAAGGAACTGCACATCCCAAGTATCCTGATTTCATTTATCGAGTTGATTATGGATATTTAAAGGATACATCATCTATGGATGGTGCGGGAATAGATGTGTGGGTAGGAAGTAGCGAAAAAAAGGTTGATGCAATAATGTGTATTGTTGATTTAATGAAGAAGGATTCAGAAATTAAAATACTGATTGGATGCACAGAAGAAGAAAAGAAAATTGTATACGAAACACATAATGAAACACAGTTTATGAAAGGCGTTTTAATACATCGATAAACTCCAATTTATCTAAATAAACACTCAAGGGAACAAACCGTTTTTTACAGTTTGTTCCCTCTTTTTATGCCTCTATAAACTTTTTCTTCAATTTCGCAAGTCTTTTACCGACTGCGCTGTGAGTTTTGAAGCCCATCTTCTCCGCTATCTCGGCTTGTGTCATATTGTTCATCGAATACATCAGAATGGTTTGGTCTTCCTCGCTCAGACTTCCCCAGAAACTCGCAAACCTTTCGTTTGCAAAAACTATATCGCTCACATCTTCCGCATAGGCGGTCTGCTCGTCAATTTCATCTACCGATTCAACCGTAACCTTTGCCCTGCTGTGATTCCATTTGCGATCAAAATCCGCCGCAGGAAAATTCTGCTGCTTGTGACTGAAATCCTCGTGTGCCGGCACACTCTGAACAATTCCCGCAACCTCACTAAACTGCATCGCATCCAAAACGGTGTCTATGCTTTTGCTTAAAAGCTCATCGGCCTTTTCCGTGTTACCGAAAGCCGATGAAAACTGCTCAATGATTTGTGCCACACCGTCGGGATTTTCGCAAATCAGCTTGTAAACCGCTTCGCTGACAACCTGAGATGTACCGTTTCTCAGAAGCATAAGCGGATTTTCGTTTTTATCATAGCA
>JAZPXO010000053.1:0-27375 GCA_045543735.1 Acutalibacteraceae bacterium
GCCCGCTTGGCCTCCGACTTCATATCCGTCAACCTTGCTTACATAATACCCTGCAGACTCTGCGGTTATAATTTCAGATGGAGTTGAACTTGACTGCAAAGCGGAAATTTCATTCTGAAGTTCAGCAATCTGAGCCGTACAGTCAACATCCTTATCAAGTGAAATCTGCTTTCTTGACAGTTTTTCGGCAAAAGATAATTTATCATCTCCAAGGTCAGAATAATCGTTTTCATACACAGAATTAAGAATGGAAATAAATCTGCTGTTTATTTCTTCATTCAATTTATTGACATCAACATTATCAAGGCTGAGTTGGCTGTCAATCTTGCGGTATGATTCAAGTTTTTTCTCAAGTGATTCAACGCTCGCATAATTTTCAGCCGAAGCCTCCGACGGAAAGACTGCGGCAATGGTGCTGCCCTTACTGACCCTCTCGCCGTTATCTGCAAGCGGAACGGTTACACCCGAAACAGCAGTAGTAAGCAATGTTTCATCACGAATTATATACATCTTTGCATCAACCGTTTCCAGCACTGTTTGCTCATAGACCGTTTCGGTTGTATAAGTACGGCTTGTGAGGCTGTACATCTCTGCCGCAAAATATATAACTATAATTACAGCCGCTGCTGCTGCAAGAACTTTCAGCAGCCTGTCCTTACCTTTCAACCGCAGCACTCCTTTCTATAATATCACAGGCAGCATCAATTAAATCTGCACCGCTTGTGTAATCATCAATATAAAGAAATTTGATTTTATCGTTACGCCTGAACCAAGTCAACTGCCTTTTGGCATAACGCCTTGTTTGCATTTTAAGATTCTCAACACATTCATCGAGGCTTTTTTCCTTGCTGAAATACGGATTGAGTTCCTTATATCCTATTGCCTGACAGGCCGTTCTGCCGAGAGATGAATCAAAAAAGGCTTTTGCTTCAGCAAGAAGCCCTGCTTCAAGCATTATATCAACCCTTTTATTAATTCTGTCATAAAGAACCTGCCTGTCCCTTGCATCAAGGCAAATTGTAACTGTTTCAAACGGTGACGGGCTTTGCTTTGACTGCTCATTCTGCATGGTTTTTGTTTTGCCTGTTGTGTGATGTATCTCAAGTGCTCTTATTATTCTGCCGAGATTATTTATATGAAGAGTTTCTGCAGCCTCAGGGTCAACCTCAGACAGTTCATCAAGCAAAACCTGAGCGCCCTCCCGCTCTGCTCTTTTCCTGAGCATTTCACGGTATTCAAAGTCAGTCTCTTCAGGCAGAAATTCGATATTATCGGTAAGTGAACTGTAATAAACACCTGTTCCGCCCACAAGAACCGCTTTCTTGCCCCTATTTGAAATATCAAATATAATTTCCTTGGCCATTTCGCAATATTTTGCAACACTGAACGGCTCATCCGGATTCAGAAAACCTATCATATGATGAGGTATCCCCTGCATTTCATCAATTGTCGGCTTTGCTGTTGCAATATCCATACCTTTATAAATCTGCATGGAATCGCAGGAAACCGCTTCTGCGCCGTAACGCTTACAGATTTCAACGGCAAGTGATGTTTTGCCCGATGCGGTAGGGCCGACAATTGCAATTAACGGTATTTTAGACTCTGCCAAAATTCTTTTCCAGCTCTCTTTTTGTCATTTCAATTAAAACGGGTCTGCCGTGGGGACAGTAACGGATATCGGGCATTGAAAGAAGCTGCTTTGCAAAGCGCTCCATTTCAAGGCGTGAGGTGAAATTACCTGCCTTGATTGCGCTTCTGCATGCAACGGAATGAAAAATCCAATCCATCTTTTCGAATGCAACATCCTGCTTCTTCTCAACAAATCTGCCTGCGATTTCACATATAACTTCTTCAACATCATCGGCAGAAAGCTCCATGGGACACTCTCTGACTATCACGCAGCCGCCTCCGAAATCCTCAACATCAAAGCCTGCCTCGTTGACAAGCTCAAGATTTTCAAGCATTGCGGAATATTCCTCTTTGGAAAGAGTAACGGTAACGGGAACAAGAAGAAGCTGCGGAGTTCTGTCTCCGCTTTCTTTTTTCAGCTTTTCGTAGATAATGCGTTCGTGGGCGGCATGCTTATCAATGATAACCATTTTTCCGCGGTATTCGCATATGATATATGTTTTGAAAGCTTCGCCGACAAGGAGAAAATCCTCCTCGGAAAAAGCCTCGCTTTTCTTTTCGTTGACGGACCCGATTTCAACCTCGGCTTCCGCTTTCTTTTTTTCAACGGGAACAACCTTAACCGCAGGCACTTCCTGACATATTACAGGGGGTTCCGCCTTTTTTGACGGGGAATTGAGAAGAATATCGCTGTCTGATTCAATCTTCGTCTCAGCTCTGGTATCGGGAACAGATACCCTGACATTGCTCTGCGGAGCAACGGATTTAACCTCGGAAGCAGGCTTCGGTGCTTCCTTTATCTGAACGGTTTCGCTCTTAGGAATATGCTGCCAGAAATCGCCTGAGGGCTTGCTTTTCTGCGTCATGACAAGCTGCTCTGCAGGCTTTTCGGGTGCCTTGTAGAAATCTTTTTTTATTTCCGTAACCCGCTTTGGCGTATCACCTGCGGCTAGCGCATTTTTGCATGCATAATAAATCGCATTGAAAATCATGCGCTCATCCGAGAATCTGACCTCGGTTTTGGCAGGATGAACATTAACATCAACAAGAGACGGTTCAATCGAAATATTCAGAACACATGACGGGAATTTGCCAACCATTATCGAATTCTTATAAGCCTCGCTGAGCGCGGCACTGCCCGTTCCCGTTTTAATGAGACGGTTATTGATAAAGAAAAACTGCATATTGCGGTTGGGTCTCGACGCAGCAGGCTTTGAAACAAAGCCGCTGATTTTAACGCCGTTTGTTTCTGCCGAAGCAGGAATCAGGGAATCCGCAAACTCCCTGCCGAAAACCTCGCGGATACAAGCATGCAGGTCTCCCCTGCCGCTCGTAATAAGAACCTGCTTGCCCTCGCGGATAAAGCGGATTGAAACCTCGGGATGCGAAAGAGCAATTCTGTCAACTACAGCCGCAACGGCGTTAGCCTCGGTTACATCCTTTTTGAGGAATTTCATTCTCGCAGGTGTTTTATAGAAAAGATCCCTGACAACAATCGTTGTTCCCTTGGGACAGCCTGCATCGTCGCAGAGAATTTCTTCACCGCTTTCTATAACATATCTCGTACCGATATCCTCATCGGCAGTAGCCGTCATAACCTCCACCCTTGCAACGGCGCTTATGCTCGCAAGAGCCTCTCCTCTGAAACCGAGAGTCATGATACTGTTAAGGTCATCAGCGGCGGAAATCTTGCTCGTTGCATGGCTGACAAACGCATTTCTTATGTCTTCCCTTGATATACCGCAGCCGTTATCGGTTATGCGCATATAGGAAATGCCGCCGTTTTTGATTTCAACCGTAACGGTATCCGCACCTGCATCAATGGAGTTTTCAAGAAGCTCCTTTATAACCGAAGCAGGGCGTTCAACAACCTCACCTGCGGCAATAAGCTCCGCAAGCTGTTTTGATAAAATATTGATTTTCGGCATAAGGAACCCCCTTTTTTCAGTGAATAGTGAAAAGTGAAGAGTGAATAGTTGCGGGAGGGCTGCGCCCTCACCCGATTTTTAATGAATAGTGAAGAGTGAATGGTGAATAGTCATGGGAGGGCTTCGCCCTCGTCAGTTATTTGCCTGTTTTGTCAAATCATAAAGCACACTCATTGCCTCAATGGGTGTAAGAGTATTGACATCAAGCTTTTTCAGCTTCTCTACAATATCGTTTGCGTTGGAGTTACCGAAAGAAAGCTGAGTTTCATCCTCATCCCTTGAAACAGTGATTACTCTCTGAACACCGTCTGTTTCAAGCTCTTTAAGAACAACCTTTGCCCTTTCAACAACGCTGTTCGGAACGCCTGCAAGCTTCGCAACCTCGATGCCGTAGCTTCCGTCGGCACAGCCCTGAACAATGCGGCGAAGGAAGGTTATATCGTCGCCCCTCTTTTTGACTGCAATGTTATAATTCTTCACGCCGTCAACGCTTTCCTCAAGCTCGGTAAGCTCATGATAGTGGGTTGCAAAAAGTGTTTTCGCTCCCAGACGGCGCTTATCGGCAGCATATTCAAGAACAGCTCTCGCAATGCTCATGCCGTCAAAGGTTGATGTACCTCTGCCGATTTCATCGAAAATAATGAGACTCTTTGAGGTTGCATTTTTAAGAATATCAGCAACCTCGTTCATTTCAACCATGAATGTTGACGAACCTGACGAAAGATCGTCGCTCGCGCCGATACGGGTGAAAATGCCGTCAACAACGCAAAGCTCTGCCGATGTTGCGGGAACAAAGCTGCCTGCCTGCGCCATAAGCGATATAAGCGCTACCTGACGCATATAAGTTGATTTACCCGCCATATTAGGGCCCGTTATGATTGCACAGCGGTTATCTGCGCAGTCAAGTCTTGTATCATTGGGTACAAACGGAGAATCCAGCATTTTTTCAACAACGGGATGTCTGCCGTCGGTAATGTCAATCATCGTTCCCGCGTTCATCACGGGGCAGCAATAGTTGTTTTCAGAAGCAACCCTCGCAAAGGATGCCAGAACATCAATTGCCGCAACGCACGATGCGGTTTTCTGAATTTCATAAAGATGCTCAGCCGTCTTTTTACGGACTGAATCAAATATCTCATATTCAAGGCGAACAATTCTTTCCTGCGCGCCGAGAACCTTTGATTCAAGCTCCTTGAGCTCCTGAGTTATGTATCGCTCGCAGTTGGCAAGCGTCTGTTTTCTGATATAATCCTCGGGAACAAGCTCCTTATAGGAATTCGAAACCTCGATATAATATCCGAAAACGCGGTTATAACCGATTTTAAGCTTCTTGATGCCCGTTTTCTCCTGCTCGCGAAGCTGGATATCGGCAATGTATCCCTTGCCGTTATTGACGATATCCCTGAGAGAATCCAGCTCCTCATTGAATCCGTCTTTAATCATGCCGCCCTCACGGACCGAAAACGGCGGTTCATCAATAATTGCGTTTTCAATCATCTGCGCCGTTTCTTCAAGAGGCATTATGCCCGAGCAGAGTTCAGCGAGCAGAGCACCTGAGCAGTCTGCAAGCAGTGCCTTTATCATCGGCATACGGCTGAGCGTTGCCGAAAGGGCTTTAAGCTCTCTTGCGTTTGCTGTGGAATAGGCTATTCTTGTTATAAGCCTCTCCATATCCTGACAGCCCGTAAGCGCATCGATGAGATCGCCGCGCAGAATCGGATTTTCATAAAGCTCCGCAACCGCGTTATGGCGCTTGGTTATGCCTGCAATACCGACAAGCGGCTGTTCAATCCATGAACGGAGCATGCGCTTGCCCATGGAGGTTTTTGTTTTATCAAGAACCCAGAGAAGAGAGCCTCTCTTTTCTCTGTTTCTCATGGTTTCGGTTATTTCAAGGTTGCGCATTGCCGAAACATCAAGGCGCATAAAGCTGCTGTCGCCGTAAAAATCAATGCTCTTTATGTTTTCAAGCTCGGTTTTCTGAACGCTTCTGAGATAATCCATGACCGCGCCGAGAACCGAAACGGCGGCAGGCGCACTATCAAGGGACAAATCCGAAAGCGAAGCAACACCGAAATGCTTCATGAGCATTGCGGAAGCTTTTGAAAGGTCAAAGCAATTCTCGTCAAGAAGGTAGCAGGAGCAATGGAGTCTGGATTTGATAAAATCCGTTACCTGCTCAAGCTTCACAACATCGGGGCTGATAATCAGCTCGCTCGGCATAAATCTTCCAAGCTCATTGACAATTCTTCTCTGAGCGTTTTTGCTTTCAAAGCAGGTCACATGGACACTGCCTGTGGAAATATCGGCAAAGCAAAGACCGATTGAGTTCTTTGAAGCAAAGATGCCTGCAAGGAAATTATTCTTGCTTTCGTCAAGCATTGTGCTTTCAATAACCGTTCCGGGAGTCAGGACTCTTGTTACGTCTCTTCTGACAAGTCCCTTTGCGGTTGCGGGGTCCTCAAGCTGCTCACAGATAGCAACCTTATATCCCTTTGCAACAAGGCGTGCAATATAGGAATCTGCGCTGTGGAACGGAACGCCGCACATCGGCGCTCTTTCCTCCTGACCGCAGTCCCTGCCCGTGAGCACAAGCTCAAGCTCAGCTGAAACAAGCTTTGCATCGTCAAAGAACATCTCATAGAAATCACCCAAACGGAACATAAGAATCGTGTCGGGGTAATTCTTCTTTATTTCAAAATATTGTTTCATCATCGGGGTAAGCTCTGCCATTTAGTCTACCGTACCTTTCAAAAAATCCCGCATGGGAGCGGAAAAGAAACGGATAACCGGTCTTTTCCGCAATTAAAAATCAAAAAATCAGTGGCAACCGCCGCAGGATGAGCATTCGCCGCCGCATTCATGCTGCTGTTCGGGTTCGCATGTTGCGGGATCCTGACCCTGAAGGCAGAGAGCGAAGATGCCGTTGATATGGTTCATAAGCTTGTCAATTTCGTTTCTTGCTGCTTCAAAAGCCTGCATGTTGGGGTTTGCCATAATCTTTGTGTAGATTTCGCCGAACTCCTTATCGTATGCTTCAAGCTTCTGTTCGTTCTTATCTTCCTTTGAAGCTTCGTGCTGGAAGGACATCTGAACAAGCTGAATTCTTGCGATGAGTTCGTTGAGCTCCTTATCCTCTTCGTTTGCTTTCTGAGCTTCCATGAGCTTCAGATAGCGCTCGTCCTGCTGAAGGAGTGCGCCGAGTTCTCTTGCTTTTGCAATTACGTCCATTTTTGTTTCTCCTAACTAAAAAATTATTTTTGATAAAATACGGGTACCGTAAATTATAAACGTGATAAAAAGTTATTATTCGCAGAGTTCGCCTCTGAGAATCCATGTCAGCGATTCGGTAACCCTGACATTTCTGAATGAGCCGATAACGGATTTATCGGCAGGGAATTCAATGATAATATTCCCCTCGGTTCTGCCCTCTATGAGTCCGCCCTTGCTGACGCTCTCGCACAGCACTCTGTAGGTTTTGCCGACCATTGATGCCGTTCTGTTTGCGGCAACCTTTTCCTGAGCGTCAAGGAGTTCCCTGAACCACTTGCCTTTTTCTTCTCTAGAAACGGGGTCGGGCATTGCCGCCGCTTTTGTTCCCTCTCTGGGAGAAAAGATGAATGTGAACATCGAAGTGAAGTTCGCCTGCTCAACAAGAGTTACGGTTTCGCGGAATTCCTCATAGGTTTCACCGGGGAAACCGACAATAACATCGCTTGTTACGGAAAGCCCGGGCATAAGCGAATATGCATATTCGAGCAGACCGAGATATTTTTCTCTTGTATACCGTCTGTTCATCGCATCGAGAACTCTGTTGCTTCCGCTCTGGAAAGGCAAATGCAGATGCTTGGCAACCTTTTCGCAGGAAGCCATTGTTTCAAGCAGCTCATGCGTGCAGTCCTTCGGATGAGAAGTCATGAAGCGGATTATGAAATCGCCCTCAATTGCATTAAGCTCACGAAGAAGCGATGAGAAGTTGCAGCCATAATCGGGATATTTACCGTATGAATTAACATTCTGACCGAGGAGAGTTATTTCTTTATAACCCTTTGCGACAAGCTCCTTTGCCTCGGATATTATAAGCTTTGGGTCGCGGCTTCTCTCTCTGCCTCTGACATAAGGCACTATGCAATATGTGCAGAAATTGTTGCAGCCGTACATAACGGGAATCCATGCCTTGAAATCGCTGTCGCGGTGCAGCGGCATATCTTCAACGATAACACCGTCCTCATCGGGAAGCTCATATATCTTTTTACCTGCGCTCAGACTTTTATAAAGAAATTCGGGCAGCTTATGAATGACATGAGTTCCGAAAACGATATCAACAAACGGGTAGCTTGTCCTTATTTTTTTTGCAATTCTCTCCTGCTGCATCATGCAGCCGCAGAGAAGAATTTTCATATCTTTTTTTGCCGCTTTGAGATTCTTAAGAGCACCTACATTACCGAAAACCCTGTCTTCGGCATGCTCGCGGATGGCACAGGTATTATAAAGCACAAGGTCAGCCTCTTCGAGGATATCCGTCATCTCATATCCCATCTGCTCAAGCATACCCTTGAGTCTCTCACCGTCAGCAACATTTCCCTGACAGCCGTAGGTATGAACAAACGCCTTGGGTGCGCTGTCATATTTCTGCTGAACAAGGCTTGCCGCGAGGGAAGAAAACTCCTTCTGCTTTTCAAGATCCTCGGCAGAAACGCTGATTTTCAGTTTATCGGAATTAACAGACAAAGCCGTAGTCCTCCATTATGAGTATAATATTATATATTATATAATAAAGCGCCGCATTATTCAAGAGCAAATTGAATAATGTGACGCTTTTTTTGTAACTTTTTTATGACCTTTTTATGTCTTATTCTTCATCATCAAAAAGAGACTCCGCAAGAGCGAACAAGTCATCTCTGCGCTTGTCGGTTTCATAGCCGCTGGCAATATAGCCGTCCGCCCCGTCGGAAATGATGATGCTTCCCTCTTTGAATTCGCCCTTTATCTTTGAAACCTCAATGCTGAAAACATTGCCGAAATCATCAATGCAGACAGCAAACCCGTTAACAATTCTGTCAATACTCAGAAACATTTTCTTTTACCTCACTGTTTTTCATATTTTACGGAAAGCCGGCTTCCGTCAGACGAAACTATGACATCGCCGCAGATATCTGTTCTGTATATTTCATCGGTCTGCTTTTTAAGCCTTTTGACGGCATTATCGTGCGGATGACCGTAATCGTTATCAGCACCGCATGAAATAACGCAGATATCGGGGGTTACCGCACTGAGGAATTTGTTGCTCGAAGATGTTCCCGAGCCGTGATGACCGACCTTAAGAACATCGCAGTCAAGGTTTGCTCCGTTTTCAAGAATTTCAAGCTCTTCCTCCGTTTCGGCATCGCCCGTGAAAAGAAACGAATTTTCACCGTAATCAAGACGCATAACCGCCGTCATGTTGTTGATATCCTCGGCATCGTTTGTTACGGGACCGAGAATTTCAAAAGACGCACCGCCCATTTCATAAACCGAGCCGACCTTTGCTTCGATGACCTTCGCGCCCGACGATTTAACGGCATTGAGAAATGCTTTATATGTGCTGTTGGTGGGTGTCTGCTCTTTTGTCAGGCGCGGCATGATTATGTTGACCGCCCTGAATTCGGCAAGAACCTCGGCAATGCCGCCGATATGGTCGGAATGCTGATGGGAGGCAACCACATACTCAAGCTCTTTAACGCCAAGTGCATTCAGGTAATTTATAACTTCGGTTTCGTGACCGTTTTCGCCTGCGTCAATAAGCATATATTTTCCGCCGCATTCAACAAGCTCGCAGTCGCCCTGACCGACATCAATGAAATGTACCCTGCACTCTGCCGTCTGATCTCCCGAAACGGGCGCAGATACGGGGTCGGAGCTTTCAAACAGCCCCAGCTTATCTCCCGCAAAAAGAACAACCAACGCTATAACGACAAGCAGAAGAGCATAAATGACCTTGCCCTTTTTGGTTTTGATATTCTTTCCGCCCTTATTTACGGCGGCGGCTATTTTTCTTGTTTGATTCTTTTCCATATTTTTTCCCTCCGTTATTCACCGAACGATAATTGCCTGCACCGTTTGACGGCGCTCTCACAAGGCATTTTTCGGAATTACCGATAAGATCGCTCCTGCCCGCTCTTCTGAGAGCTTCAATAACAAGCTCTTTTTTACGCGGATCGAAATACTGAAGCAAGGCCCTCTGCAAAGCCTTTTCATGTGGATCCTTTGCAACATAAACCTCTTTCATCGTGTAGGGATCAAGTCCGGTATAAAACATGCAGGTTGAAACCGTTCCGGGCGTGGGATAAAAATCCTGAACCTGCTCGGGACGGATTCCGATTTTTTTCAGAAACAGCGCAAGCTCAACGGCATCCTTAAGAGTGCTTCCCGGATGAGATGACATCAGATATGGAACAAGATACTGCTCCTTGCCCTCTTTTTTGCTGAAGCTGAAATATTTTTTTGAGAATTCAACATATGCCTCGATATGCGGCTTGCCCATTTTATCAAGCACTGCCGCAGAGCAATGCTCGGGAGCAACCTTAAGCTGACCACTGACATGGTTTGCAACAAGCTCTCTGAAAAAGCTGTCATCCTTATCGGCAAGCATATAGTCATAGCGTATACCCGAGCGGATAAACACCTTTTTAATTTTCGGAAGCGAACGAACCGAGCGCAGAATATCAAGATATTCCGAATGATCGGGCTTAAGATTCGGGCAAGGTGCGGGCGCAAGGCATTTCTTACCCTTGCACAGTCCCCTTTTCTCCTGTCCGTCACATGCAGGGCGGCGGAAATTCGCCGTAGGTCCGCCGATATCGTGAATATAACCCTTAAAATCGGGCAATGAGGTAAGAAGCTTCGCCTCTTCCATTACCGACTCCTTGCTTCGGGTTGTGATGTATCTTCCCTGATGAAATGCAAGCGAACAGAAATTACAAGCACCGAAGCAGCCTCTGTTATGCGAAATCGAAAAGCGGACTTCTTCGATACCTGGTATGCCGCCGTCTTTCTCATACATCGGGTGATAAGTCCTCATATAAGGCAGAGCATAAACCGCGTCGAGCTCCTGCTGCGAAAGAGGAACGGCAGGCGGATTCTGCACAAGCATTCTGCCGCCGTGGCGCTGTTTTATGGCTTTGCCTCTGAAGAAATCCTGTTCATCCTGCTGAATACGGCAGGAAACGGCATATTCTTTTTTTGAATTGCAGACATTTTCAAACGACGGGCATTCAGCACCGATATACGGCGTTTCGCGCACATCAACGCTGTAGCATGTGCCGCGCACATCGCGGATTTCGGAAACGGGAATACCCTCGTCAAGCTTTCTCGCAATCTCGACCATTGAGCGCTCACCCATGCCGAAAGAAAGCAGGTCAGCCTGAGCATCGAAAAGTATGGAGCGGCGTATTTTATCATCCCAATAATCATAATGGGCAAACCTGCGCAAAGATGCCTCAAGCCCTCCGATAACAATGGGGATATCGCCGTAAATTTCTCTTATTTTGTTGCAATAAACAATGACCGCTCTGTCGGGTCTGAACCCCGATTTTCCTCCGGGGCTGTATGCATCGTCGCTGCGTCTTTTCTTCGCGGCAGTATAATGCGCAACCATAGAGTCAATATTGCCGCTGCTGACAAGGAAGCCAAGCCTCGGTCTGCCGAAGCGTGTAAAATCCTTATCAGAGCGCCAATCGGGCTGTGCCAGAAACGCAACCCTGAAGCCTGCGTTTTCAAGCACTCTCGTAATGATTGACGCGCCGAAAGAAGGATGGTCAACATAAGCATCGCCGCTGACATAAACAAAATCAGCGCAGTCCCATCCCCTTGCGGTCATTTCTTCTTTTGTGACAGGTAAAAATCCGTTCATGTTTTCCTCACAAACAAAAGGCGGTCAACATAAATCAACCGCCTGAAAGTTTAATCATCATCCGAACCCGCGAAATCGTCGTCATCGTCGAAAACATCGTCAATATTCGGAGCGGCACCCTCGGCGAGCGCCTGCATCTCATACCACTGCTGTTTGGAAATAAGAACAGCCCTGGGCTTTGCACCCTCCGAAGGACCTACAATACCCTTTTCTTCAAGCTGATCCATAACCCTCGAAGCTCTTGCATAGCCGAGCTTGAGCTTCTTCTGAAGCATGGTTGTTGATGCGCCCCCTGCATTGACAACAACTTCAATCGCATCGTTGAGCGCGGGATCCCAATCACTGTCGTCGCTGTCGTCAGCCGCCTTTTTCTTGGCGTTTTCAGCCTCGGCAGCCTTGGTTTCAATTTCCTTGATAGTATCTTCGTTATAGGTTGTGGTTGTCTGCGACTTGATAAACGAAACAACTCTCTCTACTTCCGCATCGGAAATAAAGCAGCCCTGAACACGCTTGGATTTTGATTCGCCTATCGGGCAGAAAAGCATATCGCCGTTACCGAGAAGCTTTTCCGCACCCATCTGGTCAAGAATAATTCTCGAATCGGTGGGCGATGAAACGGAGAGAGCGATTCGGCTGGGAATATTGGCTTTGATAAGACCTGTGATAACATCAACAGACGGTCTCTGGGTTGCGATAACAAGGTGAATACCTGCGGCTCTTGCCTTCTGTGCAAGGCGGCAGATTGAGTCTTCAACCTCTTTGGGCGAAACCATCATAAGGTCTGCAAGCTCGTCGATGAAAATAACGATCTGCGGAAGCTTTTTAAGCTCCGTTCTTGTTTCACAGAGTCTGTTATAGCTCTTGATATCTCTCATGCCCGTTTCGGCAAAAGCGGCATATCTTCTTTCCATTTCTCCTACTGCCCAGCCGAGCGCACCTGCAGCTTTTCTGGGGTTGGAAACAACGGGAACCTCGAGATGCGCAATTCCGTTATAATTCGTGAATTCAACCATCTTGGGGTCAATCATAACAAGCTTGACCTCGTCAGGAGTGGCATTATAAAGAATGCTGACAATCATCGCATTAAGGCATACGGATTTACCCGAGCCCGTTGTACCTGCGACAAGAAGGTGGGGCATTTTTGCAAGGTCTGCACAGATAATATTGCCCGTTATATCCTTGCCGAGAGCAACATTAAGCTTGCTTGTTGATTCTCTGAACTTGGGTGAGTCAATGGTTTCACGCATTGTTACCATTGATTTTGCACTGTTGGGAACTTCAATGCCGATTGCCGATTTGCCCGGAATAGGCGCTTCAATACGAACACTGGTTGCGGCAAGGCGCAGAGCAATGTCATCGGCAAGGTTTGTTATTTTGTTGATTCTTACGCCTGCATCGGGAACAAGCTCATATCTCGTAACCGAAGGACCTCTTGTGATTTCAGTTACCTCGGCTTTGATTTTAAAGCTCTCAAGAGTCGAAATAAGCTTCTTTGCACCAAGCTGTTTTTCAGCCATATCGTCTACAGCCGTATTGCGTTCAGAAAGATTCAGACAGTCAATCGGCGGAAGAACATATTGGGGGTCCGTTTTATCTTCAGCAGGAAACTCTCTGCCTGTATCGTCATCGCCGTTTTCATCAACGGGATCTCCGTCGGGCTTCTGCGGTGCCTTGGTGCGGCGTTTTTTCTCTTTCACAGCAGCATCAACGGTATCGTTGACAACATTGCTTTCGGTTGCATCGGGAAGCTTTATTACAGGAATTTCGGGGTCGAAATCATCGTCATCTTCGGGAGTAAATGTAACAACAAGACCGTCATCCTTCGTCTCGTCAAGTGCGGTAACGGCTTGACCGTCATCGTTCGCGCCGTCAGAAATCTCATCGTCATCAACGGTAACGGTGGGCTTTGCAGGAGGAGAGAATTTTTTCTTTTCTTTCTCTGCCGCCTCTCTTTCGGCAGCGAGACGCTCGCGCTTCTGGGCGTTCTGCTCAAGCTTTTCGCTCGTTATCTCGCCAACCTTTCTGACAGGCTTTTTAACAGCCGCCAGAACTGCTTCAAGGGATATTCCCGTAACAAGAAGGAAACTGACGATTATAAGAACAACAACAGTCAGCATGGCAGGTGTCTTGCCGAAAAGAACAGCAATGATTCCGCCTAAAACAGCACCGAGAACACCGCCGCTTTTGATTGTGGGAGCCTTTGCCCATACATCCGCAATCTGCTGACTGAGATTCGTCTGAACAAAATATTCTTCGCTGCCGAAGCCGATATGTATCGCGGCACTGACAAGCGCTATAATAATGCCGATGCCGATAATGTTAGCCGCCGTACCCTTACCCGGGTTCTCTTTTGAATAGGCAAATGCAGCATAAATCATATAAACGGGAACGATAAAGGTAACAAAACCGAAAATGCCGTAAAGGCTGTTATGCATGAACTGCCATACACTGCGTCCTTCTATCAGTGCAATAAACAGCATGATGACCGCAACAGCCATAAGAATTATGGCGTTGCGCTGTTTTTTTGCGGCAGGAGAAAGCTCCTTGAAGGTTTCTTTTACCGCCTGCGTCTTTGAAGCAGGCTTCTTCTTCGCGGTGGACGGTTTTTTCTTGTTGGAATTTGCCATTGATTTCTTCATCCTTTCGGAGCATCTGCATCCGTGTTATTGTTATTTTTCTTGTTGTTTTCAATCATTTCATATAAGCATTCGAG
This sequence comes from Acutalibacteraceae bacterium, assembly GCA_045543735.1. Lineage (GTDB taxonomy): Bacteria > Bacillota > Clostridia > Oscillospirales > Acutalibacteraceae > CAG-177. Next base: position 14,162 of record JAZPXO010000053.1, read on the forward strand.
CGCATCGGAAAGACTGCCTATGGAATCAATCAGACCTTCACCGACTGCTTTTTCTCCCTCAAGAACGGTTCCCACATCGAGAACAAGCTCGCCCGTTGCAAGCATCAGCTCGCGGAATCTGTCAGCAGAAATACGCGAATTATCCGAAACAAAGCGGACTATCCTCTCCTGCATCTGTTCAAAATAAGAAAGCGTCTGCGGAACGCCGAGAACAAGACCGTTCATTCGCACGGGATGCACTGTCATTGTTGCTGACGGAGTGATAAAGGATTTATCCGCCGAAACAGCAAGCGGAACACCGATTGAATGACCGCCGCCGAGAACAAGAGATACCGTCGGAGTTTTCATGCCGCTGATGAGCTCGGCAATCGCAAGACCTGCTTCTATATCTCCGCCAACGGTATTCAGAATCAAAATCAGACCGTCGATGCAATCGCTTTCCTCAATTGCAACAAGCTGGGGAATAACATGCTCATATTTTGTTGTTTTGTTTTGTGCAGGCAGAATATAATGCCCTTCAACCTGACCGATGACCGTCATGCAATGAATTACATTATCGCCTTTTCTGACGGTTATCGAGCCCGTTTCAATGATATTGCTTATCGCCTCGCTGACTCCGCTTTCGGAATTGCTGCCGCTGCAGTCGGGCGACTGCCACGAAGGAGACGAAACATAAAAATTATCTTTTTTGCCGTTTTTATTCACGGAACACATTCCTTTCTTATCCCTGCGGATGAAATCATAAGGTTAGTATTCGTGAAAAGACCAAAAATAGACGCAATACGGCATTATTTTAAATTATAACATCAGAGCCAATTTTTTGCAACCGAAAAACGCAATATTTTGTGTTACATTTTTTATTTTTTTCAATTGTTTGTGGATTGCAAATAAAAAAACAGACCTCTCCGCAAAGGAAAGGTCTGAAAACAGTTTTTTGAATTTTATCAGAAAAGACCGCTGATTTTGCCGTTTTCGTCAACATCAATCTTTTCTGCGGCAGGCACCTTGGGAAGACCGGGCATGGTCATGATATCACCTGTAAGAACAACGATGAAGCCTGCGCCTGCAGAAATCTTGACATTTTTAACTGTAACGGTAAAGTTTTCGGGTGCGCCGAGCTTTGTCGGGTCATCCGAGAAGCTGTACTGAGTTTTGGCGACGCAGATGGGAAGGTTAGCATAGCCGTTTGCTGTGAGAGTATCTATCTGCTTCTTTGCAGCGGGAAGAACATTGATTCCGTCGCCGCCGTAAACCTTCTTTACAACAGCTTCAATCTTATCTTCGATTGTACCGTCAAGCTCATAGGAGAATGTGAAATCGTTGGGCTGCTCGCAAAGAGTAACAATTTCCTTTGCAAGTTCTTCGCCGCCCTTGCCGCCTTCAGCCCATACGGTTGAAAGAACAACATTTACGCCGAGCTCCTTGCACTTTTTGATAATAAGCTCAACTTCTGCATCGGTATCTGTCGGGAAACGGTTAACAGCAACAACCGAGGGAAGCTTGTAAACATTCTTGATATTGGAAACATGACGAAGAAGGTTGGGGATACCCTTTTCAAGAGCTTCAAGATTTTCTGTTCCGAGTTCGGTTTTTGCAAGACCGCCGTGCATTTTGAGAGCTCTGATAGTTGCAACGATAACAACCGCATCGGGGTTGAGACCTGCATAACGGCACTTGATGTCGAGGAACTTTTCAGCACCGAGGTCAGCGCCGAAGCCTGCTTCGGTAACGGCATAGTCGCCGAGTTTCATTGCAAGCTTTGTTGCCATAACAGAGTTACAGCCGTGAGCAATATTTGCAAAAGGACCGCCGTGAACAAGAGCGGGTGTGCCTTCAAGTGTCTGAACAAGATTGGGCTTAAGTGCATCCTTGAGAAGAGCTGTCATTGCGCCTGCAGCATTGAGCTGACCTGCGGTAACGGGCTTTTCATCATAGGTATAGCCGACAATTATTCTTGAAAGTCTTTCCTTAAGGTCTGTGATTGATGTTGCGAGGCAAAGAACTGCCATGATTTCGGATGCAACAGTGATATCGTAACCGTCTTCTCTGGGAACACCGTTAACTCTGCCACCGAGACCGTCACATACAAAACGAAGCTGTCTGTCGTTCATATCAACGCAGCGCTTCCAGGTAATTCTTCTGGGGTCAATATTAAGGGAGTTGCCCTGATAAATATGGTTATCAAGCATTGCTGCAAGAAGGTTGTTTGCCGCACCGATTGCGTGGAAGTCACCTGTGAAATGAAGGTTGATATCTTCCATGGGTACAACCTGAGCATATCCGCCGCCTGCTGCGCCGCCCTTAACACCGAAAACGGGACCGAGAGAAGGCTCACGCAGAGCAACCATAACATTCTTGCCGATTCTCTTGAGACCGTCAGCAAGACCGATTGTTGTTGTTGTTTTGCCCTCACCTGCAGGTGTGGGAGTAATTGCTGTTACAAGGATAAGCTTACCGTCTTTTTTGTTGCTGTCCTTGAGAAGAGAGAGGTCAACCTTTGCTTTGTAGTTACCGTACTGCTCGAGATATTTGCCGTCAATGCCTGCAACATCTGCAATTTCGGTAATGGGTTTCATCTGAACGGACTGAGCGATTTCGATATCGGTCATCATAGTGTTCGACTTCCTTTCGTTTTCTGAATTTTTCAAGGAATAAGATATGCCCTTAACTGCTCAGCGGCAAATACCGCATAAAAACAATTAAGGGCAGTCCTACCATAAAAGATAGAACTGCCCAGACGGTCGACATAAAACAGATTTTTTGCTCCTCCGCAGTGCTCTGCTGAAACCGTCAGTTGCAAAAAACCTCTTAACTTGTGATTGAATTTTACCACAACATGTTGCATTTGTCAAGCCGATAAGCTCACGGTTTTGCGTTTTTGGCATACTGAACAAAGTCCGTCATTTTTAATCGGACTGATTTTCGCAAAACATAAAAAATGCAACGTTGCAAAAAAATATGTAATTTAATGTTGTTTTAAAAAACAGTTTGTGATATACTTTTTAGTTGGAAATAAATATTACGGAGGTCTTACTAATGAATTATGATGTTGCCGTTATCGGCGCAGGCGTAATCGGTTCTCTCATTGCCCGTGAGCTCAGCCGATATGACATTAAAATTGCGCTTGTTGAAAAGTGCAACGATATGGCTATGGCTACCTCAAAAGCAAACAGCGCAATCGTTCACGCCGGTTTCGATGCAAAGCCCGGCTCGATGAAAGCAAAGATGAACGTCAGAGGCACAGAGCTTATGCCTGAGCTGTGCAAAACCCTGAGCGTTCCGTTCAAGCCCGTAGGCTCACTGGTTGTTGCTTTCTCGGATGACGAAATGAACACTCTCAGAGAGCTTCTTGAAAGAGGCATTGAAAACGGAGTCCCCGGCCTTGAAATTTATGACCAGGCAAAGCTCCGCGAAGAAGAGCCCTTCATCAGCGAAGAAGCAAAAGGCGCACTCTGGGCCCCCTCCGCAGGCATAGTATGCCCCTACGAGCTGACGATTGCCGCTGTAGAAAATGCGGTTGTCAACGGCACCGAATTCGTCCGTAATTTTGAAGTTAAAAAGATTGATTTTGCTGACGGTATTTTCACGCTTTCAAACGGTGAAACCGAAATTTCAGCAAAATATGTTGTTAATGCCGCAGGCGTTTTCTGCGACGAAATTGCCGCCCTTATCGGCGACGATTCCATACACACAATCCCCCGAAAGGGCGAATACATGCTCTGTGACAAATCAATCGGTCACCTTGCAAATCACACCATTTTCCAGTGTCCGTCAAAGATGGGCAAGGGAATCCTTGTAACACCTACGGTTGACGGCAATCTCCTTATCGGCCCCAGCGCACTTGATATTGAGGACAAAACAGATGTCACAACAACGGCAGGAACTCTTTCCGATGTCCTTGCCGCCGCAAAGAGATCTGTCCCCTGCCTTACAACAAGAGAGGTCATCACCTCTTTCGCAGGTCTCAGAGCTCACTGCACAAGAAACGATTTCATCATTGAACCCAGTGAAAAGAATGCTCAGTTCATCAACGTTGCAGGCATTGAATCCCCCGGTCTTTCATCCGCTCCCGCAATCGGTCTTTATGTTAAGGATATGCTTATCGGAAAGCTCGGAGCATCGGAAAAATCAGATTTCAAAGCCGAAAGAGAAGAACCCGTTCGTTTCAGGCACATGAGCAATGAAGAACGCAAGGCTCTTATTGAAAAGAATCCCGCTTACGGAAGAATCATCTGCCGTTGCGAAACCATAACAGAGGGAGAAATCCTCGATGCAATCCACGCTCCCGCAGGCGCAAGAGATGTTGACGGCGTAAAACGCAGAACAAGAGCAGGCATGGGTCGCTGCCAGGGCGGCTTCTGCGGTTCAAAGGTTGTTGAGCTTCTTGCAAGAGAACTCGGCGTTGAAATCAACGAAATAACCAAGTGCGGCGGAAATTCAAAAATACTCTATGAGAGAACAAAGTGAGGCGGAGATTATGCTTAATTATGATATAGTTGTTATCGGCGGCGGTCCCGCAGGTATGGCTGCAGCTCTCAAAGCAAAGGAATGCGGCGTTGACAGCATTCTTATTCTCGAAAGAGCCGAAACTCTCGGCGGTATCCTCGAGCAGTGCATCCACACAGGCTTCGGTCTGCATTATTTCGGCGAAGAGCTTTCGGGACCCGAATATGCCGACAGATTCATTTCCCTCGTCAACGAAAAGGAAATCGAATATAAAACAGACACAATGGCACTTGAAATAACTGACAGCAATGTTGTTTATGCCGTAAACAAAACCGACGGTCTTCTTGAAATTCAGGCAAAGGCTGTTATCCTTGCAATGGGATGCCGCGAAAGACCCAGAGGCGCACTCAACATCGCAGGCTCAAGAGCATCGGGCGTTATGAGCGCAGGTACGGCTCAGAAATATGTTAACATCGACGGCTATATGCCCGGCAAAAAGGTTGTTATTCTCGGCTCGGGCGATATCGGTCTCATTATGGCTCGCCGCATGACCCTTGAAGGCGCAGAAGTCAAGGTTGTATGCGAGCTCATGCCTTATTCAAGCGGTCTTACAAGAAACATCGTTCAGTGCCTTGACGATTTCAACATTCCCCTGCGCCTTAGCTGCACTGTAATCGGTATTCACGGCAAGGACAGAGTTGAAGGCGTTACAATCGCAAATGTTGACGAAAACCGCAGACCTATTCCAGGCACCGAAGAATATATCGAATGCGATACCCTTCTTCTTTCCGTAGGTCTTATTCCCGAAAACGAACTGACAAGAGCAGTCGGAATTGAGCTTGACCCCGTAACAAGCGGCGCTGTTGTTGACGAAAACAGGGAGACCTCCCACAAGGGCGTTTTTGCATGCGGTAACGTTCTTCATGTTCACGACCTTGTTGACTATGTTACTCTCGAAAGCCAGACCGCAGGCGAAGGCGCGGCAAGATATGTTCTCGGCAATGAAGAAGAACCCGAGTACATAACAACAAAAGGCGTCAGCGGCGTTCGCTATATCGTTCCCCAGAAGGTTAATATCAAAAACGATGGCGATGTCAAGCTTTATTTCAGAGTCGGTCAGGTTTATAAAAATGCAAAAACCGTTGTTAAATATAACGGCGAAGAAATCATCAGCAAAAAGAGACCCCGCCTTGCACCCGGCGAAATGGAAAGCGTTATCATCAAAAACGATATGCTTAAAAAGTTCGCTGAGGGCGGCGTGATTGAAATTTCGGTAGAGGAGTGATTGAGATGCAGAAAAATATTATTTGCGTAGCCTGCCCCATGGGCTGCGGAGTTACCGTTGAAATCGATGATAACGGCAGCATTGTTTCCGTCACCGGCAACACCTGCAAAAGAGGCGACGCTTATGCCAGAACCGAAGTAACCAATCCCGTCAGAAGCCTTGCAACAACCGTTAAGGTTGAGGGCGGCGTTTTCAACGTTGTCCCCTGCAAATCCGCAGGCGCACTTCCCAAGGATAAGATTTTTGAATGCATGGAAATCATCAACAAGGCTTGCGTCAAAGCTCCCGTTAAGCTTGGCGATGTTCTTGTTTCTGATATTCTCGGCACAGGTGTTGATATTGTTGCCACCAATCATTGCGATGCAAAATAATTCATACGGCGGAGCCATTGGCTTCGCCGTTTTTTATGCAAAAAAAATTTCAAAATGTTTCCGTTTAGGTCTTTTAATATTGAAAATAATATGCTATAATATATCGAATATAATCAGGTTAATGCGGTCATCCGCCTGATTACTGTTAAATAAAACAAAAATATAGAAATTCGTTTTTGTATTTATATACAGTTTAACATTGACCTTTTTAATGATTTAGTGTATAATTATTCGCAGAATTTGCATAATCGGAGGAATATATGAATAACAAACATTTACTCAAGCTCATGGATCTGAGCGCAGATGAAATCAATGAGATCCTCAACCTTGCAGACCAACTCAAATACGAAAAAAAGAACGGAATTGAGCATCACCTTCTCAAAGGTAAAACTCTCGGCATGATTTTCGCAAAATCATCAACAAGAACCAGAGTTTCCTTTGAAGTAGGCATGTATGACCTCGGCGGTCAGGCTCTTTTCCTTAGTTCTCACGATATTCAGCTCGGCAGAGGCGAACCCGTTAACGATACCGCAAGAGTTCTTTCAGGCTACCTTGACGGCATCATGATCAGAACCTTTGCACAGAGCGATGTTGAAACTCTTGCCGAGTTCGGCTCAATCCCCATCATCAACGGTCTTACCGATTACTGCCACCCCTGTCAGGTTCTTGCAGACCTCATGACAATCCGCGAGTTCAAGGGTTCAATCAGAGGCAACAAGCTCTGCTATATCGGCGACGGCAACAACATGGCTAACTCCCTTATCGTTGGCGGCATCAAGATGGGCATGAGCGTCAGCATCGGCTGCCCCGATAATTATCAGCCCGATGCCGAAATCATGAAATGGGCAAGCGAAAACGGTGACTTCACCTGCACAAGCGATGTTCTTGAAGCTGCAAAGGATGCGGATGTTCTTTATACCGACGTATGGGCTTCAATGGGTCAGGAAGCTGAAGCAGAGGAGCGCAAGAAGATTTTCACAGGTTACCAGATAAACGACGGCGTTATGGCTGTTGCAAAGCCCGACGCAATGGTTCTCCACTGTCTCCCCGCTCACCGCGAGGAAGAAATTACCGCAAAGGTATTTGAAGCTCACGCAAAGGAAATTTTCGAAGAGGCTGAAAACAGACTTCATGCTCAGAAGGCTGTTCTCGTTAAGCTTCTTAAAGACTGATATATAGGGAGGAATTGAAATGCCTATCAGCAAAGACATTAAAAAAGTAATGGTCATCGGCTCAGGTCCCATCGTTATCGGTCAGGCTGCCGAGTTTGACTATGCAGGCACTCAGGCTTGCCGCGTTCTTAAGGACGCAGGTCTTGATGTTGTTCTTGTTAACTCAAACCCCGCAACCATCATGACTGACAAGGCTCTTGCAGACGAAATCTATCTTGAGCCCCTCACAGCCGAAACCGTAAAGAGAATCATCGAAAAGGAACGCCCCGACAGCCTGCTTGCAGGTCTCGGCGGTCAGACAGGTCTTACAATTGCTATGCAGCTGAGCAAGGACGGCTATCTTGACAAGATGGGCGTTAAGCTTCTCGGCACAAACGCAGAGGCAATCGACAAGGCTGAGGACAGAAAGATGTTCCGCGATACGATGACATCCATCAATCAGCCCGTTATTCCTTCCGAAATTGCAAACGATGTTGAAACAGCCGTTGAAATAGCAAACAAGATCGGTTATCCCATCATCATCCGTCCCGCATTCACCCTCGGCGGTGGCGGCGGCGGCGTTGCAGAAAACGAAGAAGAACTCAGAGTTATTGCCAAAACAGGTCTTGACCTCTCCCCCATCACTCAGGTTCTTGTTGAGAAATATATCTTCGGCTGGAAAGAAATCGAGTTTGAAACAATGCGTGACTCCGCTGGCAACTGCGTTGCAGTCTGCAGCATGGAAAACTTAGATCCCGTCGGCATTCATACGGGCGACAGCATCGTTGCCGCACCTGCACTCAGCCTCACTCCCGAGGAATATGAGATGCTCCGCAAGGCATCGCTTGATATCGTTGATGCGCTCGGAATCATCGGCGGCTGCAACTGCCAGTTTGCTCTCGATCCTCACAGCATGAACTATGCCGTTATCGAGGTTAACCCCAGAGTTTCCCGTTCTTCCGCTCTTGCAAGTAAGGCAACGGGTTATCCCATCGCAAAGGTTACCGCAATGCTCGCTCTCGGCATGACTCTTGACGAAATCAAGAACGACAAAACAGGTCTCAACTGCGCAAACTTTGAGCCCGATGTTAAATATATCGTTGTCAAGCTTCCCAAGTGGCCCTTCGACAAATTCGTCAATGCAAGCCGCAAGCTCGGCACTCAGATGAAGGCTACGGGCGAAGTTATGTCGATCGGCCCCACCTTTGAAATGGCAATCATGAAGGCTGTCAGAGGCGCTGAAATCTCGCTTGATACCCTCAACGCCGAACCAAAAACAAACGCTCCTCTCGAAGAGAGAATGAGAGAGACCGACGATATGCGTCTTTTCTCCGTTTTTGAAGCAATCAAGGGCGGCATGTCCATTGAAAAGGTTCACGAAATCACAAAGATTACCGAATGGTTCCTTGAAAAGCTCAAGAACCTTGCCGATTTCGAAAAATCAATCGAAGGCGGCAATCTTACGGAAGAAAAATATTATCAGGGCAAAAATTACGGCTACACAGATGCAGCTCTCAAGCGTCTTTCAGGCGTAAAGGAACTTCCTGCCCACAAGGATGCGGTTTACAAAATCGTTGATACCTGCACAAACAACTTCAACACTGCCGCTCCCTATTTCTATTCAACCTACGGCGATGAATGCGAGGCAAGACCCCTCATCAACGAAAAGAAAGAAAAGATCATCGTTCTCGGTTCAGGCCCCATCAGAATCGGTCAGGGTATCGAGTTCGACTATTCATCGGTTCACTGCGTATGGACCCTTAAAGAGCTCGGCTACGAGGTTGCAATCATCAACAACAACCCCGAAACCGTTTCCACCGACTATGACACCTCTGACAGACTCTATTTCGAGCCCCTCACACCCGAAGATGTTATGAACATCATCAAGGTTGAGAAGCCCATCGGCGTTGTTGTTGCTTTCGGCGGACAGACAGCTATCAAGCTCACAAAGTTCCTTGATGAAAACGGCATCAGAATCCTCGGCACCTCCGCTGACGGAATCGACACCGCAGAAGACAGAGAAAGATTTGACGCTCTTCTTGAGCAGTTCGGGATCCTCAGACCCAAGGGCATGGGCGTTATGACAAAGCAGGAAGCGCTCAATGCTGCTGCTGAACTCGGCTATCCCGTTCTTCTCCGTCCCTCATATGTTATCGGCGGCCAGAACATGACTATCGCTTACAGCGATGACGATGTTAACCGCTATATGGACATCATCCTTTCGGGCGAAATTGAAAATCCCGTTCTTGTTGACAAATACATGATGGGCACAGAGCTTGAGGTTGACGTTATCTCCGACGGCACTGACGTTCTCATCCCCGGCATCATGGAACACGTTGAAAGAGCAGGCGTACACAGCGGCGACTCAATCGCTGTTTATCCTCCCTACAACCTCAACGATAAGATGCGCAAGAACATCATCGAATGCTCCGAGCAGCTCGCTCTCTCACTCGGCACAAAGGGTCTTGTCAACATCCAGTATCTTATCTATCACAACAAGCTTTATGTTATCGAGGTTAACCCCAGAGCTTCGAGAACAATTCCCTATATCAGCAAGGTAACGGGCGTTCCCATGGTTGACATTGCCGCAAAGGTAATGATCGGCATGCCTCTCAAGGATCTCGGCTACGGAACAGGTCTTTATAAGACTCCCCCCTATTTCACTGTTAAAGTTCCCGTATTCTCATTTGAAAAGCTCAGCGATGTTAACTCCATCCTCGGCCCCGAAATGAAATCAACGGGCGAAGTTCTCGGCATCGGTAAGACAACCGCAGAAGCTCTCTTCAAGGGTCTCACCTCCGCAGGCTTCAAGATTCAGCTTCCCACAGCCGATAACGAAATCGGTCTTCTCCTGAGCGTGGACAAGCACGATATTCTCGATGCTGTTTCGCTCGCAAAGAAGCTTGACGATCTCAAGATCAAGATTTACGCAACTCCCGAAACCGCAGAAGCTATCTCTCACCTCGGCATTGATGTTGATGTTGTCAAGGGCTTCAGCGAGGGCGACGATATGTTCAAGCTCCTTGAAACAGGCAAAATCAACTATGTTGTTTATACAGGCGCTAACTACGGCTCGGCAATGAACGACTATATTGCTCTCCACAGAAGAGCTATCCAGCTTTCAATCGCCTGCATAACATCGCTTGATACAGCTAACGCTCTTGCAGACATTATTGCGAGCCACTTCAATCAGCAGAACACAGAGCTTGTTGACATCAACAACATGCGTTCCGAAAGAAGCTCGCTCAAGTTTGTCAAGATGGATGCATCGGGCAACGACCATATTCTTCTTGAAAACTTTGACAATTCCATCACCTGCCCCGAAAGCCTTTGCGTCAGCCTTTGTGACCGCAACCACGGAATCGGCAGCGACGGCATTATTCTTGTTGAAAAATCTGATGTTGCTCAGGTTAAAATGAGAGTTTTCAACCTTGACGGCAGCGAAGGAAGAATGGGCGGTAACGCCATGCGTTCGGTTGCAAAATATGTTTATGACAACGGCTTCGTTGACACTGAAACAGTTACAATCGAAACTGCAAGCGGCATCAAGAGCGTTGACCTCTATGTTATGAACGGCAAGGTAAGCTCCGTTTGCGCAAACATGGGCAAGGCAGAGCTTGACGGCGCTGTTACAAGCACAATCGGCGTTGACAGATTTATCGACTATCCCGTTATTCTCGGCGGAGAGGATTACAACATCACCTGCGTTTCAATGGGTAACCCCCACTGCGTTGTTTTCTGCCCCAGAGTTGATAACATTGACATCGAGAAGATCGGTCCCAGATTTGAAAAGGCTTCAATCTTTGCTCACAGAGTCAATACCGAGTTTGTAAGAGTTGTTAACGAAACCACTCTCAAGATGAGAGTCTGGGAAAGAGGCAACGGAGAAACTCTTGCCTGCGGCACAGGCGCATGCGCAGCTGTTGTTGCAGCAGTTGAAAACGGTTTCTGCAAAAAGAATACCGATATCACTGTTAAAGTCAAGGGCGGCGACCTCATTGTTAACTATACAGATGACGGCGTTTTCCTCACAGGCACAACAAAGCTTGTTTTCGAAGGTACGGTTGAATATTAAAATATAAAAGTAACCCCTGTCGGCTCCTGATTGATCCGACAGGGGTTTGTTTTTTTATGTCACTTTATTAAACCGATTTATGTTGGATTTTTCTGCCGCTTGATTCCGAAAACCAGTCCAAGTATGCCGCTGAGTATTTTGGGACTGCGAACAACAACAACTTTCATGTGTCAACTCCCTTTCCGTCAATATCGGCTCAGACCCAGCCCGGCAATAATCATAACGGCGGCAATGACAACAATCGCTATTGTATAAGGAAACAACGCAGCAACGAGCATACCTGCCGCAAAAGATATGCAGGCTGTACATCTTACATCACAGCATCTCATAAAAACTCACCGCCCGATCATACTGTCCGCCGGCTGCGGAAAACCGCAGCTGCGTGAGCCTTCGCTCATTACAGTATAATCAGCGGCGAAGATTTTCGTTACTTTTGTTTTTGAGTTTGTTAAGCTCCCACTCCTTAACCTCTTTTGCCTGCTCCATCATAACGCAATAGCTTTCATGGCGGCTTTGAGGAATTTCACCTGCTTCAACCGCTTCGATAACTCTGCAGCCCTTGTCTTTGACATGCAGGCAGGAAGTGAATTTACATTGACCGAGATACTTTTCAAACTCGGGAAACGCATAGGGAAGCTCATCTTTTAAAATGATTTCGTTTTCTTCAAGCTCAAGAGAAGAGAATCCGGGAGTATCGGCAACATATCCGCCCTCGACCCTAAAAAGCTCGCTCTGACGGGTTGTGTGTCTGCCTCTGCCAAGCTTATCGCTGATTTCAGCGGTTTTAAGTCCGAGCGACGGGTCAATCGCATTGAGAAGAGTAGATTTGCCTACGCCGCTGTTACCGCAGAAAGCGCTGATATGATTTTTCAGCTCTGCCTTGACCTGTTCAACGCCTTCTCCCGTTACTGACGAAACAGCAATCGCTTTGATACCCGCTTTGCGGTAAATCTCAATATATCCGTCAACATCGGCAAGGTCACTCTTTGTGAAAACAACTATCGGCTCAATTCCTCTGTTGACGGCAATCGCTGTCAGGCGGTCAATTATCAGCAAAACGGGATTAGGTTCTTTTGCCGAAGAAACAATAAACAGACGGTCAATATTCGCAACGGGAGGTCGGAGCATAAGACTGCTTCTCTCCATTATGACATCAATTGTGTTTTCCGCGTTTTCATTGATGCTGATTTCAACGCGGTCACCCGCAAGGGGTTTTATTTTCGATTTTCTGAAAACGCCCCTCGCCTTGCACTCATATATTCCGTCGGCGGCTTCAACATAATAGAAGCCGCCGATACCTTTAAGAATAATTCCTTCTGACTTACTCAAAATCATACTCCTTCTAACTGACCGACAATCAGATCAATTTTCTGATCAACCGAATAAATTGAACCGAAGAGCGAACCTGATGACGAGCCGGAGGGTGACTGAGAAATAATAACGCCGTTCTGGGCAGGATTAAGAACGGGTGCCCCCGTCATGTAAATATTCCAGAAGCCTGCCGCATCAAGAGCTGCTCTCGCCTCAGTTTCCGTCATGCCGACAACATTGGGAAGCTTTGCGCTCGTTACATTGAAGCCGTTTGAATAGGTTCCGTTAGTAACAACCGCGGGATTTGAAAGGAAGTTGACCGTGCAGGTATAATGCTCCTTGCCGTCAATATAAATCTTGACCGACTTATTTTCGCCGCTGCCCTGAACCATCAGTTCATACGAGCTGCCGTCAAGAAGAATCGGAGTTTCCTGAGCGAGAACGTTGTTTACGAAAACTTCAAGCGTACCTCTGGATGATTTTGAAGGAAGATTGAAAACAATCTTTGCTTCGGATGTCTGCGGAATACCGTTACTTACGGTGAAGTCGGATCGTAGCCATGTCGTTCTGTGAGC
>JAZPXO010000054.1:0-13578 GCA_045543735.1 Acutalibacteraceae bacterium
CGTTGGCAACTGAAAAAACCATCATTGTCTCATAGCTGATGTTTGCTGACATTCTTAAAGCACCTCCTTCTGGTCTTTGGCCACGGTGCATCCGTGGCAAGGAATAAAATTTTAATTTAATCCTGCTGCGCTTTCCGCAGCGGTCTTTTATTTTAACAGAAGAAATATGTTTTGTCAAGCAGTTTATTCCAAAATCAGATTTTCGGCACTTTTCACGGCAAACAAATTGCCGAAAGATGAAATTTTTGCCGTTTTTTCATAAAATGATATGGATTTTTTGCAAAATTCGTATATAATTTAAGAGTAGCAATAACCCGAACGGAGGTTTGCCGATGAAAACAACTTTCAACAATGCCGATCCCAAGCTGCTCGGTGACACCCTGAAAAAGCTGAGAAAAGAACACGGTTTCTCTCAGACAGTTATCGCCGAATATCTTGAGGTTGACCGCTCTACATATACCAAATATGAACTCGGAAGAATCCCCGATGTTACCGTTATCGCAAAGCTTGCCGCTCTTTACGGAATATCGGCAGACAGCATTCTCTCCGTTTTCTTTGAAAACCGCGCAGAAAATTCAGGCACGGCAATTGTTAGCAGCGCCGACAAAGAGGCGAGCATCTATGTTCTCAACAAAGAAGAGCAGATGCTTATTGAGTATTACAGAAACTGTCTGCGCAAGGACACCGTTCTTGATTTTACTCAGAGCGTTTATCTTGAGGATGCCGAAAGCACGGAAGAATAAACTGCACAACGCAAAAGGCTTGTACGGGTCAGTTACCCATACAAGCCTCTTTTTATTTATTCATCATCTGCGGGAGCTTCGATTTTGCCCGTCACATTTCTGATGCTTGCTCTTGCAGCCGTAATCTCGTTAAGGCTGCCTGCGATTGCATTGTTTGCGGTGGCCATGATTTCTTCGATGAAATCACCTGCTGCGATTCTGATTTCGGCAGACCACTTGTTTGCCTTTTCGATTGCTTCGTCAGAGCGGCGGCGTGCTTCCTCGATTGTTCTCTCCGCATCTTCCTGAGCGGCATTGACAATATTTTCAGCCTGAGCCTTTGCGCCCGTGATTGTTGAAGCGGCATCCTCCTGAGCGGCTTTTACAATTGATTCTGCAGTTGCCTTGCTCTGGATAACAATTTCGCTCTTATCAACCATTGCGGCTGCATCAATCTGAGCGTTTGCACGGATGATTTTTGCATCCTCGTTGGCAGCGGCAATAATCTTCTTTGCCTGAGCGTCGGCTTCTTCAACCTTATTTTTGGAATAATCCTCTGTCTTGAGAACAAGCTCTCTGACCTTGTCTTCTGCTGTGGTAATAAGAGCTCTCGATTTTTCCTGAGCGCTTGTTACGGCGGCAACAGCCTCGTTCTTTGCTTTGACAAGAATATTGTTTCTGTCTGCAAGGATTGTTCTTGCCTGCGTGATTTCATTGGGGAGACCGAGTCTGATTTCGCTTATAATATCTTTGATTGCGTTTGAATCAACGCCGATTTTGTTGCTGAACGGAACCTTTGAACCCGCCTCAAGTATATCTTCGATCTGGTCAAGTAAAATTTCGATATTCATATTTCTTATTTCCTTTCTTTGATTCGTTTAATAATATCTTCGCAAACCTCTGCGGGAACAAATTCGCTTATATCTCCGCCAAACTCACATACCTGCTTGACGACGCTCGAGGATAAGTACATATTGTCAGCATTTGCTGCAACAAAAACCGTTTCCATTTCGGGATTCAGCTTTTTGTTTGTCAGCGCCTGCTGGAATTCATATTCAAAATCGGATACCGCACGCAGACCTTTTACAACTGCGCATGCGCCCTTATGAGAAGCATAGTCGGCAAGCAGACCGCCGTAGGTATCGACCTCGATATTGCCGATATTCTTCGTGCTTCGTTTGATAAGCTCAACTCTCTCATCCGCCGTAAAATAGCTTGCAGGCTTATGATAGTTGACCATAACAACAACTATCACCTTATCAAACAGCTTTGCTGCTCTGCGGATGATATCAATATGACCGATTGTTACCGGGTCAAAGCTGCCGGGGCAAACGGCTATTTTCATACATTATCAACCCTTTCGGTAAACGGTCACCGCCGTTTTGCTGTACTTATATTCTTTTTGCTTAGAAAGACCGCCCTGAACCTCAGGCAAATCTTCGCCGAACGGATGCTCGCAGATAACAAGTCCTCCCTCGGCAATATGCGGTTCAACCTTTGCAAGCGCTTTCTGAAGCAGACCCGTTCCGAAGGGCGGGTCGAGAAAAGCAAGGTCGAAAACCTTGTCCGTCATTCCGAGAAAAGCGAGAGAATCTGTCTGCATGACCGACGCCTTATCGCTGAGCCTTGTTTTTTCGAGATTACCTTTTACAATTTTTACGGCATTTTTATCTGCATCAACAAAGACACAGCTTTGTGCATCTCTGCTGAGCGCCTCAATGCCGAGCTGACCGGAGCCTGCAAAAAGGTCAAGCACTCTTCTGCCCTCAATTTCAAACTGAATGGCGCTGAAAACCGCTTCTTTGACCTTATCGGTTGTCGGTCTGACATTATCGCCCTCAAGGGTTCTGAGTGTCATTCCCCTTGCCGAACCGGTTATTACTCTCATATTCTTCCTCCCGTCCGTTATTGGCGGAGCTGTTAGAGGGTGCAACACCCTATTATCCATTATCGGTTTATTATCTCACCAAAAACCACAAAATGTCAAGATAATTTCCGTATAATCACAAAAGATTTTAAAATTTTATTCTCCGTCAGCATTATTTTGACCGTGAAAAGCCTTAAAAACCGCTTCGGCGGCATTTTTATTCATGCCCTTTACTGCGGCAAGCTCTTCCACGCCCGCCTCTCCGATTGCTCTGACGGTTTTGAAATGCTTCAGCAAAGCCTTTCCTCTTGCTTCGCCGATACCCTCAATTGAAGTAAGCGTTGTTGAAACAGACGCCTTTTTGCGGCGGCTTCGGTGGTATTCAACCGAAAAACGGTGAACTTCTTCCTGAATTGTAGAAACAAGCGTAAACGCCGCTCTCTTCGATGTCAGCGAAAGCTCGTCTCCCGAGCGCGCAATGGCTCTCGTTCTGTGATGAGAATCCTTGACCATACCAAAAAGAGGAATATCCAGACCGTATTTTTCAAGAACGGGCAAAACTGCATTGACCTGACCCTTTCCGCCGTCAAGCAGAATAAGGTCGGGCAGTCTGCCGAAGCCCTCGCCGCTGTCCTTTTCTTCAAAATAGCGCAGAAATCTTCTCTCAAGCACCTCCGCCATCGAGCCGTAGTCATCCTGCCCCGAAAAGCCTTTTATCGTGAAATGTCTGTACGCTTTTTTATACGGATATCCGCCTTTGAAAACAACCATACCTGCAACGTTTTCGCTGCCTGCCGTATGGGAAATATCGTAAGATTCAATGTATTCGGGCGGAGCCTTAAGACCGAGAAGCGTTCCGAGTTCATCGAGCGCGGCTGTTGATTTGCCTGTTTTGCCGAGATACAGCGCAAGCTTCTGCGCCGCGTTGGAACGGCACATTTCAACAAGCGAATGCTGCTCCCCTCTCTGCGGCTGAGCAACCGTCACCTTTCTGCCTGCAAGTGAGGAAAGCCATTCCGAAAGCACTTCGCTGCCCTCAACCTCGCCGTCAACGGCAATTCTTTTCGGAACGAAATCGCGCATCGAATAAAAGCTCCTTATAAGCTCATGGCGCGCCTCGGGCATGTTTTCGGGCATATCAATAATGAAATGCTCGCTGTCATAAAGCCTTGCATCTCTGAAGCGAAGCACCGACAGACACGCCTTCGGATTATTCTCGCCGCCCGAGCAGACAACGGCAAAAACATCCTGCTCCTCAACCGATGCGGCAACAACCTTCTGCTTTTCGGTTACTTTTTTAATCGCGTTTATCTTATCGCGGAGCTTTGCCGCTTTTTCGAATTCAAGGTTTTCCGCAGCTTCCTCCATTTTCTTTGTCAGCTCTTCAACAACGCTGCCCGAGCCGTTGACAATAAAATCAAGAGCCTGTGAAACCGCTTCGTTATGCGCTTCGCGGTCAATTTTTCCCGCGCACGGCGCAGAGCACTGACCGATAAAGAAATTCAGGCACGGACGGCTTTTTTTATAGTCTCTCGGAAAAACCTTTGAGCATTGCGGCAAACGGAAAATCTTTTTCGCCGAATCAACCGCATTTGTTATGCCGTAAGAACCTGTATATGGGCCGATATATTCTGCACCGTCATCAAGCCTCTGCTTGACGGCGAGAATGTTTTTCCAGCCGTTATCCGTAACTTTTATATAATGATATCCCTTATCATCCTTCAGAAGAATATTATATTTGGGGCTGTGCTGTTTGATAAGCGAGCATTCGAGAACAAGCGCCTCGAACTCGCTGTCGCAGAGGATATAGTCAAAATCATCAACATTTTCAACCATTTTGCGCACTTTTGCGGTATGGTTGTTCTGCGAGCCGAAATAGGTGCTGACTCTGTTTTTGAGCGCTTTTGCCTTGCCGACATAGATTATCTCGCCCTTTTTGTTTTTCATAAGATAAACACCGGGCGTCAGGGGCAGACTCATTGATTTTTTGCGAAGTACGGGCAGTTTTTCGTTCATTCGGCTCACCTCCGTTTAAACAAATGACAGATAAGAGTGAATAATGAATAGTGAACAGTTTCGGGTGGGCTCTGCCCACACCCGTTCAGATAAATCTGTCATTAACTCTTGACTGTTTAATTCAATTATAACCTCTGTTTGCTTTTTAAGCAAGAGGCAAACTTTTAGTTGCCTTATCGGAGAGAATGTGATAGAATGATTTTTTGGACAAACATCAGAAAGGATGCAGAACAATGGCTGAAAACGCAATTTTCAAAAACACGAAGTATTTTATCATTGATATGGACGGAACCTTCTATCTTGACGGCAATATCATTGAAGGTTCGATTGATTTTATTGAAAAGGCAAAAGCAACGGGCAGGGATTTCTATTTCTTCACGAACAATTCCTCAAACAATGTTGAGGTCTGCAGAGCAAAGCTTGAAAAAATGGGCTTTCCCGTTGACGAAAACCGCGTTATCATCTCATCTCATGTTGCCGCCGACTATCTCAACAGAAATTATGCAGGCAAAAAGGTTTTTCTTCTCGGCAACGAAAGACTGACGGGCGACTTTAAAAAAGCAGGCATAAACCTCGTTGATGCCGACCCCGATATCGTTGTTCTCGGCTTCGATACAACTCTCACATATCAGAAAATGTGGGATGCCGTTAAATATATTGACAGAGGTGCAATCTATATTGCCACTCACCCCGATCTCAACTGCCCCACGGCAGACGGCTACATGCCCGATACAGGCTCGATGATTGAGCTTTTTGCCGCTTCAACGGGCAAGAGACCTCAGGTTCTGGGCAAGCCCATGACGGCAACGGTTGACTATATCACCGAGATGCTCGGCTGTGAAAGAGACGAGCTTGCATTCATCGGCGACAGACTTGCAACGGATATCGCAATCGGCGCAAACCACGGCATTCCCTGCGCGCTTGTATACAGCGGAGTTACAACTCCCGAAGAATATGCCGCATCCGATATCAAGGCGAGCGTTGCGGTTGAAAACCTCAAGGCACTCGCAGATTATCTTTAATACATTTCGAGCAAGGCGACGAATATAATCCGGACTATGTCCGAATCGGATCGGAGATTTTTGGCGAGAGGATTTTCAGATGATTCAAGGCAAAAACGGAGCAAATCCTTTGTGGATTTGCGAGTATTTTAACGAAGAATCAGCGAAAATAATCCGACAAAAACATAGTTGAGGATTATTTTTGTTGCCAAAATACATGTCAGTTCGAAACCTTCCTGACAGGCATTTGCCCGATGCCAAACAAAACTAAAGGCGCTGCACGGCAGCAAAAAGGAGCAAAAAATGAAAAAAAGACAAAAGCAGATCATCACCCTTGTTCATGGGGCGATGATAGCGGCAATCTATGCCGCAGCAACCTATCTGAGCGCGGTTTTCGGAATCGCTTACGGAAACATCCAGTTCCGTCTTTCCGAAGCGCTGACAATCCTCTCCGTATTCACCCCTGCGGCTGTACCCGGTCTGACCGTCGGCTGCATAATCGGAAATCTCTCAAGCCCCATGGGCATCTGGGACATCGTTTTCGGTTCGGCGGCAACCCTGCTTGCGGCAATAACGGCAAGAATGCTGAGAAAAATCACTTTCAGAGGAA
Source organism: Acutalibacteraceae bacterium (assembly GCA_045543735.1). Taxonomy (GTDB): domain Bacteria; phylum Bacillota; class Clostridia; order Oscillospirales; family Acutalibacteraceae; genus CAG-177. The sequence continues at coordinate 6,217 of JAZPXO010000054.1, forward strand.
TCCCTTTTTTATCTCTTCTGATGCCCGTTATTTTCAATGCGCTGATAGTCGGAGCGGAAATAACCTTTCTCTTCAACGAAGGCGGTGCGAGCCCCGCGATTTTTGCAATTTCGGTTCTTGAAGTCGGAGCAGGCGAGCTTGCAGTCTGTCTTGCAGGCGGAATTCCGCTTTTCTATGCCGTAAAAAAATCGGGAATTTTTGAAAAAAACAGATTATAAACAAAAGGCTCCGCAGGACAGCAAATCCTGCGGAGTTTCTTTTTTTATAAATCAATTTTCCAGAACGCAATGTTAAGGCGTTCGTATGTATATGTAACATAAAGGCTGCCGTTAAGATACTCAATCGCGGGATAGGCAAACTCGCTGTCCTTTTTCTCTTCTTCAAGAACAAGAACCGTTTCCCATGTTGCGCCGTTATCGCAGGATTTCTGCAAGGTCAGCGGCGAACGCTCTCCCCAATTCTCCTCAACGGGATTCGAAAGCAGCCAGAGACTTCCGTCGGGAGTTTTCACAAGGTCGATTCCGCTGTTGTTATTCGGCAGATCGGTTGCATATGCCTCGCACCAGCTTTCACCGCTGTCCTCGGAATCGCTTCTGTATATTCTTCCGACCGGTGTTCTCGTCAGCATATGAACTCTGCCGTTTTCAGACTCCCAGAGAGTGGGCTGAATCATCGGAATTTTGTTGCTCGTGTAGGCATTCAGACGGTTGAAAATCGGAGTTTCTCTTTCGGTTCTGATTTTCGGAGTCTTTTTCCAGCTTACGCCGTCATCATCCGATATGTCAACAAAGCAGTTCCAGCCTCTGTTTTCAAACGACGCAGGAGCAAGAATTCTTCCGCTTGCAAGACGGATGCACTTATTCTTAACGGGACCTCTGCCGCCGCTTCTGTCACCCTCAATAAGCTCGCAGGGCTTGCCGAAGGTTTTGCCGCCGTCGGTTGATATGCTGATAAATGTACGCCATGAAGGAATGTTCTTTCCTACCTTGAAAAACAGACAGATTTCGCCGTTTTCGCGCAGAAACAGCACGGGATTCCAATGAGGCAGATGCTTTGCATACGAAACAACTCCCGGCTCTCCCCAGCCGTTTTCATCTCTGCGTGCATACCAGATATCAACATCATCGTCTTTCTCTTTTGTTCCGCCGAACCATGCCGCAACAATGCTTCCGTCGGGAAGAGGTAAAACGGTTGATGCATGGCAGTTCGCTGTCGGCAAGGGGTTGCATACAAATTCTTTCAGCGTTTTCATTTTCGGTTCTCCTGTATCAAAGAATAAAATCTTCGGGGTTTGCAGTGCTGACAGAAGGCTTTTTCCTCGGCACTCTTTTAAGAGGGTCATAGGAATATCTTCTGCATTTTCCGTCAGCATCGACAATTCCTTTTTTTACGCAAAGCACACTGTCGCCCTCGGGGCTGAGCCTGCCGTATCTGCAGTTTCTGCAGGTGCTTTCGTAAGCATTTTTATTTAAAAGCTTGCTTTTCATATCATCCATCATACCTTTCAACCGAATTCTAACATATTTTTCTTTGCTTATCAAGGTCAAAAATCAGAAGCGCGGAGAAAAACAGCAGAGAAACGGAGGCAGGAACGGAAAACGATGAGAGCGCCGCATTCTCGGATATCGGAAGAAATGTCTGCACGCTGACGGGAAACAGCTTGAGCAAGGCTTCGCAGATAAGCCCCGACAAAACCGAATGAATCAGCCTGAAAAGCAGGAATTTTTTAATATCGGGCTTCAGCCTGCCCGCAACCGAAAAAATCTGCATATGAACACACAATCCGCCGAAAGCGCACGCGCTTGCAATCAGGGGGATCGGAATTTTTCCTGCCGCCGATGCACAGCCGCTTGATATTTCAAGCAGACAGGCAAGTGGTATAACCGCCTTTTTGCTTATATTGAAGCGCGAAACAACACGCAGAATTCCCGAAAAGAATACCGTAAATGCACAAACGCTGATTATTCCCGAGGCGCCCGATGCAACCGCGCCGACAAACGCCTCGGAAAAAGGCTTTGCACGCGAAACCGTTTGCGGCATCGGATTTTCCTTTGCAGGTTTAGTGAAAAAGCCCGTAATAAGTGCGGAGAGACACAGCGAAACAAAAATGACGGTTCCCGCTCTTTCTGCGCCGAGAAGAGATATGCCGACGGCATTCACGCAAAATCCCGCGCCCGGATTTACGCAGAAAAGCATGAGACTTTTTGCCTGACTCTGCGTAATTTTTCCGCTTTCGCAGAGTGCGGCGGCGGCTCTTGCCCCCGACGGATATCCGCCGAGCAAGCCCACAAAAACAGCAACCGCGCTTTCAGCAGGCTGACCGAAAAGCTTTTCGGTTATCGGATTTATCAGTCTTTTCAGAAGCGGAGGAATTTCGCCCTCTGCCATGAGCGACGCCGCAACCATAAACGGAAAAAGCGAGGGTATTATCACCTGCGAACAGTTTTTCAGTCCTACCGCCGCACCCTTAAGAAACTCCTCCGAAAACACAAAAAGGAAAAGAAACACGGATATTCCGACTGTCGGAACAGCATATTTTTTTATTCTCATTTTTCCGCCCCCAAGCTGAACATATCTGTATAAAATATGCTCTGCCGTTCTTTTTCTTGACGGTCTGACATAATTATGAACTGAAAACTCAAGCAAATTTTCAGGGGGAAACACCGATGAGAAACAAAAAACACTGCGCCAGAGAACGCAGCGGTAATTTAATCGAAACAATAGGCAGAAATCTTGACCTGCCGCAGGACGCTTTTTCGGGATATGCGCATATTGAGCTGTGCGGCAACAGAGAAGCAATCGTCGAGGGGTGCATGGGGATTCTCGAATATAACGACAGCTCGGTTGCCGTTAACACAGGTAAGCTGACGGTCAGATTCTGCGGCAGCGGGCTGACGATATCCTCCATGCAGGAATCGGCTACGGTAATAAAAGGCGTATTCACCTGCATTGACTTCAGCAATTAGGAGGCAGCATGCTTTTATTGAAATTTATCGGTTTTCTGCTCGGATATGTCAGCTTTTCGGCAAGCTCGGGTTTTCCCGAAAGATTTATAAACCTCTGCCGTCTGAACAGAATTCCGCTGAACAATCTTAAATGCAGCGGTTCGGTTCTTACGGCTGAAACAGACAGAAACAGCTATAAACGGATACGCTCCGTTGCAAAAAAATCGGGCATGAAGGTACGGATCACGCAAAAGCACGGTCTGCCGTTTTTTCTCAGAAACCACAGCCGCCGCTTCGGAATGATTGTCGGAGCGCTTCTGTGTGCCCTGTGCGTTATTTTTCTTTCAACGAGGATCTGGCGCATTGAGGTTACGGGAAACATACGCGTTCCGAGCGAAGAAATAACCGCCGTTTTTGCCTCTTTGGGAGTTCACGCAGGAGCACCCTCTGCAGGAATAAACGCAACCGAAACCGAAGCAGCTGCCCTGCGCAAGCTTCCCGATATCTCATGGCTGAACATCAACCTTTCGGGCTGTACCGCCGTTATCGAGGTCCGCGAAACAGTTATAAAACCGAATACACAGAACGACAGTTCGCCGAGCAATCTTGTTGCCGCACGGGACGGTATAATACTGATTCTCCGCCCGTTCAACGGAACGGCTGAAGCCGCCGTCGGCTCTCCCGTTCTGAAGGGCGACCTGCTGATAAGCGGAATTGAGGAAAACAAAGACCTGACGGCAGATTTCTGCAAGGCAGAGGGATATGTTGTTGCGCAGACCTCGGTAAGCTCGGAGCTTTCAATGAAGCAAAGCTTCAACGCCCTGCGCAAAACGGATTCGCGGATGAGCAGAACCCTGCACTTTCTGTTTTTTAATATTCCTCTCGGCAAAAGAACAAGCGGCGGTTTCACGGAAAGCACAAGCGCTCTGATAAAAGATACCGTTCTGCCTTTCGGAATGAGCAGAACCGTTAAAAACACATATTCCGAATTCATCTGTACCCTTGATAATTCCGACGCCGTTCTGCTCGCTTCGCTCCGATTTTCCGAGGCAAGGCTTGAGGAATTCCGCGGAAAAGAAATCAGCGAAAGCCGCATAAAAACAGCTGTAAAAAGCGGCATTGTCACCGTCAGCGGAGAATTCGGGTGCATTGAAAACATCGGAGCGGATTCGCCCATGCAGATTGAAGAATACGAGCCGCAAAAAAATCCCCTGCAGCCGCAATGACCGCAGGGGATAGAATTTTATCAGAATGTGCCTTCGTTGATAACTACATCAAGAAGAGCGGGAACCATAACAAGGAACTTGGGAAGCCATTCGCCGAGTGCATATGCTGCAAGGCGGAGGAAGCTGGGAACAATGCCGAGATTATATTCAAGCTCGCTTGTTGTGTTGTCGCCTGTGAATGTGATTTCGTTCTTACCTGTTTCCTTGGTGATTGAGTAGGTGTCAATCGCTGTGATAACCTGATTGCCGTTTGCATCGGGTTCGTCAGCAAGAACATAAGCGGTAACGGTGAGTGTGCCGCCGTTGATTGAAACGCAGTTGAAGCAGCCGCCGACATTTGTCTGCTTGGTCTGTGACCAGTCTGTGCCGTTCCAGTAGTTTGCGTAGCCGTTCTTCTGAACTGTCATGGCCGCAATGAAATCGGTATCAAGGAAGTGGTCAGCAAGGAATGAACGAACCTCATATCTCTTTGTGCCTGCCGTACCTGCAAGAACATAAACTGTTCCGTCTTCGGAAAGCTTATTATTCTCAAGAGCCTTTGTGCGCAGATACATATGGTCATGACCGCTCATTACGATATCAACATCGCACTTGTCAAGAACCTTTGCAAGAGACTTCTGAAGATAAAGTGCATCAGGCCATTTGCCGTCCTTGCCGAGTGTATAGGGTGACTTGTGCATGAAAACGATTTTCCAGTCCTTATCGGTGCCGTTCATGTCGTTCTTGAGCCACTTGAGCTGTGCGTTTGACATTGCGAGAAGGTCGTTTGTATTGAGAACGGCAATATGTGCGTTGCCGTAATCGAATGAATAGTTAACTCCGTCCTTGACCTGAACGCTTTCGCTTGTGTCAAGGCAGAACATATTGTTGAACCAATGCTCAACGCCGAGACCGTCATGGTTGCCCGAGATGGGAACGATTGTTGTGTTTGCGTTGATTTCTGCAAAATTCTTATCGTAGAAATCCCATTCCTCGTTTGTGCTGTCGTTTGTGAAGTCACCGAGATTAACAATGAATTCGGAATCGGGCATCGTTGCCTGAGCAGCCTCAACAACCTTTGCTGCTGATGCAAAGTTTTCGTCGCTGCTTGCCTGAACATCTGCTATTGCGATGAAATTGAAGCTGTCGTCGCCGTTATCGGTAACAAAGCTGCCCATCTCGCTGAAGGTTGTGCCGTCGCCTACTCTGAAGCCGTAAGCTTTGCCTGCTTCAAGACCCGAAACAACTGCCTGATGGCAATAGTTGCCTTCCCATTCGATAACATCTTCGTATTCAACCGAAGCATTTACAAGCTGACCGTCAGCTGTGTAAATCTCAACAACACTCTTGACATCTGTCTTTGTGTACCAGCAAAAGCCTCTCTGTGCCGATGCATCGCCGTTCATTGCAACAGAAATGCGGAAGGGTGCATCTGCAGCAGCTTCGTCAGCAAAAGCCATGAATGCTGAGCCTGTAAGAACAACAGCAAGGCAAAGAACAATGCTGATTACTTTAAGAAATGATTTTTTCATTGTTGTTTCCTCCGTTTTATTTTTTGCAAATTAATCATTATTGGGGAACGGAAAGGCTGATAACCTCATCATACTCGGTAAGCCATTCGCCTGCTTCAAGGTTTCTTGCTCTGAAAATGATTTCATCGTCATAAACCTCAACGATATAGCCGAGACCCGAACCGTTATATTCGCCGTCCTTGTTATCAATGCAAAGCGAGGGAACATTCACCATGTGAAGGTCGCCGATTGTTTCATAAGAAGCTTCGCCGAAGCCTGTGTGAAGATGTCCCGTAACAAGAATAACATTCTTATATTTTGTAAGAATTTCTTTTATTGCATCGCTCTGATCGCCTACAGAACCTGCATTGACATTGGTTCCGTTGCCCCATGTGTTGGGAAGATCGTGAGTAAGCTTAAGGGGCTGATGAAGAATTACAAAAGTGGGATGTCCGCCTTCAGCAGCAAGCTCGCTGTCAAGCCATGCAAGCTGTTCATCGCTGATATATGCTTCTTCAAAAGCAGTTTTATCCGAACCCATAACAATGAATTTATATCCGTTGATTACTTCTGAGAAATGGAACTCGGAAACGGGATTGACATTGTTGTTGAGTGCATTTGCAAACTCGTTGAAACGCTTTTTGGACTGGCTGTAAGCGCGCAATCTGATATCGTGATTACCGGTTGCCGAAATATAGCGGCAGTTTTCGATGCCCTTGAGTTCATCATAAATAAGCTGATATTCTTCTGCGAGTCCGTTTTCAGCAACGTCGCCTGCAAGAATAACGGCATCCATGCGCTCACTTGCATGAAGATCTCCCATGGCAGCGCCGAGAACCTGATATCTGTCAAACATATAGTTTGAAATCTGGGGGTCTGCAAGAGCTGCAAAAACAAGCTTTACGTCATCGGAATCCTTGGGCTTAATGGGATTTTCCGTTGAGGGGGGAGCAATTGTTCCCGAAACGGAAAGCGACATTGAAAGGAAAACCATGAACAGTTTTAAAAAGAATTTCTGTACAATTGTGTGGAGCAGCAAACTCAACACCTCCGTAAATTAGTCTGTTTTATAGATTACCATTTTTGATAAAAAAAGTCAAGTCGACATCTGCCACAGACTTTTGAGCTGCCTTTCTTTTTTGCCGCAAATGAAAATTTAACCGTTTATTGAATGCTTTATACAAATTATTTTCAAAAAATTTCATCAATTTGGAATATTTAAAGGTTTACAAATATAAAGAAAGGTGTTAATATAGTCAATGGTGTAAAAATCACTTCGTACAAATTTTTAGGAGGAAAAGAATATGGCAAGAATCAAGAAGACCATGGACGGAAACAACGCTGCGGCTCACGTTTCCTATGCTTTCACAGAAGTAGCCGGCATCTATCCGATTACTCCTTCAAGCCCCATGGCAGACTATGTTGACCAGTGGTCCGCCCAGGGCCGCAAGAACATCTTCGGCACAACCGTTAAGGTTGCCGAAATGCAGTCCGAAGCAGGCGCAGCCGGCACAGTTCACGGCTCCCTCGCAGCAGGTGCTCTCACAACAACTTACACAGCTTCTCAGGGTCTGCTCCTCATGATCCCCAACATGTATAAAATCGCAGGTGAGCTTCTCCCCAGCGTTTTCCATGTTTCGGCTCGTTGCGTAGCATCCCATGCTCTTAATATTTTCGGTGACCATTCCGACGTTTATGCCT